>CAZJUQ010000054.1:0-133400 GCA_964549335.1 uncultured Lentimicrobiaceae bacterium | reverse complement strand
CGGAAATAACGGTAACAACAACGAAAGGTTTATTATTACCAAAGGAGATCACACATGGTCGGTCTCTCTTATGAACTATTCATCAAAAGTACATTTCGAAATTAACTACGCCGGCCTTACGTCAGGAAATATAAACGACGGTTACTGGCATCACATTGCCTGTGTTATGGGGAGTGGCAATCTCTATCTGTATGTGGACGGTGAAGAGTGTGCACACACCACCCAAAGCACTATACCACAAAGCGATTATCCTGTTACCATCGGCAGTATTTATACCAATCTTAACGGCGACTACAACTTTTACGGAAAGCTGGACGAACTGCGTATATGGAACATAGCACGTACCCAACAGGAAATCAGGGAAAACAAAAATGTAAGGTTGACAGGTCATGAATCGGGACTGGTAAGCTATTTCCAGTTTAACGAAACTTCGGGAGACTCTATTTTAGATTATATAATGCCCAATGAGGGAGTGATGCATAATTTTGATGCTTCAACCTGCCGTGTCGATTCTCCCGTTCCTTTCGGGCCCGGAAGCAGCGATACCCATACCGAAACCTCCGGAACCGTGTCCTTTACCGGCCAGAATGTTACTCTCGACTATTATTCGCAAAGCGGCGCCGAAGTTACCGTTACCAAGTTAGACACCATGCCCGACGAAAATCCCGCCAATGTCGATTCCGTTTTTTACGGGCAATATTGGGTTTTCGACAGGTTCAATGCGGGCGGGTTTAATACAAAAATTACCTTTAAGATAGAGGAAAATCTTACTACCGCCGATTACAACAACCCGCACGATTTGGGACTTTTCAGCCGTGAATCGTATTCCGACGGTGAATGGCATGACGTGGCTTATGCGCTTTCGGTTGATACGGTTAACAATACAGTTACGTTCGACAGTATTGACCATTTTTGCCAATTTATCATCGGAAAAGGTTTGCACCCCGACATAGATACCGACCCCGGTAATTTGGATTTTAATGTGGTTTATAAGGGTAACACCGTTTCCCGTACGTTACAGATACAAAACAACGGTGCCGACACTTTGTCGGTAAGTAATATAACATCGGCTACTTCTTATTTTGATGTGGATACCAAAACATTTATTGTGGCTCCTTTCAAAACAAAAGATATTTCTGTTTCGTTTTCTCCCGATTACGATTCCACTTTCAGGGATACTCTTGTTATAGCAAGTAACGACCCCGATAAGCCCGATTACAAAATACCGCTCAAAGGGCGCGGAAAAGATTCTCCCGACGGGTTGCCGGGGAAAATGATGGAGATGAACGGTTTTACGCATTACATTATTCTTGACAATGAAGAGGTTTACGATTTTACCCAAACCATGACCATTGAGGTTTGGCTCAAAATAGAATCGTTTACAAAAACATACCAGGCCGTAATAACCAAAGGTGATGAGACGGGAACCTGGCGGCTGCAAAGAAACGGTAACGATAATACCCTTCAATTTGTTGCGGGTGGGAAAACGGTTGCGGGTGTTACGGAAGTAAACGATTCAAAATGGCACCATGTGGCTGCGGTGCTTGACAACGATTCGCTTTACCTTTACATCGACGGATATCTTGATGCAAAAACAGGCGGCGCCTCTGCACTGACACCCAACGACAAAGCCGTTTGGATAGGTAATAATTGCGATCAAACAGGAAGATATTTCAAAGGAAAAATGGATGAATTGCGCCTGTGGAACATTGCCCGTACTCAGGATGAGATAAGAAAATATCAGCATCTTGCCCTTTCGCCTTCAACACCGGGGCTGGTTAGTTGGTTCTCCTTTAACAATTATCAAAACGACTCCGTTTTTGATTATACGGGCGGTGTTGCGGGTGACGTAAAAGGTACAAACTACAATCCCATTCATTTTGACGATTCGGAAATTGTTTACGGATTCGGTGCGGCCGATTACCAACAGGAAGCCGAAGGTACGGTGAATTATTCTGGAACGGGTGTATCCATGTCTTATAATTATCAAAGCGGTGCCACAACACTTGTGTCGCGCATTGATACCCTTGACGGCGACGTTCCTTTCCAACCCGATACGGTTTTCCGTTCGCAATACTGGATAATGGACAGGCACGGCACGGGAAGCTTTAAAACGCAAATAACATTTGAAGTTTCCGAAGATTTGACCGCTTCCGATGAAGCATCTCCGGAAAATATCGTCCTTTACAAACGTACGGGAAATGATAATACTTCCGACTGGGAATATTACCGCAAAGCTTCTTCGGTGGATGCTTCGGACGATAAAGCCACCTTCAAGGAAATCGATTCGTTTAGCCAGTTCCTGATAGGCAGGGCGTACGAAACCGACGATGAAGCCGGAACCTGCCTCGATTTCGACGGTCCGTCCGACGCCGACCGCGTTATTATAGACCAGCAAAACCATCTGCCAATCTACAACCCCGGCGATAACGACGGATATACCATAATGATGTGGGTAAAAGGTAATGCCGGAAGCGGCACGCTGTTTTCCGAATACCGCTTTACCAATTACAAACCCCAGTTTCAAATCGGTGTGAACGAAAACGGAAGGGTTCATATTTTTATCCGCGACGACAATTATAACGAACTGCTCGATGATACTTCGCATACGGTTGTCCTCGACGGTTCGTGGCACCATATTGCATGGACCGACGACTACGGACACGGTAAGCTTTACATCGACGGAAAACCCGATGCCACCGACTTTTCTTATTCCTATTCAAATGTTTCGGTAAACCGCACCTTGCTCGGTGCCGCATACGAAGACCCGACGTACAACCAATATTATACCGGTCAAATGGACGAACTCAGCATCTGGTACGTTGAACTTGATTCCGTTACCATAAGAAATTATATGCATAAAACATTGCAGGGTGTGGAAACGGGATTGACGGGTTATTGGCAATTTAACGAAGGCAGCGGAACAACTGCAACCGACGGAATAGGAAATAACAACGGTACGCTGGAAAATATGAGTAGCGGCGATTGGGTTAATTCTACAGCTCCGGTACCGTTTTATACCGTTGCGGAAGGAAATTGGGAAGACGATTCGAACTGGGCAGCGGGACAAAATGCCCCCCAAAACGATTGGGCAAGGGTTCACGTTAAACACAACATAACTTTGAACAGCGACAAAACCGTAATATCGATAGATGTTGATGAAAATAAAACCGTAACCGTTTCTGCCGGTTACAACCTTACGGTTACTGGCGAACAACAGAAGTAAAAGTTTTTATGTCTTTTTGAGCTTGAATAACCTCCAACTGAGGTTGTCCGGTAAAAAGCCTTTTTTTATAAGTACGTTTAGGTGTAACATCCATGCCTCTGGCAACTTCCGCATAAGTAACATTTTTTTAAAAAAGTGACAAAAAATCTTGACAAGAGTTGAAAATTGTTGTATTATTGCAATATCAAAATAATATCAAAATAAATACATAAAATTATGAAAAAGGAAATAGAATTTAAAGCGTTTTCGGGTTATGTGGCACTTATTATCCTGTTGTTAATGATAGGTGTGCCCATATGGATTTTATTAACCGAACAGGTATTGTGGCCGTTACTGGTATTCGGAATGCTGGCTATTTTCGGGTTTGCGGGATTGGTAGTTGTAAATCCCAACGAGTCGAGAGTGCTGGTTTTGTTTGGTGCGTACAAAGGTACAATAAAAGAGAACGGGCTATGGTGGGTTATTCCGTTTTATTCGCGTAGAAAGATATCGCTTCGTGCCCGCAATCTTGACAGCGACCCCATAAAGGTAAACGACAAGTTGGGGAATCCCATAATGATAGGTGTTGTGTTGGTATGGAAGGTTGAAAACACTTTTAAAGCCGCTTTCGAAGTTGACGACTATGCGCATTTTGTGGATATTCAGAGCGAGGCGGCGGTACGAAAACTGGCGGGACATTATCCTTACGACAATTTGGAAGATGAGGATGCTACCATTACTTTGCGAAGTGGCGGCGAGGAGGTGAACCGGGTGTTGGAAAACGAAATTACCGAACGTCTTGCCATTGCCGGAATAAAAGTTATTGAAGCGAGAATAAATTATATAGCGTATGCACAGGAAATAGCGGGAGCCATGCTTAAACGTCAACAGGCAACGGCTATAGTAGCGGCACGGACGAAAATTGTTGAAGGTGCCGTGGGTATGGTTGAGATGGCGCTTGAGGAGTTGTCGAAGAAAAATATAATAGACCTTGACGAGGAGCGCAAAGCTGCAATGGTGAGCAATTTGATGGTTGTGCTTACTTCGGATAAAGATGTGGCTCCTGTGGTAAATACGGGAACAATTTATTAATCTCTTGTTTTTATGGCAAAAAGGTTGTTGTACAAGGAGGAGCAGAAAAACAAGGCTCTGTGGATTAAATTGATGATGATTGCCGTTTCGCTTGTGGTGTTGGTGCCTTTTTACGTGGGGTTGTATAAACAGCTTGTTCTCGGAATATCCTTCGGAAAGCAAGAGATGAGTAATGGGGGGTTGTTACTTTTTGTATTGATGATGACGGTAATAATATTAGTTGCCGACTGGATTGTATTCGGAAGTAAACTGGTAATTGAAATCGATACACAAAGTGTAAAATTCCGGTATCCTCCGTTGATACCGAAATACAGGGTTATTCACCGCAGCACCATTAAAAGTTATGAAGTAAGGCAGTACAAGCCCGTATGGGAGTATGGAGGCTGGGGAATAAAGGCGGGAAGAACAAGGGGTGGGATTTTCAATAAAAAACACCGCAAAAGATTATCGTCGCGTAATATGGCTTACACCATAAGTGGAAATAAAGGCTTGCAATTGTATTTGAAAAACGGCAGGGAAGTGCTTTTGGGTACAGAGCGCCCCGAGGCAATTGCCAAAGCAATGAAAAGAATGTTTGAGGAAAATTTAAATGTCTAAGAAAAAAGTATTTGCATTACGGTTGACCCCCGAAATGATGGAGGCATTGGAAAAATGGGCTGCCGATGATTTCAGAAGTATTAACGGTCAGATAGAGTGGATTTTACACGATGCCTTAAAGAGGAACGGAAGACTCAAAAAGAAGAAAAACGGTTAGTCTGTTATTTTTTCCAGTACCTTTTTCAACTGGTTTTGATTGGCAGGTTTGGCAATGATTTTTTTGTTTTTGTCAAGGACGAAAAAAGAGGGAGTACCGTCAACACCGTATTGTTTTACAATATCACCGTTCCAACCTTTTAGTTCGGCAATGTTTATCCAGTTGTAACCGTATGTTTTAATTGCTTTTAATACGTCGTCTTTGTTTTCGTCGATGGAAACGGCTACAATTTGTAATTTATCTTTGTGCAACGGGTCGTAATACTCTTTGAGTCCGGGTAAAGTTTCGGTACAGTGGGGGCACCAACTTGCCCAAAACAGCAGGAGAGTGTAATCGCTTTTTATACTGTCCAACACCACTTTGTTGCCGTAAATATCGACGGTGGAAAATCCCGGGGCTTTTTTGCCTGTTGCAAGTTTGCTGATAATATCCAGTTTGTTTTTCAAAGTCTCTTTTTTTTCCGAATTTTCGCACATTTCGTCAAGCCGGTTGTAATCGGCCAAATGTTGAAGTACTTTTTCAAAGCCGTAACTCTCAAAACCGCCTACCAAATAGTTGAGAACATATTCGTATGTTTTGTCGTAAACCATGCTTTTGTTTAATACCGTGTCTATTGCTTTAATAAATTCATTTTCCAGCTCCTCTTTTTTCATGTCGGGATTGTGGTAAAGGGCAAGGTAGCCCACTATTTTCGATGTAAGAACGTTGCTGTTGAGTAAGGTTGTGTCGGCAAAGTCCACATTGTCGAAATAGTGTTTTTTCAAATCCAGGCGTTGTTCCTCAGGTGTTAAGTTGAGATTGAAGAGCGGGGGTTTATCGGCTTTTATATAGTGGGCTGCAAGTGTGTTGGGATAATTTTTAATTATTTCTTGCGCAGTGTTTTCTATGTTGTTTTGTAATTTTTCAACCTGTTTTTTCAGTACAAAATAAAAAGTGTCCGATTTGGGGTATTGCGACAGCAGGGGTTGTAAAAGCGATAATTTTTCCTGATTGTCGTTTTTTGCAAAAAGGTATTTGTAATAGAGCATGTTTTCAATCGATTCTATTATTTGAATCCTGTCGTTGTTGTTATTCCCGTTTGCAATAAAACTTATGTTTTCGTGGTGGTAAATAATATCAAGCATTTTTCTGTGGCTTATTATTCTGTACATTCCGTCGGGCATGCTGCCGGGTATATCGAACCTGAACGAACCGTTTCTGTCGCATTTTGCCGTGTCGACGGTTTTTTGGCTGTCGATGGTGATACGCATAAGATATACATTGGAATTTTCAAATCCCTGTATTGTACCTTCAATATAATGCTGTGCCTGAATACAACCCGACAATAAGGTTAAAAATGTATAAAAAACAACTCTTTTCATTGACTTAAAAATTTCATAATTTTTTAATAAAAACAGGTTGCATATTTGTTGTATGAGCAGAATCGCAACACAATTACGGATTCATTAACCGTTTTACATCATGTAATATACGATAAAAAATCACGTTTGTTTTTTTGCAAATATAATCATATTACTTTGCGGCGGACATGTTAATAAATACAAAGCAGAGTATAAAAACGGCTGTAGAAAGTCTCAAAATTGCTGTGCCGGTTCCCTATTTATAATAAAACAGGTGTGCCAAAAAGCGACAATTGTTATCTTTGCGAAATAATTCCGGTTATGATAAAGAAATTGATAGTTGACAGCGGCTCCACAAAGTGCGAATGGGTATTATTGAATAACGGCATTATCAAGGGGCATTATTTTTCAAAGGGGTTTAATCCGAATTATGTTAACGATAAAGAAATATCTTCTCTTTTCGGGCAATTGTTGCCGGTACAGATAAAGAGCCAAAAAATAGACGAGATATTTTTTTACGGTACGGGTTGTTCCACCGTAAAAAACTGCGAATTGGTAAAAGAACTTTTTTTGACTTTTTTTCCCGCTGCCGGAGTTTTTGTAAATCACGATTTGACAGGTTCGGCCGTATCGTTGTTTAAAAACAGCGAAGGAATAGCATGTATTCTCGGTACAGGTTCAAATTCGTGTCATTGGGACGGAAAAAATATTGTTAAAAGCATACCTTCGTTAGGCTTTTTGATTGGTGATGAAGGAAGCGGAACACACCTCGGTAAACTTATTCTGAAATATATTTTGTCGGGAAAATCTTCCGAAATTTTAAAACAGAAGCTTTTCGACTATACAAAACTCGATTCGGGAGCTATTATCCGTAAAATATATTCCGAAAAAAATTCCAACGCATGGATAGCTTCATTGTCGAAATTTGCTTCTCAAAATATTGATGACGAAGAGGTGGTGAATATTGTGGAGAATAATTTCAATGATTTTATCGGCGAAAATATTTTGCGATACGAAAATTGCAAAGAGTTGCCTGTAGCTTTCACCGGTTCGGTGGCTTACTATTTTAAAGATATTTTGGAGAGGGTGATGAGCCGTGAGGGTTTAACGATTTCACGTATTACCAAAAGTCCCATGGAGGGATTAATAGAGTACCACAAAACGGAATAATTGATGAAAAAAACAAAAGGTAATAAGCCGGTAATAATATTACTCTTTTTGTTAATTACGGGCAGTTTTGTCTTTGCACAACGGCAAGATGAAAAAAACAGTGCCGAAAAGACCAGGATTTTGTTTATACTGGATGCATCGCGAAGTATGCTCGGCAAGTGGCAGGGTGAAGAGAAATTTGATATGGCTCGCCGTTTGTTATCGAAAGTGCTCGACAGTCTCAAAGGTGTTCAAAATGTCGATTTTGCATTGCGTGTTTACGGACACCGTAAACATTATCCTCCGCAAGATTGTAACGATACAAAGCTGGAAGTACCCTTCAGTGCCGACAGACCCGTTGAACGGATTAAATACCGTTTGAAACATATTCATCCTAACGGAACAACACCTATTGCCGCTTCGCTTGCAAAAGCCTCGGGCGATTTTACTCCTTGCTCCGCATGCCGTAACATTGTCATACTGATTACCGATGGTAAAGAGGAGTGCCAAGGAGACATATGCCGGGTTTCGGAACGGCTCCAAAAAGAGGGTGTCATACTAAAACCTTTTATTATTGGTATCGGAAACGATTTTAAAGATAGTTTCGACTGTGCAGGAACATACTTTAATGCCGCCGATAAAAAACAGTTCTCGGATGCTTTGAATTATATAATAACCCGTGTTTTGAGCAAAACCACTCTGCAAGTAAACCTGCTCGACAAAAACGGCATGCCTTCCGAAACCAATGTGGTCATGCAATTTGTCGATAAAGCGACAAACAGGGTGTTGTACAATATGGTTCATACACTTAATGTTAAAGGAGTGCCGGATACGCTGTATATAAATCCTTTGCCTGAATACAAGCTGATTGTTAACACATTGCCGCCGGCGGTGGTTGATAATATCCGCCTTTCGGAAGGAAAACACAATACCGTTTCGGTAAATTGCCCGCAAGGTGTTTTGCTGGTTGATATAAACGGCAGGATTCCCGCCGGTTTCGAACCTTCGATTTTGATTAGCGATATGCAAAACAATCTTATAAATGTTCAGTATCTGAACAAAGGTGTTAAATATCTTGCGGGTAAATACAATATTAAAATATTGACCTTGCCTCCGGTACAGATAAATGGATTTGAAATTGAAGCCGACAATACCAATAAAATAACAATTGAGCCTCCAGGAGTGTTGGTAGTGCAAAAAAACATAAGGATTTACGGAGCGGTTTTTAAACTCGAAAAGAATAATCAGCGTTTTGTTACCGGATTTAATGAAAACAGTTCAAGACAGGAAAAATTTTATTTGCAACCCGGAAAGTATCGTATAGTTTACCGTTCACGTTTTCAAAACCAGTCGGTTTTTAGCATTGTAAAAGATGTTACGGTTAAAAGTAACGAAACGACTACTGTAAGGTTTTGAGTTGTTATAAATGGGGTGATGTTGATAAAACATTCCATGCGGGTATTCGAAATGCTTAAAAAAGTATAAATGACAAAAGGGGTGAAAAGCAGGATATATTTAATCGGTTTTATGGGAGTGGGAAAAAGTACGGTAGGTAAACATCTTGCCGCGGCTTTAAACTACCGCTTCGTTGATACCGACAAGCTTTTCGAAAGAAAATACAAAACCAATATCGACCTTTTTTTTAAAAAATACGGTGAAGAGATATTCCGCAAACTGGAAAGGGAAGTTCTGGAAGAAACTTTTTCTATGGAAAATACCGTTGTTTCGACGGGTGGCGGAAGCGTTATTAACGGCGGTATCGATGCTATAAACAGGTATGGTTTGAGTATTTACCTGAAAATGGATGAAAATGCTATTGCAAGCAGGCTTGCCGTTGCAAAGCGTCAGCGTCCTCTGATAAAGGGAATGAGAGGGGAGGAGTTGTCAATGTTTATAAAAAACAAGTTGGAGGAAAGGGAACCTCTTTATTCCCGGGCGCACATTGTATTCGATTCGTTTAATCCCGATATAAAAAGACTTGTTGAAATAATAGGTTCTTATCAATAATTCAGCCAAATCCAGTAGATGCCCGTAATTATTGCAAACGATGCGGTAATGCCGCTAAAGAGGGTAAAAAAATGTGGTTTTTGTTTTTTGCCCGTGTAATGGGCAATAAATCCCATAACTATCGAAAATCCCGCCATAGCCGTTAAGGTGCCTGCGGCAAAACCCAGTAGATAAAATACCGAACCTGCCTTGCTTGCAAATGCCAGGGTTGGCAGCATGGCAATAATGTGCGATACCCCTGCAAGCCCGTGTACCGTTCCTATCCCGAGAGCTGTTTTTACCGTCTGTTTTTCAATTTGTTTGTGTGTATGTTTCTCAAAAGGAGCGTTGTGAATGTGGGCATGTGAATGAACAACAGCATCGCCCGCGGGTGTTGTGTGCAAGTGGTAATGTTCGTGATTGTTTTTTGTTTTTTGGCGGTACAATCTGTAAAATGCCCATATACCTATTACTATTAACATTATTCCGACAATACGGTCCGAATTTGTGGAGATAAGCTCCACGGGAATCAAATCTTTGAAAAAGAAGAATAGAACGCCTATCAACAGCATTCCCGTAATGTGACCTAACCCCCACGATATTCCGATAAGCCACGAACGCATTTTTGTGTTGAAAGCGAGCGGACCTACGGCTGCCAAATGGTCGGGACCGGAAAGTACATGTATTAATGCAGCCAGCAGACCGAACAAAAAGGGCATGTTTTTGAAAAGTTCTTCCATTACAATCTGATTTTTTCAAGATAGTTATACCATGTTTCCATACCTTCGCCTGTGCGAGCCGAAAGTTCAATAAATTCCAAACCTGGATTTACACGCAAAGCATATTCTTTGGCTTTTTCAGTGTCGAAATCGACATAGGGCAACAGGTCGGTTTTGTTGATAATACATAAATTTGCCGATGCAAACATGTCGGGATATTTGACTGGTTTGTCGTCGCCTTCGGTAACGCTTATTATTACCACTCTCGATTTTTCACCCAAGTCGAACATGGCCGGACATACAAGGTTTCCCACATTTTCTATAAAGATGACTGAGTTGTCAACGGGATTGAGCTGCTTTACGGCTTTGTTTATCATATTGCTGTCCAAATGGCATCCTTGTCCGGTGTTTATTTGAACCACGGGAATCTCGGTTTTGTCTATGCGTTCGGCATCGTTCATAGTTCGCTGGTCGCCTTCGATTACATAAAATGAGAACTTCCCTTTCAAATCGGTTAGCGTTTTTTCCAGAAGCGAAGTCTTTCCCGAGCCGGGCGAACTGACAAGGTTTATGGCGGTAATGTTTTTCGCCTCGAAATACCCGCGGTTCCGTTCCGCAAGCATATTGTTCACGGTCAATATATCTTTTTCCAATTCGATAACATCGCCGTGATGATGTCCATGCTCATGGTCATGATGGTGTCCATGGTGCTCATGGTCATGGTGATGGTGATGAACGGGTTTGTCTCCCGGTTTCATTATCAATACATCATTGCTGTTTTCACATCCGCATGTCGAACACATATCACTTTTTTTTAATTAAAAATCAACTGTTAACGATTTTATTTTCATTTCCTTACCCTTTATCAGGCGTGTAAAATAACTGCCGCATCCGGGGCAAGCATCATAAAGTGTTTGAGCTTCGAAATTTTGTCCGCAATCGTTGCACCTGGCAACAGCCTTTACGGGCGTCACCTTTAATTCGGCATCTTGCAATACACTCCCTTTTACGGCTTCTTGCCATGCAAAGTCCAAAGCTTCGGTCACTATTCCCGATAATGTCCCTATCTCCAACTCTATTGCCGCAAACTTTTTGATATTTGCTTTTTTTGCTTCCTCTTCGGCAATATCAACAATACTCATTGCTATCGACAGTTCGTGCATCGGTTTTAGTGTTATTAACGTTGCAAATATATGTTAAATAATTAACAGTAACCGGAAAAAGCTAAAAATATAAGCATTCCAAATTGCGAAATTTTAAATGGGCGGTATTTGTCAAAAGTTTATATTTGCAATCTTATGGATGGTGTAAAAAGGTTGAAGATAGCGGTAAACACACGTTTGTTGTTAAAGAACAAATTGGAAGGCATAGGTTGGTTTACATACGAGTCGTTCAAACGTATAGTAAAAAATCATCCCGGGCACAAATTTTACTTTTTGTTTGACAGGCGTTGGGACGACGATTTTATTTTTGCAGATAATGTTACTCCGGTATTGGTACCGCCGCAAGCACGTCATCCTTTTCTGTTTTATCTATGGTTCGAAAAGTCGTTGCCGAGAGTGTTAAACAAAATAAAGCCCGATATTTTCATTTCGCCCGATGCTTTCAATTCGTTAAGCAGCAAGTTTAAGAACCTGTTGATAGTACACGATTTGAATTTTGAATATCATCCCGACATTTTGCCTTGGATGGTAAGGAAATATTATTTGCATTATACGCCGTTGTTTGTGAAGAAAGCCGACCGTATTGCAACGGTTTCGGAATATTCCAAACAAGATATAGTCAAGTTGTACGATATTGCACCCGGAAATATTGATGTGGTTTACAACGGTGCCAATGAAAATTTCAGACCGCTGGGCGAGGAGGAGAAACACCGTGTTAGAGCTAAATACAGTGGCGGTGAAAACTATTTTGTATTTATCGGGGCGTTCAACAGGCGAAAAAATCTTGGCAACCTTTTAAAGGCTTTCGACATATACAAGAGCGACACTGGTGACGATACCAAACTTTTACTGGTTGGGTCAAAGATGTTTTCTAACGACGAAATAAAACAGATGTATGAAAACACGCGGTACAAGAATGATGTGATATTTACCGGCAGGCTTGAGCCCGGCGAGCTTTACAAAGTTCTCGGAGCTGCATTGGCACTTACATATGTGTCGCTTTTCGAAGGTTTCGGAATACCTATTGTCGAGGCTTTTTACGCCGAAGTGCCGGTAATAACTTCCAATACGACATCAATGCCCGAAGTTGCCGGGGATGCAGCTTTGCTCGTAAATCCTAATGATGTGCGGCAAATAGCGTCGGCAATGAAAAAAATTGCCCGAGATTCGTCTTTGCGTAAGCAGTTGGTGCAAAGAGGAAAAGAGAGAAGAAGCTATTTCAGTTGGGACAAAACTGCCGAAAGACTTTGGAGAGCCATAGAAAAGACGGTTTTCGATTGATAATAAAATAAAAACAGATTACGGATATGAATATATTATTACTTGGTTCGGGAGGAAGAGAACACGCTTTGGCATGGAAAATTTCGCAGAGTAAAAAGTTAGATAAGCTTTATATAGCTCCCGGAAATGCGGGAACCGCCTCGGTGGGAACCAATGTGCCGTTGGAACTGGAAAACTTTGAAGCCATAAAACAGTTTGTCGTTGAAAACGATGTGGATATGGTGGTGGTAGGTCCCGAAAAACCCCTCGTTGACGGAATACACGACTTTTTTAAAAACAGCAGGGATTTGAGTTATGTTAACGTGATAGGACCCGTTAAGGCGGCGGCGGCATTGGAGGGAAGTAAGAGTTTTGCCAAAAAATTCATGAAACGGCATAATATTCCCACCGCAAATTACAAGAGTTTTGACGAAAACAGTTTGGAAGACGGGTACCGTTTTCTGGAATCGCTTAATCCTCCGTATGTTTTAAAAGCCGACGGGTTGGCTGCCGGAAAGGGTGTGCTTATAATCGATGATTTGCAAAAAGCAAAAGAGGAACTTACCGAGATGATAAACGGGGCTAAGTTCGGAACTGCTTCCGCAAAAGTTGTAATAGAAGAGTTTTTGACGGGAATTGAACTTTCGGCATTTGTACTTGCCGACGGAAAATCGTATAAGGTTTTACCCGTAGCCAAAGATTACAAACGTATTGGCGAAGGTGATACCGGTTTGAATACCGGAGGAATGGGCTCCGTTTCACCGGTACCTTTTGCAACCGACGAACTGCTGGGTAAGATAGAGACAAAAATTATTAAACCTACAGTTGAAGGGCTCATCGCCGACGGCTTGGAATACAAAGGTTTCATATTTTTCGGGCTTATGATTTCGGATGGAGAACCTTACGTTATTGAATACAACTGCCGTATGGGAGACCCCGAAGCCGAATCGGTAATACCGAGGATAAAATCCGATATGGTGGAACTTTTCGAAGCCGTGGGAAACCAAACTTTGGATGAGGTTGAGTTGGAGATAGACGACCGTTATGCGGCATCGGTAATGCTGGTTTCGGGCGGGTATCCCGAAAGTTACGAAAAAGGAAAAATTATTGAAGGTACCCAAAGCGTTAACAACTGTATCCTGTTTCATGCCGGCACCTCCAAAGATATTGAAAGCGACAGGCTGAAAACAAGCGGGGGAAGGGTTATTGCGGTTACGGCATACGGAAATACCATGGACGAAGCCCTTCAAACCGCTTATCAAAACGTTGAACATATAGATTTCGAGGGTAAATATTACAGGCGCGATATAGGTTTCGACCTTAAAAACAAAATTATACAATAATAGTTATGTTGCTGCGCTTTTTCAATTCGGCATATTTGTCGCGTTTTCTGTTTGCGCTGGTAATAGCTGTTGTAATATGGTTCCCGTCATTCGTTGTTCCCGTTAAACCTGTAATGCCTCAATGGCAAGCTCCTCTATACTCTCTTTACCTTGCCATACCGGTAAAATTTGTTTGGTTCGATACACTGACGGCTTTTTTGTTAACATTGGCAACGGGACTGGTAATAAATGCATTGGCCGTTAATTTCGGCTTGTCCGGAAAAACATCATATGTGTCGTTTTTTTTATACCTGTTGTTTGCCTCCTCCTTGCATAGGTTTACCCGTATGTTGCCGGTGATTTTTATCAACTTTTTACTTGCGCTTTTTCTGTTCAATTTGTTTGGTACGGCACAAGCCGGCAACAACAGGATTAAATCTTTTAACGGCGGTTTGCTTGTGGGTTTGATGACTCTTTTTTATCCGCCCATGATAATTTTGTTGGCTGTTCGGTTTTTGGGACTTGTTTCGCACCGGATAAACGATTTGCGTTCATTTCTTAGTGTTTTGCTCGGGGTGGTTACACCTTTTTTGTACCTGTTTGCATATGCTTTTTGGACAGACGGTTTACAAGAGGTAGCGGATAATTGTCTGCATATTTCAAATGCGGGATTTTCGGTGGTTATGCCCTCTGATATTATTTCCATATCCGTTTTGGTTTTAATATTAATACTTTTTGTTTCGGCTCTTTTTACCGGTTACAAAAATTTGTACCGAAGAAAAATATTGAAGCGCAGAAACGTGAGTATAATTATATATTTATCTGTTTTTTTAGCTGTTATATATCTTTTTTTATCTGACGATTTGCAGTTTTTTGCCTTGTTGTTTGTTCCGGCTGCCGTTGCCGTTAACGACTATCTGCGTTTTGTAAAAAGAAAAAAACTGTCGGAGACAGCGATTTTTGTTTTGTTGGTTCTTGTTTTGTTTGATCACTATTTATATTTGTATAATGCTTATTGAAAGATATTCTGACATCACCGCGGTGGAGGCGGGTTGCGACGAGGCGGGACGAGGTTGTTTGGCGGGACCTGTATTTGCGGCGGCGGTAATACTGCCCCCGGGGTTTTCAAATCAAATGCTTAACGACTCGAAAAAGTTGAGTGAGAAGAAACGGAACCAACTTCGAAAAATTATAGAAAACGAAGCTCTCTCCTGGGCGGTGGCTTCGGTTGACAATAATAAAATAGACGAAATAAATATTCTCAACGCATCATTTCTGGCAATGCACCTCGCCATTGACAATTTATCGGTAAAACCTGAATTGCTATTGATTGACGGAAACAGATTTAAAAAATATAAAGATATTAAACATGTATGCGTTGTTAAGGGAGATGCTAAATATATGTCCATAGCGGCGGCATCTATTTTGGCAAAAACTTACCGCGACGATTACATGAGAAAATTAAATGATGAATTTCCCGGCTATTTCTGGAACAAAAACAAAGGATACCCTACCAAACAACATAAACTTAGCATACAAAACCTCGGATTGTCACCTTATCACCGTAAAAGTTTTAATTTTCACATTCAATTAAAGTTGGATTTGGACGGTTGAGAATAGGTGGGGGTTTTTTTTACTTTTGCAAAATGCACGGAAAATTTCTGAAAAATCTGGCCCTGTTACTTTTTTTAAACTTGCTTGTTAAGCCTTTTTGGATACTCGGTATTGACAGGCAGGTGCAAAATGTCGTGGGTACCGACGAGTACGGTTTCTATTTCTCCATATTCAACTTCTCCTTCCTCTTTTTTATTTTCCTCGATTTGGGAATTACCAATTTCAACAATAGAAACATAGCGCAAAACAACCAGCTTTTAAACAAGCATCTGGCGGGTATTGCAAGTTTGAAGCTTCTGCTCGGATTAGTTTATGCCTTCATAATTTTTGCCGTCGGAATACTTATAGGCTACAGAGGACGCCAACTTTACATTTTGGCTTGGGTGGGTTTCAATCAGTTTTTGCTTTCGTTTATTTTGTATTTACGTTCCAATATTTCGGGACTTTTACTTTTTAAGACCGACAGTTTTCTGTCAATACTCGACAGAATATTAATGATACTTTTTGTGGGAGCTATTTTATGGAGCGGCTGGTTTCCCGCAAGTTTCAAAATAGAGTGGTATGTATATTCGCAAACATTGGCATACGGAATAACCGTACTGATAGCTTTGACGGCAGTTCTTAACAAATCGGGTAAGTTGAAATTAAACTGGAATACCGCATTTTTTTTGATGATAATAAAAAAGAGTATCCCTTTTGCTCTTTTGGTTTTGATAATGAGTTTTTACAATCGCATTGATACCGTTTTGCTCGAACGTCTTTTGCCTTCGCCACTCGGTGCCGAGCAGTCGGGCGTTTATGCCCTTGCATACAGGCTCCTTGATGCCGGACAAAACTTTGCTTACCTTTTTGCCGTTTTGCTGCTTCCCCTGTTTTCGAAAATGATAAAAGAGCATATGCCCGTTGGTAAATTGGTACGGATATCTTTCTCAATCATTATTACGGGTGCCCTTTTGATTGCAGCAACGGCAACCTTTTTCGGAAAAAACATCATGGAGCTTATGTACACCCGACACCAAGGCGAAACTTTAATCGGTTTCGCTAACCGCATCATGCAATCGCAACATATTTTTAAAATATTGATGTTCAGTTTTGTCGCCGTATCGTCCAATTATATTTTCGGCACCTTGCTTACGGCAAACAACAATTTGAAAGCCCTGAACCTGATTGCTCTGACGGGTCTTGTTACAAATCTGTTGTTGAATTTTATTTTAATCCCCGGTTATCATGCCATAGGTTCGGCATATGCAAGCCTCGGGGCACAAACAATAACGGCAGTATTGCAAATGTCCCTTGCATTTAAATATTTTAAACTCGATTTTTCTAAAATGTGGATACTGAAATTTTTTGCCGCCGTTCTCTTAATCTTCTTTTCGGGTTATTTAATAAACACCTTTTCCGCATTAAGCTGGCATAAAAACATAATGATATTTTTAACTTTCGGAACCTTAACGGCATTTGCTTTAAAACTGTTAAACATTAAGGAATTTATTTCCATAATAAAAAACGATAGGAAAACAGTAAGATAAATTGTATTGTACATTGTTTATATAAAATATTATTCTATTTTTGCACCCTTAAAAAATTTAAGTAAAATCATAAATATCTAATTTCAAATGCAAAACAAAGGAGCTATCAAGTTTTTTGCCATTTCGTTTGCGTTGGTATGTCTTTATCAGTTGAGTTTCACCGTGGTAACTTCAAGGGTGGAAAAGAAAGCCAAAGAATATGCCGCAAGCAACGTGGCTTTGCAACAAGCAAAAAAACTTGCAGGGGGAAACGAAGCAAGAGAACAGTATTTGCTCGATTCGATTGAAAAGGCAAGAGAAAGTTATTATCTCGACAGTATTGCCAACGAAGTTGTTTACAACATAGGTATTGACAGTTATACCTACAAAGAGTGTAAAGAACGTGAAATAAATCTGGGACTCGACCTCAAAGGCGGTATGAACGTTGTCCTGGAAGTGTCGGTTAGCGACATTATTGACGCCTTGTCGGGACACAGCGAGGACCCCACTTTCAGAAAAGCCATGAAAATGGCCAAAGAGATGCAAAAAAACAGCAACAAAGATTTTGTAACTCTGTTTGGCGAGGCATTTCAAAAAATCGATCCCAACGCACGTCTTGCTTCAATATTTTTATATGAATTTAAAGACAAAGGAATTACAACAACTTCAACAAACGACGAAGTTTTAAAGGTAATTAAAAAAGAAGCCGACGGAGCAATCGACAGGTCGTTCCAAATATTAAGAACACGTATCGACCGCTTCGGTGTTTCGCAACCCAACATCCAAAAACTTGCCACCAGCGGACGAATACTTATCGAACTCCCCGGTATAAAAGACCCCGAGCGTGTCCGTAAACTTCTTCAAGGTACGGCAAAACTTGAATTTTGGGAAACCTATAATTTCTCCGAAATATTTCAATATTTCGACCAGGCAAACAAAAAACTGGCGGAAGTTGAGCAATTGAATGAAGAAGAAAACGGTAAAAACACGGATGCAAATACCAATGCAGGTGAAGAGAAATCAGTGAAAGGTGAAAAACCGGCTTCGGTTTCAGCCGGACAAGATACCGCCGTTACCGCAAAAAGTAGCGATACCACAAAAAACAAACTGCTCGAACAGATAGAAAAAGATACTTCGAACATTGCCAAAAAAGAGCAATCTTTTGAAGAGTATGCCAAAAAGAACCCCTTGTATGCCTATTTGCGTCCTTCTTATTATCAAACCGAGAACGGCAAGTTTGCTCCGGCACAATCGGCAAGGGTTGGTGTTGCCGCCATAAAGGATACGGCACGCATAAATAACATGTTGAGAAAAGTAAAAGATATTTTCCCGAGGGATTTGCGTTTTGCCTGGGCCGTAAAACCCGACCCGAGAACTCCCGACGTATTGGAGCTTATTGCTCTTAAAGCAAGTACACGCGACGGAAGTGCTGCCCTCGGCGGCGACGTTATTGTTGATGCCCGTAAAGATTTCGACCAAAACGGAAAAGTCTCCGTTGATCTTCAAATGAACAGCCAGGGCGCCAAAATCTGGAAACGTCTTACGGCCGATAATATAGGACGGCAAATTGCTATTGTTCTCGACGGTTATGTTTACTCTTTTCCCGTTGTTAACGGTGAAATCCCCAACGGACGCTCCTCAATTTCTGGCGGTGGCATGACCGTTGAAGAGGCTAAAGACCTTGCCAATATACTTAAAGCGGGTAAACTCCCCGCATCAGCACATATTGTCGAAGAGGCTGTGGTAGGTCCTTCGCTCGGCCGCGAAGCCGTGAAAGCGGGAATGAACAGTTTTATCCTCGCTTTCATACTTGTTTTGGCTTACATGATTGCTTATTATAACAAAGCAGGCTGGGTGGCAAGTTTCGCTCTTATCGTCAACGTGTTTTTCTTGTTCGGAGTATTGGCCTCGTTGGGTGCGGTTCTTACTCTGCCGGGTATTGCAGGTATCGTACTGACACTCGGTATGGCTGTTGACGCCAACGTGATTATTTACGAACGTATTAAAGAGGAGGTGCGGGCAGGTAAAGGTATCAGACTTGCCATAGCCGACGGTTACAAAAACGCTTATTCGGCTATTATCGACGGAAACGTTACAACATTGCTGACCGGTATTGTGCTCTACGTTTTCGGTACAGGTCCGGTGCAAGGTTTTGCAACAACTCTTATCATAGGTCTGCTTTCGTCGCTCTTTACGGCTATCTTTATATCGAGATTGTTATTTACAAATATGCTTGAGAAAAACAAAAAGATATCTTTCTCAAACAAATTTACGGCAAACACACTTTCAAATACCAATTTCGATTTTATTGGCTGGCGTAAAAAAGCCTATATTTTTTCAGGGCTATTAATAACCATCAGTTTGGTTTCGCTATTTACTCGCGGTTTGAACTTCGGTGTCGATTTTACGGGTGGACGTACTTATGTTATCCGTTTCGATAAGGACGTTAATACCGAAGCTATCAGAAAAGTTTTAACCAAAGAGTTTGAAAACATAGCTCCCGAAGTGAAAACTTTCGGCCCTTCCAGCCAAATAAAGGTTACCACAAAATATTTAATTGATGCCGACGAAAGTATTAATGCCGATTCAATCATTCAGCGTAAACTTTACGACGGTCTGAAAGCCTTTTATAAAACACCTTTGAAATATAAAGATTTTACTTCGGATACAGAGGGTGAAAACAAGTTGCTGGGAATTTTAAGTTCGCAAAAAATAGGTCCTACAATTGCTTACGATATTCGCGAAAAAGCCTATTTTGCCATATTCTTTGCCTTGATTATCATTTTCGTTTATATAGCACTCAGGTTTAAAAAGTGGCAATACGGTGTCGGAGGTGTTTTGGCACTTTTCCACGATACGATAATTACCATGGGCATGTTCTCCCTCTTTTACGGCATTATGCCCTTTAATATGGAGGTTGACCAATCGTTTATTGCCGCTATCCTTACCATTATCGGATACTCCATAAACGATACCGTGATTATTTTCGACCGTATTCGTGAAAATACCACTTTATTCCCTAAACATACGCTTAAGCGGAATATGAACGAAGGTTTGAACGCAACTTTGGCGCGTACCATGAATACCTCGGGTACAACTCTTGTTGTGCTTCTTATGATATTCCTGTTCGGCGGCGAAGTTATTCGCGGATTTGTATTCGCTTTGTTAATAGGTATTTTAATAGGTACATACTCTTCGGTATTTACGGCAAGCCCCATTGCTTACGACCTGTTGAAAGGCGATAAAAACGATAAAGCGATAGAGGCAAAAAACGAAGAGGCCGAACGTAAAAGAAAAAAGAAGTCCAAGAAAAAATAACTTTTCAAGTTAATTTATTTGTGAAAAATCCCGGTTGAGTGTTTAACCGGGATTTTTTTTAAATTTGCTAACAAGTTTTTATTCGTTTCCATACTTTTTTCGATTGATGTTGTCTAAAACATGATAAAAGGATATTTCTTATGACAGACTTGGAAAAGCATTTCGAACGTTTCAGAAAAAACATAATAGGTATTGATGCAAAATTCCGTACACCGTACGGAACCATGAATTTGTTATATGCCGACTGGGTGGCAAGCGGAAGATTATATGCTCCCATTGAAAAGAAAATGGCTGAAGAGATTGGTCCGTTTGTGGGTAATACACATACCGAAACTTCCGAAACGGGAACTTTAATGACAAAAGCATATCATTTTGCACACGAAAAGATAAAAAGACACGTCAATGCCGGTCCCGACGACGTTATTATTACCGCCGGCTTCGGAATGACTGCCGTGGTTAATAAATTGCAACGTATTTTGGGTTTTAAGAATTGTGCCGTTTACGAAAAGGGCGAATGTATTCCCAAAAAGGAGCGCCCCGTGGTATTTGTAACACATATGGAACACCATTCAAATCAAACTTCCTGGCTCGAAACCATTGCCGAGGTGGTGGTGTTGCAGCCTGATGCCGAAAACAGGGTTGACCCGGAAGAGTTGCAGCGTCAACTGGAAAAGTACAAAGAACGTAAAATTAAAGTCGGTTCTTTTTCCGCCTGTTCCAATGTTACCGGCGTTCAACCACCTTATCATAAACTTGCCGCCTTAATGCACCGGTACGGTGGGTTGGCTTTTGTTGATTTTGCGGGTTCGGCTCCATATGTCGATATTGATATGCACCCCGCTGAAAAAGATGAGTATCTCGATGCCGTGTTTTTTTCGCCTCATAAGTTCCTCGGAGGTCCGGGAAGTTCGGGAGTGTTGATATTCAATAAAAAAATGTATAACAGAAAAGTGCCCGATCATCCGGGTGGCGGTACTGTGGAATGGACAAACCCTTGGGGTGAACATATGTATTACGACGACATTGAGTTACGGGAGGACGGTGGTACCCCCGGCTTCTTGCAAGCCATGCGTACAGCTCTTGCCATAGAGTTGAAAGAACAAATGGACACTTCGCTTATTAAACGGCGCGAAGAGCAATTGGTAAACAAGGCTTTCGAAGGTTTTTCGAAAATCCCCGGATTACATATCCTTGCCGATAATATTAAGGATAGACTGGGAATATTCTCCTTTTATGTCGATAATATCCATTACAATCTGATAGTAAAAATGCTTAACGACCGTTTCGGTATCCAGGTGCGCGGCGGTTGTGCATGTGCCGGTACTTACGGACACTATTTGCTCAATATAGACCCTGATGAATCGCACAGAATTACCGAGAAAATAAGCAGGGGCGATAACTCGGAAAAACCCGGTTTTGTAAGGGTGTCGCTTCATCCGACAATGACGGATACGGAACTGGACTATGTTGTGGATGCGGTTAAGCAAATCGTATTTAATGTCGATGAATGGAGCAAGGAGTATTCATACAACTCAAAAACCAATGAGTTTTATCACAAGGATGAAGAGAAATTCAGTAAAACCGCCTTGGTGGAAAAGTGGTTCGGAACTATTTAGTTTTGAACCGGCAGGTTGTTGTGCCGTTTAATTAATAATTGCCTGTTGCCGTTTTTGTTTTCATGTTATAGCACAACGGAAGAACCTGTCAGGACAAATGTGAAAAATGCCTTCAGGCGGCAGGCAGTATAAAATAAAAACCTGAAACAGAACTCTCACCCTTTTAATCTCCTGTAATCAACGATGCGTCAACCAGACTGTAACTGTGCCCTGACCCTTTGTGGTTGTAACTGAATTTTATCAAACCGAAATTTTTGGCATAATAAAAATGATAAAATACCGTATCGCCGGGATAGTCGTTGTAATCTTCGGATATTGAGTGATAAACATCGGTGTATGTTTTGCCGTTGAGTTCCATGGAGGCTATTTTTTCTTTGTTAATAAAGGTTCCCTCTTCGCCTCCGAAAGTTATTCTGTTTCCGAAAGGGTACATGGGACCAAAGGCTATTTTATAGGAATCTTCGGCAAAATAGATTCGTTCCGCCGAATTGGAAACATTATTGGGAACTGCCGTATTCATGGCAAAGCTCTCTCCTTTTAAAAGCCCGATATTGTTGTTGGAAAAATATTTCCATGTTGCAAGATAGGTGTATTCTGCCGTTGTACCAGGATTTTGTTTCCTTATTTCGTCTTGAGTCGAATAGAGAACAAGCGTATCCAATGTCAAAGTGGAGTCGTCTTGGAAAATCCATTTGCTCTCGGGTTTGAAACTCAAATACATTTTTGCCATATCGTTGTAACTGAAATCGGGGACTTCGGGTTCGGGATTGGGAGATGGCGCCGGTGTGTTGTCGTCGCATCCTGCCAATGAAAACAAAATTATTACAAACAAAGAAACTATAATGTTTTTCATAACTATACTGTTTTAGTAACCTGATTAACAATAAAATCGGTTTAATATGATTTTTTACCAAAAATAGTTAATTTACCAAATGCAAGTTAAGTTTTAAGAAATTTTATTTTTTATGTACTTTTACCGTTATAAACGGAACAATATGGGTGGAAATATTTTTGGCAAAGCATTAACGTTAATAACTTTCGGCGAATCGCACGGAATAGCCGTAGGCGGTGTGCTCGACGGTTTTCCCGCAGGTATTGACATAGATGCCGATTTTATTCAACAGCGTTTGAATGCGAGACGTCCCGGGCAATCGAGGTTAACAACCCGGCGCGACGAGTCCGATAAAATAGAGATATTGTCGGGGGTGTTTGAAAATAAATCGTTGGGTACGCCAATAGCTTTTTTAATTAGGAACAAGGATGTAAGACCTGAAGATTACGAACATGTTAAAATGGTGTACAGGCCATCGCATGCCGATTATACATACGAGAAAAAGTATGGTATTCGCGATTACAGAGGTGGAGGCAGGGCTTCGGCCCGCGAAACGGCGGCAAGGGTTGCCGCAGGTGCTTTTGCTATGTTGTTGCTTGATAAGCACGGAATAAAAATAACGGCTTGGACAAGCGGTATAGGAACCGTTAGCACCGGTATTGCCGGCTTTGATGCAAGTGATATTGAGAAGTCGCCTGTCCGCTGTCCCGATGAAGAGGCTTCGGAAAAGATGATTAAGCTGTTGGAAGAGACTGAAAAAGATGGCGATACTCTCGGCGGCACGGTAAGCTGCCTGATAAAAGGGGTGCCTCCTTCGTTGGGCGAACCCGTATTCGACAAATTGAATGCCGAACTGTCCAAAGCCATGATGAGCATCAATGCCGTTAAAGGTTTTGAAACAGGCGACGGTTTTGGTATGGCAATGAAAAAAGGTAGTGAAGTCAATGATTTGTTTATAAATAAAAACGGTAAAATAAGAACGGAAACCAACCATTCGGGAGGTATTCAAGGCGGAATTTCCAACGGTGAAGATATTTTTTTCAGAGTGGCTTTCAAACCGGTACCTACAATAATGAAACCGCAAAAAACAGTTGACCGCGAGGGTAACGAAACAATATTGATAAACAAAGGACGTCATGATGTTTGTGTGGTGCCGCGTGCCGTTCCCGTTGTGGAAGCTATGGCGGCTCTTGTTTTGGCCGACCACCTCCTTAGAAATACGACATCCAGACAGTAAAAGATATTACGATAAATATTTGGCGACTATGGGCATACGCCGTCCCATGCCGAAAGCTTTTTGCGAAACACGTAACATTGGCGGAGTTTGATATCTTTTATATTCGTTTGTATTTACAAGTTTTAAAATTCTGCGTACAAGTTTTTCGTCGTATCCCATGGCTATAATCTCCTTGGGACCCTGACGGTTTTCTATGTATTCGTAAAGAATTTTGTCAAGAATTTCGTAATCGGGGAGCGAGTCGCTGTCTTTTTGTCCCGGACGCAATTCGGCTGACGGAGGTTTGGTTATTATATTTTCGGGAATAACCTCTTTGTGGCGGTTAATATACCTTGCAAGTTGATATACCTGTGTTTTGTAAACGTCGCCCAGTACCGAAAGTCCGCCGTTCATATCGCCGTATAGCGTTCCGTAACCCACTGCAGCTTCACTTTTGTTGCTTGTGTTTAACAATATATGTCCGAACTTATTCGAAAGGGCCATTAATATAACCCCTCTAATTCTGGCTTGCAGATTCTCTTCTGCCACATTAAAGGGCAAACCTTTAAAAAAGGGTTCGAGAATTTCGCCGAATGTGTTGTACGCCTTTTCAATACTTATGATGTCGTACGGCATATTGAGGTTTTCGGCAAGTTTTACCGAATCAGTTACCGAATGCTCCGACGAATATTGCGAAGGCAGCATGATATTGTAAACATTTTGATTACCCAATGCCTTTGCAGCCAATACCGCCGTTACCGCCGAGTCTATTCCGCCCGAAAGTCCGAGAATGGCCTTCTCAAATCCCAGTTTCTGAAAATAATTTTTAATGCCCATTACCAATGCGTCGTGAATAAGTTCCGTTTCGTTATGTTCGGTTACTGTACCCGTTACTTTTGACGTTTCCACCTCTCCGGTGTCGAATAGGGCAAAATCTTCTTCGAAATAGGCGAGCTCTTTCACCACTTCACCTTTACTGTTCATGGCAAGCGACCCGCCGTCGAAAAGCAGTTCGGTTTGTGCGCCGACATGGTTAACGTAATAGAGCGGCAGCCTGTATTTCAAGGCATTGTTTCTCAAAACCTCTTTTCTCAAATAGGCTTGCTTGTAATTGAAAGGAGATGCTGCTATGTTTACGATGAAATCGGGCTCAAAACCGGTTAATTTGTCCATGGGGTTGACGGTATAAAGCGGATTGTCTTGTACGTTCCACAAATCTTCGCAAACCGTAAGGGCAATTTTTTTTCCTTTGAACTCAATGATATCGAATTTGGTATTGGGTTCAAAATAGCGGTATTCGTCAAAAATATCGTAATTGGGCAATAAGGTTTTGTGTACCAATTGTTTTATTTTCCCATTGTAAACAAATGCCGCCGAATTGTACAGCGGTTTGCCCTTTGTGTTGGGATTAAAAGTGGGAAGCCCCACTATGGCGGCTATGTTGCGACAATGTGAGGCGATATTTTGCAATGTGTTGTTACACTCATTAACAAAGTCTTTAAATTCCAGGAAATCGCGGGGAGGATATCCGGGAATTGCAAGTTCGGCAAAAACAGCCAAATCGGCTCCCTGTTTCTCCGCTTTTTTTATGGCGTCGATTATCTTTTTTCCGTTGTTTTCGAAATTTCCGATATGATAATTAATTTGTGCAAGTGCTATCTTCACAACAATCCGTTTTTATTAAAAAATTACCGCAACATTTACCTCTAAAATTTGATTTTTTCCCTTGTTGTCATTGTGAAAAACAGGGATAAAAGCATTGTCGAAACGCAATCCCGTTCTTATGTATGTGGAGCCCGCCACCGGAAACTCCATTCCGGCACCAAGCAACAGCGACTCCCTTGTGGAGCGAAGAGAGGCTTTACCGTCCGGCAAATCATTTTCAAACGAGTAAGACCCGTCGTCGCTTCCGAATGTTTGACTGCCGTCACTTTTCAACAGATATGCAAAACCGAATCCGATTTGTCCGTATATTCTGAAAAAACCGTTTATGTTTTTGGTTTTCATGCTTAAAACAACAGGAATTTCGGCGTATTTTGCGCGTAACTTAATATCGTAGTTGCCTGAAACAACTGTGCTGTCGGGCAGTACGGCATCGCCTTCGGCGGATAATTTACCGTTTAGATACAGTATGTTGAAACCGGTGTTTAGCCAATAGCCTTCCATTAAAAAAATATCGACGACAAATCCCCACGAGCCGCCGATACTCATGCCGTTTTTTTTTACCTCTTTCATATCGCCGGTAAACCACACCGCACCGGTTCCGCCCCGGAAACCCGATTGAACGGCTTTGTGTTGTGCAAATCCGGTTAACGAAATAATAGCAAACAGAAGCGTCAAAAATTTTTTCATTACGGCCGGTTATTTAATTTACAAAAATATATTAATTCGGGAAAAATTAACCGGGACAAATAATTTTTTATATTTTAACTAATAATGCTTTATGAGATTGTCCTCATTTGGTTACCTTTGCAGGTAAAATATTTTGCATATGAAAAAGAAGTTGGTTTTAATCCTTTTTACATTGTTTTCTTATCAGCTTTTTTCGCAAGAGGGCTATAATATTACTGTAAAGATAAATCATTTTCAAGATTCGAGTCTGTTGCTCGCTACCTATTATGGCGATAAGATACGGCTTGTAGATACGGCTTTTTCAAAATCAAAAGAGAAATTTGTCTTTGCGGGCGACAAACCATTGACAGGTGGTATTTACATGGTGGTTTCAACAAAAAAAGTCAAATTGCTGGAATTTATTGTAAACAAAAACCAACAATTTACAATTACTGCGGATACAACCGATTACACAAATTCGGTAAAAGTAAAAAACAGTCCTGAAAACACTCTCTTTTACGATTATCTCAAATACAACGAAAAACAGTTTGCCTTGGTAAAAAAATTGGGAAAATCGCTCGATACCCTGAACAAGGATAGCGAAGAATACAAAACTGTAAAAGCGCGTTTCGATTCGGTAAACAAAGAGAGTATCAATTATAAAATAAGTGTTATTAACAAATATCCCGGCTTGTTTGTTTCGAGAATATTAAACGGAATGCGTGAGATTGAGGTGCCGGAAGATACCATTACGAACGATTCGTTATTTGCATATCACTATCTGAAAAAACATTACTGGGATAATTTTGACCTTAGCGACCCCCGCCTGTTGCATACTCCGCTTTACAGCAAAAAGGTTACCAACTATTTTAAACAACTTGTCCCTTTGGACCCCGATTCCGTTATAAAAGAAATTGACGGTATCATTGCAAAAGCACGTCCTTCGATGCAGAATGTCAGCTGGCTTGTTTGGCATTTTGTGGCCGAATATCAAAACCCCAAATATATGGGCTTCGATAAGGTGTTTGTTCATCTTGTGGATAAATATTTCAAAAACGAGGATATTGAGAATACTACCGAATCAATAAAAAAACTTTTGACCGAACGGGCTGATAAATTACGCCCCTTGCTTATAGGCAAGCCCGCCCCCGAACTTATTTTAATGGATACTTCGGGAAACTACGTGGGGTTTAAATCAATTCCCAATGAATATACGTTGTTGCTGTTTTGGGACTATAAATGCGGTATCTGCAAACGCGAAATTAATCAACTGAAAAAGTACTACAAAAATCCGAAATATGATGTTGAAATTTATGCCGTAAATATAAATCCCGATTTGGATAATTGGAAAAAAGCCGTTAAAGACAGAAACCTGCCTTGGATAAACGTAAACGGCACCCGGAGTGCAAAAGGTAATTTCAATAAACTGTACGATATCCACGGTACTCCTGTTATTTACCTGCTCGACAAAAACAAAATAATAATTGCCAAGCAGTTGTCGGCAAAACATATTAACGATTTTCTCGACCATTACAAGCGTTAACAGGAGCTTTTTATTCTCTCCGCCCCATATCCGGCAATATGCCGTTTTCTTTTTACGTATGTTGCGGGTTTTTGTTAATTGTCTGGCTTGTTGCCTTTTGACATGCCGGTTGAAATTTAAACCCGATAATTTTTTGTAAATTTCCAAAAACAAAATTTTTGTTTATTTTTGCTTATACCTTTTTAATTTTTTATTACGGAAACGAACGAACGATAGTTCATAAATATTTGAAATTTCAAAATACGATGAGCGATAAAAAAAAGTATAACATTCTTATAGTGGACGACCGTCCCGAAAACCTTTTAACTCTTGAAGGAATTTTGGAGAGCCCCGAAATGAACATTATAAAAGCCAACTCGGGAAATGAAGCCTTGGGATTGTTGCTTGAGCACGATGTGGCTCTTGTGCTTATGGATGTACAGATGCCGGGAATGGACGGTTTCGAAACCGCACAAATAATGCGAAGCAGCGAACGTACAAAACATATCCCCATAATTTTTGTGACCGCTATAAGCAAACAGCGCCAACATATTTTCAAAGGATACGAATCGGGTGCCGTTGACTACCTCTACAAACCCCTTGATCTGGAAATTTTAAAAAGCAAAATAAACGCCTATCTCGAACTTTTCAAACACAAGGAGGAACTCCAAAAAACCACCGAAAAACTGCAACGTACCGTGGAGGAGTTGCATGCTGCAAAAATGATGGCCGAAGAAGCCACACGCGCCAAAAGTGCCTTTCTGGCATCAATGAGTCACGAAATACGTACACCCCTCAACGGAATTATCGGTATGGCCGATTTGGGCTTAATGGATGAAGACCTTACCCCCATGCAGCGCGAAAGACTCGAAGACATTAAAAACTCGGGTTATACCCTCCTCGAAATTATTAACGACATTTTGGATATTTCGAAAATTGAAGCCGAAAAACTCGACCTTGAAGAGGTTGAATTTAGTATCAGGGATGTTATCGAAAAAGTATTTAAGATTATCTCGGTTCATGCACAACAGAAAGATATTGAATTGATTGTAGATATGTCGCCGGATATCCCCGACGTAATAATCGGCGACCCGCTAAGATTAAGGCAAATATTGACAAACCTGTTGAGCAATGCTGTGAAATTTACCGATAAAGGCGTGGTGAAACTTGTTGTGGAGATGAAAGACTTTGTGGAGGAGCAGGTTAGAATATTTTTTGCCGTTGAAGATACCGGAATAGGTATTCCAAAAGACGAAATACCGAAGCTCTTTGAAAAATACACTCAGGCTAATTCGAACACAACACGCAAACACGGAGGTACCGGACTCGGACTTAACATTGCACAAATGCTCGTTAAACTTATGGGCGGTAAAATAGAGGTGGAAAGCCAGCCCGGTAAGGGAAGCAAATTCTTTTTCAGCTTGAACATGATTACAGGCGACCAAAAGTCCGATTTGAAAAAAATCGACCTGAAAAAACCTGCAAGCGAATTTAAAGTTCTTGTCGCCGACGACCTTGAAGAGCCGCGAAATATTATGTTGAAACTTTTTGATTTTTGGAATATTAATGCCGTTGCGGTTTCCGGAATAGATGAACTTATCGGTAAGCTGGAAAAAGAGAATTACGATATAATGTTTATAGATTTTTCGTTAAACAATTTACCTGTAAACAACATTATCGAAAAAATAAAAAAGGTAAAAAAAGAGTCGCTCGACAACATCGTTTTCCTTACACATGTAAAAGCCAGTGTCGAACTGGATAAAATACGAAAGCAAGCTAATTTCGGTTTTATGATGAAACCGGTTTTGCAAAATACATTGCGCAACCTTCTCGAATCGGACAGCCTTCAGGGTTTTCACGAAGATGCTCAAATTGCCGGAACTCCGAAGAAAAAACAGGGAAAAGAGACAAAAACAGGAAAATCGAAAGCGGGAAACGGAAAGCAAATACTGGTGGCGGAAGATCAAATTATAAACCGCAAAATAGTAATGCAACTGCTTGCAAAAAAGGGTTACGACGCTAAAGCCGTCGAAAACGGTAAGTTGGCGCTCCAAGCGGTACAAGAAAATCCCGAAGCTTACTCGTTAATACTTATGGATGTGCAAATGCCTGAAATGGACGGTTTTGAAGCAACAGAAAAGATAAGAGAATTTGAAAAAGAGAAGGGCTTACACATACCGATTATTGCCATGACTGCACATGCCATGAAAGGCGATAAGGAAAAGTGCCTTGCCGCCGGTATGGATTATTATATCTCCAAACCGGTAAACCCAAATATCCTGTATCAAATGATAGAAGAACACATTAATTAAGAACAGACTTCTTAACATGGAAAAAGATTACCTCGACTATAACGAAGCCACAAAATGGGAACGACTTAAATATTCATTGCGTTCGTGGAGATACATTGGTGTGGGAAAATCATTGTTGATATGGTTTCTCGCCATTTCGTTCGTGCCTCTTGCCATTGTTAGTTTTATCAACTTTTTAAATGCTTATCAGGGTTTGACAATTGTTGCCGAAAAATCGCTTAACGCATCTTCGCAACTGCGTATGAGGTATATATACACTTTCTTCGACGAGGCTTCCAATTTCCTTGAAATAAATGCCAACTCGCCCCAAAAACTTAAACAATTCTATAGTTTGGAACAGGCTTTTAAAAAAAGCGGCCTCCCTGCAGGTGAATTTGTAAAAACGGCACAATACGATTCAATTGCCAAAAAACTGAAAAAAGAGTTTACCTACTCATTGAAATTGCAAGATTTCTACGATATCCTTTACATCGATGCCGGAGGAAATATTCTTTTCCGCACAAAAAAAGATGAGGATTTGGGATATAATATCTACAAAAGTGAAATTAACGCAACAAAATTTGCAAAAACGGCACGTAAAGCCGCCGAAGAAAAAAAGATACTGTTCTCCGATTTGGAACATTACAAACCGAGCTACAACATCATTTCGGGATTCTTTATCAAACCTATTATCAATAATGAAGGGAAAGTTACGGGATTGCTTGCCCTGCAGGTAACGATGAACATTATCAACGAAATGATACAACAGGAAGCCGGATACGGGAAAACCGGTGATGCCTTTATTATTGGCGACGACCTCTACCTGCGTTCCGCTACAAGGTTTGGCAACGAGTCGGAAATCTTGAAACGGCAAATCAAAAACGATAAAACTTTAGCTTGGCGCGATTTCCTACACCACCGGAACGATAAACTCTACCTCAAACGTAACGAACTGGATATCGAACGTGTTACAACCTACAACGCCGATAACAAATCGAAATATGTCCTCGGTATTTACCGGAATCTTAACGAACTTGAAAAATACGGATTGCATTGGGCTCTTATTGAAGAGATTGAACACTCCGAAGCTTTTGCATATGCCCGCCGCCTCTCAAATATGGTTAAGGTTTCTTTTATCATTACAATAATTGTAGTCTTCTTAATATCCATACTTGTTACGCGTTGGTTTGTTAACCCCATTAAGCAACTGTCGTCGTGGGCAAAACAGATTACCACCGGAAAATTGGTTGTAAAAAGTGTAAAAGCTCCCAAAAACGAAATAGGAGAGATGCGCGATACCTTTACCAATTTGGTTAACGCACTCAAACGTTATGCCGACATAGCAAGACTTGTGGCTAAGGGCGATTTCTCCGAAAAGGTTACCGAACGAAGCAAAGACGACGTGCTGGCAAAATCGATAAACCAAATGGTGGAAAGTTTTCGCAGTGTTGTAAAACAGGCGAACAGTATTGCCGAAGGCGATTACGATACCATAATAAAACCGCGCAGCGAAAACGACTCGCTCGGTAAGGCACTATACAAAATGACCGAAACGCTGAGGAAAAACAGTAATGAGTTTAAAAAACAAGATTGGATTAAAAGCGGTCTTAACGAACTTGACAAAGTGCTTAAAGGAAAACTCAATATCGATGAACTTGCCGACGGAATTATCTCGTTTTTTGCCCGTTATATAGAAGCTCAGGCAGGTTTGCTTTACCTTTTCAACGACGACCACCTGAAACTTACCTCAACATATGCAATTCCGAAAAACCATAAAGGTTTGTCGAAAAAGGTTTTGCCGGGTCAAGGAATTATAGGACAAGCCTTTAAAGATAAAAAAAGAATAATTATCAAGGCGTCGGAAGATAACGACTTGGTATTGGACCTCGGCATGGAAAAGAAATTGCCCAAGCAGATTGCAGTGGTACCATTTTCGTACAAAGACGAAGTGGTGGGAGTTATGGAGCTTGCTACGGTTACCGGATTTAGCGAACTCCAACTCTATTTCCTCGATTTGGCAATTCAGGATATTGCCCTTGCAATCATAACCCTGCAATCACATATTAAGGTAAAAGAGTTGCTCGAGCGCACGCAACAGCAGGCAAAAGAACTCGAAGTACAACAAGAAGAACTGAGGCAGGCTAACGAAGAGTTGCAAGAACAGACCGAAGCTCTGCGCCAGTCGGAAAGAAATTTGCAAGAACAGCAGGAAGAGCTTAAAGTTACTAACGAAGAACTTGAAGAGAGAACAAAAGCCCTTGAAATTCAGCGCGACGCCATACGTAAGAAAAACCGGGAACTGGAAATAGCACGTAAAGAGATAGAACAAAAAGCTCGCGACCTTGAAATTGCAAGCCTTTATAAATCGGAGTTTCTTGCCAATATGTCGCACGAACTACGTACACCCCTCAACAGTATTATTGTGCTTTCGCAATTGCTTAACGAAAACAAAAAAAACCACCTCGACAAAAAAGAACAGGAATTTGCCAAGACCATTAATTCTTCGGGTCTCGATTTGCTCGATTTGATTAATGATATCCTCGACCTCTCCAAAATAGAATCGGGTGCCATTGAACTTATTCCCGAACGCCTCTATTTCGACCACCTTATCGATTTTATCAAAGGAACCTTCGAACCCTTAATAAACGAAAAAGGACTGGAACTTAAAGTTGAAAAAGACCCTGAACTCCCCGAATACTTCATTACCGATGTTCAACGCGTTCAGCAAATAGTAAAAAATCTTATCTCAAATGCCATAAAATTTACCCAAAAGGGAAGCATAACTTTTAAAATCAAAAAGGATTTCGACGAAAAAACCAAAAAGCCCATGGTGGCAATTTCGGTGATAGATACCGGCATAGGCATCCCAAAAGACAAACAAGACCTTATTTTCGAGGCTTTCAAACAAGCCGACGGTACCACAAGCCGTAAGTATGGAGGCACCGGCTTGGGATTGAGTATTTCCAAAAACTTTTCGGAACTCCTCGGAGGATTTATGCGGTTGAAAAGCGAAGAGGGTAAAGGTTCCGAATTTATTCTATACCTGCCGTTCGAACTGAAAACCGGCGAAAGTAATTCAGATGAAAACAAACCTGCTGAAAACGAAACGGCTAAAGCCGAAGCAAGGGAAAAAATTAAGAATGAAGGTGTCTCATATCAAACCTTGAAAGATGCTTCTGAAAAAGTTGATGACGGTGAAGAGAAAGACCTCCAACCCGTTTCCGACGACCGCAATTCCATAAAAAAAGGAGACAAAACAATACTCATTATCGAAGACGATTTGAATTTTGCCAAAGTTTTGTTGAACCTTGCACACGAACACGGTTTTAAAGGCATTATCGCAAATACCGGTGAAGTTGGGCTTTACCATGCCGATTATTACAAACCAAATGCGATAATTTTGGATATGAGACTGCCCGGAATAGACGGAAAAAAGGTGTTGTCGGTATTAAAGCAGAACCCTAAAACACGTAATATTCCGGTTCACATTATCTCGTCGAGCGACTTTGATATAAGTGCCCTTAAAGACGGAGCCATTGGATATTTAACAAAACCCGTCAGCAAATCGCAATTGGACGAGGTATTTGATAAAATAGAAAATTTTATCGATAAACCGGTAAAAAAACTTCTGATAGTCGAAGATGAGCCCCTTACAAGAAAAAGCATTGAAGAACTTATGGCAAACTCGTCAATAGAGATAGTATCGGTTGAGAGCGGCGAAGAGGCTGTTGAAAAACTCAATTCCGGTAACTTCGATTGTGTTATCCTCGACCTCGGATTGAAAGGTATGAGCGGTTACGAAGTGCTCGAAAAGATGAATGCCGACGAAAAACAGAAAAACATACCCGTGGTTATTTACACAAGCAAAGACCTCTCTCAGGAAGAGAACGAAAAGCTTAGAAAATATGCACAAAGCATAATATTGAAAGGGGCAAAATCATTTGAACGCCTGCTTGCCGAAACAACACTCTTTTTGCATCAAATTGATGACGACTTCCCCGAAAAGAAAAAGAAAATGATGGAGGGAGCACATGGAAAAGAAAATATTGTTGAGGGGAAAACCATTCTTATTGTCGATGACGACATGCGGAATGTCTTTGCCCTTACAAGTCTGCTCGAAGAATACAATGCCAATGTTGTGGTGGCAAAAAACGGAAAAGAGGCTATCGACAAACTCCACAAAAACGATAATATCGATTTGATATTGATGGATATTATGATGCCCGAAATGGACGGCTACGAGGCGATGCGTCTTATCAGAAAAGAGAAAAAATATAAAAACTTGCCGATTATCGCCCTTACTGCCAAAGCCATGAAAGAAGACCGCGAAAAATGTATCGCCGCCGGTGCCAACGAGTATTTGTCAAAACCTGTTGAAAAAGAAAAACTTATCTCTTTGCTGAGAGTTTGGCTTTACAGTTGATGATTTTATCCCGTTTTTTTTTATTTCAGAAACCAATTTGCCTTTTTTACGTAAGAGTATTTTAGTAATGCCGTTTGCGTTTTGCAAAATGAAATTGCAAAAAAAATATTGTTATGAGAAAAATCAAAAATTGGTTCTATAATTTGGGTATAAAAAACAAACTTATTGTAGCCGAACTTACCGTCATTTTCAACCTGTTGCTGTTGCTTTTCGTCTCAAATTTCATTTACCGTACCATCGGGGTGTTTAATACAATCATTGATATAGAACGCTATCATACTTTGCACTATAACCGGGGATTGGAATATTTTCAAATTTATTTGAATACCGATAAAGATTCGTTTTACGAAAAATCGGTAAACGAAATAGAAAAAGCAAACAAGGCATTGTATCCTTTGACAATTGTTGACAGCATTGTGAAAAATCATAATAAAACCACAATGTTGAATCTGTTTGCCCGGTATTACGGAAAACAATACAACCAAAGCAGAATAGAACTGATAACAAACCGGATATATTATCTCTACAAATTTCACTTCAGCCGTATTGAAAAAATGTTTAACATTACCAAGTCGGGATTAGTTACGGGCGAAAATGTTTTGTCGAAAATAAAAATGTATAAACGGACGGGAAATGAGGAAATACTTGAAGAGATACAAAATACTTCCGGTGAAATCATGCTGTTTTACAATAGTCTGGCATCTCAAATAAACGACATCAACAATTTCATTACAAAAATTCTAAGCTACTTTAACCTTTTTATTATTTTGAGTTTGATAATCATAAACTACTTCATTGTACTGAAAATTTCAAACACAATTTCAAAACCGGTTTCCAAACTTGTTAAAAATTTCAAAGAGATAGAGCTTGGCAATCTGAATATTGACATAAAACCCCATTCGAAAGATGAAATAGGAATGCTTATCAGGTCGTTCAACAGCATACAAAAAAATCTCCAAGGCTTTTTAAAACATGCACAAGCGATAGCTTCGGGAAATTACTCGGCAAGGATACAACCGCGTTCTGAAAAAGATGAAATCTCCGTTGCTCTTAACAAAATGGCCGAGAGTCTCGAAAAGAACGAAAAAAAGATAAAAACCGACAACTGGTTGCGCGACGGGTTGGCAAGAATCAACAAAATCCTCAACAGCGATTTAGACCCCGGACAGATGGGAAACAAGGCTCTTTCGTTTTTGATTGAATATACGGGAAGCCTTGCAGGAGCCATTTTCTATAGAGAAAACGACAGAATGAAACTGATTGCAAAAAACGGTCTTAACGAAAATCTGATTCCCTCCGAAATAAAAAAAGGTGACGGGCTCACAGGACAGGTTTGGGCTGATAAAAAAATCTCCATTGTTTCGCAAGCTTCCGAAAAGGGCTTTAAGGTTTTTTCGGCATCGGGAGAGTTTTTTACGAAAACCGCCGTTATTATGCCTCTGTTTGCCGGCGATAAAGAGCCTGTAGGTATTTTGGAAATTGCCACCCAAAACGATGTGGATAAAGTTTTTGTTGAGTTGCTTAATCAGGTATCCACCCCGCTTGCCACTGCCTTGCAAATTGCCGACTCGCGCCAAAAAATAGCACTCCTTTTGCAACGAACACAGCAGCAAGCCGAAGAACTCGAAACACAGCAGGAAGAACTCCGCGCCGCCAATGCCGAACTCGAAGAACAAACCGAAATGTTGCGCGAAAACGAAAAACGGCTGCAGGAACAGCAAGAAGAACTTAAAGTATCAAACGAAGAACTTGAAGAGCGTACACACGACCTCGAAATGCAACGCAAAGAGATAATGGAGAAAAATGCCGTGTTGCAAAAAATGCAAAAAGAGCTGGAACAAAAAGCCCGCGAACTTGAACAGGCAAGTAAATACAAATCGGAATTTCTTGCAAATATGTCACACGAGCTTAGAACTCCGCTGAATTCAATGCTTATCCTCTCAAGAGATTTAACCAACAACAAAAAAGGTAACCTTACTGCCGAGCAGATAGAATCGGCAAAAATAATTTACAATGCAGGTAAAGATTTGCTCAATTTGATAAACGACATCCTCGACCTCTCGAAAATAGAATCGGGAAAAATGCAGATTAATCCCGACAAAACCGGTATTTCCGCTATTGTGTCGGGTTTGAAAAATATTTTTGAAAAAGTAGCCGGTGAGAAAGGTATCTATTTTAAAACCGAAATTGACGGCCAACTGTCCGACAACCTTTTTACCGACAGGCAACGCCTCGACCAAATTCTTAAAAACCTTGTCTCAAATGCTTTGAAATTTACCCAAAAAGGAGGCGTTACCGTCCGTTTTCGCAAAAATAACGACCCTGCAAAGGTTAAGGGGTACACCGGCGATTCGATTTGCATAGATGTGGTGGATACGGGAATAGGTATCCCCGAAGAGAAACAGCAGGCAATTTTCGAAGCTTTTCAACAAGCCGACGGCAGTATTTCTCGTAAATTCGGAGGCACGGGATTGGGTCTCTCCATATCAAAACAGTTGGCAGGTAAACTGGGAGGAAGCATCAGCCTGAAAAGCGAATACGGAAAGGGCTCGACATTTACCGTTTGTATCCCTGTCTCCATATCAAACAACCAAGAGAAATCAAAACAGACCGCTCCTAAACAGTCGCAACCCGGTGAAAAGCAAGTTGAAAAACAATCCGAAACCGTTACAGCCGCTCCCGCCGGAACAAAACCGGCCACGGAACCTGAATCGACCGATTCGATACCTCCCTTTATTCCCGACGACAGAGACAATATTTCAGACCTCGACAATGTGCTATTGATAATTGAAGACGACCCCCAGTTTGCAAAAATTTTGTTAAACGAAAGTCATAAGTACAATTTTAAAGGAATTGTGTCGCAAACCGCCGAGCAGGGGTTGATTTTGGCCGAAAAATATAAACCCGATGCCATTACACTCGATTTGAACCTGCCGGGAATGAACGGCAATAAATTCCTTAAAATAATCAAGGAAAACCCCTCGTTGCGCCATATTCCGGTTCAAGTTTTGTCCGCTACCGATATTTCGGACTTTCATAACGAAAAATGCATATTCGGAATTTTAAGCAAACCCGTAACTAACGAACAGCTTGACGGTGTGATGAAAAATATTAAAAGTTACATTAACAAAGAGGTAAAAGAGTTGCTTATTGTCGAGGACGATGCAAATACAACAAAAGCCCTTGAAAAAATATTGGAGTCGCCCGGTGTTGAAATATCGACAACCACTTCGGGTAACAATGCTTACGACCTAATACTTAGTAAAAATTTCGATTGTGTTATCCTCGATCTTGGAATTAACGATATTTCGGGATTCGAATTGATAAAAAAACTTCACCGCGAGAACCTTACCGACAAAAAAATCCCTCCCGTTATTGTTTATACCGGCCGAAGCTTGTCGAAAGAAGAGACGCAAGAGTTGGAAAAATATGTAAGTACGGTAATTATTAAAGGCGAAAAATCCGACGAACGGCTCCTTGACGAAACCGCACTCTTTTTGCATCAAGTGGTGGATAAAATGGATGACGAAAAGAAAAAAATGATAAAAGACCTGCACGACGGAGACACACTTTTTAAAGACAAAAAAATCCTTTTGGTTGATGACGATATGCGAAATGTATTTGCCCTGACGCATATTTTATCGGAACACGGTTTTGAGGTGGTACAAGCCGATAACGGTGTTACGGCGCTCCAACGGCTTGAAGAGGTGGAAGATATAGACCTGGTGCTTATGGATGTGATGATGCCCGAAATGGATGGATATACCGCCACGCAAAAAATCCGTCAAAGCGAAAAACACAAAGACTTGCCCGTAATAATACTTACCGCCAAAGCTATGAAAGAAGATAAAGAAAAAGCTTTAAAGTCGGGTGCCAGTGATTATCTTACAAAACCCGTCGATGTTGATAAAATGATTTCGCTTATTCGTGTTTGGTTATACAAATAACAAATAACAGTATGAATACAAAACCCAAAATACTTATTGTTGACGACCGCCTTGAGAATCTTATCAGTTTGGAAAAGGTGCTGCAAGATTTCGATGTGGAATTTGTGAGGGCGCTTTCGGGAAACGAAGCTCTGAAGCAAACTTTGCACCACGATTTTGCCCTGGCGATTATTGATGTCCAAATGCCCGATATGGACGGATACGAGACGGTGGAGTTGCTTCGTATGTACGACAAAACAAAATATCTTCCCGTAATATTTGTGTCGGCAATATATTCCGACGAATTTTATGTCGTCAAAGGAATCGAAAGCGGTGCCGTCGATTTTATTTCGAAACCTATAAAACCCGAAATATTACAAGGAAAAGTTAAAGTCTTTCTCGACCTGTACAATCAGTCGGAACAGCTGAGACAACTGCTTGACGAAAAAGAAAAAATGAATAAAGAGTTGCGCGAAGCAAAAGAGAAAGCCGAATATGCTACATATACCAAATCGATGTTTCTTGCAAATATGAGTCACGAAATAAGAACCCCGTTAAACGGAATTATAGGAATGACAGAAGTGCTGGAACAGTCGGACCTGACCGAAGACCAAAGAAAAAACCTTGAAATTATCCGTGTTTCGGGCGAAAATTTACTTTCCATAATTAATGATATTCTTGATTTTTCGAAAATTGAAGCGGGACAGATTGAAATTGAAGAATTACCTTTTAATTTATATCAACAACTTGATACCGTTTATAATTTGTTGAAATTCAAAGCCGAAAACAAAGGTATTTATCTAAAAACCGAAATAGACGAAAATGTTCCCGAATTTATTGTCAGCGATTCGCTCAGAATAAATCAGATATTAATAAACCTTACCAACAATGCTATAAAGTTTACTGAAAACGGCGGGGTAACAATAAGGGTGAGGTCGGTACAAAAACAACAAAACAGACATGTAATAAAATTTGAGGTTATAGATACGGGTATAGGAATACCCGAAGATAAACAGGAAAATATATTTAAAGAGTTTACCCAGGCCGATATATCTACTACGCGAAAATACGGCGGAACGGGATTGGGTTTGGCAATAAGCAAAAAATTGTCGAAAATGCTCGGCGGCGAAATAGGTGTTGAAAGCAAACCCGGTAAGGGCTCCGATTTTTGGTTTACAATAAAAGCCTTGGAGTCGGAACCCGTTGGTACCTCCAAAAAACAGGAGAGCGGGAAACCGTTTTACGATTTTACAAAATTCAAAGTGCTGCTTGCCGAAGATAATACCATAAATCAAAAGGTGGGTAAAATGGTTTTGAAATCTTTCGGTATTGATACCGACATTGCCGAAAACGGCAAAATAGCAGTGGAAATGCAACTTAAAAATAATTATGATGTAATTTTGATGGATGTTCATATGCCCGAAATGGACGGGCTGGAAGCAACAAGGAAATTACGGAAGTATTACGAAAATAACAAAACCGGAAAAGAACCCGTTATTGTTGCCGTAACGGCAAATGCCTTCAAGGAGGACCGCGAACGCTGTTTTGCCGCAGGTATGGATTATTATGTCAGCAAACCTTTCAAATCGGACGATTTGAAAAAACTGTTCGGGGATATTTCTAACAAGGAACAAAGTATAAAACAATGATAGCGTACGACGATAACGATACACAAAATATTGAGATAGAGCTTCTTTTGGAAGCTATTTACAGGAAATACGGATACGATTTCCGCGATTACAGCAGGGCACACGTAAAACGCCGTATTTTGCACCGTCTTGTGGATTCGGGAGCCGGTTCGGTGTCGGAAATCCAGGGGAGAATATTGTACGATAAAAAGTGTTTCGAAAAACTTATAAAAGACCTCTCCATTAACGTTACGGAGATGTTCCGCGACCCCGATTTTTACAAAACCGTGCGCACCGAAGTTATTCCCGTGCTGAAAACATATCCCTACATTAAGATATGGCATGCCGGTTGTTCCACCGGCGAAGAGGTTTACTCTTTTGCCGTAATGCTTAAAGAAGAAGGACTTTACGACCGTACCCAGATTTATGCTACCGATTTTAACCGTAGCGTTATCGAAACGGCTAAAAAGGGAATATATCCTATTGAAAATATCAAAAACTATACGGTAAATTATCAAAAGGCCGGAGGTAAAAACTCGTTTTCGGATTATTACATGGCAAAATACGACTCGGTAATCCTTGATCAATCATTAAAGTCGAATATTGTTTTTGCCGAACACAATTTGGTTTCCGACAGTGTGTTTGCAGAGGTTAACATGATTATTTGCCGTAATGTCTTAATATATTTTAATCGTAAATTACAAAACAAGGTTTTGAAACTTTTCGACGAAAGTCTTGTTAAAGGCGGATTTTTGGGGCTGGGAAGCAAAGAGACAATTATGTTTTCGGATATTGGCTCCAATTACGAAAGCATCAGCGAAAAACAAAAGATTTACAAAAAGAGAATAAAGTAAAATGCCGTACAAAGCAGTGGCAATAGGCTCGTCGGCGGGAGGAATCAATGCTCTGAAAACAATACTTCCGCAATTGCCGGCAGATTTTCCTGCCGCTGTTTTTATTATTCAGCATATAAGTCCTTCGTCCGAAAGCTATATGGCTAAATTTTTGGATAATATTTCCGGCATAAGGGTAAAAGAGGCCGACGAAAAAGAGGTAATTAAACCGGGAGTGGCATATGTTGCCCCGCCCAATTATCATTTGTTGATAGAGGAGGATTTTACTCTGTCGTTGTCGGTGGAAGAAAAGGTCAACTATTCGCGTCCGAGTATCGATGTTACTTTCGAAACTGCGGCGCTTGCTTATGGAAAGCAACTTGTGGGTATCGTGTTAACGGGAGCCAATTCCGACGGCGCACAAGGTTTGAAAACAATAAAAGATAGGGGAGGGTTTACCATAGTACAAAACCCCGACGAAGCGGAAAGTGCGGCTATGCCTTCATCGGCAATAAAACTTGTCAGGCCGCACAAAATACTCAATCTCCGGGAGATTGCGGCTTTTTTAAAGATACTGTTTCAGGATAATTCGCCGCTCTGAATATTTTTACAACGGACACTATCAGCCTTTGAAAAGAGAAACCGGCATATTGCCTTCAAGAGATTTATTTTTCAATTCTTATTCTTGCATCCACCACGGTAATACCTTTTTCGTTTCCGAGAAGCGGATTCAAATCGGCTTCCGCAATTTCGGGACATGCCGCTGCCAGTGCCGAAAGTCTGCTTACAATATCTGCAAATTTGTTTTTGTCAATGCCTTTTTGTCCTCTGACTCCCTCCAATATTTTATAACTTTTCAGTTTGGGAAGCTGTTCCAGAACATCCTCTTTGGTAACGGGTACCAACATGGTTCTGACATCTTTTAACACTTCTATAAATATTCCTCCCAGTCCGAAAAGTATCATATGTCCGAATTTGTCTTCGCGTTTCAATCCCGCAAAAAGTTCAATTCCGCTAAGCATAGGTTGTAAAAGCACACCGGTAGCCCCCTTTATTTTCATCATCCTTTTGAACTCTTTTAATAAGGTGTCGTCGTTATCAATATTCAACACAACACCTCCCACATCCGATTTGTGAACGGGTCCTACAACTTTCATTACCAAGGGGTATCCTGTATTCCGTGCCGCTTTTGTCAATTCTGTTTCATCCGCCGCCACAAACTCTTTCACGCGGTTTATTCCCGCTGCGTCAAGCAGTTGTCCTACTGTTGCGGGGTTAAGATATCCGTTTTCTGCCTTTTCGATTATCTCTCTTATTTTATTTTTATCCGTTTCGGGCAATGCCGGATTTAATGGTGCCGGTGCTGGGGTGTTGTAAACTCTTGCCAATGCTTTGCCAAGCAGTACTTCGTCGGGGAAATAAACACGGCCTTTGTTTACAAAATATTCAACCTCTCTTTTTGCCGTTAAAATTGAAGGTAAGACGGGAAATATGGGTTTTTTACTCGATTTCATCTTATTGTCGAGCAGTTCGTAAACATCGAAAATTTCGAACAGTCCCGGTGTGCCGAAAATGACAACCATTGCATCGATGTTGTCGAATTTTTCATTTACCGTATCTATTATTATTCCAAGTTGTTCAGCTGTTCCCGTGGCGAGGAAATCTATCGGGTTTGCCACCGACGAGCCGGGGAACAACTTCTCTTTAAGTTCGACGGCGGCGGCACCTTTTATTGCCGGTACCGCAAGTCCGCCCTCCGATAGTGTGTCGGTAAGCATTACAGCCGGTCCTCCGGCATGAGTTATTACTGCTATGTTTTTCCCTTTGAGTTCGGGGTGCATGAATACCGAAGCTACGCTTATCAAATCTTCGCGACCGTAACAGCGTACTATTCCCGCTTTTCTGAAGAGGGCATCCACGGCGGCATCGCTGCTTGCCAAAGCTCCGGTATGCGAACTTGCAGCACGGCTTCCGGCTTCCGACGAGCCTGCTTTTACGGCTGCTATTCTGCACCCTTTTCTTATCAGCGACGATGCATGTTTGAGAAGTAAATCAGGTTTGTCGATTTTTTCGAGATAGAGTAGTTTTACATGCGAGTCGGTTACGGGGTCGAAATTCTCATCCATATGTTTCAATACCTCTTCAACTCCCATTTGTGCTGAGTTGCCCACCGAATAGACGTTGTTAAAACGTAGTCCTTTGGGGATTCCTGCTTCCATGATAAAGCATGCCGTTGCTCCCGATCCGCTGATAAAATCGCACCCTTTGGGGTCGAGTTCGGGAATGGGCATTGTAAAAACGCCATGATATTGTGGCGTCAAAACACCGATACAGTTGGGACCTATTAACGATCCGTTTACGCCGTTGACAATTTCCACAAGTTTATCTTCGAGCACCTTGCCTTCGCTGCTCTCTTCGCTGAAACCCGCCGAAAGGACAATGAAAGCCCGTGTGTTTTTGTTTTTCGATAAATATTCGACCGTGTCGGGGGTATATTTGGCTGCTATTGCCAATATTGCCAAGTCAACATCCGGCATTTCATCCGGGTTTTTATAGCTTTTTATTCCCTGTACTTCATCCTCTTTGGGGTTCATTACATACAAATCGCCTTGAAAACCACCGTCTATTAAGTTTTTAAGAACTTTTCCGCCGGGTTTATGAATGTCGTTCGAACCGCCGACAACAACAATGCTGTGGGGGTGTGTCAACTGTTTTGTTATCATACAAAAGATTTTTATTGATGTTAACTAAATGCTTTTTACATCCACCACCGGTTTGTCGTACTCTTCCACAGGCAGACACGGGCAAAGGTTACGGTCGCCGAAAGCGTCGTCTATCTTTGCCACGGGTGTAAAATATTTGTTCTCTTTTACCCATTCCAACGGGAAAGCCGCTTTTTGGCGTGTATAGGGAAAAGGAAATTCATCCGATATTACCATTTCGGCGGTATGTGGAGCGTTGCATACTACATTGTTGTGCATTTCGACGGTACCGTTTTCCACTTCCGCAATTTCATCGCGAATGGTTTTCATTGCCTCCACAAATTTATCGAGTTCTTCGAGAGGTTCACTTTCGGTGGGTTCCACCATTAATGTTCCGTGCACGGGAAATGCCACCGTAGGAGCATGAAAGCCGAAATCCATTAACCTTTTGGCAATGTCTATTACCTGTATTCCCGCCGTTTTTGCAAAAGCGTTACAGTCGAGTATCATTTCATGTCCAACGCGACCGTTTTTGCCGGTATAGAGAATGGGATAACTATCTTTAAGTTGATGAGTAAGATAATTGGCGTTGAAGATAGCCATTTTTGTAGCCTCTTTCAATCCCGATTTTCCCAGGAGTTTCAAATAACCGTATGAGATGAGAAGTACCAAAGCGCTACCGAATGGTGCTGACGATACTGCGCCTATTCCTTGCTCGCCTCCTGTTTCGACGAAAATATGGGAGGGAAGGAACGGTTTTAGGTGTTCGGCAACACCTATTGGGCCTACACCGGGGCCTCCTCCTCCGTGAGGTATTCCGAATGTTTTGTGCAGGTTAAGGTGGCATACGTCGGCGCCAATAAAACCGGGATTTGTATATCCTACCTGGGCATTCATGTTGGCCCCGTCCATATAAACAAGTCCGCCGTGCGAATGAATGATGTCAACAATTTCGGTGATACCCTCTTCGAAAACGCCGTGAGTGGAGGGATAAGTAACCATAAGTACAGCCAAATCGTCTTTGTGAAGTTCCGCTTTTTCGCGCAAATCGTCAATATCTATGTTGCCGTTTTCATCGCTTTTAACAACCACCACCTTAAAGCCGGCCATTACCGAGCTTGCCGGGTTTGTGCCGTGTGCCGACGAAGGAATAAGACAAACATTGCGGTTGTCCTCGCCACGGTTTTTGAGATAGGCACGTATCACCATCAAGCCGGTATATTCGCCTGCCGCTCCCGAGTTGGGCATAAACGACATTGCAGAAAAACCTGTGATTTCGCACAAAATGTGCTCCATCTCTTTAATTACATAATGATAACCTTTTGCCTGCTCTTTAGGTACAAAGGGATGAATGTCGGTAAATTCCGTCCAGCTGATTGGCATCATTTCGGTAACGGCATTCAGTTTCATGGTGCAACTTCCCAAAGGTATCATGCTGCGGTTTAGAGCCAGGTCTTTGTTTTCCAGGGCTTTTAAATATCTCATCATGGAAGTTTCGGAACGGTGTTTTTTAAATACTTCATGTTCCAGAAACGTAGATGTGCGTTTTAATTTTACGGGTATTGCGCTGTTGTTGTAACTGTCGTCAAAAGTGTTGCCGGTATTTGCAGCATCATTAAATATTTTTACAATGGTTTTTACATCTTCGAGGGTAGTGGTTTCGTCGATGCTTATACCGATGTGAGTATTGTCGAAATAGCGGAAATTTATCTCCTGTTTTTGGGCATTTTCCCTTATTGTATTTGAGTTTATTGAGTTAGGCAGTTTTATGGTCAAAGTATCGAAGAAGTGTTTGTTTAGAATTTCGAATCCCGATTTTTCCAGGTTGCCGGCAAGAATAGCTGTATTTTTATGAATGGAAGATGCTATTTTTACCAGTCCCTCTTTGCCGTGATATACCGCATAAAATCCGGCCATAATGGCGAGGAGGGCTTGAGCGGTACAAATGTTGGATGTTGCTTTTTCGCGTTTTATGTGCTGTTCGCGGGTTTGCAGTGCCATTCTCAGAGCCGGTTTTCCGTTACTGTCTTTCGAAATACCTATAATACGTCCCGGTATTTGCCGTTTATATTTTTCGGAAGCGGCGAAATAGGCGGCATGAGGACCGCCGTATCCCAATGGCACGCCGAAACGTTGCGACGAACCGAATACAACATCGGCACCCCACTCGCCGGGAGGGGTGAGCAATACGAGGCTCATCAGGTCGGCGGCAACGGCAACGGGGATATCCGCCTCTTTCATTTGCGAAATCAATCCCGAAAAGTCGTTAATCTCTCCCTTTTGGTCGGGGTATTGAACCATGCATCCGAATATTTTTCCGTTGTCCGTTTCAAAGTCTGTATGCTCTTTTATAACGAGTTTTATACCCCGGCTTCCGGCACGGGTTTTTAAAACTTCCAACGTTTGGGGGAACATATCTTTTGACACCAAAAAAACGTTGGCTTCTGCTTTTACTTTGGCACGGGAGCGCGAATTGTAAAACATCAACATGGCTTCGGCGGCGGCGGTACCTTCGTCAAGTAACGAGGAGTTGGCAAGAGGTAAACCCGTTAGACCGGATACCATTGTCTGGAAATTGAGCAGGGCTTCAAGACGTCCTTGCGATATTTCGGCCTGATATGGTGTATATGAGGTGTACCAGCCCGGATTTTCAAATACATTGCGCAGAATTACCGGCGGCACTATGGTGTTGTAGTAGCCCAAGCCTATGTACGACTTGAATATCTTGTTGCCGGCAGCAATACGTTTAATGTGTTGTAAATATTGATATTCGTCCATGCCCTCTTCCAAATCCAATTCGTTTTTAAGGCGTATTTTAGGGGGAATGGTCTCGTCTATCAATTCATCCGCAGAGCTTAAACCCATACGTTGCAGCATTACTTTGATATCTGCTTCCGAAGGTCCTATATGACGCTTTGTAAAACCGTTGTTAACCATTTTTTTCTAATAAATAAACATTTATAATAACAGGGGGCAAAGGTATGTTTTTTTATGCTTATTGTTCATAAATTAACATTGATTTTAACTCGGTATGAATATAATTTTTAACGGGAATAAGTTAAGAAAAGGGTTGTGTTGTTTGTAGGTGTTTTGTAAATGCCGCTGAAAAGGAAAGCAACGGTGTGAGTACCAATGGCGTAAAGGTGAAAATTACAGTTAATGGGGATTCAGGAGGAATACAGGGATGTGATTTCAGGATAAGACAAAGGGTTTAACCGCACGGTTAAACCCTTTGTCTTATAATTTTGTATAATAAGATGTTATGATAAATTATAGTCCCATTGTGATACCGAATTTGAATGCCGACAAAGTACCGTATCCCATTTCGGCAAACAGTCCGAAATTTTCTTTTAGCATCATGCGTCCTCCGATGAAACCTTCGCCGTAGCCTCCAACGTATCCGTCGTAATGGTATCCCCAATAGTCGTCATAACCCGATCTGAATCTCAGGCCGAAACCGATGCCGGCATATGCGTCCCACTTGTCGCTTTCGAAAACATGCAGGTGCCATGTGGCTCTGGGTCCAACATGAAAAACAAAGTATGTGTCGGTATAACCTGTAAGATAGTAACTTCCCAACTGGAAAGCCGTAATACCGCCGAAAGAGATAAGACCTGCGTCACCCGTAGGAATGGCTCCGATTTCGAAACTTCCGTTAATTGAAGGTATGGGGCCGTCTGACGAAAGCAGTCCTATACCCGCGTTAAACATTTTGTCGTTGTTGTTAAACACGTGTTGGGCATTCAAAGAGAAAGCGATGAACCCTAAAAGTGTTAAGAATAAGAATTTTTTCATAATTAAATGAGTTTAGTTAATAATTTACAATAATAAAAATTATTTGGCATAATTTATTGCTCTTGTTTCTCTGATAACCGTAATTTTAATTTGTCCGGGATATGTCATTTCTTCCTGTATTTTTCTGGAGAGTTCGTACGAGATGGTGTCGGCCTCTTTATCGGATACTTTATCAGCACCAACAATTACCCGTAATTCTCTACCGGCTTGAATGGCATAAGTTTTGACCACGCCCGGATAAGTCAGAGCCATATCTTCGAGTTTTTTAAGGCGCTGAATGTAAGCTTCCACTACTTCGCGCCGAGCACCGGGGCGAGCTCCCGAAATAGCATCACACACTTGAACAATGGGAGCGATGAGTGTTTCCATCTCTACTTCATCGTGGTGTGCTCCTATGGCGTTACATACATCGGGTTTCTCTTTGTACTTTTCGGCGAGTTTCATGCCGAGGATTGCATGAGGCAGTTCGGCTTCGTTTTCGGCAATTTTTCCGATATCGTGTAAAAGTCCTGCTCTTTTTGCTTTTTTGGGGTTAAGACCCAATTCGGCGGCCATGGTTGCGCTAAGGTTGGCAACTTCAATAGAGTGCGCAAGCAGATTTTGTCCGTACGACGAACGGTATTTCATACGTCCTATTAATCTTATGAGTTCGGGATGCATGTTGTGTATTCCCAAATCGATGACGGTACGTTTTCCCACTTCGAGGATCTCTTGTTCCACCTCTTTTTTTGTTTTTGCCACCACCTCTTCAATACGTGCCGGGTGGATACGTCCGTCGGTAACAAGTTTTTGGAGAGCCAAACGAGCTATTTCGCGTCGAATGGGGTCAAATCCCGAGAGGATAATTGCATCGGGGCTGTCGTCGATAATTATTTCTATTCCGGTTAGAGCTTCGAGGGCACGAATGTTCCGCCCTTCGCGTCCGATTATCCGTCCTTTTACTTCGTCGCTGTCGATGTTGAAAACGGTAACTGTGTTTTCGATGGCATGTTCCGAGGCTGTACGTTGAATGGTTTCGATAACGATTTTTTTTGCGGTACGTTCGGCTGTAAGTTTTGCCTCGTCGGTAATATCTCTGATAAGCACCATGGCTTCTGCCTGGGCTTGTCCTTTTAGCGACTCGATAATTTGTTTTTTAGCCTCGTCGGCAGACATGTTGCTAATTGTTTCCAACTGTTTTACCTGTTCGTCGTGCAACTTGTCAACCTCTTCCTGTTTTTTCTCCAGAATTTGAAGTTGGTTTGTAAGGTTGGCTCTCATTTTGTCGAGTTCGCTTTGTTTCCGTTGAGCATCTTGCAATTTTTGCGAGAGGGTTTGCTCTTTTTTTCTTATGCGCGACTCGGCTTGCTGTATTTTGCTGTTGCGTTCGTTAATCATTTTCTCGTGCTCCGATTTGAGCTGGAGAAATTTCTCTTTTGCCTGAAGAATTTTATCTTTTTTAATTACTTCGGCTTTCTCTTTTGCTTCGTTAAGAAGCGCCTCGCTTTTTTTCAGCATTGATTTGCGTAAAACGGTTATGGTAACCAGAATTCCCAAACCGAAAGCGCCCAATACTTCAAGGATATTTAAAAATATATTCATAGCACACTGTTTTGTGCTTGCAAATGCGGTAAGAAAAGAAGCCCACACAATCATGGAGTTACAGTAAACTCCGGAAAAACATGGATAGGGTCGCCAAGAATTTTCGAACGTCCAGTGTCTGCCGAAGCAAATCCCACGAAGGTAATCAGGCCTGTTCTAGAACTCTTATGAGCTTAACCCTAAATGTTGTAGTGTTGAGTTTACAAACATTAGATTATGTGGGCTGTATTTTGTTAAAAGAACGTATTTTCTTTTTAAATATTGCTTTCGAGCAACTGATCAATCTCTGCGAGTTTTTGCTCCATCTCTTTTTCCCTGAAGTCTTTTTCCGACTCAAGGTCAACGGCTGTATGGGCAAATTGCAAAGCTACCATGGCAAGCAAATCTTGTTGGTCATCGAACTGATACCGGTGAGCATAATCTTTAATCATCCCGTTCAGTTCTTTTGCAGCCTTACGAACAATTTCCTCTTGTTCGGCTAAAATGTCGACCTTGTATGGTCTTCCGGCAATCACGACCGTTATTGTTAATTTTTTGTTTGTCAAAACAACTTTCTTTTATTATCAGTCACTCAAAACATCAATACCCTTATCAATTTCATCGACCAACCGGTCGATGAATTCGATACTATTCTCAACACCTTTTCTGTCATTTAGCGCACTTGCAAGCGATATTTCAACTAATTTAATACGCTTGTTTTCCAATTCGTTTTGCAACTGTTCTATAAGAACGCGAGCCTTTTCAAGCTCATGATTTATCCGTTTGTTTTCGTCGAGAAGATTGTTTTTCAATTCTATCAATTTCCTTACTTTGTAACTTATTCCGGAAATCAACAATGCTTCATTCGACATCTTAAAACAGATTATACATTGCACAAAAATACATAAAAATTGCACTAATTGTCAAGATATGGTTATTTTTGAAAGGTATTTGGTTTAAAGAACGGAAAATCAACAAATAAATGAAAGAGGAATTTCTTTGGTACTTGTGGAAATTTAAACTTTTCAACACAAATTTGAGGTTAAAATCGGGTGAAAAAATAACAATCCTGAGGACGGGCACACAAAATAGCGACAGCGGCCCCGATTTTTTTAATGCATTGATAAAAATAGGGGAGACGACCTGGGCGGGAAATGTTGAGATGCATGTTAAATCGTCGGAATGGTACAAGCACGGACACCATAAGGAGAGAACTTATGATAATGTGATTTTGCACGTTGTGTATGAACATGATAAAGATGTTTTTGGAAAGGGCGGAGAGCCTCTACCCGTTTTGGAGGCAAAGAACAATTTCGATATAGGGATTTTAAAAAGGTACGAAGATTACATTAAAAGTTTGAGAAAAATACCTTGTGAGCGCGATATTGACAAAGCCGATTATTTTACCGTTTTGAATTGGCTTGAGCGTTTAACGTTTGAACGGTTGGAGCGGAAAGCGGGGGAAATAATAAGAGTAAGCAAGATATTGAAATATGATTTTTATGAGATATTTTATCAGAAAGTTGCGCGTTATTTCGGGTTAAAAGCCAACAGCGACGCTTTTGAATTGCTTGCGAAGTCGTTGCCTTTGAAGATTTTGTCAATTCATAATGAGAACTTGATGCAGTTGGAGGCTTTGTTGTTCGGGCAAGCGGGACTGCTATCGAGTGAATATCGCGACAGCTATCCGGTAATGTTATTAAAGGAGTACACTTTTTTGGCCTCCAAATACGGTTTGACACCCGTTGATAAGCATATATGGCGTTTTATGCGTATGCGACCTGCAAATTTTCCTACGGTAAGAATTTCGCAATTTGCAAATCTTATATACAGGTCGTCGGGGCTTCTTCATAAAATTTTTAACGAAGAGAACCTTGCTAACCTAAAAACGTTTTTTTCGGTAAAGGCGTCGGACTATTGGGAAGATCATTACCGTTTTGATGTCAGGGCGGGAAACAAAAGGGCTAAAGTTTTCGGGAACACGTCAATAGACATATTGTTGATAAATGCGGTGGTGCCATTTGTTTTTGCATACGGTACAATTGAGAGCAAACCTTTGCTGAAAGAGAGAGCCGCAGGGTGGCTCGGGGAGATAAAAGCGGAGAACAACACCTATACGCGCCTTTATTCCTCATTTGGCATTAATGCGGAAAGTGCCATGCATTCGCAAGCTTTGTTACAATTGAAAACCGAGTATTGCGACAGGAGACGCTGCCTTGAATGTGCCATAGGACATTATCTGCTTACCCGTAGGGAGTAGAGTACGGTAAGTTTGATGTGAATGAGAGGTTTTAAGCGGGATTTATGTGAAATTGCGGTTGCACGGATATTTACGGATGAGTGACGGAGGGATACAGACGGTAAAGTAAGGCACAGGGGTATGCTGCGGCAGGGATGGGAGCGGCAGCCCGGAGGCGGCGGCGGTAGTGAGGCAGGCGGAGGCAGGGCTGACGTGAGGAAGCCCCTGAAAACGCCGTTGCCGAACAGCGCCGCCGCCGAGGACTATTAGCGGACAGCCCGTTTGCCGCCCTTAATAAAACAGATAAGATAAAAAACCACGGAAACATAAAGATGTGTGTTATTGCACAGGGTTTTGACATGTTTTTGTCAGTCGGCTCTTTCGACGGAAAACTTTATTGACAAGCTGTTTCCGTCCCCGTCGATTACGGTAATGGTGTGTTGTCCGGCCGGAGGGACAAAGGGGAATTTGTGGGTGTTTTGCGTGACGCCCAAATATTTTTTGTCGATATGCCAAAATATTTTAGCGTCGGGGTTGTGATGTGTTATTTGGAATACCACGGGTTTGGGTTTACCGTCGAAATCTTTAACGACAAACAGTTTTTCGTTGTTTTGAGGATAGACGAATTGCATGATTTTGTCTCCGGCGGCTTTGCAATCGTTGCGCAAAGGGGGGAGAGGTTTGTACGAGGGGTGTGATTTTCTGTAATACCATTCCTGAACCGGAGGAAGGACAAACCATGAAACGGGGACAATGGCGGTGTCGTGGGCACATCCTTTGAACAGGCGGAATTTCCGGTTTTTGCCGGTAAAGATTTTCCTGTGATAATTGCACTGTTTTACAAGAACACCTTTTTTATAAGCCAGGATGGTATCGATGTTAGGACAAGCTGCGGAGGCGCGGTATCCGCTTTTTGTGCATACGGCAATTTTTATCAATTCGTCTTCGGGGCGGTGGAAAGTGTTTTGTGGGTTCAGATTGTCGAAAACATCGAACATTATGGGAGCAGCACTTCCTGCGCCGGTAAGTCCGTTTCTGCCTTCGCCGTTGGCATTGCCTACCCATACACCAACGGTGTAATCTGCCGTGGTACCCACTGCCCAAGCATCGCGGAAGCCGTAACTCGTGCCTGTTTTCCATGCTATTTTCAAGTTGTTTTGAAAATATTGCCAGCCGTTTTGTTGCAGGGGTCGGTGAACATTGTAAAGAGCTTGCCAAGTTTGCCAAACTGCACCGGCGTGAACAGGTACGGGTTGCGAAACAGGGGGTTCCTTATATTTTTTTGCATTTTTCAGTATTAAAACTGGGCTGTCGAATTCGTGTCCGTTGTATTTTCCGTAAAACCTGTCGTAATGAATCAGAGTTTGCGACATACCGGCGTACATGCTTGTTATTTCCCACAGGTTTGCTTCGCCGCCGCCGAGTATCAGTGATAATCCGTAATAATCAGCTTTTTTGTCGAAAGAGTGGAAACCTGTTTTGTGCAGTAAATCCAAGAATCTTGTAACACCGAAATCGCGCAGAAGGTATATGGCGGGCACGTTTCGCGAGCGGGAGAGGGCATCGGCGGCGGGAACCGCTCCCTCGAATGTGTAATCGTAGTTTTGCGGGTGGTAATTTTTGAAATAGCTGGGTATGTCGGGTATCAGGCTGTTAATTAAAATTTGTCCGTCGTCGATGGCAGCGGCATATAACAAGGGTTTCAGGATACTTCCGGTGCTCCGGTGGGCTTTAATCATGTCAACGGCATAACCGTTTGTGTTTTTGCCGGTAACATTAGCCGTGTATGCTAACACCTCTTTGGTTTCTGTTTTTAAAACCAATACCGCAATGTTTCTTATTTCGTTGGCGATATATTTTAGGTGGTATTCCGAAACAATACGGTTTACGGTAACTTGCAGGTTTTTGTCAACGGTTGAAATAATTTTTCCGCCTCTGTGATGTTTTTGAAAATATGCCGTAAGGTGAGGAGCGCTGCCGGGTAGTTTTTTAGGTTTTTGCGGGATTTTTTCAATAATTGACAAGTCGTATGTCAATTTGTTAATGATATTGTTATCGAGAAGTCTTTTAAGAAGTTTATTGCGTTTTTGTACTAAAAGGTTGGGGTTTCTTCCCGGATTTATCAGTGAAGGGGAGTTGGGTAAAACCGCCAGTGTTGCAGCTTGCGCCCAGGTTATTTTCCTGGGGGCATGTCCGAACCAGCGCCAGCATGCGGCTTCAATGCCAACCACGTTACCTCCGAAAGGTGCATGGGCGGCATACATATTTAGTATTTCCTTTTTCGAATACCGGAATTCGACGGCTGTGGCAAGAGCTATCTCTATTAATTTTTCTTTAACGGTACGCTTTTTATGTTTTCGCATTAATCGGACAAGTTGCATTGTAATTGTACTGCCGCCTCGAACCGTTTTGCCGGCTTTTATATTGGTTATTAATGCTTTTGCCAGCGAAAATATGTCGAAACCCGGGTGTATGTAAAAATTTTTGTCTTCGAACAAAATAAGTGCCTGTTTGTATTTTTCCGGTATCTCATCCGGAGGAGGAAACCGCCATTGTCCGTCTTGCGAAATATGTGCTCCCATTAATTCGCCGTTACGGTCGTAAACAATTGTGGAATACGGTTCGTTGAAAAGATGTTCCGGTAAAAACAGTGACCCCCAAACAGGCCAGAGCAGAAAAACGGCGAGAAAAGGAACTAAATATTTGAGAATACGGTTTTTCACGGCGGAAAACTTTATTTACATTAAAGAAGTTTTGTTCTCTTTTACAATTTTTTATTTGATTATCAAAAGTTTTTTAGTTTGAAAAATTATTCTTTTGCTGTGAATTTCAACCAAATATACCCCATGCGGAATATCTTGAATATTTACCTCTTTCTTGTTGTTTCCGGCCGTTATAGTTCCCGATTTCAGTATTTTTCCCTGAATGTTTAATATGTTAAAACCTATATTGACCGATTGTTTTTCGGATAGTTTTATTAAAAAAGTGTTTTCGGCAGGATTAGGAAATAGTTTAAAAGATAAGGTTTTATTAATGTTAATTTCATTCACATATGGTAAAACATCGGGATTTTTCTTAAAAAATTCGAGTCCGCCCGAAAAGTTTCCTGCAACCATTTCCGGTTTTCCGTCGTTATTCAAATCGGATATTGAGACTGCCGTACGCATGCCCCTGTCGTAGTTCACCCCGTTTGTATCGAGGAGCGAATTTAAGCCTTCGTCGTCTTCTTCATAAAATTCACCATCCAGGTTGTTGTCTATATCGGTGAAGTAAAATATTTTACCTTGTTCCGACCCAACCGCCAACACCGTTTTTCCGTTGCCGGTGCGGAAGAAACAGGGGGTGCTGTATCCGTAATAGGATAGGTTGATATCGGTGACGTTAACTTTACCTAAACTGTCGGTAACAAATACGAAGTCGGGCGATTGGGGAGTTCCCTCATTGTGATAATAATTCAAATTTCCTCCCTTTTCGCCAATAATAAGGTCGGTAAGTCCGTCGTTATCCAAATCGAAAAGCTGTGGAGTGCTGTATTCCCCCACATCGATATTGCCGTAGTTTTTATCCGCTATTACCAAATCGCCGTTTTGGTTTTCGATAAAAATGATATTACCTTCCGAGTTACCCACCAAAAGGTCCATATCCCCGTCATTATCCAGGTCGCCGGCAGCGGGATAAATTCCCAAAAGAAATTCGAAATCGAGATGAGCCAAATTGTTATCGTAAAGTTGAAATTGGGGATTTGAAGCTGTGCCTGTATTTTTATAAAATTGCAAGTGTGAGTTGTAAAACGAATGTAAAAAGAAGTTGTTATCGTACCACGAATTGACATAGAATCCATAATTTCCCAGCAAAATATCGGTAAGTCCGTCGCCGTCCCAATCAACAAAAAGGGGATAAGCACCCGAGCCGGCATCTATCATGTTATCTTGCAAAAAGCTTTTGTTTTCGAGTTTGAATACGGGATTATTGTTTTCGCCCTCATTAATGTAAAGCCATACCGACTTTCTGTTTTGAGTAACGAAGGGATTGGGGTCGAAAGGGGATACCAGTAAATCTTTAATGCCGTCGTTATTAACATCGATATATGATGCTACCGGCATTGAAAAAAGCTTTACCGTTGTGTCGTATGAGGGAAAAAGTGTGTCGAATGCCGATATGTGTGCATTTTGGAGGGTGCCGTCGTTGGTAAGCAGGAACAGACCAGGATAGTCCACATCGCCGAGCAAAAGGTCTTTTACACCGTCGGCATTGATATCTATCATAAGGAAAGTTGAGCCCGTATGTCTGTTGTTCAAAAGCATGCCTGTATCTCTGTTGCCGATACAAGTATCGAGAAAAAGCATATTCGATTCATCGCTTTCGGCAAAATGCCCCCAACAATACTCTGTTTTCTCGTAATCGAGCGAATCGGCATTTCCGTATTTCTCCATTGAGAGATTTTTGTGCATTTCGACAAAAGAGCCCAATCCCCAAAAGCTTAAAATATCGAGGTCGCCGTCATTGTCAATATCGCAAATGGCGGGGTAATCGGCGTATGTAACAAATATGTTAGTATATCCTCCTCCTTGAAAAGATGTGAGATAAGGATATACTACTCTTTTGAATTTCAGATTGTCCGTAGTGATATTTTTATAAACAATAATTCCCGCCCAACCCGGCGAGTAGGTGAAAATGTCTGTTTTGCCGTCACCGTTATAATCCTTAAATTCCGCCCAGTGGTAAAGTTGCGGAAACAGTTTTTGGTATTGGGGTGCATAAGTATAGTCTATTGTTCCCGTTGTGCCTCCGTTAACAAAACACAGGAGTCTGTCTCCTTGCCTGTCGAACACCACCAAATCGGGAATACCGTCGTTATTGATATCAATTTCGCCGAATTGTGCCGAGTTCAGTCCTCCTGCCCAGGGGAATTTTTTTATGGTTTGTGCCGTGGAATTTTGGTTTGATAAGCTCAAAAGCAACGGTATTAATGCAATAAAAACTATTTTCATTGTTCACGATAAATTTTTACAAAGTTATTGATTTTTACGGTTTGAAAGTACAGCGTCAAAATAGCGGGTTAGGTGGTGATAATTGCAATAAGTTGGTTATTTTCGCGGAGAATTAAACAATAAACGATATGGCTAAAATTTTGGTTGTTGACGATGAGAGCAGCATAAGACGGACGTTAAAAGAGATATTGGAATTTGAGAAATATGAGGTTGATTTGGCGGCTAAAGGTTCCAATGCTTTGGAGATGGCACAAGAAACGGCATACGATGCCATATTGCTCGACATAAAGATGCCTGAAATGGACGGGATAGAGGTATTGCAAAAGCTTCAAAAGTTCAGCGAAAGTCCCGTAATAATGATTTCGGGGCACGGAACCATTGAAACCGCCGTGGATGCCATAAAGAAAGGTGCATACGATTTTATAGTAAAGCCTCCCGATTTGAACCGTTTATTGGTAACGGTACGGAATGCCATTGATAAAAAAGATTTGGTTGTTGAGACGAAAAAGTTAAAACGCGAGGTTCAGAAAAGGTATGAGATTGTGGGAAAATCAAAGGCAATTACGGATTTGAAGGAGATGATTATGAAAATAGCACCCACGTCGGCACGTGTTCTTATTTCGGGAGAAAACGGCACGGGCAAGGAACTCGTGGCAAGGCAAATTCACGAACAGAGCAACAGGGCAAAATCACCATTTATTGAGGTTAACTGTGCCGCCATACCTTCCGAGTTGATAGAGAGTCAACTTTTCGGACATGAAAAGGGCTCTTTTACTTCGGCAATTAAACAGAGAAAGGGCGATTTTGAACTTGCCAGCGGCGGGACGCTGTTTTTGGACGAAATAGGTGATATGAGTTTGGCGGCACAAGCAAAAGTGTTGCGGGCTTTGCAAGAGAATAAAATAGTAAGAGTAGGCGGCGAAAAAGATATTCCGGTGGATGTTCGTGTAATAGCCGCTACAAACAAAGACCTGAAAGAAGAGATAAAAAAAGGAAATTTCAGGGAAGATTTATATCACCGTTTAAGCGTGATAGTGCTTCATGTTCCCGCCTTACGCCAACGCAAAGAGGATATTCCTTTGCTTGTTGAACATTTTATTGATGAATTGTCGGCGGTTCAAGGAAAACCTCCGAGAAAAATAACGGAAGAGGCTTTGAAACGTCTTCAGGAATTCAATTGGTCGGGAAATGTACGCGAACTGCACAATGTGGTGGAACGCTTACTTATTTTGTCGGGTGATACCATAGATAAGGAGGACATTGACAAATATGTGGCTCCCGTGATGTTGGCTTGAAAAAATATATTATTAAACGGTGGGAACATTTTGTTTTGTGTTAACCTGTTCGGTTAAAAATAATACTTTTGCAGCATGGAAACAAAACGGCAAGAAAGGATAAATAAATTGTTAATGCGCGATTTGGGAGAGATATTCCAGCGCGAGTTGGGACATGTTACGGGGCATAGTATGGTTACGGTGACAAAGGTGAGGGTTACCCCCGATTTAACTTTGGCAAAAGTCTATTTGAGTCTGTTTGCCACAAAAAATCAGGCGGCATTGATGGAGGATATCCGAAAACACACTCCGGAGATAAGGGGTAAGCTCGGAATGCGTATCAGGCACCAGTTGCGTTCGGTACCTGAATTGCGCTTTTATATTGACGATTCGCTCGATTATATCGAAAAAATAGAAAATCTTTTGAAAAACGACTAACCTTAAATGTATGCAATACGATCCGGTAAAAAGAAAACTCGGGGCGGTATTTAACAAAAGACCCTTTTTAAGAAAACTGTTTTACAGACTCCTCGATATGCTGCTGTTGCGTTCGTGGCATATTCGTAAAGCTCTGAGACAGTGGGAAAAAGAAAACCGGGGCGAGCGCAATATCCTGGATGCAGGTTCGGGTTTCGGACAGTATGATTTCTATTTGGCCAACCGAAACAAGAATTGGAAAATAAAAGGTGTTGACGTAAAGCAAGAGCAGATAGACGATTGTAACAATTTTTTCAGCCGTACCGGTTTAAACAATGTCGGTTTTGAAGTGGCAGACCTTACCCGGTTTTCGGAACCTGATAAGTACGACCTTATTCTTTGCGTTGACGTTATGGAACATATTGAAGAGGATGTTAAAGTTTTGAAGAATTATTACAAATCGATGAAAAAGGGCGGTATGTTACTTGTGTCAACTCCTTCGGATCAAGGCGGTAGCGACGTGCACGACCATGACCACGACGGCACCGAATCGTTTATCGACGAACATGTAAGAGACGGATACGGCATTGCCGAAATAGAGGAAAAGATGAAAAAAGCCGGTTTTTCAAAAACGGAAGCTTATTACCAATATGGAACTCCCGGGAAAATTTCCTGGAAATTAAGTATGAAATACCCCATTATCATGCTTAATTCTTCTTATCTGTTTTTTATTATTTTACCATTCTATTATCTGGTTACTTTTCCTATTTCTCTCGTGCTTAATTATTTGGATGTGAAAATGGTTCATAAAACCGGCACGGGATTGATAGCCAAAGCCTGGAAATAAAGATGCCAACTCTTTTTGGCATACTTTTTTGATTATTTTTGAAAAACAAAAGTTATTTAATAGACCTTAGTAAAACAAAAAGCACGACTATGAAAAAAAGAATTGTTTATTTATTGGTTTTAGCGGTAACCTTTTCGGTGACCGATATTTACGCTCAGTTGGTTTCAAAAAACGGACAAACGGGTACAGCCACACAAATTCAGGGTAGCCGTCAAAACGACATAAAGGCTTTTGAAACGGCAAAAAGCATTTTGGAAACGGCTTACCGTTCAGGAAATAAAGCAAAAGTACTTGAAGAGCGTTCAAAGTTGATAACTTTGGCGACAAACGAAATAGGCAGGTCCGAAAAAAATCTTTACGACATTAAAACCGGAAAATTGACACACAATCCCAATACGGGTGCCGCTTTTAACAAGAGATTGGAAATACAAACACTTACCGACAGGTTGAACAGGGAAAAATATCTTTTTAACAAACTGAAGGACTTCAATCCCGAAATAAATATGACGAATCAGCGAAAGTTGAGCGGGATAAGAGGAAATTTGTCCGAATTTTTAAACCTCATGAAAACCAACTTGAGAAAATACGATAAAATTGAGCCGCAAGCTCACGGAAATAGCGGTACATCCTCTTTGAAAAACCATAATAATTACGGCGGCGGTCATATGGTTCATATGGTACATAACCAGCCTGCCAAACCGGCAAAAAACAATTTGCCTCCTTCCTATTTCAGAAGAATGGAAAACCGCCAGTTGGAATCGTTTAACAAATTACGCAGCAACCGGAATAAAAAAGCCGCCTCACTCTCGAACGATTTTAAAGCATTTATCAATAAAGGTATGTATGATAAAGCCGCAAATATTTTGCCTGAAGCCGCAGCTCTTGTTCACAGTGATATCCGCTCGGGTAAAAAGTTCTTGGAACGCTCCGGAAAGTTCCAATACCTTAAATTTGATAAAACCGCTTTGGAATCAGGCATAAAAAAGGAAGAGGCCATTGAACAACAATTGAATGAACTTTCAAAACAGGGAGATATAAAAAGCGTTGAAAACAAAGTGACTAAACTTTTGAACGACTTTAGAAAAATTGCCGTTGACATTCAGTGAAAGACTTGAATGGAAAGATGAGAAAAGCAAAATTCCGGAAGGGGTTTTGCTTTTTTTATTGCCTGTAATATTCTGTTAACCTATCGTTTTTATTATCTTTGTTGGTATAAAATTTGAAGTTTGCCTTTTTAAAAAAGAGGGGAAAATCGATGGAAGATTCGTTAAAAAAAGCGATGCTTGATGTTGCGCGGAAGGCGATAATGGAAAAGCTGACAGGCGCAAAACTGATAGACAAGGAGTATTTGACAGGGCGATATCCACGTCTTGCCGAACCCGGTGCCGTTTTTGTTACCCTCAACAAAGAGGGACAATTGCGCGGCTGTATAGGAAGTATTGAAGCACACCGCATGTTGTTGGACGATATAATTCACAATGCCCGTGCGGCGGCATTCAGCGACAGCAGGTTCCAACCGGTGGAACCGGATGAAATGGAGGATATCTCCATAGAAATTTCGCTTTTGTCGAAACCGGAAGAGGTTATTTATAGCAGTGTTGACGAACTTAAAGGTCTTCTTGTCCCCGGGAAAGACGGCATAATACTATCGAAAGGATTCAGAAGGGCAGTGTTTTTGCCTCAGGTTTGGGACAAGTTACCCTCTTTCGATGTGTTCTTTTATCATCTTTGTCTTAAAGCGGGACTTGAGGGCGACTGCATATACAGTCACCCCGGTATTTACCGTTTCGAAGTTGAAATTTTTGAGGAGGAGAGATGACATATTATCAACAAACATCAAAAGGGATAAGGTGTCTGCTTTGCCGCCATTATTGCAATTTGAAGGAGGGGCAAACCGGCATTTGCGGTGTTAATAAAAACGAAAAGGGCGCACTTGAGAATTTGGTTTACGGTAAAGTGGCAGCCCTGAATATCGATCCTGTGGAAAAAAAGCCGTTGTACCATTTTTTGCCCGGTTCCACCGCACTCTCCATTGGTACTGTGGGATGTAATTTGCAATGTCCGTTTTGTCAAAACTGGCAAATTTCGCAAACCGGCGACCTCTCTTTCTCCCAAGAGGTTACTCCCGCACAAATTGTTGCTCTTGCCCTAAAAAACAACTGTAAAACAATAGCATATACTTATAACGAGCCCTCGGTGTTTTATCCTTTTGCCCGCGATACGGCTCTATTGGCAAAATCAAAAGGGATAAAAAACGTCTTTGTTACCAACGGAATGGAGTCAGAAGAGGTTATTAATGACATGATGGGGATAATAGACGCTTTTAATGTTGACCTGAAAAGTTTTGATGCCGCATATTATAAAAAAACCTTGAAAGGAACTCTTGAAGGGGTGCTTGACACTTTGAAATTGTTGAGAAAAAACGGTTTCTGGATAGAGGTTACAACACTTGTTGTGCCAGGCGAAAACGATGGCGGTTCGCAGTTGGACGACATTGCCGGATTTATTGCCGGCGAGCTTGGAAATAGTACCCCTTGGCATATTTCGGCTTTTTATCCCCATTACAAAATGACGGATAAAAACCATACGAGTTTGCAATCTTTACAAAGAGCTTACGAAACCGGTAAGAAAAGGGGGTTGAAATATGTTTATAAAGGAAATGTTTCAGAGCCGGCAATAACAACTTGTCCGGGTTGCGGAAAAGAGTTGATAGTCAGAAGGGGATATTATATCTCGAAAAACAGTTTGGTTGACGGAAAATGCAAATATTGTGGTACAAAAATCGACGGAGTATGGAACTGATATTTGAAAAATACCGTAAAGCCGGAAACAGCGGCATGTTTTATCCGTCATCGCGTGTCGAAATTGACAGGCTTATAGAGGTTTTTAATAAAAATTTGCCCTTGGTAAAAGGATACTCTTACATGAACAAGAAACCGCGTGCCGTAATTTCGCCTCATGCAGGATATGTTTACAGCGGATTTACGGCAAATGCGGCACACAAAGCATTAGCAAACTCAAAACCGCAGTGTATCGTCGTAATAGGTCCCAGTCACCATGTCTATTTTAAGGGGGTAAGTGCAGCATTTACCGAATATTACGAGACACCGCAAGGGATACTTAAAACCGCTACCGATATGCTGGAAACATTACACGGGAAGTTTGCATTTGTTTTTAATAAGGAGGCGCATTACAAAGAGCACAGTACCGAAACTCAAATGCCCTTTATTGCGCATTATAACGGGCAAGCCCGCATTGTAGAGTTGATATACGGTGATGCCGGCATGAATCTGGTTGCGGAAATAATTTCGGAGGTGTTACGTAATGATAATTGTGCGGTGGTAATAAGCAGCGATTTGAGTCATTTTCATACAGAGGCTACCGCCCGGTGGTTGGATGCCATATGCATAAAGGCGTTTGAAAAAAAGGATGTGAAGATGTACGGCGAAGGTTGTGAGGCTTGCGGTATAACGGGATTAAAAGCCCTTACAAAGGTGGCATCGGACAATGGCTATAATACCGCATTGCTTGACTATCGCACAAGCGCCGATGTTTCAAACGACACGGGCAGGGTTGTGGGTTACATGAGCGGATTGGTATGGTAACGGTTTATACCTCGGTGTAAATAATCTCGTTTCCCGTTCTTTTTACGTCGAAAAGTAAGGGCGATTGTTCTATGAGTTTAATAATGCGTTCTGCAAAATCGGTTTCAAAATCGACGGGTTCTATTACTATTTTAAGGTTTTTTGTGCTGAACCCCATTGTCTTCATCAAAATAAAGAACTTTTTCGTGCTTTTGTAAAAATCCTCTTTTGATAAAATGTGCATTTGACTCTCTTTATTCTCTTCGCCGGGCAACATTTTGTAGCCGAATACACGGTTGAACTTTTTTGCCCGTTTATTATCCACTCTGATTTGGGCATACAGTTTATGGAAATCGAAGATATCGAAGACGAGAGAACTCATGGTTAATGCTCCCACAACGGGTAAAAACGATCCCAGTAAGTTTTTGTCGACGACAAACACACCTGCTTCGCCCGAACGCTCTTCCCAATTAACGTTTTTAATGTTTCCCAAACCTACTTTTTTACCCTTGTAGTGGATGATAAAATAAAAATTGTTAAAGTTGTTTATGCTTTCGAACCATTTTTTTTGCATTTCGGGAGTAATATATTCCCTGAAGTTCATAAAATTGCGAATGTAATCCGAATTGCGCCATTCTCTTACCAGTTCAATATCTTTTTCTTGGAGGCGCTCTATCATTATACCGTTTGTTTCTACCTTCATTCTTTAATCTCTTTGATGATAAAGGGGGGTTTTTGGTTTTGAAAAGTGTATAGTCTGCTGATATATTCGCCAATGACACCGAGGCTGAAAAGTATCAAACTGGTCGAAAACAATATGCTTACTATTATTGAGGTATAACCGAGCGGCACATCATAAAATATTTTGGCAAGCAGATAATATATTGTAACGGCAAAAAAGAAAACCGAGAAAAGAAGTCCGGTATATACCATAAGACGCAACGGGAAGTTGGTATAATATATCATCATATTGGTCATAAACTTCCAAAGTGCGCCGTAAGTGTAACCCGATTTTTTGTATTTTCTTTTGTGATGTTCAACGTAGGCAAAGTCAATTTCGTCGGTGTACCACCACAGAAGTTCGTCAATAAAGATAAAATTTCTGTTATGCTGCAAAATTTTTTCGGTAACGGTTCTGCTGATAAGCCTGAACGATGAAACCTGCTCGGGACGGTCGAGAAACCGTTCCGCCGTTTTTCTTACCAATCGGCTGCCCAAATTGCGGTACATCGAATGCTTTTTTTTGTTGAAAAAACCGTAAACGAGTTCGCTTTTCCGCTCCTCTCTTCGTGCTATCAACTTTGTTATCTCTTCGGGAGGATGTTGCAAATCGTCGTCCATGGTAATAATGGTTTCGCCTTTTGCGTGCTGTATGCCGCAAAATGTTGCATTGTGCTGACCGTAATTTTTGTTTAACCTGATTATTGTTACGTTGTCCCGATTTTTATCTTTTATCTTTAAAAGTACATCCCAACTTGTGTCGAGACTGCCGTCGTCAACAAAAACAAATTGCACACTTTTGTCCAGTTGCTCAAAAACCTTTAATGTCCTTTCATGGATTTCCTCCAAGGTGTTTTCGCTGTTAAAAACCGGTATTACAACTGAATAATCGACCACGACGGTATGTTTTTTTATGCGTCAGTTTCTTTTTCCTTGTTTTCCAGAACCTTCTTTTCAACAATATCGTAAACATCCTGAACGGTTTCGGCGTTAATAAGCTCTTCGGCCGTAATGGTTACATCGTATTCTATGTTTATCATGGCAATAATAACCAGTGCATTTATCGAATCCCACTCGACTTCGTCGCGAAACCTTGTTTCAGGTTTCAGGACTCCTTTTTGCAAATCGGGAAATTCGGCTTCTATCTTTTTAATAAATTCTTCAATATTCATCTCTGATTTTTTTGAGCACAAAACTAATCTATTTTTCAGTTCGCTCTTAATTTGAAACGGAGATAATGCGGGAAAACGGCACTTATTGTTACGGCTTTAGTATGACGTTAAAGGTTTTTCGTGTTTTAATATGTTTGAATTGATAATTTTCACAAAACATTTAACCTTTTAACATATATTAATATCTTTGCAGCCTTTGGAAAAGGGTTGTATGTCTAAGAAAAAACTTTTGTTAATAAATCCGCGTAGTCGTCATCGCATTGGTTTTCTTATTGATAAGGAGTCGAGGTATCCGCCTCTCGGTCTTGGAATAGTAGCCGCGTTAACACCGGATGATTGGGAGGTAAAACTCATTGATGAGAATTTTGAGGATTTTGTTTACGAAGATGCCGATATTGTAGGGATAACCGCTTTTACATCAACGGCAAAGAGGGCATACGAAATAGCATTGGCATATCGCGATAAAAAAATTCCCGTGGTGATGGGCGGTATCCATGCATCGATGCTGCCCGACGAAGCCGAAAAATATGTGGATGTTGTTGCCATTGGCGAAGCCGAAGCCACATGGAAAAATATAATCTCCGATTTTGAGTCGGGAATATTGAAAAAACGCTATTCCGGCGGATTAATATCTTTGGATAAGATGCCCGTTGCCCGCCACGACCTTTTCAACAAAGAGTATGTAATAGACTCAATACAAACCACACGCGGTTGTCCGATGAACTGCGAATTTTGTTCGGTTCCCGTGTTTAACGGCAAGGCGTACCGCATGCGTCCGGTTGATGATGTCCTTTATGAATTGAAAGTTATGAATGCCGAACGTTTTTTCTTTGTCGACGACAATATTGTGGGATACAACAAGCCGGCAAGAGACCATGCAAAGGCTATTTTTAAAGGAATGATAGATATGGGGATAAACAAGGAGTGGTTTTGTCAGGCTTCCATAAATTTCGGCGAAGATGAGGAGTTGCTCGATTTGGCTTACAAAGCCGGTTGCCGTTTGGTACTTATCGGTGTCGAATCGGAAAAAACCGACGCCTTGCAAAGTATGAACAAACGTTCGAATTTAAAAGCAGGAGTTGATAATTATCAAAAAATATTTTCTGTTATTCAAAAACACGGAATCAGTGTTTTGGGTACCTTTATTATGGGGCTCGATACCGATACCGTTCAAGATATTAAAAACCGTACGGAATATATTTTAAACTCAAATATCGATGCGGTTCAAATATCCATATTAACACCTTTCCCCGGCACAAAAACTTATGACGATTTTCTAAAAGAGGGGAGGCTTACCGCAACCGGTTATCCCGCCGACTGGGAAAACTACTGGGGTGGCGATATCGTTATTAAACCTAAGAACATGACTGCCCGGAAACTGAAAGAGGTTGTTACCGAAGCGGCGGAAAAGATATACGACAGCAAAAGGCTTATGCAGTTGATGTTACGTACATTGAAGGTTACAAAAGACCCTAAAACGGCATTGTGGGCTTTTTCGGCAAATGTCCATTACCATAATATGGCTTTCGAAACAGACCTGAAAAAGCATATAAAATTGGATGAAGTATTTAAAAAATCAATATAGATAGCAAATGAAAAAGTTACTGTTAATTAATCCTCGCAACTATTTAAAAACAGGTTTGCTGAACTACGAGTTTTCCAATTACCCGCCGCTTGGTCTCGGTATTTTGGCGACATTGACACCCGACAATTGGGAAGTTGAGATTTTTGATGAAAACTTTGACGATTTTGAATATAAAGAAGCCGATTTTGTTGGGCTGACAGCTTTTACGGGAAATGCTTACCGTGCATATCAGATAGCCGAAATTTACCGCAAACAAAATGTGCCGGTGGTTATGGGTGGCATTCATGCTTCGATGATTCCCGAAGAGGCTGAAAAATATGTTGACGTGGTTGTTGCCGGTGAAGCCGAAAGTGTTTGGCAAACCGTATTAAAGGATTTCGAAAACAATAATCTTAAAAAAAGATATAACGGGGTAAGATTAAAAGCTGACAAGTTGGTTCATGCCCGTCACGACCTTTTTCACCCGAAATATGCCTTCGATACCATTCAAACCACAAGGGGATGTCCTTGGCGTTGCGATTTTTGTACCGTGCATGCCTTTAACGGTACGGCATACCGTCAACGTCCCGTAAACGATATCCTTGACGAGTTGGAAAAAACCACCAAACCGAATCTCTTTTTTGTTGACGATAATTTGATTGGTTACAGTAAACGTTCCATGCAAAGAACAATAGAGTTGTTAAGAGGAATGAAAGAGAGAGGAATAAAAAAGGAGTGGTTTACCCAGGCATCAATAAATTTTGCCGATAATGACGAAATACTGGAACTGGCGCACGAAACAGGATGTAAAATGGTGTTGATAGGTGTCGAGTCGGAAAAAATTGAAGCCCTCGAAGAGACAAAAAAAGACCTTAATCAGAAAGTGGGTGTGCAAAACTATAACGACATTTTCCGTAAAATTCACGATTACGGAATAGCTGTTCTCGGCACCTTTATTTTCGGTCTTGATACCGACAGTAAACAGGATTTGCAAAACCGCGCCGATTTTATTATCAATTCAAATGTGGATGCTTTTCAAACCACGGTGTTAACCCCTTTTCCGGGGACAGGCACCTATTACAAGTTTTTAAAAGAAAACCGTATCCATTATACCGATTTTCCCAAAGATTGGCAACGTTTCAGGTTTTTTGAAAACGTTATTAAACCTGCAAAAATGACCCACGAAGAGTTGACCGAGGAATTAAGAACGGCTTGGGGTAGAATTTACGACCCCAAAAACCTTTTGCAAAAGTTTAAAATGACCCTCAAAGAGACAAAAGATGCCAGAACGGCAATGTGGACACTTTATACGAATGCAAATTATGCTAATACCATTTTTGAAGGTACCGGATATTTTTTCGACCCCGAAATCATTGCAACTACCGTACCTTTCGGCGGTGTCTTTGACAAAAAGTTAGCATGAAAAAAATAGTATTTATCAATCCCGTTTCCAAACTGCGAAAAGGTTTTGTCAGAAATAAAAACACCAAATATGTACCTTTGGTTTACGGTATTTTGTCGGCTTTAACCCCCGGCAGTTATGAAATTGAACTTGTTGATGAAAATTTCGACGATTTCAGTTTTAGAGAAGCCGATTTGGTAGGTATTACGGCATATACATCATCGGCAAACCGTGCTTACAAAATTGCGGGCGAATACCGTAAAAAGAAGATTCCCGTTGTTATGGGAGGGATTCATGCCTCAATGTTGCCGCAAGAAGCATTGAAATATGTTGATACGGTGGTTGTTGGCGAAGGCGAAAGCGTTTGGCCCTCACTTTTGAAAGATTTTGAAAACGGAAATCTGAAACATATATATTACGGCGAAAAATTACCTCTTGACCGTATGCCGTTGCCGAGATACGATATTTTTAATGACAATTACGAAGTGGGTTCGGTTTTTACCACGCGCGGTTGCCCTTTTAATTGCGATTTTTGTACGGTAACGATATTTAACGGAAAGAGATACCGCATGCGTCCCGTGGAAGCGGTTTTGGACAATATTGAAATGGTGCCGCAAAAAAAACTCTTTTTTATAGACGACAATATTATCGGTTATTCCAAGCAATCAAAGGAACATGCAAAGGCAATTTTTAGAGGAATGATTGACAGGGGGATAAAAAAATCGTGGTGGAGCCAGGCTTCGATAAACTTTGCCGACGACGAAGAACTGTTGTCGCTTGCCGCTCAAAGTGGTTGTAAATTGGTTTTTATAGGCATAGAGTCGGAAAAAATAAATGCCCTTAAAAGTATTAACAAAAGACTAAATGCAAACCTTGGCACCGATTATTACCGTGAGGCTTTTGATAAAATTCATAAAGCCGGAATAGCTGTTCTCGGCTCCTTTATTTTCGGCTTGGATACCGATACGAAACAGGATATCATCGACAGGAGGGAGTATATCCTGAACAGTAATATCGATGCCTATCAATTGGGAATATTAACTCCTATGCCCGGAACAAAAATATTCGAAGAGTTTAAGGAGGCAAACAGGATAATAAAAAACGACTATCCGGCTGACTGGGAATATTACAGTGTTGAGGATGTTACTTTTAAACCGGCAAAAATGACACGAAAAGAACTATATCAAGAGATGTTGGAAACGTGGAAAGTTTTGTACGGGAAAAAGACGATAATGCGGAAATTTATTGAAACTTTGCGGGCTACCAAAAATACGGAGGCAGCAACATGGGCGCTGTCAACCAATGTTTCGTACAGTGGCATGGCGGACGACTTGCACGAAGACATCATGAATTTCGTTCCTTTTAATCCCGAAGAGTTAACAGGTAAAGCGTTTTAAATTTTTCTCCCCACTTTATAACCCTTGGTGGCAAAAAAGAATATTATCAGATAGCAAGGCAGAAGTATGGCATATGCCATTGTGCTTCCTATAGAGGGTAAATCGGCCAGATATCCGTACAACAGTGGAATGGTGGCTCCTCCCGCAATGGCCATAATCATAAATGCGGAGCCCAGTTTGGTATGTTTTCCCAATCCTCCTATTGCCAAAGGCCATATGGCAGGCCACATAATGGAGTTGGCAAATCCGAGTGCGGCAATAAAGAGTACCGATGTATAACCTGTTGTGAAAACTGCAACGGCCGTAAACAGAAATCCCAAAACCGCAAAATATTTAAGTGCATTTTGTTGCGATATGTATTTGGGTATGGTGATTATCCCTACCAAATACCCCACAATCATTGCAATAAGGGTAAACGAGGAGAAAAACTTAGCATGATTGATGTCGAACCCGAGCGAAAGCCCGTAATTAATTAATGTGTCAACGGAAACAACTTCGGCGCCAAGGTAAAAGAATAGTGTGATAACCCCCAACCAAAAATATGGAAAACCGAAAATGCTTGATTTGGCAGGCTCGTCATTACCCTCTTCTTCTTCGGCTTCCACCTCGGGCAGTGTCGAAAACCTGACGGCAACGGCCATAAGTACCAAAACAATTGCCATAACAACATAGGGAAGGATAACCTTTTGTGAAAGTTGACCGAGTGCAGCTTCGCGGGCGGCATCGGTCATTCCGGGAAGTTTCTCTTTTAGTTCGTTAATGCCCGACAATACAATGGAACCGAGAATAATAGGACTTAGAATGCCGGCAAACTTGTTGGCAACTCCCATAATGCTGATACGTTTTGCGGCACTCTCGATTGGTCCCAATATCGTTACGTAAGGGTTTGACGCCGTTTGTAAAAGCGCCAATCCGGTTCCCTGTACGAACAAACCGCCCAAAAACCACGAGTACGTACGGGTTAATGCCGCGGGAATAAATATTAACGCTCCTATTGCCATTACCACAAGCCCGAGCGCCATGCCGTTTTTAAAACCTGTCTTTTCCAAAACTTTCGATGAAGGAAGCGACATTACAAAATATGAGATGTAAAATGCAAAAGTTACAAGATACGATTCAAACGTCGTTAGTTCACAGGCAGTCTTTAAATAGGGTATCAGTGTTGCATTAAGCCATGTAACAAACCCGAATATAAAAAACAAAACCCCAATAATAATTATCGGCATTAGATAATCACTCTTTTTGTTCGATACAGAATTTTCCATACTTAACGGTTTAAAAAGCCACAAATTTAAAATAAATAATGAATGTAATATGCGCCGGGTAATATTTAAAATACCGAGGCAAGTTTAACCTCGTCATTTTCCAGTAAAAACATTTTGGAAATTTTATCTTTTAACGACGACTTGGCACGCGATAGTTGTGATTTTGATGTGTTTATCGAAATTTGGAGTATTTCGCTAATCTCTTTATGCGAATATCCTTCGATGGTGTTCAGGTTAAATACCGTCCTGTAACCGTTAGGCAACTCCTGAATTAATGAAAGCAACTCTTCGTGAGCCATTTTTGATACTGCGTCGGGATGCGACAGTCCCCGGAGTCTTATGGTTTCCGGGTCCACATCTTTATTAACGAGGTTTTTCTTTTTATAGAAGTTGAGCGATGTGGTAATCATTATTCTGCGTATCCAGCCTTCGAATGCACCTTCGCCACGGTAATCTTTCAAATATCTGAAAACTTTAATGAATCCTTCTTGTAAAATGTCTTCGGCATCGGTTTTGTTTTTTGCGTATCGCATGCAAATTCCATACATTTTCGGGGAGTATATACGGTAAAGTTCAAATTGTGCTTTCCGTTCCCCGCTGATACATCGGGATATTATTTCTTTCTCTTCCGTGGAATTGCTTTTCATTTTTTTAATTTTATGAAAAATGAAATATTAATCATTCGACGGTTCAAAAGTAATGTTATGAAACGATAAAAGTGTAAAAAATACCTCTACACGCTTTCTACAACCCTTTTTGGTTGCCCTCAAAACCGGAAACGCACTTCTACACAAAAAAATATAAAAACTTGCCGGACAGGCAAATAGCGTGTGTTGTCATTCTACAAAAAGCGTATTAAATTTTTTCAAGATAATCGCACAGGTTTTCGTCGTTTGCTATTTTACATTTTTTACGCAACCGGTAACGGCTCATTTCAACGGCTTTTACCGATGTGTTGTTCAAAGCCGCAATCTCTTTCGACGAAAGGTTAAGGCGCAAAAGGGCACATAACCGTTCTTCGTTTTTTGTTATTGTGGGGAGTTTTGTTTTTAACCGTTCGAAAAATCCTTGATATGTTTGGTCCACTTTATAACGGAACTCCTTTAACTCTTCCTGTATTTGTAAATTTTGTTGTACGGTTATTATTAGCTCGTTAATTTTTTTGTCCTTGACATTTTCGGGATATTTGTTAAGCTCTTTCAGCTGTTTGCGTATTTCGCGCAAAAAGTTATTTTTTTCAACAATATGCAGTGCGAAATTTGCCAAATCGTTGTTTTTGCTTTTTATTTCCAGTTCCATAAGTTCTTGTTGGGCTTTATGCAGTTCAGCGTTTTTAATACTTAACAGACGCTCTTTTTGAAATTGCGATTTGTAACGCGAAATAAGCAGTACCGAAATTATAATAAGAACAAAAAATCCGGCAATAAGTATTGAATTTTGCAATTGGCGGACTTTCTTGTCGCTTTTCAGAAGTGCTATCTCTTTGTCTTTTAACGACAGCTCTTTCTCTTTGATGTCGTTAATAAAACGCATCTGCAGGTCTTCGAGCAGTTTGTTTTGTTTTTTAAAATTTATCGAATCGTTAAATTCCGAGTAGATTTTATAATATTTCAATGCTTTGCCCGAATTGCCCCAATGCTCCAAAACGTTGCTTAATCCTTTGGCCGACGAGGCTATTAAATCCCAATTGTTGTTTTTTTTGGCAATTTGATAAACGTTGTTTAAAATTTCATAAGCTTTTTTGTGGTTTTTAAGAATATCGTACTCTTTGCCCAACAACAACATTACTTTAAGCACGTTATTTTCATCGCTTTGGTTTTTGTACAGCTCAATGCTTTTCAAAAAATAGTTAAGTGCTTCGTCATGTTTTCCCGTCTCCGATTTTAAAATTCCGAGATTTTGAAAATTGACGGCCATAAATGTGATGTTGTTATGTTTTTTGTTTATCGAAAGGCTTTTGTTGTAATACTCTTCCGCTTTGTCGAACATTTTACGTTTTCTGAAAATTTCGCCGATGTTATTGAATGCCCTTGCCGTTCCCATGATGTTGTTTTCGTTTTTCCACAGTTTAAGAGCTTTTTTAAAATATTCGTATGCTTCGTCTATGTTGTTTTGGTTAAACAGAATACCTCCTATGTTGTTGTATATTTCGGCAATCAAAGAGTTATCGTTTAACGAGGTGGCAATTTCCAGGGCTTTGTAGTAGTAATCGAGTGCGTTTTTCAAATTGTAGTTGTCGCGGTAATACATTTTGCCGAGCCGTTCATAAACACGGCACAAATTGCCGGCATTGTTAATCCTTTTGAATATTTTGGCACTGATAAGATAATAATTTATTGCCGGTTGAATGCTGTTTTTCTTTTCGAATATGTCGCCCATTAACTTGTTAATGTTGGCATTAAGCAATGGTTCGGTTTTGGGGTTAACCATTTTGAGGGCGAGCTTGTTAAAATGCAAAGTACGTTCTATATCGTACGGAAAGAACGAGACGGCTTTTTTATATAAAATTTCGGCACTGTTTTGTCCGGTAGTGTCGCTTATAGAAGTTGTGATAACAGCGGTTTGAGAAAATGTTACATTTCGGATAATGAAAAACAATAATATAAGTCCCCAGAAATAAACTCTCATCGCCGGTTATTCTTGTTTTGATTTATTGATAAGGGTCGGTTACGGGTAAAACGTAAAATTCTCCTGTTCTCGGGTCTTTGTAAAATTTACTGTATCCGTTTATGCTTTCGATATTGGCGTCAACAGAACCTTTGACAAAAACCGTATTGTTAACGTCCACTTCGCCTTTTATCAATAAAGCACTGTCAACGGCAACAATTTGGGGTGACATTCTGGGAAAAATGCCGGCATTTTGAAAAACCAATATCCATACTCCGATGGTCAGCAAAATAAGTGTCCACTTCAAAAGTTTGTTGTTTTTATCCATAACGCATTGTGATTTAATTAATTAAAAAATTCTTCTTTTTTTGTTACAAAGATAAATAATTAATTAATGGATACAACACAATATGAGCGAATTGCCTTGAAAAATGGGGAAGCGGTAAACGGTATCACGAATGTAATGTTATTTGTTGTTTCTTTGTACTAACGGAAAAACAGTACTGTATATGTTGATAAATATCTCTTTTCATTTCGATTTTTTGCCCTTGTTGATAGTTATGCTGGTAGCGTGGACAGTTCCGTTGCTATTGTCTGTATTCAATTTACGCAAAATACCTTCGGTAATTGTTGAAATAATTTCAGGTTACCTTATAGGTGTTCTTTTTTTCAAGTCGCACAATACCGACAGTTTTCATATACTTGAATTTTTGGCTTTGTCGGGTTTTGTATTCCTTATGTTTTTAAGCGGTTTGGAGATTGATGTTGACCAAATAGTTTCATCGTTTCCCAAGCGGAACAGAGGGAAGGTAAAATTGCTCGACAATTCACTGGTAACGGGCATATTGCATTTTGTATTTGCGTTGTTAATATCATATGTCTCAACGCTTTTGTTATCATTTATTATCGATATTCCCCATTTGTGGTATTTTTCGTTGATAATGGTAACCACATCGGTAGGTATTGTATTGCCCATTTTGAAAAGCAGGGGCGAGTTGTCGACACGTTTCGGGCAAGCCATTATTTTGGCGGCGGCAATTGCCGATATTTTCAGTATTCTTTTGTTTACTTTCACGGCATACACCATCAAATTCGGATTTAAGTGGGAACTGTTATACATAATAGGATTGTTTTTGGTTTTTCTTCTTTTTTACAATGCCGGAAACAGGATAAAGAGAATACCTCTTTTTAAAAAATTTGCATTTCAACTTTCGCATGCCGTTTCGCAAATAAGAATACGGGGGGTTATAGTTCTTATTTTGATTTTTGTGGTTATATCGCAGTATATAGGCGAAGAGGTAATATTGCTCGGTGCATTTTTAAGCGGCTTGATAATGTCGACCCTGTTGCATAAAGAACGGTCGGCATTAATGATAAAACTTGACGGCATGGGATACGGCTTTTTTATTCCCGTGTTTTTCATAATGGTGGGCGTTGAGTTCGACCCGGGAGCATTACTTGAGTTCGACAACTCGTTGCTGTTGTTTTTATTGCTATTGCTTGTTTTTATGTTTTTGATAAAGATTGCTCCTTCGTTTTTCTGGAAAAGAAAATTCGGCACAAAAAAATCGCTTGCCGCAGGGTTCCTCATGTCGTCGAGGTTAAGTTTGATAATTGCCGCCTCTGCCATTGGTCTCGACCTCGGAGTGATTACCCCGGGAATAAATTCCTCTTTTATCATTATGGCCATAATAACCTGTTTTTTGTCGCCCGTTATTTTCAATGCCGTTTTTCCCGATGATAAAATAAAAGGGGTGAAAACATTGATAATAGGAGGGAGTAGTACGGGAGTGTTGCTTGTACGCAAATTGAATTTGCACGGGAAGAGGGCTGTTATTCTCGAAAAAGACGAAAAACGTTACAAAGAGATATTGAAAAAGGGTATCGTTTGTGTATTGGGCGACGGACTTGATGCCTCCGTTTATAAAAAATTAAACCTGAAACCCCGCGAATATGTTGTGGTGGATACAGGAAACGACGAACAAAACATTGCAATAAGCAAACTTTTGCGAAACGGTTTGGGGCATGAAAATATCATTTCGCGTGCCGATTCGTTAAAAATTGAAAAGCGTCTGAAAATACTTAATGTCGAAACGGTGGATGTAAGGCGTATTTTGGCAACCACCTACGAAAATCTTATTTACCGTCCCACAACATACCACCAGCTTATCGAGTCGTTCGAAAATTTCAGTGTTGAAGAGATTCCTGTGGAAAATGTAAAAATTGACGGTTTGCACGTAAAAGATATTCATTTTCATCAAGATGCCATACTGATGATGATAAAACGCCGTGAGACATATTACATCCCTCACGGCGAAACTGTTTTTCAACTCGGCGATATTTTACACGTTTTCGGTACCGATACCGCCATTGAAGATACAAGGAGAAAGGTTAGCAAAACAATTTTATAACCGGAAAATTTACCATCCCGCAAGCGAAATCCCGACTTCCCAATTATTAAGTTCGGGACCTCGTCCTTTTTGAAACATGCGTGTTAATCCGTAATTGGCAAAAATGTTGATGGGACCGAATCCCATTCTAACCGTGGCATCAACTCTGAACGGTTGTAAACTGAAACTGTCGAAACTTTTAACGATATTTCTGTTGTTGTTATTCGGGGTTGTGTAGTAATTGAAACTCGGTATTCCCGTCTCGGGATCTTCAAGCCTGTATTTTTTGTTGGCTTCGTTAAAATATATCTTGGTGTGAGTACGGAGGCGTGCGTTTAATATGGCACCCACGGCAAAGTGTAAACGTTTGCTTTGGCGCGGATTATTTGTCTGTATCTCGAATATGAGGGGCATGGACAGGTACATGGATGTGAGTTTCGTTTTACGAACGGATACTCCCGACATATAAAAACCCGAAAGATTTAAACTGTCGGGCGACAAATATGTGGGCTGCGTAAATCTGTAATTATTAAACGAAAATCCCAAACCGGTGATAAAACCTATGGTTTTTGCCCTGTTTAACGAAAAATCTTGTTCCCAAAGGTTAAGATTTACGGCGATTGATTTTTCGTAGCGCAAAGTCAAGTAGTCGTATTTTTTTCCGAAATTGGCATCGAAATCGGGTGTCAAATATCCGTTTATACCCAATTCAACTCCTCCCCAGTGCCCGTTAAAACGCGAAGGCTTGCACCTTTTTATATTTACGTCACCATCATCGTCAACTATCAATACATGGTTGCCCACCTTTATTTTTGTTGTGTCGCCCTCAATAACCGTAACCTCTATCGAGCCAATCTTGATATCCGTGGTATCGGCATCGGCATATGGAATTCCTACGTTTGAATTAATTACTATTTGATTTGATTTGTCACCGTTACTAATTTCCAAACTGTTGCTGGTTGTAGATTCCCTGATTTTTATTTCGGCGGCACCGCTAACATTTTTCTTTAAATAGTTAATGGGATTTACCCTTACGGTTGCTGCTCCGCTTGCTTTTGCAATAATGGAATCGGCCATACAATTTCCGGCTTTTACATCGGCGGCACCGCTTGCATCTATATGCATCAATTTTGTTTTTCCGTTTATTTTAATATCGGCGGCACCGCTACCGTCAATGTTAAGTTCTTCGGCAATAATATCCACCTTTATATCGGCGGCACCGCTGCCATCTATTTTCATTTTTGAGGTTCTTATGATACCGGCGGTTTTTACGGAAGATGCTCCCGAGGCTTTTATCATGTTGATATCTGGTGCCGTAACATAAAACCGTAATCTACTGGGGGTGATGCCGGAATATGAAAAATCCAAAACCCTGTTTTTTACCTTTACCGAAACCTTATCCTGCAAATTATCGTCGGTTTCAACTTTTACCGAATAGGTCCCCGGCTTTATGTAAATTGACACATCATCGGCACTGTTGGCGTTAATGCCCGAAAAACCGCTTGTTTTCCGCTCTTCAACGGTTATGTTTCCGCTGCCTTTAATGTTGCGCTGCGCAATGACGGGTTGCCACATCATGGCGGCACCAAGCAGTAATACTATCGAAATTTTTTTCATGATTTTTTGTTTTTAATTTTATCTCTTCTCGTTTCGTTTGCCGGTATGACGTTTTTGCGTTGCAAAATGTTACAAAAAAATATTAAAATTTAAACGAACATATGTTCATAATGTCTATTTTTGTAAAATAATTAAAAAATTGTTGTTATGGTAAATTTTGGAAGAAACAGCGGAACCGGTCAGGGCAAAGGTCTTGGCCTGGGAGGAGGCCGCGGCAGAAACAAAGGAGGAGGTTTCGGTGTGGGTGGCTATTGTGTTTGTGCAAAATGCGGCGCAAAGGTTCCGCACCGGCAAGGTGTTAAGTGCACCACCCTGAAATGTCCCGAATGCGGACACACAATGATCAGGGAAGAATTGTTGAAAAAATGACATTAAGCCTGCAACAATTATAATTTATTGCAGGCTTTTTTCTCTTTTAATGTATATTTTTGGGCAAAACTAATTTTACAAAAAGAAAGATGATGCTTAATCATATAGGGCTAAATGTTGTATCTGAAAATGAGATTGATACATTTTATACTGGTATATTGGGATTTGTCAAAGAGTACGATTTTGAATTGAATAATTCGCTGTCGGGCGAAATTTTCGGAATAAATAAGCCGGTAAAATCTGTTTTGTTGAAGAATGAAGATTTGGTTTTGGAACTTTTTGTTTATGAAAACTCCGCTAAGTGCGGTTATAACCATGTATGTATTGAGATTGATAACAGGCATGAGATAGCCGGGCAATGTGCCAAATCGGGTTACGAAACAGTGGTAAAGGAGCGTGCCGGCAAACCCGATTTGATTTTTGTGAAGGACAAATCGGGAAACATTTTTGAATTAAAAGAGAAACGTTGATGAAAACCTACCTTGAGTGTATTCCTTGTTTTATGAATCAGGCGTTGCGTGCCGGCAGAATGGCGACAAACGACGAAAAAATCATAAAAGCGGTATTGGACGAAACCGGAGATTTGATTAAGAATATTCCCATGCAAAATACTCCTGCCGAAACGGGAATGCTTGTTTACAATATTGTAAAAAAACATACGGGAGTTTACGACCCTTATGCCGCAATAAAAGCACGGCACATTGAAGAGGCGAAAGCCATTTTTCCCGAACTTGTTGAAATAGTAAACCGTTCGGAAGATAAATTGCTTACCGCAATACGCATTGCCATTGCCGGAAATGTTATCGATTTGGGTATAAACAAATCGTTTGATATTGTTAGTGATGTAAAAGAGATATTGACCAAAGAGTTTGCCGTTTTCGATTACGACGGTTTTAAAAATCAGCTTGCCAAAGCCAAATATGTATTGTATCTTGCCGATAACGCAGGCGAATCGGTTTTTGATAAGATTTTAATACAACAGTTAAATAAACCTGTTTATTACGCCGTCAGGAGCAAACCTGTTATAAATGACGTTACAAAAGATGATGCAATAGCTTCGGGGATAGACCAAGTGGCTGAAATTGTGGACTCGGGCAGCGAAGCCCCGGGGACTATACTTGATATGTGTAACGCCGGATTTCGCAAACTTTTTGATAATGCCGGACTTGTAATAAGCAAAGGACAAGGAAATTACGAAGGTTTGTCAACATGTAACCGTCAAGTGTTTTTCCTGTTGAAAGCAAAATGCAAAGTTATCTCTGACCACCTTTCGGTTAAAGAGGGCGGTATAGTGTTAAAAGAGCACAAAATATAGAGATGTATTTAATGCTAACGGCAATTACGTATTAATAACCGCTGTATTAAACGGCAAAACAATAGAAATGGATAATGATTAAAATTTTCAACTATGTATAAATATCTGTTTGGCCCGGTACCGTCGCGAAGGTTGGGAATGTCGTTGGGAGTCGATTTGGTGCCCCATAAGGTATGTTCGCTTAATTGTTCCTATTGCGAATGCGGACGTACAACACTGCTTACTCTCAACCGCAAGGAGTATATTCCTTACGATGAGGTTACCGCTGAGATAGAGCACTATTTAAAAAACAATCCCGCTCCCGATTTTATTACATTTTCGGGATCGGGCGAGCCGACATTGAACAGCAGAATAGGTGATGTGCTGAATTTTATCAAAGACAAAACCTCCGACATTCCTGTTGCCGTTTTAACAAACGGGACTTTGCTTTACGATAAGGAGGTGAGAAGCCAGTTGATAAATGCCGATGTGGTTTTGCCTTCGCTTGATGCTGCCGAAGATTATGCGTTCAGAAAGATTAACCGTCCCCACCGTAAACTTGATATTGACAGGTACATACAAGGTATAGTCGATTTCAGAAGGGAATTCAAAGGCAAAATTTGGCTTGAGGTTCTTATTCTTCCCGGCGTAAACGACAATGAGAGTAATTTGGATGCTTTGAAAAGAGCCTTTTTGTCCATCAACCCCGATGAGGTTCAGTTAAACACTCTCGACCGTCCGGGGACAAGTAAAAACATTCGAGCTGCCACCCGTGCCGAACTAAAACATATTGCCGCTTATTGGAACTTGCCCTATGTGAAAATAATTTCCGCCGCACCCGACAGGAAAAACATTGTTTCGTACCGTAGCGATACCGAAAACGCCATTTTGGAAACCATAAAAAGGCGTCCCTGTACCTTGAGCGATTTGAATAAAATCCTCGGTTTGCACATTAACGAAATAAACAAATACCTTGACGTTCTCGAAAACGAAAAGAAAATTGTTTCAACGCGCGAAACAAGGGGAATATTTTATTCGTTAAACAAAACAGCGGAGTAAAGACCCCGCTGTTTTGATTCCTGTAAACTCATTTTGTTATTTCACGTATTTTTCAACGGCTTGTTTTACGGTAATGTCGCCTGCATAATCTATCATTTTGGCACCTGTCCGCTGGAGTACTTCGCTTGCTTTCGGACCGAAATTGCCTCCCGTGATTACCATGCCGGCTTTTAAACTCACCGCTGTTTGTGCCGCTTGAATACCTACGCCGTGCTCGGCATTAAGGTTCTCTTCGTTGGAATACCATTTTAACTCGCCGGTATCGCTGTCGTACAACGAAAATCCGGGTGCTCTGCCGAAGCGGTCGCTTACACGGGCATCCCATCCCTCTCCTTTTGCTGCTATTAATACTTTCATGATTTGTTGTATATGTTTTGTTAAAAAATTATAAATCAATTAATTTGATAATTAATATCTAATTTGCAAATATATGTTAAAAGATTAAATATTTAAATGAATTTGCCGAAAACATATTAAAGAAAGTTAAATATTAAAAGAGCGGGAAGAATAAAAGAATATCCTTTTTTTTGTAAATTTGCTTAAATAAAAGATGTTGATTAAAAAAAACCGGGTGATGAAACAAACCGTTACCATATTGATTATTATTGCGGTAACGGCATTGTCGTGTTCAAATGTCATTAAACGTAACGAAAATATGGAAAACGAAAATAAAAGATATGAGATTGCCACTTTCGGGTCGGGATGTTTTTGGTGCAGCGAAGCCATATTCGAAAGAGTAAAAGGGGTTACAAGGGTATATGCCGGATATGCGGGAGGCGACGAGCCCCACCCCGATTACAACCTTGTCAAGAGTGGCGGAACCGAATATGCCGAGGTTGTTCAAATCTATTTCGACCCCGAAATTGTAAGCTACCGCGAACTTTTGGAAATATTCTGGAAAACACACGACCCTACAATGGTTGACAGACAAGGTGCCGATATAGGCAGACAATACCGTTCGGTTATCTTTTATCACAACCAAAAACAAAAAGAGACAGCCGAACATTTCAAAAGCGAATTGGAAAAGGCACAAATATGGACAAAACCGATAGTTACGGAGATAACCCCTTTGAAAAACTTTTACAAAGCTGAAAAATACCACCAAAATTACTACAAAGAACACCCCAACGAAGGATATTGCCGTTTTGTAATTACTCCCAAGATTGAAAAATTTGAAAAAATATTTAAAGACAAGGTGAAATAACCAACGATTTTAACAAAATATTTTAACACCTTTTATGGAAAAAATCATAATTATTTTAATACTTTTGCCCGTCAACATTAAAAAATTAAAAAAATGAAAAAGGTTACTTTGATTATGGTAATGATATTTGCCATAAGTTTGGTTAACGCACAAACGGAAACGAAAAAAGCTCCCGTAAAAAAGAAAAACGGTCCCGAAATAACTTTTAAAAATGTATTGCACGACTACGGAACAATATATGTAGGGTCTGACGGTTCGTACGAATTTGAGTTTACGAATACGGGAAACGAGCCTTTGATTTTATCAAGACCGCGTTCGTCGTGCGGATGCACCGTTCCAACCTGGCCCAAAGAACCCATTTTGCCGGGCGAAACAAACAAAATAAAAGTTACGTACAACACACATAAACCCGGACCTTTTAACAAATCGGTTACCATTTATTCAAATGCCAACAAGGTGGTTGTTTTGCGTATTAAAGGTAAAGTTGTTAAAAAACCTGCCGAGGCACTTCCCGAAAAAGAAAATGCTGCGGGCGCTTCTCCCGTAAACAAATAGAGAAATTTTAAAATAACATTTACTAAGGGTATTTATGTGTAAAGTTAAATACCCTTTTTTAATTTTAAACAAAAAAGAGATGCCTGAAATATCATTAAAGGGGCAAAAGATGCCCGAATCGCCAATAAGAAAGCTGGTACCCTATGCCGAAAAGGCCAAGTCGAACGGTGTTAAAGTTTACCACCTCAACATAGGACAACCCGATATTGAGACTCCTGAAATAGCTCTTGATGCGGTCAGGAATTACGACCATAAGGTTATAGAATACAGCCATTCGGCGGGTATGTTGTCGTTGCGCAAAAAACTCGTGGAGTATTATAAGACGGTAAATATTGATGTTTCGCCCGATGAAATAATTGTGGGTGCCGGTGCATCAGAGGCGCTTCTTTTTGCTTTTCAAAGTATAATGGACGAAGGCGACGAAGTTATTATTCCCGAACCGTTTTATGCCAATTACAACGGTTTTGCCACAAATGCCGGTATTAACGTACGTCCCATCGTTTCGGATATTGAAACGGGATTTGCCCTGCCGCCCATCGAAGAGTTTGAAAAAAACATAAACGAAAAAACAAAGGCGATACTTATATGCAATCCTAACAACCCCACAGGTTATTTGTATTCCAAAGAGGAGTTGGAAACATTGCGCGATATAGTTAAAAAACACGACCTCTATCTTATTGCCGACGAGGTTTACCGCGAATTTGTTTACGACGGGCGGAAACACTATTCGGCAATGTATCTTGACGGCATTGAGGAGAATGTAATTCTTATCGATTCGGTATCGAAACGTTTCAGCGCTTGCGGAGTCCGTATAGGCTGGATGATTTCGCACAACAAAGAGGTTATGTCAACGGCTTTAAAATTTGCACAGGCGCGTTTGAGTCCGCCCACCTTCGGTCAGGTTGCTGCCGAAGCTGCCGTGGATACCCCAAAGGAATATTTCGACATGGTAATTGACGAATATTTGGCAAGACGGAATGCCGTTGTCGAAGGAATAAATAAGATTGAAGGAGCCTATTGTCCCAATCCGAAAGGGGCTTTTTACGTGGTGGCGCGTCTTCCGATAGACAATTCGGATAAGTTTTGTCAATGGTTGCTCGAAGATTTTCAGCATGAGAATCAAACTGTTATGTTGGCACCTGCCTCCGGCTTTTACTCCACACCAAACCGTGGTAAAGATGAGGTTCGTATAAGCTATGTGCTAAAAGTCGGCGACCTTAAAAATTCAATAAAGGTGCTTGAAGAAGCCCTTAAAGTTTATCCCGGACGGACATCGAAGTAATGTCTATTGGGTTTTTGCCGTTTTAAGCAGTGATTGTATGTCGCCGCTTTTCGGAAACTGATAAACACGTAATCCGAACTCCGGAATTACAGATAAGATATGATCGAAAATATCGGCCTGAATATTTTCGTATTCAACCCATTCGGTTGTTTTTGTGAAAACATATATTTGAATGGGAATACCTTTTTCGGCAGGTTGGAGCTGGCGCACCAGAAATGTCATGTTTTGATGAATATCGGGACGGTTTCTTAGATATGCCTTTAGATATGCCCTGAACACACCCAAATTGGTTTGACGTCTGCCGTTAACTTTTACGCTCGGGTCAATGCCCATATTTTTGTTATACTCTTCTATCTCTTTTTGTTTTTGTTCGAGGTAGGGGCGTAACACTTTTATCTTCATGAATTTCTCAAGCATTTTGTCGTCAACAAATGCAACACTGTCCATATCGATATAAACGGAACGTTTAATACGTCGTCCGCCCGACTCTTCCATGCCGCGCCAGTTTTGAAACGACCCGGAAATGAGGCTGTATGTGGGGACGGTAACAATGGTTTTGTCGAAATTCTGAATTTTCACGGTAGTAAGGGTTATCTCCAAAACGGTACCGTCGGCACCGAAATTCGGAACCGTTATCCAGTCGCCTATCTTTATCATTTTGTTGAATACCAGTTGCAAACCTCCCACAAAACCCAAAATGGGATCGCGGAATATCAACATTAGAACGGCGGATAATGTGCCCAAACTTATGAGCAACGAACTTAAATCGCGCTCGAACAAAATGCCTATTACTACAAGTAAACCGATAAAGTAAACAATGATTTTTATAATCTGTATGACGCTTTTAATTGGATGGTCTTTGGCAATTTCGAAACGTTCGTAATAATCGTTTACGGTCGATAATATACTGTCGATAATCAGTATGGTGATAAAAACGAAGAATATGTTTATCAGTGTAATTAAAAACCTTGTCAAACCCGGCATCAAATACAAAACGTCGTTCAGGTAATAGTAGAGTATTAGTGCCGGTACCAAAAACGATATTTTACGGAAAAAATAGTGTTTTAACAGCAGGTCGTCAAACTTTGTTTTGCTCTTTTGTATCAAAGGGATTATCAGTTTACGCATTAAATACCATGCAACCCTGTAAGCCGTGTATGCTATTATAACTAACAAACCGAGCATTACCAATTGCCCTGCCAGCGAGGCGCTTTTCTGTTCCATTCCCCAACCGCTTAAAATACCGACTAACCTGTCGGTTAAATTAATATATACCGTCATCATTATGAAATGTTTTTAATGGTTATACCATAAAATTTATGGTAAAAAATAAAAATTTATGCAAATATGCGGAAAAAGTCGATACCTTCAGATTTTGTTTATTTGGTCGAGATATTTGTTTTTGATATACGACATTTTGTTTTTACCGGAATTTTCATCGAATATTCTTATAAAATCGATTAACCCCTCTTGGTTGTACATGCTGCACAGAGCGGCGTCGAAATTGTTATCCTCAATATTGTACTTTATTTTCTTTGTGATATCTTCAAATGTTTCCCAATCGGGCAGTACGGGTATTTTAATGTAGTGGAAACACTTTTCGGTCAAATCAACGAATATTCCGTCGTCAATCTCTTTAATCTTGAAATATTTCGTTATTTTTATTAAAGTGTCGAAGGCGGGAGTCTCTTTGTATTTTGCAAAAACAAATCCTTGATTGGCAAATTTCCCGAGCAGAGCCGGAATGTCTTTGTATCCGGCATCTTTGATACGTATTACCGTTACTTTTTTCCTGTTCATATCAATAGTGCCGGGAGCTCCGTCAAAATGCACAAATGTTTTACCGTTTTTTATTTTTTGTATGGCTCTTATTATTTCTTCGTCGGTGTGGTTCGATTTTAATACAAGATATAGTGCAAGAGGCTTATCGGCAGGTAAAGTTATTCCGTGATAACCGGGAAAAGGCTGCGAAGATTCGAGTATGAGCGCGTCGCACTTTTGTTCAAAATCAATACTTATCAAACTCTCTTTTTTTGTAATTTTCCCTATTGAAGTTAACATCTTTTCTTTCATTGTTGTAACTGTTATATTTTTCGCAGCTAATATATAAAATTATTCCAAATAAAAAAACTCCCGCCATATGACGGGAGTTTTTTTATTTGATAACTTAATTTGGCAATACCTATTTAGCCTGTTTCTTTTCGAAATGTTTTTTATAACGGTTTTTAAATTTGTCAACACGACCTGCAGTATCAACAAGTTTCATCTTACCTGTAAAGAAGGGGTGCGATTTGTGTGATATTTCAAGTTTTACCAACGGATATTCGTTACCGTCTTCCCAAACTATGGTCTCTTTGGTATTTGCCGTTGAGCGTGTAAGAAAAGCATAGTCGTTCGACATATCTTTAAAAACAACGAGTCTGTAATTTTTCGGATGAATATTTGCTTTCATTTTTATATGTTTTTTTATTAAATTACGACTGAAGGCCTTATTACCGGTCCCCCGCCACGAAAAACCCTTTTATAACCTGTAAAACTTCAAAAATAGTTTACCTGTTATTTTGGGGCTGCAAAAATAGATTGTTTATTAATATAATCCTAAAATATTTAAAAAAATTTTTTTCAATAAATAACCGGGTTTTTGAAAAACAAAAACCGGCATGCTTTATCGCTTACCGGTTTTTGTGTGAACCCGGAGGGATTCGAACCCCCAACCTCCTGATCCGTAGTCAGGTGCACTATCCAATTATGCTACGGGTCCCCAATTCAGGCTGCAAAAGTACAATATTTTTATTTATTGCAACGATTTTGCAATTTTTTTTTAGCAACCTTTTTTAAATACCTTTGCAGGCGGAACCTTATTCTTTTTTTATATATTAATTTATAAACAATTTTTTAAATCTTAAAAATGAGAAAGATACAGTTATTATTGTTGTTACCGCTGTTAGCTTTTGTTATTGCGGGATGTGCCGGTTCGGGAAAATTATTACAAAAGGGGAATTATGATGCTGCCATAGACAAATCGGTTAAAAAGCTGATGAAACACCCGGAAAATGCAAAAGAGGTACAAACTTTGAAAAAGGCTTGGCAAATTGCCAACGACAACGATTTGGACAAGATAAATAAACTGGAATTATTAGGACAACCCGATGTATGGAAAGATATATATTTGGCATACGAAAGGCTTGATAAAAGGGAGAGAAAAGTGGAACGGTTGCCCGACAATATTTTGTCGAAAATAGGTTTCAAAAAGAGTGATTACTCGTCTCAAACGGTTGAAGCGTTAAAAAAAGCGGCTGCCTATTCGTACGGTGTTGCCGTTAAATTGCTCGAGACGGGAGACAAGTTTGATGCCCGTAGTGCTTACGGCGAACTGGAGTTTATAAAAAAACATATGGGAAACTACAGGGATGTCAATGATTTGATGAACAGGGCTTTGGAACAAGGAACAACAAAAGTGCTTTTTGTTATTCAAAATCAATCGGAAACCGTATTGCCGAAAAATTATGAAGAACAAATTCTGAAAATGAGTTTGAGTAAGCTGAATGGCGATTGGCTTCAATTTAACACTTGGCCGCAAGAGGGGGTAAATTATGATTACGAAATATTTTTACGGATTAAGGAGATTGAGGTCTCGCCCGAACAACTGACAAGGGAAAAATACACCGAAACGAAAAGAATAGAAGATGGCTGGCGTTACGTTAAAGACGAAAACGGTAATGTTAAAAAAGATTCGGCAGGTAACGATATAAAGGTGAAAAGGTACAAAACGGTAAAGGCGTTTGTCACTAAAGCCGATATGTTTAAACAAGCTTCGGTAAAAGCCGTATTGGACTATTACGACGCCGGCGGACAACTTTTGAAAACTTATCCTCTCTCTTCGGTGTTTGTTTTTCAGTACGGGTTTGCCACTTTCGAAGGAGATAAGAGTGCTTTAAGTAAAAAATCGCTTGAACTTGTTAAAAAGGGTCCCCTGCCTTTTCCAAAAGATGAAGAGATAATTTTCGATACTGCCGACGACCTTAAGCAAAAAGCTTACGAATTGATAAAAAAGGATAAACGGCTCTTTGATTAATTGCTAACTCCGTGAATATAACATTTTGTTGAGAAAAGTGGTAAGGGAAAGTATAACGGTTAATTGTATAAAAAAAGCGGGCTTTTAACAAGCCCGCTTTTTTATGGTTTAACCCATTGATTATTCGGCGTTTTCGGCAGGTTTGCCGAAGAAAGTTTTTTTCAACAAATCGATGAAAATTATTACACCGCCGAGAATCATCATGCCGTCGGGAAGAATTCTGAACCACATCCATCCTTTCATGGCTTCCACGGCTTCGCGGGTACGTGTATAATAGTATCCCAATTCGGCGGCGAGCTGTGTTTGGTGTGCTCCTATTATAATGGTTGGCAGGGCAAACAGCAGTACGCCGAGTGTCAGCAGCCAAAATCCCCATTTGCTCAACTTGTCGTTCCATTGCCATCCGTTGGCAAGGGCGTTTGCGCGTGAGGTCATATAAAGGAATGCTATGGAAATGTAGCCGAATGCTCCGAGCAATGCCACATGTCCGTGAGGCATTATCAGATATGTTCCGTGGGAATAATAGCTGATGGTTGGGGTGTTGATAACCATGCCGAGAAATCCCGCACCTATCCAATTCAGAACCGCCGAGCCGGCAATCCACATAAAGGGTGTGGCAAATTTGAAATCATGTCCGCTGTATTCGCCGTCGCGTTTGTTTTTCCATGCTTCCACAATCATAAGTGCCAGCGGTAAAGGTTCCAGCGACGAGAAAATGCCGCCTATGGCAATCCAATACTCGTCCAAACCTTGCCACCAGTAGTGGTGACCAACCCCAAGTGTTCCCGACATCATAATGAGAAACAGTTCGAAAAACATTACTCTTTCGGCGGTTTTTTGCGAAATAAGTCCGAGCGAAACCGTAAAGTAAGCAATAACACCTGCGGCAAAGAGCTCAAAAGTAAGTTCCACCCAAAGGTGAATTACCCACCAACGGTAGTAATCGTCAAGTGTAAAGTTGGGCATGATTTTATTCAGCGGCATCATACCTGCAATGTAAAGTGTGGCAATGGCAAATGCCGACCATATAATTGTACCCACAAGCGGATTGTTGGTAGCGGCTTTTCTGATAAGGGAAATGATGAGTAAAAACCAGAATACCAACCCTACTACAAGACCGATATCCCAAATACGTCCGAGGTTTATTAACTCGCGTCCTTCATTTCCGAACCAAAACCAAACATTACGCATTTCGCCCATGGCACCCATATAGAGACCAATAATGGCACCTACGGCTACTATCAACAGTGCTGCCCACAGAACATCCACGAGCCACGGGAATTTATGGTCTTTGTTAGCTACCCAGGGTGCAATAAGCAAGCCGCCTACAAGCCAACCCACTGCTACCCAAAGAATGGCAAGCTGTGTGTGTACCGACCTTAATACGTTGAACGGAAACAACGATTGCGGAATAATAAAACTGTGTGTGGGATCGGTGTAAAGGTGGGCAAGATAACCGCCAAGGAAAAGTTGTACCACAAACAACAAGGATACAATGGGAATGTATTTGAGAAGTTTTTTCTGCGACGGAAAAAGTTTGGTGATTTTTATTGCCGGTTGCAAGTTCTCTTTGCGGTCTTTTTTAAACAGGTATTCGTATGTAAGGAATATAACGAGGATGGTAAGTGTCCATAAAATTAAAAATTCCCATAACGATACCCAGTGGCTGTTAAATCCGGTGTTTTGATCTACCAAAGGTTCGTGCGGCCAGTTGTTCGACCATGTCCGTTGGTTTACCGTTCCTTCGGTGCCGGGACGGAATGAAGATGCAACCAGTTGAGACCAGTCGATAAAACATGCTATTTTTTCCGCTTCGTGTTTGGTTATTATTCCGCCGGGGAAAGCCCTTTCGGGATCACCTTTCACCAACAAGTCGGTAATAAATTTAACATTCTCGTGATACGCTTTTGCCGATGCGTCGGTGTATATCACACCTTCTTCGCGCAGGTGAGTCTTGTTGTGAAAATCGTTTTTTACAAGACCCTTAACGTATCCTTTCTCTTCGGGGGTGAGCTCCGATGCTTTTTTCCCATATACTTTTTGTCCGTAAAAGTTATACAGGTACTCAGCACGTTTGTGGAAAAACTCGGTGGTAAAATCGGGTCCCATATATGCACCCATGCCAAGCAATGTTCCCCAGTCCATCAGGTCAAATTCCTGGAAATAGCCTTTCCCTTCCACTACATCGTCGTATGTGTATAGAAGTTCCCCGCTTTCCGATTTAACCTGTTTGGGGATAGGTGGTACCTCACGTTGAAGGGTTGCCGTGTAATAAATAAGGATAGTTACCATAAAAATGGCAATAATCCAAAATCCGGTATAGAGCCCCTTTTTGCTCATAAACCTGTCAAGTAATGATTGTTTCATAGAATTAAAATTTTAATTAAAAAAAACAGATTGATTTTATTTATTTGAGTCAATACACTTTTTTTTCATCGTTTTGCCTTTTTAAACGGTATATCAAAATTTTTTGATTTTCTTGTTTTTTAAATCCGAAACTGTCATGGTGTTCAAAAGATTAAGCATCTGTTCGCGGATAGGGGCATAAGCCTCGTGCAAACTGCATGGATTTTTATCGCTGCAGTCGTCAAATCCGAGAAAGCAACCTGTATATTTCTCCATTCCTTCAACGGCGTCAATAATTTCAGCAAGGTGGATATTGTTGGCATTTTTTCCGAATACATAGCCGCCTTCACGTCCCTGAATACTTTTTATAAAACCCTTTTTTGCCATGTCGGTCATTAACCGGCGAAGGTATTTGTCGGGAATATTCAACTCTCCGGCAAGATAACGGGCGGAAAAAACCTGCATATCCGAGTTTATCATAAAACTCAAAATGCGCAAGGCATATTCCGCTGTTTTGGAAAGTTTCATTTAAATACTATCTTAATGTAGTAGATTGCAAATATATAAATTTTTTTAAACCCGTAACATTTATGATAATATTTTTTAATTATCAGTATTACAGAGAGTACCTGTAATGTTGATTTGTTTTTATATGCTATGATGTTGTAGTATTAAAATATAATTGGTGGCAGGTATTTATTGTATGCATTCTGCCGTGAAAGGCTTGATACGGTAACATAAATGAGCCGTTATTATGATACAATTTTGATGTGAAAATTTTCCTGTCTTCGTATTGCTTTTGATGTTTCAGGGATAATATTTTTCACGGCCGCTATGTTTTGAAGGCTGTTTCCGGTTGAGGAGATATTAAAATCGGTATCCTGAAAGGGACCATAAACATATCTATTCTGAAACAAATATTAATTTGTTCCGTTAGTCGTTGTTTTTAATGGTTTCTTTTACTTTTTCCCAACTTTTCACCAGTAGTTGTTTTATTTCGCCGTCGTCGTACTCCACAACGGTTTTTCCTATGGTTATTGCTTTTGTGAAATTGATATTATAGGGGAATTTGGCAATTAAAGGTATTTTGTTTTCTTCAAGGAATTTTACAATTTGTTCCGACATGCCGGCATTAATATCGTATTTGTTAATAATGCATCCCGCATTAATTTTAAGTTTTGCAACCAGTTCGTACACTCTTTTCAGGTCGTGTAATCCCGAGACTGTGGGTTCTGTAATAAGAACCACAAAATGTGCTCCTGTCAGTGATGCCACCACCGGACAACCTATTCCCGGCGAAGCGTCCACGAGTATGTATTCGGCATTTTGTTCCGTTGCTATTTTTTTTGCCTCTTCGCGCACTTTTGTAACGAGTTTTCCCGAGTTGTCGGCTGCAATTCCAAGGCGGGCATGTACAAGTGTATTGCCGAACCTTGTTTTTGATATGAAAAACTTTCCCGACAAGCGGTTTTTCATCTCAATTGTGCGGGTGGGACAAACATGAAAACAGTAACTGCACCCCTCGCATTCAAGCGGGTCGACAATGAAGTCGCCGTTTATTACCGAAATTGCATCAAAACGGCAAACTTTTATACATTTAAAACAGTGAGTGCATCCTTTGGTATTAATAAAAGCTGTTTTACCACTGTAAAAATCTTCTTGATATTGAATTTCGGGTGCTGTTAAAAGATGCATATCGGCAGCGTCCACATCGCAATCGGCAATTACCGATTTGCCGGCTTCGAGTGCCGCAAAAGATGCTGTAATCGAGGTCTTTCCGGTACCACCTTTCCCCGAAAGTATTACTATCTCTTTCATTGTTTTTCCTCCCCAATTTCTAAAATGTAAGTGTAAATGTTCTCAATCTCTCTTTTTATTTCAGGCAGTTTGTCTATCAATACACTTCCTTTCGAATATAGTCCCGCAGCCTCCTTAAGATTGGGAATTTTTGCCGCTACCTTTATATTTTCCCGTTGGCAATATTGTTCCACCTCGTCGTTGCCAATACCGTATTTGTTTATTACCACTGCAATTTTTTTGTTCAGTTCGCGCATTGTTTCCACGGCAAGTTTCAGGTCGTGCAAGCCGAAAGGCGTGGGTTCGGTTACAAGCAATACCAAACCGGCGTCTTTTACCGCTTCCATAACAGGGCAAGAAGTGCCGGGGGGCGAGTCGATTATGGATATCCAGTTCCGGCCGAAGTGGTTTTTGATAAATTTTCGTGTTTGTTCTATAAGAGGAGTGGCTTGTTCCACTCCAATATCCAAACGGCTCTCAAGAAAGAAAAGATTTTTCCCTATTTTATACTCTTTCATCTCTCCCATTCTGACGGGAACCATCGGCAAAGCATCTTCGGGGCACAATTCGGAACATGCATAACACGAGTGACATAATTCAGGAAAAATCATGACACTGATACCGAGATATGCCAAAGCATTAAATTCGCAAACATTGGCACATCTTTTACAGAAAGTGCACTTTTTTTCGTCCCAATCGGGTACCATTCTGTATTTTATTTCCGAACTCAATAGCTCGCCTTTGAGAAACAATCCGGAGTTGGGCTCTTCCACATCCATATCGGCAAGCAATATCTTTGTCGAACCGTTTTCGAGTTCTGCGGCAATAAATTTTGCAAGATTTACCGCCACCGTTGTTTTTCCGGTTCCCCCTTTTCCGCTTGCTATTGCTATTTGCATGGTTTCGTTTTTTTATTATATGAACATATGTTCAGAATGCAAAAATAGATGAAAAAAGGAATAAACAAACAAATTTTTCTATTTTTGCGCTTTCAAAATTCCAAAAAGTTCATAGAAGAAAGATAGAGAACAATATGTTATATCGCCGACACCTTCGCATAAAAGCATTTCAGGCACTGTACGCCTGGTATTCCGGAAATTCAAACGACCTTGCCAAAGCCGAAAAACAACTTTTACTTAGTGTAAACAAACTGTACGAGTTGTTTATTTATCAGCTTTCGTTTTTGATAGAGGTAAAAGATTTTGCTTTGATGCGGATGGAAGAAAACAAGAAGAAGTTTTATCCTACCGAGGAAGACTTAAATCCTAACCTGAAGTTTGTTGAGAACAGGGTTTTAAATATTTTGGAAAAAAATATCGATTATCGTAAAAAGGCAGGTCTTTACAAGGTAAATTGGGGTGAACAGCAAGAGATGATAAGAAAGTTTTATAAACAATTGCAAGGGGCAAAGTTTTATAAAGAGTATATGGAATCGGGCAGCCGTTCGTTGGAGGAGGATAAACGGTTTTTAATTAAATCGGTTGACCGGTTGATGAGTGATTTTGAGTTGTTGCGCTTTTTTTACGAAGAAAAGAGTGTTTATTATACCGATGGTTACGATTTGGTTACGGTTTTGTTAATTAAGTTTCTCGATTCGTTTTCACACGATTTTAATGAAAATTCAAAGCTTCCCGGCATTTTCAAAACTACCGCCGGAGACGACAATAAAGATTCCGACGAAAAGTTTTTGATAAAGTTGTTCAGAGAGACCATAACCACCGACGAAGAGACCACCGGAATATTAAAACGTAAGACTCATAATTGGGATTACGAACGAATTCCTCTTTCGGATTTGATATTGCTAAAGATGGCTATTGTGGAATTTACCGAAATGGAGACAATTCCTGTAAAAGTCACTTTGAACGAATATATTGAGCTTTCCAAATTTTTCAGCACACCAAAAAGCAAAATATTTGTAAACGGCGTACTCGACAGATTGATATACGAATTTCGCGAGAGCGGTAAAATCAAAAAATCGGGTAGGGGACTTATAGGTTGATATAAGACTTTAATAGTCTATTTTCAATTTTTTGAAATAGTCATCCGTTTTCAACACCTTTAAAGCCTTTTGTATTGCGTCGTCCATTCCCGAAATGGTTTGGTAATAAGCATTTTGGTTGTACAGATTTCGAGCCAAAAGCGCTTTGAGTTGAAGTTTGATAAAAGCGGTTTCGTTATTAATCTTTTCCGCATTAAAATCTTTCAGTTTGTTTTTTGCTTTATCTAAGAAGATGTTATAGTTTTTGTCGTCTATTACAAACGATTTGTTAAAACTTTCGAACGAATTATATTTTTTCAAAAGTTTTTTTCTGTTATTGTCGAGAAAATCGTTAACAAAATCGTTGAAAACACCTTTTCTGATAAGTTGTGAATATAGTTCGCTGTACCTTGTGGAGTCCCATGGGATAAAAATATCGGGCATAATACCTCCTCCTCCGTACACAGTACGACCGTGTGCCGTTTTGTATTTTAAGGAGTCGGGGAAATGGATACTGTCGGGGTGTATAAGTTCGCCGTGTTTCATACGTTCGGCAAAATCTTTATAATATTCGTCCACCCCTTTGTCGTATGGTTTTTGTATGCAGCGTCCCGAAGGTGTATAATAGCGTGCTGTTGTGAGTCGCACCACCGAACCGTCGGGAAGGCGGAAAGGACGTTGTACCAATCCTTTGCCGAATGTTCGTCTTCCTATTAATATTGCCCTGTCCCAGTCTTTCATGGCACCCGAAACGATTTCGCTTGCCGATGCCGACCCTTCGTTAATCAACACTATAAGTTTGCCGTGTTCGAAATTGCCTTCGGAAGTAGCGTTGAGGTCTTGGCGTGGCGAGTGGATACCTTGCGTATAGACAATAAGTTTGCCGTCGGACAAAAATTCATCAGCTATCTGCATGGCTGTACCCAAATACCCTCCCGAATTTCCGCGTAAATCGAAGACGAGGTTTTTCAGTCCCATGCGTTGCAAACTGTCGAATGCTTTATCGAATTCCCTTTTCGATTGTTTTGCAAAACGGTTCAATTTTATATATCCCGTACTTTTGTCGAGCATAAAAGCTGCGTCAAGACTGTTCAACGGTATTTTGTCTCTGATAATGGTAAAATCCAACAAACCTTTTACACCTTTTCTATATATCGAAACATTGACTTTTGTCCCTTTTTTGCCGCGCAAATGGTCCATTACCCATTTGTTGGTTATCTTTTTGCCGAAAGCATCTTCGCCGTCAACCTTTATTATTTTGTCTCCTGCCATTATACCCACTTTGTCTGATGGTCCTCCCGGAATGGGTGATATCACCAAAATGGTATCGTGGTACAATTGGAAGGTTATTCCTATTCCTTCGAAACTTCCTTTCAGAGGCTCTTCGGTTCTTTCAACATCTTTTTTGGGAATGTATGCCGAATGCGGGTCTAAATCTTTAAGGGTTGCTACTATTGCTTTTTCCACCAGTTCAGGCATGTCAAGAGTGTCAACATAAAAATTATTTATCAAGTAAAGCAGTGTGGAGTATTTTTTAGTGGTTTTGTTCGATTCCATCGGTTTGTAGTTGAGGGAACGGTATTGGGCTTTTACTGCACCTGCAAAAAATATACAGCTTATAATAAGTCCGGTTATGATAAAACGTTTCATGTTTAATGTTTTGTTTGAAAAATTTTGTCAAAAGTAATTATTTAACAGTTGAAAATTTATTTAATTTTGAAAAGCGTGGTTAAAAAATATTAAAGGAGCTGATATTCCTTTTATCTCACCCTCCTTTTTTGCAAATGTTAACGGACTGGAGTTTAGCTATATGCGGCAAAATATAATAAAGTTTAAAAATAAATTAAATAAAAAATTTGCAATTAAATAAAAGGCTGTATATTTGCACTCATTTTTCTAAGAACACACAAAAGCGTAATAAAATGAGCAAGAAGGATTTAATTCAATACGTTGAAGAAACAGTAGAGGTAAAAAAATTCCCCGAATTTAAGGCAGGAGATACCATTACCGTTACATATAAAATAAAAGAGGGCAACAAAGAGCGTTTGCAAAAATTTCAAGGTGTTGTATTACAGCGTTCGGGCAGCGGTCCCACAGCTACTTTTACGGTAAGAAAAATTTCGGGCAATGTAGGTGTTGAGCGTATTTTCCCCGTTTCGTCACCTTTTATTGAAGAAATTGAAGTTAACAAAGTGGGAGTGGTTCGCCGGGCACGTATTTTCTATTTCAGAAATCTTCGCGGGAAAAAAGCACGTATCAAAGAAAAAAGACGTTAATATTTTTCTTTGTTCCAAGATATTATCAATACTCCGCTTTAGGGCGGAGTTTTTTTTTGTGTCAGGATTGCTTGCAATTACCGGCCGGTATGTCGAATTACGGTTTTAATGAGTTTCGCGTTGAACCGTACGGAACATGCGAACCATGCATAATAATCCGTAAATTGCCGTTTTCGTCTTTTGTATATGCAAATGTAAATTCCACCTTAATCTCCATGTTACCGTTGGCAGGTAAAAAATAATAGTTTCCCATGGCAATTGCCATATTGCCTATTGTTTTTATTCCCCTGTTTTCCCACCTTACATTTTGCCAGGGTTTTAAGGCAAAACCCACATCTTCGGGAAAGCCGGAATTGTTTCCCACAAAGTACGAAAGCGCTCCCTCTTTTGTGGTACGGAACTGTTTTTCGGATGCCAGTGTGGGTTTAAAGAGTACCTCACCGAGGTCGTATCCGTACAAACTATCGATAAAATCCTCAGCCTCCTTTCCGTAATTGCCGTTTTCGACATAGACTTTACCTATGCGTATTATTCCTTCGCCCCATTTTTTCTGAATGTCCAATACATCCTTTAAAGTTATGTCAGCTGATTTTTTGTTCATCACCAAGAGTTTTTGCCGGGTTTCAATAAGTGGTAAAATTATGTTGACGTTTGAAATTGATAAATTCAGGAAACAGCCAACCGAATAAATTTTTAACAAATATAATAAAATTATACGCTTATTTCATGCAGTTTGAAATAATGCCTGAAAAACAGGTGTGCGGTTACCGTAAAAACCGACACGATATTTTTGTATTTTTGCTTAACAATAATAATGTTTAACCGGGAGGAGGATATAAAAAAATTGAAATCGAATTCATTTAAAAAGAAAGATAACGAGCTTAAAACAAAGAGCGCCGTTTCAGGAATAAAGTCCAAAACCAAAAAACAGGGAAAAGATAAAAAAAGAGGCTCCGGTAAAAAGGAAAAGATGAAGGTGCCACATTCGCTGAAAACCATTGGCGGCCTGTTTCTTGTTTTCGTTTCAATATATTTTCTGTTGGCTTTTATATCCTTTTTTGTCAATTGGTTTAACAGCAATCCCGACAATATTGTGAATAAAATTTTCGGTTTGGAGAGCTATTTTAGCGATCATGCAACAATTGTACGTAACTGGACAGGAAAATTAGGTGAGTTTTTTGCGGATGTTTTTATTAAAAAAGGGGTGGGGCTCGGTGCTTTTTTTCTTGCTTTTTTGATATTCGACTGGGGAATAAAATTGTTATCTAAAATTAAAATTTTAAAGGTTTGGTCAACTGTACAATTGTTGATTTTGGGATTTCTTTGGTTGCCTGTATTGATGTCGTCTATATTTTCCGGTTACCCCGATAATATTCTCGGTGGTCTTTCGGGCTACTATTTGTCGCAATGGATTAACGGATTGATAGGAACCGTAGGGGTTATTATTGTTTTGATTTTTATTCCGGCGGTATTTGTCCTTGTCGATTTTAACCTTTTTGCAAAAAAACACCGGAAAAAGGAGAAGATAAAAGAAAAAGATAAAAAGAGTAGTGCTACCACTACATTTCCCAAAGAAGATAAATACAATACCGTAGAGTTTTCGGTTACAGAAGACGAAACGTTACCCGTGTTGCCTGACGGGGAGGAGCGGAAACAGGAAATTGAAGAGGAGATACCCGGAAAAAAACAGGCTCAAAAAGAGGATATTGAACTTACAATAGAAAAACCCAAAGAGGAGGCAAAAGTAAAGACAAACAAGCCTGAGCAGGGAGCCCATACGGGTATCGATACCGAGTATGACCCGCGTATGGATTTACCCGACTTTAAATTTCCCGGACTCGACTTGCTCAACGAATATAACAGCGATACCGTAAAGATAGACCGCGAGGAGCTTAATGCCAACAAACAGAAGATAGTAAAAACGCTGAAAGATTATCACATTGAAATATCGAGTATAAAAGCAACCATCGGACCTACCATTACACTGTACGAAATTGTACCGGCACCGGGAGTGCGTATTTCCAAAATACGGAATTTGGAAGATGATATTGCCCTGAACCTTTCGGCGATGGGTATAAGGATAATAGCGCCTATGCCGGGAAAGGGGACAATAGGTATTGAGGTGCCAAACCGTCATTCCAACATTGTCTCCATGAAATCGATTTTGGAGTCTGAGCGGTTTCAAAACAGCAATATGGAGTTGCCTCTCGGTTTGGGAAAGACAATATCAAACGAAAGTTATGTGGTTGACCTTGCAAAGATGCCCCATATTTTGATGGCCGGAGCAACGGGGCAGGGAAAATCGGTGGGGTTGAATGCCATAATTACCTCGCTTCTTTATAAAAAACATCCGGCTGAATTGAAATTTGTTATGGTTGACCCTAAAAAGGTTGAACTCACCTTGTATTCACGCATCGAAAGGCACTATCTTGCAAAACTCCCCGACTCCGAAGAGGCAATAATTACCGACCTTCGCAAGGTTGTCAGGACACTTAACTCGTTGAGCATCGAGATGGATAACCGGTACGAACTTTTGAAAGATGCCCAGGTAAGGAACATAAAAGAGTATAACAAAAAATTTACGGCGCGCAAGCTCAATCCGTTGCACGGACACAGGTTTTTGCCTTATATAGTTTTGGTAATTGACGAGTTTGCCGATTTGATAATGACTGCCGGAAAAGAGGTGGAGAATCCCATCACGCGTCTTGCACAACTGGCACGTGCCGTGGGCATTCATTTGGTAATAGCCACACAACGCCCTTCGGTAAACATCATTACGGGTACCATAAAGGCCAACTTCCCGGCGCGAATAGCATACCGTGTTATTCAAAAAGTTGACTCGCGTACAATTCTTGATACCGGAGGCGCCGACCAACTGGTAGGAAAGGGCGATATGCTTTTGGCCACGGGTAGCGACCTTATCAGATTGCAATGTGCATTTATCGATACCGAAGAGGTGGAGCGTATAACCGACTTTATCGGTTTGCAAAGAGGATACCCCGATGCAATGCATTTGCCCGAGTATTTCGACGAAGAACAAGACGGCCCTGCCGATGTTGACCTTGCAGAACGTGACCCGTTGTTCGAAGATGCAGCAAGACTTATTGTTCAAACACAGCAAGGTTCAACATCTTTGTTGCAGCGAAAATTGAAACTCGGATACAATCGCGCGGGAAGAATCATAGATCAGTTGGAAGCAGCGGGAATTGTCGGTCCGTTCGAGGGTAGTAAAGCCAGGGAAGTGAAAGTGGCAAACGAAATGGCTTTGGAACAGTTCTTGAAAGATTTGAATAGTAAAGAAAATACCAATGATAATAATTAATAAGTGCTTTTTTTAATTTTAAACAAAATCAGATAACAATGAAACGCAGTACAATATTTATTTTTTTCTCCTTTGTTTTTTTATTTAACATTACAGCCAAAGGGCAAAAACCCGAAGAGTTGCTGAAAAAGGTAATTGATAAACTTGAGTCGTACAAAAATTTCAAAACCGAACTCTCATATACTATGGTTAATACCGAAATGAACATCAATGAAAAGAAAACCGGTGTTCTTTATGTTGAAGGCGACAAATACCGTATCGAAATGGAAGGTCAAATAATTATCTCGGACGGAAAAACAATTTGGACCATACTTAACGACTCCGAGGAGGTAATGATAAGCTCGGCTGAAGATAATGACGATGTTATTTCACCCACAAAAATATTATCTACATACAAAGATTATGATGCTAAATTCAGTTCTTCGGAAAATTTTAAAAATTCGAGTATAAAAAAGATATGTTTGCGCCCCAAAGAGGGTAAAAAATTTGAAAAACTCAGTGTTGTGGTTAATTATAAAAATCTCTCTCTCGAAAGTTTTTCCATTTACGACAAAAACGGAAATGTTTTTACTTATTATATAATCAATTTGCAACCCGATTTGGATTTGCCTGACAATACTTTTGCGTTTAATCCGGATGATTATCCCGATTATGAAATTGAGGATATGAGATAGCCGGAAAAACTTACCTCTAATGAGAAAAAAGAGAAGAAAAATATTACTGGTTGTTTCGGCTCTTGTTTTGCTGTCCGTTACTACGATTGTTATTGTGGTCAACAGCCGGCTAAAAAGTATTGTCGAAGGAAAAATTGAACAGGTACTAAACGAAAACAATAATTTCTCGTACAAAGTAAATTTTGAAAAGCTGAAGCTAAACTGGCTTACACAATCAATAATTCTGAAAGGTGTTACCATTGCTCCCGAAAATTTAATCAAAAGCGGAAACAAAGATGTCAATGCCTCCGCTTTCTTTTTTAAAATGCGTTCATTGAGAATAAGACGTATTAATATTGTGGAGGCGATACGAAATAAAAAAATAGACATCGGGGAAATTGTTATCATGAACCCCGAAATAAGTGTTTTGATAAATAAAAAAAACGGCGAAAAGAAAACGGGTGGTACCGATAAAAATAGAACGACACATTTTTCGCTCGATTCCATTGCACTTAAAAAAATAAACGGGGTTTCGTTGGGAAAAATAATTTTGGAAAATGCGGAGATTACCATTTACCGTGATATTAAGTTGAACTCCGCTCCATTGCTCACAATGGAGAACCTTTCGATTTTTCTGGAAGGAATAACCGTTGATAAGTTATCGCCTCAAAGTGTTTATTACAAAATAAGAGTCGCTTCGTACCATATTTCGGGGAATAATCATTCCATTAACCTGCCGGGAAACAAATATAAATTGTCGTTTGAAAACATAATCCTTGACAAAGATCAGGGACGTATAACAATTGATTATTTTAAACTGAAACCTAAAGAAAATATCTATAAACTGGCGGCAAAGCAAAATCCCTCAAAAGAGGTTTATGATATTAAAACCGACAAAATCACATTAAACGGTGTCGATATTAAAGATATCATTTCCAACGGCAGGTTTTATCTGAACAGTATTGATGTTGCAGGCGCCGATATTTTGATTGTAAAGGACAAACGTATGCCCGAAAATTTGGATAAAAGACCGCTTTTCCCCAACCAGCTTTTATACCGCCTTGATATTCCTCTTAAAATAGACACCGTTTCGATAGAGAACACTTTTTTGCAATATTCCGAACGTTTAAAAACCTCAAAACGGCTGATGACGGTTCAATTTTCGAAAATAAATTCAAAAATTTTTAACATATCAACAAAACCTTCTCGGCATCCTGTTGTTATAGATTTCAAAGGTAAACTGATGAAAAAGGTGGCATGTAGCATTAATGTTTCAATGCCCGTAAATGCTACCGGCGATTTTACATTTAACGGGAAAGTGGGTAAAGGCAGTTTTGTGCTATTTAACAAGGCAACCCAACCCATAGGACTGGTTTTTAACGGGGGATATTTAAACGAACTTGTTTTTCAGGGTAAGGGAAATTCCAAATACGCTTACGGAAAACTTATTATGAAATATCAAGACATCAAAGTAAAAGTTATTGATAATTCTAACGTGAAAAAAGAAAAAGGTTTTTTGAGTTGGGCTGCAAATAAGATATTAAGAACAAGCAATCCGGTAAAAGGAAAACTCCGGGAAAACACAATGTTTTTTGAGCGTATTCCCAATAAAGGCTTTCCGGGTTTCCTTTGGAAGACGGTTTTTTCGGGTTTAAAAGCAACACTGATTCCGAGTTTTGAAAAGAGCAACTCAAAAGCGGTAAGTAATTTGTTTGATACCGGAAAAAAAAGAAAAGGCAATAAGAAAAAACGGTAGCATTAATTTGGCATTTTATTCCGTTTCGGAAAAACTAAAACGGTTTTTGAGCTAAAAAAAAAGAGGTTGTTTTTTAAAACAGCCTCTTTTTTTTTGATTAGCCGGGACTAATTATCCCAAGCGATTTTTTTTATTTTTTAATGAATAATTTTTTCGATACACTGTTTTTGCCGTCCGAAATAATGACGTTGTAAATGCCTTGTCTCAGGTCGAGGTTAAACGATTTCTCGCTTTTTCCGGCAGCAGCCTCAATAATATTGTCATAAACCTTTTTACCTGTCATATCGGTAATGGTAAGTTTATAGCTGTGCGAACCGTTTGTGTTAAGGTTTATTTGGAAAAGCCCCTCATTTGGATTGGGATAAACGGCAACGGAATTTAATCCTTTAACGGCATCGATGCCGTCATGCCCTTGGGTAACAAAATGCCAAACAGGGCTCCACCCCGATGTGTCGAGTCCTACTATTCCGCGAACTTTCCAATAATATTCGGTATTGTATTCCAAGTTGCTTTGACACTGATAGAAAGCGTCGTTAGTAACATTGTACTTGGCATTAGTAAATTCCTCATTGTCGGCAACCGCCATTTGATATTTGTTAACGCCGTCAATTGCTTCCCATTCAAAGCGGGGACTTTTGTTAATGTCTTCGGCGCCATTTTCGGGAGAGGTCAAAACGACACTGTTTGTGGTAGTAAACGAATAAACATCCGACCAATCCGAAACATCTGCCGAGTGAACGGCATTAACTCTCCAATAATAGGTCTTGCCGAAACCGAAATTGTCAATAGGACGTGAATTTGAGTCGGAGAAATATGTCAAAGCTTGGTAAAAGTCTTCGTTTTCACTTGTCTCGATGGTGTATTTGATAACTCCGGTGAACTTTTGCCATTGGAATGTGATATACAGAGGTTGGTTGTTGGCACTGTTCGACGGGGATTCAAGTCCGGGTTTCGAATAGGTTGTCATCGATTTCACTGCCGACCAGTCCGATGTATCTTTCGAGTGTATTGCTCTAACCCTGTAGTAGAAAGTTTTTCCGAAAAGGAGGTCGAAAACCTGTATTTCCGTGGAGTCTTTGTTGACCATAATTTTTTTTGCATAGGGGCTGCTGAAACCTTCACCTGCTTTTTTCAACAGAGTACCGTTGTTACCTACAACAATTCCCGTTTCACCGGAAAAAAAGATATCGTTGAGGTAGTTTGATGTCCCCGAGGCTACCCTTTCCCATTCGCCGTCGGTATATCTTATCATGTATCCGTTTTTACCAACGGCAAAACCGGTATTACCCTGGAAAAACACTCCGTAAAGGTCTTTTGTTATTCCCGAAGATTGTGCTGTCCATTCGGTACCGTTGTAATAATAAATTTTACCCGACTTACATACTGCCCAGCCGTTGTTGGCATCAGTAAACCACATATCGTAAACATCTTTTTTGGTGTCGAATTGTATCTCGTCCCATGAAGTTCCGTCGTAGTGGAAAACATAACCCTTTTTGGCACCGGCAAATACATCGTTTTCCGAAACGGCAAACAGTGAGTACACATTTTGATTTTGCGACATTGTATCCACCGTCCAACTTCCTGCATTGTATTCGAGTACATAACCAGACTCCGTTGCTATCCATCCTTTGTTTTCATTAACGAATGATACGGCGTAGAAATCTTTGTTAATACCTGTGCCCGTACCGGTTACGGTAAAGGTTGTTCCGTCGTAATGTAATACCGTGCTGTCATCGCCAACTATCCAACCGTTGTTAGCATCGACAAAATAAATATCGTTAAGGTTTGCGGTTACACCGGCATCCACGGTATTCCACGAAGTACCGTCGTAATGGGCTATAAAACCTCCGTCTCCCACAATCCATTTGTCGTTGTCCGAAAGAATAAAGGCGCCGTTCAGATTTTCGCTTGTTCCCGGATTATCTGCCGACCATAAATAGGTTGTGTCTATTTGAAGTTGGTATGCCGTTAAACCTGTAATGGGCTCTTTCCAGGTAATTGTCGGGTCGGGATAAACCGTTGCACCGTCAGAAGGATTTTTCAGTTCAACGGTGGAAACAACGGTAAACGACCATGTTTCCGACCAATCTGAAACTTCATCGCCATCATATGCTCTAACGTGCCAGTAATATGTTGTGCCGAACATTAATTCATCCATGGACATGGAGGTTACATTGGTGCGAGGGAAGGTTACAGGGTTTGTAAAATCTTCCGTATAGTCGATTTGAACCTCGTAAGTAATGTCGTTAGTTATTCCGGTTACCGCGTCCCAATCGAGCAGGGCGTCGGGCGAAATTCCCGATTCACCGTTTTCGGGTGAGCGCAAGTCAGGAGCATAAATCCTGTTTTGAGCCGAAATACTCAATGAGAATATCAAAAATAATCCTGTAATAAATGTGTAAATATTTTTCATTTTTATTGTTTTATCAATGGTGAAACAAAATTACTTAACGATAAATTTTTGTTGATAACTGTTGTTGTTCATAATGCCTTTAACAATATAAATTCCTCTGCTGAGTCCTTTTGTGTTCAGGTTGATTGTGTTTACACCGCTGTTAACTTTTACTCTTTGTATGTAAACAACTTTGCCGTTCATATCCGAAACGGTTATGTTCATATATCCGGTTGAGCCGGCGTTGAATTTCAATGTTGCAAAATCGGAAACGGGATTGGGGAAAACGGTTAAAGCGTTATCTTTTATACTTATACTGTTTTCGCTGATACCTACCGGTTGACGTAAAGCCAAACTGTGGATAAGCCCTTTGCCGTATGTGGCGGCATAAATGTCACCGAAATTCAAAATTGCGGGAAAATCGTTTGTTCCGTCGCTAATTCCCTCTTTTCCTATTCGTTGTTGATAAAATTCAAAAACAATCGCATTGCCTAGTGCCGACCCCTCGGGAATCCAGTTGGGCGATTGGGCTGTTATGTCCGATGTTACCATGATGCCCATTTCGGTTCCGATAATTGCCATGCCGGGGTTGGTCATGTCTATCATTGACGAATAAACCGGCATCTGGGGCAGGTTTCCTTGACGTGAAGCAAATTCGGGTTCTTTGTCAAGCCCGTTTTGTGTATATAAAACATAAAAATCATTTCCGTAATTTCCTAATGTCAGCAAAACATTTTGGGGGTTTTTGGGGTCAACGGCGATAGAAGTTATGCATTGCGATATCTCCTCGTTGGTGCCCGGAATGTAAACAGGTATCTTGTCAACGGCAACAATGCAATTGGGGCTTCGTACGTCGGCAAGGTCATAATTATATGCCAGCGCAAGATTTGAAATTCTGTAAAGTTTGCCGTTGTAATTGCCTACGAAAAGGTGATTTGCATCCGACGAGTATGCAATTGTATAAGGTATTCCTTGGTAGCCTGTTGATGCATCGGCTATTAAGAACCATTCGGGAGTTTTGCCGAAATTATGAAGCTCTTTTGTCATGTAAATATGTCCTGCTGTTGCCAGGAACAACCTTGAAGAGACGGGGTCTTTAATCATCAGCGAGTCGCCGGGATGTAAAGTAACGTTCGAAGGAGTAGTATAGTGGAAAGGATATTTACTGTTATTGCTTTTTACAATGATGTCGGTTCCGCCGGGGATTTCCGTTTTTGCATGATAGTTAACGGAGTCCCTGCTGTTTTCGTTGTTAAAGCATTCCCAGAGAGCAACGGGAGTTTTAAAGGCTTGCGGGTTTCCGATACCACCCAAAAATTGAGTTGAAATATTCTCTCCTGCATCTTCCGAGCGTCTTACTTTTCCTTTTGTACTACCGTAAACGATAACTTTGGGATTAATTGTTGAGATGGCAACTCCGCCGCCGTGTTGACCGCTAAGGAATCCCATATCTTGTGTCCAAATGTCGTGTCCCTCTTTTTGCGTGTTGCCTGTTCCTTTTATCAATATAACTCCGTTATCTTGTGCGCCTCCAAGAACATAATGTTCATCGCCGCAAGCAGCAACGCTATAGAACTGGGTTGTTATATACCCTCTGTTAAGGGCTTGAAAAGTGTAATCGCTTCCGTCGGGTGTACCTTTGAATATACCGCCGTCGGTACCGATAAAAACATCTTTGCCGTTTGGGGAAAAAGTATAGACGTGGTGATTGATGTGTACATAAAGCGGGTAAAGGTCTCCGCCGATACCCAACGATTTTTTCTCCCAGTTATAAAGTCCCGGAACTTCGGGTTTGTTTCCTACCCAAAGGTTTATTCCGCCGAGGAGAACTTTGTCGGGGTTATCGGGAAATACCGTCAATACCTGGTCGAAAACACCTTGTCCGTCGAAAATCACAATGCTTTCGGTTCCGGGCAATATCAAACTCCAGGTTTCGCCTTTGTTATCGGAACGGTAAACGCCTTTCATGTTACCGAATTGGTCGGAAAGGCTTGCATAAACGATATTTTCGTCGGACGGGGCGGTGGCTATTTCCATACGCGAAATGTTGCTGTTAGGAAGGCTTGTGGAATCGCCCGTTGAAAGTAATTTGAATTGATCGGCTGCTCCCGCCGAAACGTATAACAGGTTGTCGACAACGGCATAAACCGTACCGTCTTTACCCAAATCGACATCGAAAGAGTTTGCCGAAAGTTCATTTCCGTCTGCGTCGGTGGCTGTTACCCAAGTCTCTCCGCCGTCGGTACTTACTTTTAATCCGGCATTGGTGGCTGCATATACTCTGTTTTCGTCTGCTGCTGCTATTTTGTTGATAAAAGCCCAGTCGGCATCGGCGTTGTTGAATGACGGAACCGTTGAGGCAAGTTGTTGGAAATTATCCCCGTCGGTAGATTTGTAAATACCGCTTCCGACAAAACCACTTGAATAACCGAGACTTTGTGTACCGCTCATTTTGTAGGAATCGAAATTTTCTCCTGTTCCGACATAAAAAACACCGTTGGGAGCTTGAGTTATGCAAGTAACGTTGATGTTGTGTTCGCCTGCATTCAAAGGTTCCCAGTTAATACCGTAATTGGTTGAGCGCCATAACCCTCCCGTAACGGCACCGGTATAAATTGTATGTCCCGAAGCATCACGATTGTCGAATAAAATTGCCCTTGTTCTACCACCGAAATTGTCGGGTCCCAATTCTTGAAAACCCAAATCGAATGCTCTTTTTTGGGATTTTAATTTCTTCATTTGATTTATTGCCCTTTTGATATCTTCGGGAGCAATAACACCGCTATGTTGATTGTTTCGTATAGCGGCTAAAAAAGCATTTGTTTGGTTTCCCTCTTGCGAAAATGCTTCAAAAGATGTTTGCCGTACATGTTTTTTAACTTTTCCGTCATTGCCGGAAAAACCTAATGTTGATATTGCTAATGCAATGATTGTCAGCAAAAAAACTTTGGGTAAAATTCTTCTTTTCATAAGTATAATTTAATTAAAGAATGTTTCAAAAATAAAGGCACAATTTACAATATTTATTCAAATGACCTATTAAAAAATAAGAAAAAAAATAAACAAAATATATTTTAGCTGTTCTGACACCTTATTACTCTGTTTTGGTTGCCTCGATAAAAGTAATATAAATAGTGTTTTTAAGGATAATATAGTGTTCCTGCCGAGGTGTCGATGCTGGCCCCCGTTACGCCGGACAGGCAATTTATTTTATTTTCGAGACGTAAAATTCCCATTAGTGCAAAAATCAGCGATTCTTTGAAATTTACAATATTGTTTTCAGGTACAACGAATTTTAAACCTTTTTCAAAACGTAAGGCATTTATTAAAAAAATATTGTGTGCTCCGCCGCCCGTAACCAGTATCTCGCCTTTTGGCCGGTTTTCTATTACTCTGTTTATTTGGAAAGCGATATGCTTCACGGTTGTATAAAGTTTATCCTCAACGGGAACGGCAAAAGAGTCTAAAATTTCAAAAAAATTGTTTTCGATATATTCGTTACTTAACGATTTGGGGTATTCGAGTTTGTAAAACTCTGTTTCGTTCAGTTTGTCGAACAGGGGTTTGTGCATTTTGCCCAGTTGGGCGAAATTGCCGTTTATGTCGTAAGGTTTGCCCAACTGTCTGCTTAAATAATTTAAAAGTTGGTTGGCGGGACAAATGTCGAAACCGATTCTTTTCCCATCTTTTTGAAACGATATATTGGCAATTCCTCCGAGATTCAGGCAATATTCGTATTGAGGAAACAACATCAAGTCGCCTATGGGCACCAGAGGAGCTCCCTCTCCTCCCGCTATAATGTCTTTAATGCGGAAATCGCTTACGGTGGTGATACCCGATGTTGTGGCAATGGCTTGTCCGTGTCCCAGTTGGAAAGTGTATCCTTGAGCCGGATTGTGGAATACGGTATGCCCGTGACTTGATATTAAAACGGGAGTAAAACCGTTTTCGTTGATAAATTTTTTGACCGAATAGCCGATATGTTTTCCGAAAAGGGTGTGATATTTGAGTGTTTCGGTTGCGGTCAGGTTTTTAATGTTTTTCAGAATTTGTTTCCATTGGGCATCGAAATTCAAGGTTACGGCTTTAATGATTTCGAAATTCCAGTTACCGTTGTTGTTTTCAAAATGGCAATATGCAATATCGAGCCCGTCCAACGAACTTCCCGACATAACACCTATTACTTTGTAATTTTTCATCCCTTACAAATATTCAACGGTTTTTTCCATTTTCATTCCGCGCGAACCCTTCACAAGAACGGTTTTGTTTTTTAAATCAATTTTTTGCAATTCCTCAAGCAGTTTGCCGGTGTTCTCATAACGGTGGAATTTGTCAGGAGTTTTACAGTTGAAAAATTCAACACCTGCAAGAAATACATCGTCAAAGCCGTAATTGTCAATTAAATCGACAATTTTTTGATGTTCCTCTTTTGAAACATTGCCCAATTCGAACATATCGCCGAGAATAAGGACGGGATTGTCGAAGTGGTTGTTGTAAAAATCCGTTATTGCCGCCTTCATGCTTTCGGGGTTTGCATTATAGGCATCGAGGATTACTGTGTTGTTTCCTGTCTTTAATATTTGCGATCTGTTGTTCGAGGGTATATAATTTTGGATTGCCGAAACAATTGACTGTTCGGAGATACCGAAATATTTGCCTACGGCTATCGCTGCCATTATGTTGTTAAAGTTGTAAGACCCGTAAAGGTGCGACGATACGGTTATCTTTTTGCCGTTATTATTCCAAACCAATTCCAGAAATGGTTTGGTTTCCGTTATTTTGCCGGTTACATCGCCGTTATCACGGCCGTAAACAAAACGGTTGATTCCGGATGACAGTTTCATTAACAATTTGTCATCGCCGTTTACGAAAACCGTTCCGTTTGAGGTCTTTACAGCTTGATACAGTTCGTTTTTGGTGTCGATAACGCCTTGCAAATTACCGAAACCTTCAATGTGTGCTTTTCCTATGTTTGTAATTATTCCGTATTGAGGAGTTGCAATGTTGCATAGTTGTTTTATCTCTCCTTTGTGGTTTGCTCCCATTTCCACCACTGCAATTTCATGCTCTTTTTTTACCGATAGAAGTGTCAGCGGCACCCCTATATGGTTATTTAAATTTCCAGGAGTTGAAAGTATCTTTTTTTCAGATGACAAAACCGCCGATACGAGCTCTTTGGTGGTTGTTTTTCCGTTGGTTCCCGTAATTGCCAAAACCGGAACTCCCGATTTACTTATGTGTAGTCCGGCAAGTTTTTGCAATGTTTCAAGGACGTTGTCCACTAAAAATGTTTTACCCTGCTGATGATAGACGGGGTTATCTATTACGGCGATGCGTGCACCTTTTATCAGAGCATCTTTTGCGAAAGCATTACCGTCGAAATTATCTCCGGAAAGGGCGAAGAACAGCGAATTTTTTACGTCGCTTCTGGTGTCGGTCGAAACTTTGCCACACTCCGCAAAAACATCGTACAACTCGTTTAATGTATTCATTAATTTGCTTTTACGTTAAAACAAAAAAAGGGACTGCTCCGGTGTGGAAACAGTCCCTAAAGATAGATATTTTTCAGCAAAAATTATTTTTTTCCTTGAACGGCACTACCCATACGGTCCATGGCGCACCGGAAACCCACCCACGAAGCGGCTTTGTCTTCGTCGAGGTACCGTCTTGTACCCGGGCTTAGCCAGTAGGGACCGTCTTTCCACGACCCGCCTTTTACAACTCTCGATTTGTCGCTTATGAGTGTTGTTTTTGCATATTGGTACATGGTTTTTGTACTGTTTTTCATCTCCTCTTTAGTGGCATTGTTCCAGTCGGTTTGAATTGTCGATTCGTAATCGCCGTCTTTGTAATTTATATTATTGGCGGTACGGTAGTTGTTTCTTGTTGCTGCTTCTTCGTCGGTAATGGGCACATACTGAATGTGTCCCAACGAGTCTTTTTCGGCAATACGTCCGTCAATATCTTTTTTTACGTTTTTAAATACGTTACCCCTGAAAGGATTCATGTCGGCAACGTCGAGATGCGAAAGCGGTCTGTAAACATCCTCTGTCCATTCGCTGACGTTTCCTGCCATGTTGTACAAACCGTAATCGTTGGGCCAATACGAAATAACGGGAGCGGGAAGTGCGGCACCGTCGTTAAGGTTTCCTGCCACACCCATATAGTCGCCGTTACCTCTTTTAAAGTTTGCCACAAAACTGCCGTAATATTTTCTGTCGTCGGTACGCAAGGATTCTCCGTTCCAAGGATAAGTTCTTCTTTCCACGACACGGTTGTACAAAGTGTTACCGACAAGTCCTACGGCTGCATATTCCCACTCGGCTTCGGTGGGTAGTCTGTATTTGGGCAAGAGTATTCCATCGCTGAAATTTACTTTTCTTACACCCGTTCCGTTGGGGTTCAAATCTTTCTTTCCTTCTTTTACCAATCCGTCGTATTGACCTGCAAGGTATGCGTCTGTATTAAAACTGTTTTCGTCTTTTTGCGAAGGGTCGTAATCCAGGTAACCGGCGTCGATTAACAGTTGTTCGTTAACGCGGTCGGTACGCCACGAAGCATAATCGTTGGCTTGCAACCATGTAACTCCTACAACCGGATAGTCGTGAAATGAAGGATGACGGAAATATGTGGAAACCAACGGTTCGTTATATGCAAGTTTTTCGCGCCATACCAAAGTGTCGGGCAGCGCTTTTTGTACCACCGAAGGATAGTCTTCGCCGTAAACCCTGTTTAACCAGAAAATATACTCCAAGTAATCGAGGTTGCTCACTTCGGCCTGGTCCATGTAAAAGCTGTTAACGGTAACCCGTCTCGGCATGTTATTCCATTCTCCGAAAGGATTTTCTTCGGTTGCTCCCATTGTAAATGTTCCACCTTCGATAAACACCAATCCGGGACCTGTGATTTGTTCACCGGCTTTCGCAACCTCAAATCCGCCGTTTTCAGGATTGTTATATTCCCATCCTGTTGTTCTTGATACTTCCTTCTTTTTACACGAACTTGTCAATACCAAAAAGGCTCCAATTGTTATTAAAGATAAGAATAATCTGTTGATACTTAACATTTTGCTTACTTTTTTATTTCTATTTCTATTCTATAACTAAAAAGAGGGTGATTTTATTGCCCTTATGTGTCTTCTTTTTTCTTGTTTATAAACGCAGAAATTCCACGAAAATGATATTTCATGAGCTCCTCCCGCTTTTCCTCCTATGTTTGATACCGTGGCGTCGTACGAGTATCCAAATTTCAAATTATTGTAAATAAAACCTGCCAAAACTATTACCGCATCAGGGTTCTGGAAATTATGTCTGAACCAGCCTCCCAAAACGAAGGGGTATTTGCTGGCATAAATTCCCAGGTTCAATTGATGAAATTTTTCCTGTTGCAAAAATAAGAAATTGGGCTGTAAAACCCAGTCGTTTGCATTGGCGTATCCCACTGTGCCTTGAGTTACATTTATTGTAGCTCCTCCGTGAACGGTAATTTTCATGGGGAGTTTGCTGTCGGTATCGTAAAATGAGATATTTGGTTCGGTAAGGTGGTCAACAGCCACACCGAAGAAAAATTTGTCGGTGTACGAAACAATGGCTCCGGCAGAAAAATCCACCGCCGTTATTTGATTTTTTGCTGGAGGAGTTTCTTGCGACGGTCCTGTTATGTTTCCTGTTGTAGGGTCTATCTGGTCGTTGAAGACAAACTTTTGCCAATCGAGTTTTTCCTGGTAATATGTGGCCTTTATCCCGAAATTTATCAACAACGGCGTGCTCACTTTCAATTTATAAGAGTAAAATCCCGAAGCATATGTGCGGTTTAATGCATTATCGCCTTGCTGGTCGCTGACTACAAGAAATCCGATACCGCTGTTAATACCCGGTATGTTTTGGTCGTAACTGATGTTGTATGTGACGAAAGCATTTGATAACGACGGCCACTGATTGCGGTAATTAAGGTTTATCCGTCCGCATTCAACCGAGCCTGCAAATGCAGGATTTAGATATAGCGGATTGGCATAAAATTGCGAAAACTGGGCGTCTTGCGCTACGGATGTGCCTGTAATTAACATAGATATACTAAAAAAAACAAAAACTTTCAGCAACCTGTACATTAGTTTTACCCCTTTGATTTTGGTCAAAATTTTAAGCATACAATATTACAACCTTTTTTTATACGGTAAACTTTTTGTTAAATATTTTCTTAAAACTACCATTTTGTTAACCGCATAAAATAATAGACGATATTTGCCGTTAATTTTCTGTCAAATGCAAATGTCACGTAATTGACCTAAAAAACACAAAAAATGTTGCATAAACGTTTATTTTTCTTTTTTTATTTAATGGTTATTCCATTTTTTATTAAAGCCGTTCCTTTCAGTTATAAGGAAAAAATAAAATGGGAAACACCTCAGAGCATAAGGGTAACGGATAAATATGTTATACGGCGTTTATGTTTCGACAAAGCGGTGTACAACGGTTTTGAAGTTTACGGAACCTTTTTTAAAAGGTATCCGGTATATTCTGAAAATGTTGATGTAAAGGTAAAATTAACAAATATCGTAACTGTTTCCGCTACTTACGGGGAATCTGAAATATTGAAAGAGGGAAATTTCTCAAACGCTGATTTCGTAGCAAAGGCGAGTATCTCGGTTTCGCGGAAACAACCCTATGCTTTGGTGAATATTATCCCCGTAAGATGGAACAACGATTTAAAGTTGTACGAAAAACTTGTTTCGTTTGAAGTTGTTCTTGAAATTAACGATAAGTCATTGTTGATGACAAAAACCCACAGATATGCCGAACATTCGGTGTTGAGTGCCGGCGATTGGTATAAAGTAAGGATAGACACCTCCGGAATTTTTAAAGTTACTTATTCCGATTTGGTGTCAATGGGTTTTGATGTTAACGTAAATAGTGCAAACATAGCCGTATTTGGAAACGGTGGCGGAATATTACCCGAGAAAAACAATGATCCCCGTCCCGACGATTTAACTCAGCTTCCCATTGTTGTGGTTGACGGAGGCGACGGAAAGATGAATGAAGGTGACTACCTGCTGTTTTACGGGCAAGGTCCTGTGGTTGAGAATTTCAACCCCTTTTTGCATATATTTAATCACGAAACAAATTATTACGATGATTATTCATATTATTTTATAACGGCTCTTAATGAGCCGGCACTCAGAATAGAAGATGTCAACGGAAGTTCAAATGCCGCTGAGGTTCAAATTAACGATTTTATGGATTATTCGTGGCACGAGACGGATTTGCACAACCTTACCGGCATGGGGCGTACGTGGTACGGCGAGGTTTTCGATTTTAATTTGAAGCAAGACTTTGTTTTTAATTTTCCGAATATCGTCAAACAACCCGAGGGGTACATAACTATTAGTATGGCTTCGCGCGCCTATTCTTCAAATTCGGTATTGATTTCGGTAAACGATGTATTACAAAAGACTTTTAACCTGGGAATTACCATAAACAACGGCTATGAATTCGGCAAGGAAAGAAGTACGGGATTTGCATTTACTCCCAAGTCGGATAAAGTAAAGATAACTCTTGATTACAGACGTGCTGACCCCACTTCGGTAGCATACCTTAACTATATTATTGTGAATGTTCGGCGGAAATTGATATTTACCGGAAATCAAATGATTTTTAATAACTATTTTAATAGAGATATTGTTGCCCGTTACAATCTGCAAAACGCCGGCGGCGATATTACGGTGTGGGATATTACCAATCCGTTGCATCCTCAAAAGGTTATAACTCAAAGTTCGGGAAATGCCAGAACATTTACTTTGGATGTTAACGGACTGAAAAGCTTTATTGCTTTCAACGGTAAAGGGTTTTTAAAAACGGAGTATGTAGGGAAAGTTGTAAATCAGGATTTACACGCCGTAAAAAACGTCGATTTAATCATTGTTACTTATCCCGGATTTTTAACCGAGGCAAACCGTCTTGCCGATTTTCACAAAACGGTTGACAAGATGACTGTTTTTGTCACTACACCTCAGGAGATATACAACGAATTCTCGTCGGGGTCACAAGATATTACGGCTATTCGCGATTTTGTTAAAATGGTTTACGATAAAAGCGATGCGGGAAAGGAGTTGAAATATCTGCTTTTATTCGGGGATGCCTCATACGATTATAAGGACATGTTGCCGGACAATACCAATTTTGTGCCTTGTTGGGAGTCGAAAAAATCGTTGAATGTGGTAACTTCGGTGGCAAGTGACGATTATTTCGGATATATGGATGACGGTGAAGGTGCCAACGATACCGGTGACATGGTTGACATCGGAATAGGCAGATTTCCGGTGACAACACTCCAACAGGCCCGGCAAGCCGTGGATAAATGTATTCATTATGCGACCAAAACATCATCGGTTATGGGACCATGGCGCAATGAGTTGACATTTGTTGCCGACGACGAAGACAATAACCACCATTTGGCGGATGCCGAAGCTTTAACCTCCACCGTCGGAAATCAATATCCCGTTTACAATATCTATAAAATTTATGTTGATGCTTACGAACAAATATCCACTCCGAGCGGACAACGGGCACCCGAGGTTAATAAAGCCATAAATAACAAAATAGAGAAGGGTACGCTTATATTTAACTATTCGGGACACGGAGGTGAAGTGGGGCTCGGGCATGAAGCCTTTATGCAAATTGCCGATATTCAATCGTGGAGAAACTTTGATAAACTTCCGGTTTTTATTACGGCTACGTGCGAATTTTCACGTTACGACGACCCCTCGCGGACATCTGCCGGCGAACTGGTGTTCCTTAATCCGTACGGCGGAGCAATATCGTTGTTTACCACGGCAAGAGCAACTTATGCAAGCTCTAATCTTGCCATAAATCTTAATATTTACAATGATAACATATTTAAAAAAACCGCGGGAGAATATCCCTGTTTCGGCGATGTGATAAGGCAGGCAAAGGTGTTGGGAAACGACAATGATAAGAAGTTTATCCTGATTGGCGATCCTGCATTGAAAATGGCATATCCCGAACTTATAGCTCAAACCACCGGAATAAACGGTAACCCTGTGAATGCAGGAGCTCCCGATACTTTAAAAGCATTGTCGGCAGTTACGGTGAAGGGTATTATTGTCGATGACCAAGGCCATAAACAAACAGGCTACAACGGTACAATATATCCCGTGGTTTACGATAAAAAAACAGCCGTGTTAACCCTCGGTACCGATGCGGGTAGTTCGCCAGTGACCTTCTATTTCTGGAAAAGTGTTTTGTTTAAGGGAAGGGCACCTGTGGTTAACGGCGATTTCAACTTTAAGTTTATTATGCCTAAAGATATTTCGTACGATTACGGTAACGGCAGAATAAGTTATTATTTCTCCAACGATAGTGTTGACGGTCACGGTTATTACGAAAATATCATTATCGGGGGATTTAACGAAAATGCGGGTGAAGATATTAACGGACCTGTAATCAACCTTTTTATGAACGATGTTACATTCAAACCGGGTGATATTACCGACGAAAACCCCACCATGTTGGCAATGGTTTCGGACGAAAGCGGCATCAATACCACCGGAAACGGTATCGGACACGATATAATTGCCAAGATAGATAACAATCCCAACCTTACTTTTAACCTTAACGAATATTACGTGGCTTCCAATGGCGATTACAAAGAGGGTTCCATTACATTTCCTTTCAAAGGCTTGAAAAACGGAGACCATACATTAAGCCTGAAAGTATGGGATATTTACAATAATTCGTCCGTTGCCGAACTTCCTTTTGTTGTGGCGCCCTCCGAAGAGTTTGTAATCTCGAATTTGATAAACAGTCCCAATCCCGCCACGGATTATACCGATTTTATTTTTGAACACAATCAGCCCGGTGTCGAATTGAATGTGGAAATTTCGGTTTTTCAGCTAAACGGAATGCGTGTGAAAACATTGAACACGGTAATAAATTCCCCGGGTTACAGTTCGCCCCCGCTGAGGTGGAACTGTACAACCGATAACAACCGTAAAATAGGAAGGGGAATATATGTTTACCAACTGAAAGCCACAACCCCCGACGGTAAAACGGCTGTGAAACGTTCGAAACTGGTATTTATCAGATAATGTTTTTTTATACTACATTTGCAACGCTATGATAAAAAGGATAATATTTGTTGTGTTGTTGGGCTTCCCGGCGTTGACTTTTGCGGAAAACAACAAGGTTGTCGTTGCTTTGAATTGGTCTGAGGTGATAACTCAACGGGTTGACAACGAGCGCGCAATTAACTATATATATTTCAACAATTCATTTTGGTACAAAAATTACGCTTCGTTACCCTTTTTCAGGTATGACGTTAACATTAAAAAGGGCGAAAAGATAACCTGTACTTTGAAAGAGTTGAAAGCCGACACTCTTGACGCAATACTTTCGGACGAAGACCTTTTGGAAGATAATTATAAAATATTTATCGACTATTCACAAAATTCGGCTCATATAAATGTTTTGCCGATGAAAAAGAGTAACGGTAAAACAGTTAGACTTTTGCAGTTTTCGTTGAGCTATCAAAAGATATTAAACACTGAGCCGGGGGAAAATATCAAAGCTAAAAAGGTTTATAAAGATTCGTCGGTGCTTGCAACGGGCAGGTGGTACAAAATCGGCGTTACAAAAACAGGGGTTTACAAACTTGATTACAACGACATTATAAACATGGGATGGAACCCCGGTGAAATCAATCCCGATGAAATAAAAATTTACGGTAATTATACCGGAATGCTCCCCGAGAGCAACAAAAAATACAGCCCTGACGATTTGCAAGAAAATGCTATTGTTGTAACTGGTGCCGGCGACGGTTCTTTCGATATAAATGATAAAGTTTTATTTTTTGCAAGGGGACCTCTCATGTGGAGATACAACCCGTTTACGGGAAGGTACGACCACTTTACAAACATATACAGCGATACCGTATGGTATTTTTTTACCGTTTCGCAAGGTAGCGGAAAAAGGATAAAGACCGAAGAGTCTCTGAACACTACCCCTACAAGGGTTATTGACGAAAATTTGGTTTATGCGTTGCACGAGGTGGATAAAGAGAATTTGTTAAGCTCGGGAAAAGAGTGGTACGGCGAAGAGTTAATGGGAGATACCATGGAACGCACTTTCACGTTCGATTTTCCTGATTTACGTACCGACAAGGCAGTTTTTTTAAAGTTCGACATTGTGGCGCGCTCATCCGTTAACACTTACTATAAGGCATTTGTAAACAATAAATTGGTATTGGATTCGACACGTTTTTCGAAAATAACACCCGAAACAGCGGTTTATGCCCGCCAGTCCAACAGAAGTGTTACATTTTTTTCAAGTACCGGAAAACTTAACTTTAGTGTTCGTTATTATTCGGACGAACCCAACTCGGTGGCATGGATAAACTATATCTTGTTTAATGCTGTTTCGACCCTGAAATTTCACGGCTCTCAGATGAGGTTTGCAAATCCGGGCGCTGCCGCCGAAGGCAATATAATAAAGTACGTGATGAAAAATGCCAACCCCTCTGTTAAAATATGGGATGTTTCCGATTATAAAAAGGTAAAAAATATTGCTTACACACTTGACGGGGAAACTTTGGAGTTTACCGTTCATAATGATTCGATACGGGAGTTTTGGGCATTTGACGGCACCGATTATTATACTCCTGCAGCTTTCCGTTATGTGCCCAATCAGAACTTGCACGCAATAAACAGGGTCGATTTTGTGATTATTGCACCACCTATATTTAAGGCACAAGCCGGAAGGCTGGCTCAATTGCATTCGGATTACGACGGCTTAATATCGGTAGTTGTCGAACCTCAAACAATCTACAACGAATTTTCGTCGGGAGTGCAAGATATTGCCGCAATAAGGGATTTTATCAAGATGCTGTACGACAAAAATGCATTCGGAGGAAATCCGGGTTATCTTTTACTGTTCGGTGATGCCTCTTTCGATTACCGTAACAGATTGTCCAATAATACAAATTTTGTTCCCACTTTCGAATCAAAAGAGTCGTTGCGCGAAACGGGCTCATTTGTTACCGACGACTTTTTCGGATTGCTTGACCCCGATGAGGGATACAATGTGAACGGAGAACTCGATATCGGAATTGGGCGTTTTCCCGTATCAACGTTGGAAGATGCCGTTGCGGCCGTCAATAAGGTGGAACACTATTTGAGCAGATCGGGTAGAGTTATGCGCGATTGGCGTAACGACATATGTTTTGTTGCCGACGACGGCGATCAAAACCTGCATTTACACCAAGCCGAATTGCTCTCGGAAATTGTTGATACCACATATGAATTTTTAAATGCCCAAAAGATATACTCCGATGCTTTTACCAAAGAAAAGATACCCGGGGGATACAGGTTTCCGGAAGCTAACAAGCGAATTAACGAGCAGGTTGAAAAGGGGGCGCTGATTATTAATTATACCGGACACGGCGGATTGATAGGGTGGAGCAGCGAAGCTATTCTCGATGTCCCGGCAATAAGGTCGTTTAAGAATTTCGACAATTTACCGCTTTTTATTACGGCAACATGTGAGTTTAGCCGTTTCGACAATCCTATGTTTGTTTCGGCGGGTGAATATACCTTTTTGAACCATTACGGAGGAGCCATTGCATTGCTTACCACTACCCGTCTTGCATATGCACATGCCAATATTGTCGTAAATATGCGTATCTACCGCCATTTGCTGGAGAACGAAAACGAAACCATATCCCGTTTCGGTGATATGATAAGACTCTCGAAAATACCCTCAAATGTAAACTTTTTGAATTTTACGCTTCTCGGTGACCCCGCATTACGTTTGGCAATACCCGAGAATGACGTTGTTACAACCAAAATAAATTCAATACCCGTTGAAAAGGGTGGCGACTCGATACATGCCTTGTCGTTGGTAACCGTTGAAGGTGAAGTGAGAGATAAAAACGGTTTGAAAAAGACAGGATTTAACGGTTACCTCTATCCAAAGGTTTTCGACAAACCGGTAAAATATACAACGCTTGGCAATCAGGGAGGCTCAAGCTATCCCGAAAATTTTTACGTGCAAGACAAGATACTTTTCGAGGGAAAGGCTTCGGTTATCGACGGCGAATTTTCATTTTCGTTTGTGGTACCCAAAGACATTTCGTATCAATACGGGTTTGGAAAGATAAGCTATTACGCCCTTGACACTTTGATGCATGTGGACGCAAAAGGAGCCTATCGTAGCTTGGTAATAGGCGGTATGGACCAAAATGTTGTTCCCGATACCAAAGGACCCGATATCCTGTTGTATTTCGATGACCGAAATTTTACCGGTGGCGGCAATACCTCGCAAAACCCTTTGTTGATAGCCGATATCTACGACGAGCAAGGGATAAATACAACAGGACACAGCCTCGGAAGGGACATGGTCTTTTGGATTGACGGAGACAGAAGCTCTCAGGTAATTGTTAACGATTATTTTAAACTCGACCTTGATTCTTATCAAAAAGGGACATTGAACTACAAATTGCATAATTTGAGCGAAGGAGTACATACCTTGACTTTCAGAGCTTGGGATAACCAAAATAATTCGTCGGAAAAAACTATTGAGTTTAATGTTGTTAAAACAAAAGGGTTGATTATTAAAAATCTGAAAGCCTATCCCAATCCGTTCGACCATTACGTGAGATTTTCGTTTAAACACAACAAACCGGGACAATTTCTTGATGTAATTATATCGATATATACATTGGAGGGAAAGAAAATAGCAACATTAACGGGAAATGTTGAAGCGGTCAAAAACGGAATAGTACCTCTGTTCTGGAATGGTACCGACAATACGAATAATCCTGTGTTGACGGGGTTTTATACCTACAAGATAGTTGCCAAAGATGTGGACGGTAATATGGCCGTTGCATCGGGAAAATTAGTCAAAATCAATCAATAATTTATAAACAATAATAATAATTGGAATATTTCGTTAAGTTTGCAGACCTTTTTTTTAAAACAATTAGGAGATTTATGAAAACAAAGATTTTTCTTTTAGTAGTGGTTTTGTTTCTGTTTCAAGGTATTCAGGCACAGAATTATAATAATTTGAACGGGCAAAATGACGGTGCAAATGTAATAACCACTGCCGTTCCTTTTTTGATGATAGGTCCCGACGGTAGAGCAGGGGGGTTGGGAGACGGTGGCGTTGCCACAAGTGCCGACGCAAACTCAATGCACTGGAATCCCGCCAAATTTGCCGTAATAGAAAATCCTACCGGATTCTCAATTTCATATACACCTTGGCTTAGAAATCTTGTTAACGATATCAATTTGGCATATGTCTCTTTTTATCAAAGAATAAATAATATGTCAACGGTTTCGGCGAGTTTAAGATATTTCTCCTTGGGTGAAATTGATTTTACCGACGATCAGGGGAATTATATAGCAACATACAAACCCAATGAATTTGCTTTGGATGCCGCATATTCGCGAAAACTTACCGATAACCTCTCAATGGCAATTGCGGGACGGTTTATTTATTCGAACCTTACGGCGGGCCAAAATGTTGCAGGTATTGAAACCACCGCCGGTATCTCTGTTGCTGCCGATGTGGCTGTTTATTGGGAAAAAGACGTTGAATGGTTCCCTTCAATGGATGCTACTTTTGCCTGGGGTGCGGTTATTTCGAACATTGGTAATAAAATTTCGTACAGCAAATCGAATGTGGAAAAAGATTTCATACCGACCAATTTCAGAATAGGTCCGCGTTTGACACTTGATTTGGACGAATATAATACCATCTCTTTTAATGTAGATATTAACAAACTGCTGGTTCCTTCTCCACCGATTTACAAAACCGATACGCTCGGAAACCCCATTATCAATCCCGACGGAACATATCAAATAGAAAAAGGGAAAGACCCCAATGTTTCGGTTATCAGGGGAATGGTACAGTCGTGGTACGATGCTCCCAACGGCTTCAGCGAAGAGATGAAAGAGTTTAGTTTTACCATAGGTACGGAATATTGGTACAACAATGTACTTGCCATCAGGGCAGGATATTTTTACGAAAACCAGTATAAGGGAAACCGGAAATATGTTACTCTCGGCGTAGGGTTGCGTTACAATGTTTTCGGTCTCGATTTCTCATATCTTATTCCCACGGTTTCGCAGCAAAATCCTTTGGAGAAAACTCTTAGGTTTTCGCTTTTGTTCGACCTGAATAAACAACAAAAGAGTAAATTGCCCGAAAAATGATTCGCACGGGCATAGGTTTCGATACGCATGCCTTTGTATATAACCGGAAACTTGTTATCGGAGGGGTTATTGTCCCTTTTGAGAAAGGGCTTGCCGGGCATTCCGATGCCGATGTTCTGGTACATGCCATTATTGATGCTATACTCGGTGCTGCCGCATTGGGTGACATAGGTCTCTTTTTCCCTTCTTCCGACAATAATTTCAAAGATATTAACAGTTTGGAATTGCTGAAGAGAACCGTTGTCGTTGCGGGTAATGCCGGGTTTAAGATAGTTAATACCGACAGTACGGTAATATTGCAGACGCCGGTAATACAGCCCTATATCAAAGAAATGCGTTTGAATATTGCGGGTGCTCTCAATGTAGATGTATCACAAGTATCGGTGAAAGCAACCACTACCGACAGGTTGGGATTTACAGGTAAAGGTGAGGGGGTTGCCGCATTATCAACGGTTTTATTGGAAAAAATCGGTTAGTCCATTTTGAAAGCCAAATATTTAATGGGAGTATTGTACGAAAGCCATTTTTGCTCGTAAAATGTTTGGATATTTACCACTTCGTTATTCAAATCCGAATTGTAAATGTCTTCGTTTGCATAAATCAATTCGTAACCGTTTTTTTTAATAATATCGAGGGTATAGTCGTAAAGTAAAAGAGCATCGGTTTTCAAATGTACAATACCCCCTTTTTTAAGAAAAGTTTTGTACCGGTTGAGAAACAGCGGTGAAGTCAACCGTTTTTTTTCACGCGATTCTTTAATTTGCGGGTCGGGAAAGGTTATCCAAATTTCATCCACTTCGTTTTTGTCGAAAATATATTCAATAAGTTCTATTCTTGTCCGTACGAAGGCTATATTTTTCAATCCCTCCTCGAAAGAGGATTTTAGTCCGCGCCACAGTCTGGCGCCTTTTACGTCGATACCGATAAAGTTTTTTCCGGGAAACCGGCGTGCCAGACCAACGGAATACTCGCCTTTGCCACATCCCAGTTCCAACACTATGGGATTATCGTTTTTAAAAAAACTGCTGTTCCATTTTCCTTTCATGGGGAAGCCGGAAGATACCGCATCTTCGTACGAAAGTTGAAAATAGTGTTTGAAAGTGCGGTTTTCGGCGAACCTTTGAAGTTTGTTTTTTCGTCCCAAAGTACAATCTATTTATACATTATCCATGCCGAATGGTTTTCTCTTTTTCTGATGTCCGCCAGCTTTTGTTTTGCGGCGCCGGCATCGAAAAAACCGGCATATGCCACGCGGTACATTCCGTATCTGTTTGTGTCGGCAATAAGGGCGGGATAACCTTTGGCATTTAGCCTTTTGACGAGTTTGCGTGCATTATGCAAATTTTTGAACGAACCGGCAATAATATAAATGGATGCGCTTGGCAATTGTGTATCCGTTTCCGGAAGCGTTGTTACTTCATCATCAGGTTTGTTGCTGTCAGGTTTTGTTTGGTCGGTAACGGCTTTTGAAACGGGTTTTGTTAATTCCAAACCGTCTCCGGCATCACTGTTGCCGTTGTCCGGCATAATATCGGGAATAATTCCGGCTTCTTGTACCGGATTTATGTTTTCTGCTGCTGTTTCCGGTTCCTCAATATCTTTATCCGTAAGGTTGTTTTCGGCTGTTTTAACCGGTTGCTCATTTTCATCGTCTTTGCCGGTTGCACCGGAAGTGTTCTCTTTTGCAACCATCTCTTCACTGCCTGTTTCCCCGTTAATGTTATTCTCAAACCACATTGCCAGTTTTTGTCCGGTGGTTGATTTTGAAAATTCAACAAAATGTATTTTATCAAGATTATCGGCATAAAAGCTGTTAGCCCAGCGGTAGAACAACGGTACCGATGAGGCGTATTTGTTGTAATATACCTTTACGGCATCTTTGTTCATAATGGCGGCACCAATGGCAATTCCAAGGAGAATAACAATAAGAAATGCCAATTGTGTTTTGAAGGTACTGTGTTTTACCTCGGCTTTCATGTGTCTTGTACGGGGTTGTTGTTTTTCTCCGGTTTTCATATTGCCGGATTGTCCCGTTTTTCTGTCGGAAGGTTTTTTTTGCGGTTTAACATTTTCGGTATAAATATTTTTTCCGGCAACTTTTTCTTTTAGTTTTTCTTCATTGCTTAATCTTCTTACTGCAGGCGAAACAAAACTTGTCAGTCCGAAAGATTCGGCATCGTAATTTATGGTGGTGTCTTGTTCAAAGACAATGTTTTCTTTATCGTTAGTGTAAATATAACCTATTTTATGAAAATTTATTCTTTTACCGCTTTTCAATGCTTCGTGGCAAAGAAAGACAAACTTGTCGATTTCCGATTTGGCCTCTTTATAGGTCAAACCTTGCTCTTTTGCAATATAGTTTACAAGTAATCCGTCGTTGGCACGCAGTTGTGAATTGAAAAATATTTTTTTGAAGGGAGGTTTAAAATAGTGGGTAACCCTGTTAATGGTTGCGGGGGTTTCGCTGGTGATAAAACCGCCCAGCCCCGGTATTACAACGCATTCATAATCGTATAGTAAATCGCCTATGTATCTTGCAATCTTCATGTTAACAACCTTTCTTTTGTTAAGAATGAACCTGCTAAGGTAAGGTCAAATGTTAAAATTTCCAAGAATTGTTAGTAAGTTTTGTCAAATCTTCGGGCGTATCTATTCCGAAGCTTTCCATGTCGGTGATTTCCAGATTTATAGAGTATCCGTTTTCTATCCACCTCAGTTGTTCGAGATTTTCCGCTTTTTCCAGTTTGCTTTCGGGTAATCGGGTCAACTTTTTAAGAATATCTTTTCTGAAACCGTAAATTCCTATGTGTTTATAAAATGTGTGATTTTTCATCCACTCCTGTTTGTCTTTGTTTCTTACAAAAGGAACGGGATTTCTGCTGAAATAGAGTGCTTTGAAATTATTATCGAAGACTACTTTCACCACATTGGGCGAAAAGAGTTCGTCTTGGTTTTCAAGTTTTTTTGCAAGTGTTGCTATTTGAATGTCTTGATTGCGGAATTGTTTGGCGACAAGTTCTATTTGCCGTGGTTTAATAAACGGTTCGTCACCCTGAATGTTGATAACGGCATCGAAGTGCATATTTTTGTTTTCCAGTATATTTACCGTTTCGTGGCACCTTGACGTTCCGTTGGGGTGGCTGGAGGAGGTCATAATTGCATTTCCGCCGAAAGATATGACGGCATCGAAAATACGTTTGTCGTCGGTGGCAACTGTGGCATAATTTATAATAGGGGTGGCGGAGACTTTTTCGTAAACGTGCTGTATCATGGGTTTGCCCGATATCAGGGCAAGCGGTTTGCCCGGAAACCTTGTTGAGGCATAACGGGCAGGTATTACACCCAAAATTTTCATTCCTTTTTTGTTAATTGTTACTTATTTGTTTTTTTCCGTTTTTCCGCCGTTGTTTCCGAATGGGATTTTTATTGCGCAAATGTTGCCTGACCTGTGTTCAGCCGTTTGAAATTAAAACAGTCCGTGAATTTCGGCATTTATTTTTTCAATGACAACCGCCAAATCTTCAGGTTTGGTAAAATCGCTGTTGTCGGAATCAATAATCAGAAGTTTACCCAATTTGTATCCTGATATCCACGATTCGTAACGTTCGTTAAGGTGTTTGAGATAATCGAGCCGAATGGACTCTTCGTACTCGCGTCCACGGCTTTGAATCTGTTTTACCAGTGTAGATACCGAAGCTCTGAGATAAATCAACAAATCGGGAGGTTGAATAAAAGAGCTCATAAGTTCAAACAGCGATATATAATTTTCGAAATCGCGTGTTGACATAAGATTCATGGCATGCAGGTTGGGAGCAAAAATATAAGCATCTTCATATATCGTGCGGTCTTGAATGACATTTTTACCGCTTTTCCGTATTTCGATAACCTGACGGAACCTGCTATTGAGAAAATATATTTGCAAATTGAATGACCAACGTTGCATATCTTCGTAAAAACTGTGAAGATAGGGGTTGTTTTCCACATCTTCGAAATGAGGTTTCCATCCGAACTCTTTGGCAAGTTTTTTTGTCAAAGTTGTTTTGCCCGAGCCTATGTTTCCTGCTATTGCTACATGCATGTCAATTTTGTTTTTTCAAATTATCATTTACTTCCTTAGCAAAAGTAAAAACTTTTATTAAACGCAGCACGAATATATATCTTGTATGTATTTTCTGTCGTTAGATAGGCGCGGCACCTTGTGTTGACCGCCGAGTTTGTTTTGTTTTTTAAGCCATTTGTAAAATGTCCCCTTTTTAATTTTACGTATCAAAGGGGGTTGAAGCACCATGTTATGGTATCTTTTGGCCTCGTAATCGGAGTTTAAAGATTTCAGAGCCGTGTCGAATGCTTCGCAAAAGAAATCGAAATTGTCGGGTTCTTTTACAAATTCTATTAACCACTCGTGGGTAATGGTATTGTTGATGAACAGGGGTGCTGCGGTATAGTCGGCTACTGTGGCGCCGGTTTTTGCCGAGGCTATCGAGAGGGCTTTGTCGGCATTGTCAATAATAAGTTCTTCGCCCACCACATTAATAAAGTTTTTGGTACGTCCTGTAATTTTTATACGATAAGGAGAAAGGGATGTAAACATTACGGTGTCGCCGATTTTGTAACGCCACAACCCGGAGTTTGTGGTTATGACCAGTGCGTAGTTTTTGTACAGTTCCACCTCGTTGAGTTGTAATGTTCTGTGGTTTTCGTTTTCCAGTTCTTCAAAAGGAATAAATTCGTAAAAAATACCGTAATCAAGCATTAAAAGCATCTCTTTGCTGTCTGGCAGGTCTTGTATTCCGAAAAAACCTTCGGAGGCGTTGTAGGTTTCATAATATTTCATGTTATCGTTGCCTATAATACGCCGGTATTCGTTCATGTAAGGTGTAATTCCCACTCCGCCGTGAAAAAACACCTCGAGATTGGGCCATACTTCCGAAATGACATTTTTTCCTGAAAGTTCAAGTACTTTACGCAAAAGTACCAGTGTCCACGAAGGCACTCCGCTGATGCTTGTTACATCGTGGTCGAGTGTCGATTCGGCCATAAGTTCTATTTTGCTTTCCCATTCTTCCATCATGGCAATGGCAAGAGAGGGAGTACGCATCAGTTGAGCCCAATACGGCATGTTTTGTATTAATATGGCGGAGAGGTCTCCTTCGTAGTAGGAGCTGTTGTTAACCTCCTGGATGTTGCTGCTACCACCCATAAGCAGTCCTTTCCCGTCAAAAATCTCGGAGTCGGGATTGTTGTTGAGATATAGAGTAAGCACATCTTTTCCCCCTTTAAAGTGACACTCTTCGATGGTTGATTCGCTTACGGGAATAAACTTGCTTTTACCTGCCGTGGTTCCCGACGATTTGGCATACCATTTTATCTCTTCGGGCCACAAGATGTTTTTTTCTCCTCTTCTCAAGCGGTTGATATATGGGAAAATGTCCTCATATGTACTTACGGGAACCCTCCTCTGAAATTCATTAACCGACTTAATGCTTTTGTAATCGTATTTTTTGCCCCATTCGGTATCTTTTGCGGTTTTAATAAGTTTAAAAAACCATTCCTGTTGTACTTCATTGGGGTAAAGTTTAAACAGTTCTATCTGGTGGATACGCTTCTTTATTAACCAACTGACAACAGAATTTATAAAGGTCATCTTGCGTTTTAATGTCTAATTTATAAAAACCAAAGATACAAATTTTTTCTGTTGATGTTTTACTGCAAAACGAAACCGGCGAAAAGTGAGTTTGTATTAATGGAGGAACGTTCCGGCTTTAACATTGCTGATTTCAAGACTGCTGACTTTCAAGTTGCTGTAATTGTGTTTGGCAAATTCAAAAAATCCGTGTATATTAAAAGATGTTTTCCCGGTTTGTTTCTTTCGGGAACAACCGCACCGTTTATATTTTCAATGGCATTAATGCCAATATGCCGGTAATATACAAGTGTATTGCAATTAGTTTTCCGGTTTGGAATAAAAGTCTATCATTTTTTGGATAGCTTCGGTACATGCCGGGCAAAATTTATTGCCTTTAAATGTTTTCATCAGACAATCTTGCATGGGGCGGTACATACCTTTGGGTTCGTAGCCTCCACCTTCGAAAGCGCCGACTTTACGTCTGTATTTTTTTGTTGCCGGGGTAGGTATTGGAGTGTTTTTTTTGACGAGGTGTTTCCATTTTTTATCGAAATTTTTCAGTGTGGTAATATTTGGTTCCCAAGGTTCTATGTTCAAGTTGTAAAATTCGCCGTATGATGTTTCGTCGTTGTAATATTCGTCGGCAAGGCCTGCAAAACCGTGACCGAATTCGTGGATAAGTATTTTAGCCGATTGTTCATTGCTGTTTACGCTGACATTATAATAGTTATATATGGCTCCTCCTCCGTATTTTTTACTGTTTACCAGTATGTAAATTTGGTCGTACGGGGCGTTGGCGGCCAAATCGCGAACACTTTTATCGTCCATTGTCATAAGATATCTTTCGCTGTCGAAAGTATAATATGAGGTGTTAAGAATAGTGCTTTTCCAGATATTCTCTTTGGGAATGTCGGTACCTTTTTGGTTTGAAGGAGCCAAAACCGCCCTGATGTTAAATTTGTCTTTGTTTTTACTGTAGGGTTCGAAGGTGAAAAAATCTTTGACGAATTTTTCGCAATCGTTAATAAAAAGTCCTGTTTCCTCGCGGGTATAACCTTCGGGCAGAATAACGATATCCACTTTTTCGGAAGGCTTGCCGTTTATAAGGACATCGAAAACGGGATATTTTTTCCGCATATCTTTTTTTACAAAATAGTCAGCCGTATCGAAGAGGTATGAGAATTTTTTTATAAAAATGCCATCACGGTTGCGGCTATACAGTTCTATTCTGACATTCTCTTTGGGGTAAGGAACGGTTACCGTTTCGGAGAATGTACGGTAAATTTTTTTAGCTTCCGGGGTGGTTTGCCATTCGCGAAAAAGCGATGAATAGCCGCGGGAGTATAACAACGAGTCGTTTTTTACGTTGAAAACTTTAACGTAATAGTTGCCGTAATAAAAAGTGTCGATAAGGTTTGTGTGGGAACCTCCCCAGTACGGTTCTTCAATAAGTTCGTCAAAAGTGTAAAATTCAGAAGTGTCGTTACCGCTGTGGTAATAATCGAGACGTAGTGTTTTGTCGAAAAAAAATCCGGAAAATTGTGCAGTGGCTTGAAAAGAGAGAAAGATAAAAGCGGCAAAAATCCACCTTTTTATTTGTAAGCGAAAGCAACTCATCATGAAAGGGTATTAATAAATTATTTCAGTTTTATTTTTTTAGTTACCTTTTTTCCTTGCGGAACAAATTCCACATTTTTAACAAACTCTCCTTTTTCGTTCCAAAATTTCCAAGTTCCTTCCTTATGTCCGTTTTTGAATTGTCCTTCGTACCGTTTGTTGCCGTTGGGATAGTAAGTTATTGTAGTTCCTTCGGCAACACCGTCAACAAAATCGCCTTCACTCCATAAAATGCCGTCGCGGTAATACGATTTCCAATGTCCGGTACGTTTCCCGTCTTTCAAAGGTCCTTCTTGGCTCAATTTCCCGTCGTCGTAATAAACTTTTTCGTAAACAGGAACAAGTTTCCCGTCGATTTTTTTATATGTTTGAACCCTGCGGTTCACTCCGTTGGCATATTTTTCTATAACGACATCCCCCTCTTTTACATCGATAACAGGTGCATTGTCTTTCTTTTTTGCCACTTGTTCTTTTTTGTTTTTTCCGTTCTCACCTTTTTTGTCGCCTTGGTTGTTTTTGCAGGCGGCAATCATTGCCAGCAAAACAAAAATCATTAATACTTTTCTCATCTGTTTATTTGTTTATGTTATACTTTAATAAATTTCCGTTTCCGTTATACATAATTTTACATGCAAGAGGAATAACTCTGTGCATATTACATTCCTTATCTGTCAAAAATCAATCTTTTTCCTTTATGATTTTCGTTTACAAACCCGTTGTTGTAAACGATGTTGCCGTTAACGAAAGTCATAACCACTTTGGAATTAAAGTGTACGCCTTCCATTGGCGACCAACCGCACTTGTATAATATGTTCTCTTTCGACACGGTAAATTCGTCGTTCAAATCAACCAAAACCAAATCGGCATAATAACCTTCGCGGATAAATCCTCTTTTGCTGATTTTGAAGAGTGTTGCGGGGTTGTGGCACATTTTTTCAACGGTCTCTTCGAGCGTAAACACCCCGTTTTTTACCAGTTGCAGCATGGAGACGAGAGAATGTTGCACCATGGGACCTCCCGAAGGTGCGTCGAAATAGGGTTTTTGTTTTTCATCAATTGTGTGCGGTGCATGGTCGGTAGCCACAACGTCCAGTTTTCCGTTTTTCAAGGCGTTGCGCAGTTCTGTCATGTCGTTGCGGCTTTTTATTGCAGGGTTCCATTTTATTAGATTTCCCTTTTTATTGTAATCTTCGTCGTTAAACCACAAGTGGTGTATGCAGACTTCGGCTGTAATTTTTTTCTTTTCGAGAGGGATGTCGTTTTGTAAAAGATTCAATTCTGCCGCAGAACTAAGATGTAACAGGTGGAGGCGTGTGCCGTGTTTTTTTGCCAGAGCCACCGCTTTGGACGAAGATGAGTAACAAGCTTCGCCTGAACGTATTAAAGGATGCAATTGCGCCGTGGCTTTGTCGCCGTATTTTTCTTTGTAGTGGTTGTAATTTTTATTTATAATGGCATCGTCTTCGCAGTGTACCGCTACAATCATTTGAGCTTTGGCAAAAATATTGTTCAATGCTTCGTCGCTGTCAACGAGCAAATTTCCTGTTGACGAACCCATAAAAACTTTGATGCCGCAAACATTTTCCGGATTGGCTTTCAGCATTTCTTCAATATTGTCGTTGGTGGTACCCATATAAAAGGAGTAATTTGCCAACGATTTTTTTGAAGCGAGTTCATATTTTCTTTCCAGTTCGTCAATGGTAACAGCGGGAGGTTTGGTATTGGGCATTTCCATGAAACTGGTAACACCGCCGGCTATTGCGGCTTTGCTTTCGGTATGGATATCGGCTTTATATTCGAGACCCGGTTCCCTGAAGTGTACCTGATCGTCAATTACTCCGGGAATCAGCACTTTGCCTCCGGCATCAATAACTTTGTAATCGGCATAAGCCGAAATGCCGGTTGACGGGGGGGTAACTATTTTTTCTATTATTTCACCGTTAATTAATATATCGCCTTTGAAACGTTTTCTTTCGTTAATTATTAAAGCGTTATGTATTATATATTTAACGGTATTCATAAATATCAACTCCGTTTTGGTTTTATTTGTCCCAAGATACCCCTTTTTCTCAACTCGATGACTCCGAAAACAGCCTCTCTGAAGATGCTTTTGTTCATTTTCGATTCGCCTTTGGTGCGGTCGGTAAAAATAATAGGAACCTCTTTTATTTTAAATCCCAATTTTGCCGCTGTATATTTCATCTCTATTTGAAAAGCGTAACCCACAAACTTTATTTCGTCGAGGTTTATGGTTTCGAGCACTTTGCGTTTCCACGACACAAAACCTGCCGTAGTGTCGCGAATGGTTAATCCTGTAACAAATCTCACATAAGCCGAAGCATAGTACGACATAAGTACTCTTCCCATAGGCCAGTTTACCACATTAACTCCCGAAACATACCGCGACCCTATTGCCACATCGTAACCCTCATTGTGAAGTGTATTGTACAGCCTTGGTAAATCTTCGGGATTATGCGAAAAATCGGCATCCATTTCCGTAATATATTCATATCCTTTATCGATAGCCCACCTGAAACCTGCAATGTATGCGGTACCCAGACCGTTCTTATCTTTTCTTTCAAGAATATGAAGTTTTTCAGGAAACTCCTTCATGAGCCTTTTGACTATATTTCCCGTACCGTCGGGGCTGTTGTCCTCAACCACAAGAATATCAAAATCTTTCTCCAAAGAAAAAACCTTTCTTATGATGCTTTCAATATTCTCTTTTTCGTTGTACGTCGGTATTATTACCAAAGCGTCAGTCATAGAAAATTTTTTTGCGAAAATAAACCAAACAATTCAAATAGTGAACGGTTAAGGAGTTAAAATATTACCGAACTTTTTTCTTTTTTAGCCGTAGAAACAAATAACGAAAAATTTGCCTATTTTTATGCCAAAATAAATAAAAATTCGAATTATGAAAATACTTGTTACGGGCGGAACCGGATACATTGGTTCGCATACTGTTGTCGAATTGCAAAACAAGGGTTTTGAGGTGGTCATTGTTGACAATCTCTCAAACTCGGGAGCCGAAATAGTTGACAATATTGAAAAAATCACCGGTGTACGTCCGGCGTTCGAAAAATTTGACCTTACCGATTACGACAAAACAATGGATTTTTTCAAACGTAACAACGATTTGAAAGGGGTAATACATTTTGCCGCATTTAAAGCTGTGGGCGAGTCGGTGGAAAAACCTTTGATGTATTACCGAAACAATCTTGTTTCGTTGATGAATATTCTGGAAGGGATGATAGAATACGGTGTTGAAAATCTGGTATTTTCCTCGTCGTGTACCGTTTACGGGCAACCCGACGAATTGCCGGTGTCGGAAAAGGCTCCCATAAAAAAGGCCGAGTCGCCTTACGGAAACACAAAACAGATTTCCGAGGAGATAATTCAAGACACAATAAATGCTTACAATATAAAAGGAATTGCATTGCGCTATTTTAATCCCATAGGGGCACACGAAAGCGCTTTGATAGGCGAATTGCCTTTGGGTGTGCCTAACAATTTGGTGCCGTTTATTACACAAACGGCAATAGGAATACGCGAACAGTTAAGGGTGTTCGGCGACGATTATCCCACTCCCGACGGTACTCCCATACGCGATTATATTCATGTTGTCGATTTGGCAAAAGCTCATGTGGTAGCTGTCGACAGAATGATAAACGGTAAAATGAAAAAGGACTTTGAAGTGTTTAACCTTGGTACGGGAAAAGGTTATTCCGTGCTCGAAGTTATAAAATCGTTCGAAAAAGTGTCGGGTAAAAAACTTAATTACAAGATAGTTGACCGTCGCCCGGGCGATGTAATAGAGGTATGGGCTGATCCTACATTTTCCAACGAGGAACTCGGCTGGAAAGCCGAAAAAGGTCTCGACGAAATGGTGCTAAGCGCTTGGAACTGGGAAAAGGCTTTAAGAGAGAAAAAAGGATAAATGGGTTTTAGCGATTTATTTGGTTGTGAACTTAAAATTTTCGCTGATTAAGTTTACCCCTCCCTTTTGCTCTGTCGTTTTTTGAAAAAAGTTGTTTTAATAATCCTTAACGGAAAAAAAAGATAAAAATTAAAGATATGAAAAAGATATTGATAACCGGAGGAGCCGGATTTATAGGTTCGCATGTTGTCAGACTGTTTGTAAACAAATATCCCGATTATATGATTTACAATCTCGACAAACTTACATATGCGGGAAATCTGGAAAACTTGAAAGATGTTGATAAAAAACCCAATTACAAATTTATTTTGGGTGATATCAAAGATGGTGAAGGGATGATGGAACTTTTTAAAAGGGAACAATTCGACGGGGTTATACATCTTGCCGCCGAGTCGCATGTTGACCGTTCCATTTCAAATCCCACCGAGTTTGTAATGACAAATGTGATAGGAACGGTAAACTTGCTCAATGCCGCCAAAAACATTTGGAAAGAAAACTGGGAAGGAAAACGTTTCTACCATGTTTCCACCGACGAGGTATATGGCAGCCTCGGAAAAGAGGGGTTTTTTACCGAAGAGACCCCCTACGATCCGCATAGCCCCTATTCGGCTTCGAAGGCAAGTTCCGACCATTTTGTAAGAGCCTATCACGATACATACGGCCTGCCCACTATTATTTCCAACTGTTCGAACAATTACGGACCGAACCAATTTCCTGAAAAGTTAATCCCCCTGTTTATTAACAATATTAGAAACAATAAACCTCTTCCCGTTTACGGTAAAGGCGAAAATGTACGCGATTGGCTCTATGTAATTGACCATGCCGCCGCCATTGACGTTATTTATCACAACGGGCCAAACGGTGAAACTTACAATATTGGAGGGCATAACGAATGGAAAAATATTGATTTGATTAAGGTTTTGTGTAAAATAATGGACAAAAAACTGGGACGTGAGCCCGGAACCTCCGAAAAATTGATAACCTACGTTACCGACCGTGCCGGACACGATTTGCGTTATGCAATCGATTCGAGCAAGTTGCAACGTGAATTGGGCTGGAAACCGTCGTTGCAATTCGAAGAGGGCTTGGAAAAAACAGTTGACTGGTACCTTAATAACAAGCAGTGGCTCGATAACGTAACATCAGGTAATTACCAGAAATATTACGAAGAGATGTACGGAAACAGATAACCGTGCTTTTTGCAGTGTGACTTTGGCAATTGTATTACCGTTAGCTGTTAGTTAGGGGCATGGCATAAAATCCGAAAGTTTGCATTAAAATTTGGCGAAATACAAGTTACATTATTTAAAAATCTATTGGATAAAGCAAAGCTTGTTGAATTAGGTCTTAATAATCGACAAATTAAAGCAATTAAATATTTATAAGAATTTTTTGATAAATATAATTCAATTGAAAAGAAAGGTGAAACAGGAATAGGAACTTATTATGAATTAAAAGGGTTCAAAAAGGGCTCAAAGGTCTCACGGAGGGATTATAAAGGAATAATGATAAGCTCGGCACAGAACAATGACTATATGCAATGCGGGCAAGAGTGCAAAAAATTAAAATAATTAATAAAAATTCACAATATGGCATATTTAAAATCCTGAAATCCAGACTTCTCATAAATGAAATAGATGCAGTTCTTGCCGAGCAATACGGTTTTACCGAGGAGGAACTGGGTTTTATTATCAATTACGATATAAAATATCGTATGGGCAAAGAGTTGGATGCCTATATTGACGGGACACTTGGAGAGCAAGAATTAGAAGAGTAATAAAACCTGATGAAAGAGATTGAAAAAATATTATTACAACTCATTAAGGTCGGCTACGAAACGGAGGTCGTGGAGTTTAAAGAAGCTAATAATCAATACGATTTTAATAAGCTCGGCAAATACTTTTCGGCATTAAGCAACGAAGCCAATTTGTATAATAAAGAAAATGCCTGGCTTATTTTCGGCGTAAGAGATAGCGATAAAGCATTTGTAAATACTAATTTCAGAAGGGACTTAAAAAAATTAAACAGTCTAAAAGCGGAA
>CAZJUQ010000053.1:0-4495 GCA_964549335.1 uncultured Lentimicrobiaceae bacterium | reverse complement strand
AAAACCGGCAAAATTCAATACGAAAACGCAATAAAATAAATAATTACGGAAATACCCTGCCCAAGGTAAAAAAATAAAATTGAGTTAATTTTTCTTTTTCTTCTTATTCATTTCGTTGATGGCGTTAATTTGCTGACAAGGTCTAAACAGTCTTCTGCCCTCTTTTTGAAAAGACAAAAATTTATGTTTGTATGACGAATCCTGAAAATAGCGCACATACATTTTATTAAAAAACCTTTTTCTTGTTCTGTCGCTATTTATAATGTCGTATTTTAATTTTGTATCGTTTGAATCAAGTCCGTATTGATATTTCAACAATTCGGTTTCGCACTCCAAATAAGTAAGCACCCATGCGTCGGCTTGAATTTGCTCGTCGGTATAAGTTTTAACGGGGACTTCCCGGCCGGCAATCATCACTGTTTTTTGAGGTGCTTTACATGATGTTGACAACAGAAATAAACCCAGTGCAACAAACACAACCTTTTTTATCGAATATCTCATCTTAATTAACTTTTATTAATTATTACAAAAACAAACCGTTACCTGACATTTACATACCGAACCGTTTTATTTACAAATGTACTTAAAGGTTTTGTCTTTCCCTCACATTATCACAAAAAATAACCTTAACACGTCCGAATGTAAAAATATTTTGCGAAAATAGTAAAATAGGACATTATGACATTAAAAACTTTAATTTTGCACTTTTTTAAGAGTTGGCATTTTAATTGACAACAAAACGCAAACAAAATAAAAAACAATAGATTTATGGAACAGACAAAATGTTTGATAATAGGTTCGGGGCCTGCCGGATACACGGCAGCCATATATGCCGCCCGTGCCGATTTAAAACCTATCGTATATCAAGGCATGGAACCCGGCGGACAACTTACCACCACCACCGAGGTCGATAATTTTCCGGGCTATCCCGAAGGTATCGACGGACCTAAAATGATGGAAGATTTACAAAAACAGGCCGAACGTTTTAATGCCGATATCCGCTGGGGAGTTGTTACCGATGTGGATGTAAGCAAACGCCCTTTTAAAGTGAAAGTTGACGACGGAACCGAACTGGAAGCCGAAACCATTATTGTTGCCACGGGAGCAACGGCAAAATATCTCGGATTGGAATCGGAAGAACGTTTTAAAGGAGGCGGTGTTTCGGCATGTGCCACCTGCGACGGATTTTTCTACAAAGGAAAAGATGTTGCCGTGGTTGGCGGAGGCGATACCGCTGCCGAAGAGGCTACTTACCTTGCCAACTTGTGCCGCAAAGTGTATTTGATACACCGCCGCGATGAGTTGCGCGCATCAAAAGCCATGCAGAAAAAGGTCTTTGACACTCCCAATATCGAAATATTATGGAACCACGAAGTTAAAGAGATTGTAGGTGTTGAACAGGGTTTTACAAAAGCTCTTAACGGTGCAATACTGGTAAACAACAAAACCGGCGAGGAGAAAAAAATCGACATCGAAGGATTTTTTGTAGCCATAGGACACAAACCCAATACCGACATATTCAAAGGCAAACTCGACATGGACGAAACGGGCTACCTGATTACCAAACCCGACTCCACTGCAACCAATGTTCCCGGTATTTTTGCCGCAGGTGATGTTCAAGACAAATATTACCGTCAAGCCATTACCGCTGCCGGAACAGGTGCAATGGCGGCCATTGAAGCCGAAAGATTTCTCGGATAAACAAATAACAAATATGTAAAGGCCGGAATTTTACGTTCCGGCTTTTTTTATAATTTTTTCTTGAAGTAATTTTATTACTTTCGCATAAAAAGATAATAACTTGACAGGCAAACGCGAAAAGAAAATTGTCGTAGCATCGAGGATAGCGGTTTTTGTAAACGCCGCTTTATCAATATTAAAAATCTCGGCAGGACTTGTGGCGGGTAGTCTTGCCACTGTTGCCGACGGCATCGACTCGGCTTCCGACATACTAACCTCTCTTATCACCCTCTTTACGGCACACATCATCTCGCGTCCTCCAAACATGAAGTATCCTTACGGATATTCTCGCGCCGACACAATGGCAGCAAAAATTCTCGCTTTTATTGTTTTTTTTGCAGGTGCTCAACTTGCCGTCTCCTCCACCGGAAGGTTGATTAATCCGCAACCCCACTCACTACCGAAAACCATCGCTCTTATTGCCATTATCATATCAATAATTTCAAAACAAATACTCGCCTATTACCTGAAAAATACGGGAAAAAAAGTTAAAAGCAAAATGCTCATCGCCAATGCAAAAAATATGCAAAGCGATGTCGTTATCTCCCTCTCGGTATTGACCGGATTGCTTTTCACTTTCTACTTCAAAATGCCCGTCCTCGATACCATTACCGCTCTCCTTGTAAGCATATGGATTATGGGCGTAGCGGTGAAAATATTTTTTGAAAGCAGCCTGGAACTAATGGACGGGGTTGACAATCCTGATGTTTACAAAAAGATAATAGATGCATGTAAAGAGGTTGAAGGTGTTTCAAACCCTCACCGGATTAGAGTCAGAAAAATAGCAAACAACTACCTTATTTCTCTCGATATAGAAGCGGACGGCAACATGACACTTACGGCAGCTCATGATTTAAGCCTGCAAGTAGAACAACTTATCAAAGAGAAAATTACCGACATTTTTGACGTATTGGTACATGTGGAACCCTCGGGAAACAAAGAGCCCGACGAGGCTTTCGGTATCTCGGAAAAAGATGTCGTCCGTTAAAACCGTCATTCAATCGCCGATTGGGTCATAATACGTATATTGCGTTTGCTGAACGGACTCTTTTTCGAAACTTCAATCTCTTCGTACAGTTTTGAATGACTGTGGCACGAACCGCTTGCACACGAAAGGGGTCTCCCCGTCTTAGGATTTTTTATGGAACTCGAACACTGCTTTTTGAAATAACCGCCCTTAATAAAAAACATTTTAACCGCAAATCCGGCAAAAGCAATACTCAACAATATAACGGTAACTACAAATAATTTTATAAACATAGCGGTAATTTCGAATTTATAAACCGCAAAGATAAACCAAAATCACAACCGTTAAAAGGTTAACAACACTTTTTCCTGTTTTCCTCACTTCTGTTCATTACTGCCATGCCCGCTAATTTATTCATATCCCTTTCAACTTTAGCGCTTTACCCGCCATTGGGTATGTGCTTTGTTGTGCTTAATTGTTTGCTATATATTTCTTATCTGCCTTTTTTATTTTATTAAGGTTAATTAACCACAATAGTCTGAAATTAACTTGAGTCAGTGTATTCCAATTAACATCAAATGTTTCGTTTACAAATTCTAGAATTTCATTATCTGATTTTGGCTCATTACTTTCTTTAATAAATAAATAAACCTCTTCAAATGCCAGTATGTTCTTTGATATTATGTCAAATAATAGTTCTAAATCTTTAGTTGTGTAATAATCGTTTCCATCTTTTGTTAACACACAAACTCCTTCATTGAAATCTATAAGTCCCATATTTTTAGGCACATTAAGATAACTATTGGCAGTTTTATAAGATGAAACATTATCAAATGTAGTTACAAACCAGTTTATTAGTGTTTCACGATTACTCTGTGTAGTATGTATCGTGTATAAAAGCTTATTTAATGTTTCAACATATGAGTATATTCCTCCTGGTAATGGCCAAATTGAGCGGCTTTTGTTAAAATTATTTTGAGTTGTAAAATCGGATAACTCATTTTCAAACAGGTCAGAGTCTATTGAAAACACACTAACTATGTCTTCTTTTACTCCAACTTTATACTTAAAAAGAAGCTCTATTAATTTTTCCCCATTTACTAATGCTACGGGCATTTTATTTTTTGCTTTTGCTTCATTCATAGCATCCTTTGTGAAATCTGATGTTGTAATAATCAAGCCTCTTTGGTCAACTTCTGCACTTCCTCTTAATTGGGTTATATATTTCCCGGAAATATTGTTACCTTTTTTATACCTTTTTACTTGTATGACAGTTTTTACATTTGTTAATCCTCCAACTGTGAGGTTTCCAATAATATCAATTCCTTTATCTCCACTTCGCTTTGTTACTTCTACATCCTCATAACCAATTTTTTGTAATAGTTCTGCTACTAAATATTCAAATTGAAAAGGATCCATTTCTTGGATTTTCTCAATTAGTTTCTTTTTTACTAATTCATTTTGATTTTGAATTGCAATAAGGGGCGATTTTGTTGATTCTGTTTGTTTTTTTAGCGCAAATAACCCTTTACCTACTTTTTTAAATTGGGACTTATGCTTATTGTTTATATCGGAATAAAGTTGAGCAGCCATAGTTGCTTCAGGTGTAGAACCAGTAGTTTCAATTAATTCTTTTTCCAATGCAATTTCCGTAATTTCCTTAGCCGTTAATGGTTCTTCAGCTTCTTTTAGAATTTTCAATGCCGCTTCTTTAAAAGATAGTTTTTTCATTTCAATTTCTCTTTTTTTATAAATTGCCCCTAGCGGTTTGAATATGGTGCATGCCGC
>CAZJUQ010000052.1:0-32168 GCA_964549335.1 uncultured Lentimicrobiaceae bacterium | reverse complement strand
ACATATATCCCAATGAATCGGCCGTTACTAACAACGTTACGTTGTAGATACCCCCGGTATCGTATACGTGTACAGGATTCTGTATGTCGCTCGTGTCTCCGTCACCAAAGTCCCAATGCCATAATACGAGATTGTATCCGGGAGCACAAGTCGATGCATCGGTAAATTGTATGGTATCGCAAAGGATAACACTGTAAGAGAAATCAGCAATTGGAGGTTGTGCAATACTAACATATTGAGTTGTCGATTGTGAACAACCTGCATCGTCAAGAACATCCAAAGTTACAGGCATTAGTCCCCATGTGGTATATACGTGTGATGTATTTTGACCTATGCCGCTTGTACCGTCACCGTAATCCCAATCCCAAGAAACTATATTTGCATTACTAAAACCTGAAAAATCAACTTGAGTATTTACGCAATTGCTACTCAAATTAATACTCATACTAACATCGGGCAAGGGGAAAACATGAATTTGGTGAACTGCCGAATCGGAACACCCGTTTACATCGGTGTAATAGAAAATCACATTAAATATTCCCGTTGTATCGTATTGATGTTGGGGGCTCTCCTGTGTGGAAGTTGTACCGTCGCCGAATACCCACAACCTGCTTGTCAGATTAGCCGTACCTGTCTCGTTAAAACTTACCGTTTCGAGACGGCAAACCGAGTCGCCCGAACTAATTACAAAATCCCTGTCTATCTTGTCGCGAACAGTAAGATTTGTAATAATAACACTATCGCAATCATAAATTGTTTGCAAAGTATCGTAATAAGTACCCGAAACATACCTCCATTCTCCTTGAGCATATACCGAATCGTAATGGCAAACGGTATAATATTGAGGAACATCGTATGTGGGTCTTATTGTAAGAACCATTTCGTCTATTGAGTCGCAATTAATCACATTAGTAGCAACGAGAGTCATTGTTACCGGTCCCAACTCTCCGTTTCCAGGAATATATACCGGTACTTCAACATGAGGGTCGACAAAATGCCCGGTGCCTGAAGTTGTCCAATAAAGGTTTACATAATTTGTTGCAAAGGGAACAAGTTGGGAGTTGTGAAAATCATAAGGTTCGTTAAAACAAGAATTTTCATCGGTTCCCGCTTGCGCATATGCTCCGGGAATTACCACAAGCTGCATTGAAGAGGTGTCGTTTTCACAAGGGGCATACCCGTATCCCACCATAGTAAGTGTAATAGTATCGTTTTGTATGGCTCCCTCGCTCGGGTGCGGAGTATATACCGGTGCAATCTTTGTAGGATCATCAAAAGTACCGAGACCGCCGTACCAGCGTACCGAGTCGTAATTTACGGCACTCGGTGGAATACGCAAAGTTGACAAATCGAAATATACATCTTGACAGGTCACCGTATCGGAACCGGCATTAACACTACAAGCTCCCTTAACCGTCAATGATTGCTCCACATGTTGAGAGCAGACATCAAGAGAAACGGTAACAGTATCTTCACTGGTATAGACGTGCGAAACATTATGTCCGTTGGCACCCGGAGTACCGTCACCGAAATTCCAATTCCATGGGGTAAAAGTCACCAAATCGCCCGTACCCGTAAAGTTTACCACATAATTTTCGCATGTCGGGTCGGGAACCATGTTAAAGTTTACGTAAACGTTTTGAACAACACGCGAGTGAATTGTAGTATCGAGACATCCGTTATTGTTTGTATAAATGGATAGTATATTAAAAGTTCCGGCCGAGTTAAAGGTATGTGTTACGTTTTGTCCCGATGCGTTATTTCCATCTCCGAATTGCCATTGCCAATTTACAATATCGGAAGTAATGGGATTAGCATCAAAACTTACCACCTCGCCCATGCAACTTGTATCGTTGGGGGAGATTGTGAAATCGGCTTGAGGTAGTGAGTGGATATGCACCTGTTTCGAAACGGTTTCGGAACAACTGTTATTATTTAATACCGAAAGTGTTACGGTATAATCTCCTGCTGTGGTATAGGTATGCATTACACTTTGCCCCGTACCCGTATTACCGTCACCGAAATCCCACTGCCATTGGGTAATTGTGGTACCCGCGTTATCACTGCCGGTAAACGAAAGAGGCAATTCGGCACATATGGTATCATTTGGAGTTATTCCGAAATCGGGTTGAGGCAACGGATGAACCTGAAGCGATTTTGTTACCGAATCGGAACACCCGTAATTATTTGAAACAACAAGCTTAACGTTGTATGTACCGTCAGTGTTATAGAAGTGTGTCGGATTTTGAGCGGAAGCGCTGTTGCCGTCACCGAAATCCCACAGCCAATTTGTTATGTTTGTACCGCTTGTATCGGTAAAAGATATCAACTCGGATACACAAATCGAATCGCTTGGCAAATAAAAGTATCCGGGAAGCGGTAAACTGTCCAAAGTCAATATCATTGTGGAAGTATCGTTACCGCAAGGTAACATTCCGTATGCAATAAGGGATAAGGGAACAGTGCCTGTTTCGTTTGGAGCGGGTGTATATACCGGCAACAAGGTGTGCGGGTCGCTAAACGAACCTGCTCCGCCTATCCACAACAGAGAATCGTAATCGGAAGCCGACGGTAATACCGAAGATGTTGAAAAATCGAAAGGATGACTTTGACAAAGTGTTTCGTCGGAACCGGCATCGGCAACCGCCGGTTGATGTACAATAAGCTGGTCGGAAGCGGTTTTTGAACAAACATGCAAAGTAATACTATATGTACCTGAAGCAGAATAATGATGATTGACAATTTCACCTGTATCGGCATTAGAGCCGTCACCGAAATCCCATATCCAATCGGTATATGTTATGGGTCCGCCTACACCTGAAAAGGTAACGGTATCAGTCAAACAAGCGGGTTGGGGTGAAATATTCATATTAATTACCGGATCGGTAACCCAAATTTCACGGTATGTGGTATCCACACAGCCGTTGTTATTAGTAGCTATCAATCTTACGCTATCGATTAAAACCGCCGAATAAGTGTGGTTAGCCGTTTGACCCGTTGCCGTATTTCCGTCGCCGAAATCCCATTCCCAACTTGTAACATTGGTACCTGCATTATCGGTTCCCGCAAAAGTGGTTTGCGAGTCGATACAAACCGTATCGTTCGGAGTAATTGTTATTGAGGTATTTGGCAAAGGAACTATTGATATTGCCAACGATGATGTAGGTCCCGGGTTAGAACAGTTGTTATTTGTACCGTAAACTTCAATATTTCCCGCTGTTGCACTGGGACTGAAATCAACGGTAATAAAATTATCTGAAGTATCGGCTTGATGTATAGTTGCTCCAGTACCGGTATAAGACCAATAATAGCGTTCGGTATTGGGATCAGAAGCAACTGAAAAGGTGACCCCCGTTTCGCCTGCACAATAGTTTTGCGGTGGCGACTGATCGAAAACCAGGGTATCGGGTCCTCTCTCTTCAACTATTGTTACCGGTGCCGTTGTTGTTGAAACATTATACCACCATGTATTCATTGTAATGAGGTCTCCGTCGGCCCAAGGATGACAACCCGAGCCCGAACATCCGGTAAAGTTGGAATTGCCGCCCACTTGTGTATCGTCCCAATAAACCAAAGGGGCAGCCCCCGAAGGAGCCACAATATCTATTGTAAACCCGTTATTATTACTTTCCACATCGTATAACGGCAAATTGGTTAGGCCGTTAATGTAACTAATGGTAAATTCCACATTAACATTATTCGGGACGGGTGTACCGTTGGCATCATTTCCGTCCCACGTTATTATATTTTCGCCTGCGGAGACAATTGCCGAAATTGTTCTGTCGGCATAAGGGTCGTCAAAATCGAGATTAATATCCACATTGCCGGCTTTGTCAACGGTAACGTGAAAATCTATTGTACCGTTGTCACAATATGCTTGTCCCCAGGGAGTACCCACAACGCTCCCGAGGGTGGAAGCAGGCGGAAAGATATTGGTATCGGGTTCGTTTAAAAAAATTCTATATTGAGGGTTATATGCCGAACCGTTTATCGACTGCCGGTCTGTAATCCAGTCTCCCGAAGTACCCACACCGGTTTGGTTACAATAGAGGTACCACACGCCTCCCTGTAAATCGTCAAGAGTCAATGATGTAATAATACTATCGGCAGAATAGACATAAAAAGTTGCGGAACAATTGTTCATTCCGTATCCGGAGTAACTGTTGAATTGCCATGCCGAAGAATAGACCCTTCCCTCCTTCTCTTCCAACGCAGCGGTATCTGCCACGGTAATATCGAACAGGTCGATTCTGAATGTTCCCGGATTTACCGACCACGAAATCCCATCTTGCTTCATTCTTTGAAACTCGATATAATAAGTACCGTTTGCAGGCGGGTCCCAAACTATTGCATCGTATCCCGAAGAATTTCCGAGTTGTTGAGGACCGTTTCGCGCTTCGGTAATATTATTAATGTATCCTGTACCGCTTGTAGGAAGATCGGCTTCGCTTTTAACGATACTTCCCGACATGTTTTTTATGCGATAAACTATTTTTCTTGTGGTACCCCAACTGCTCGGGTCAACACCTTGAAATCCGAGATAAACCTTCTCAACGGTGGAATCGACTTCGAAATAGAGTCTTTCGATACTGTCGCATCCATATACTGCAAACTGTGTACGTGCACCACTTCCGCTATTACATTGATTTTCGAAATCACTGCAAAAAAACAAACCCGTACTGTAGTTCAGTATCCAAACATCCTTAGACCCCTCGCCAAAAACCGACAATACCGAAAACAACAAAGCAATCGAAAGAGACGAAAGTTTATTCCGCCAACGTCTTATTACAGGATTTTCATATGTTATTATTTCATGTAAATTTATATGCATAACCTCCGTTTTTATCAATAAATCCTCTAACCGTTAACCATTTTTAACAATTAAGACAACATGCTTAACCCTTTTCGTTGCCTAATCAAAAATTTTTCTTTTATAATTTTTTATCAATTTAAAACATCAATCAAATTTATAAGCTACTCCAAACCTGTACATAACGTCGCCTATGTGTTGCGGTTCCGATATTTCTTTATTATTGCGGGAGTATTCAAACTGGTATGTGGCTCCGGTATATGCCGCATCAAAAACAAGGTGAATATTGCGAGCTATTTTGAATTGCATACCGAATTTGTAATACCAAACGAATTTTGCCATTGTCAAACCTGTCTCTTCAATGGTTATTGTCGAAAAACTTGTTGTTACATCAACCCTGCCGGCAGGTTTTATTACGGTTTGTACTCCTGCATGCAGTGCCGCCGTAAAGGCGAAATACTCGTTTAAAGGAATTTGGAAATACATTCCTGCGGTAACGGTAGGCATATAAAAACTTCCTACCTCGGCAACGGCGGTTTTGTATGCAGAATTGGATTTAAGGTATGCCCCGGCAAGTTTTTCGTTATTTACCGGATGTTCGTTCCAAATAAAATTAATCCCGAAACCGTAATTGGGATTGTAGAAATATACCGTTTGCAATATTATATTGTATCCTTTATTAACATAACTGGCATATTTTATGTTGTGACCTGTACCAAACCTGTCGTAGGGCCACGAAACACCTCCTTGAACACCAATGTGAAACTTATTATAATTCCAAGGTTTATATTGGGCTTGAGAATGATACGGCAATAGCAGAGACATTACCGTAATCAAAACCCCGAATCCGTATTTCTTATACTCCCGCCTCATAAAATTTTAAATATTGCTTTAACCTTAAATCGGGTGAAAAGTTACAACTTTAAGCTGATTTTTTTCTTTTTTGAGAAAATATTTTCACCAAATGAGGTACTTAAATATAATAACTGTAAAAAACACAAAATAGTTGCTTCAATTTTATCATTTTTGCAAAAAAATAGAGTAATGAGAAAAAAGGAGCGATTCGAAAGGGTAATAGAATATTTTAAAAAGGAAAAGCCTTTTGCCGAAACGGAACTACATTACAAAGACCCGTATCAACTTATGGTAGCGGTTATCCTTTCGGCACAATGCACCGATAAAAGGGTAAATATGATAACCCCTGATTTTTTTCATCAATATCCCGACATAAAAAGTCTTGCCGGTGCCGAAATTTCCGATATCTACCAACTGATAAAATCGTGTTCTTACCCAAACAACAAAGCAAAACATTTATCGGGAATGGCTAAAACGGTGTTAAACGACTTTAACGGCAAAATCCCTTCCGGCATAAACGACCTTCAAAAACTTCCCGGTGTGGGGCGCAAAACCGCAAATGTGATTGCTTCGGTAATTTTCAACAAACCTGTAATGGCCGTCGACACTCATGTCTTCAGGGTCTCGGCACGGCTGGGCTTGACCCAAAACGCCAAAACACCTTTGGAAACCGAAAAACAACTTGTAAAATATTTTCCCGGCGAATTGATACCGCTTGCACATCATTGGTTAATTTTGCACGGCAGATACATTTGTACTGCACGAAATCCGAAATGTAACGAATGTGGATTGAAAAACTGGTGTAAATATTACGAAAGGAATAAAAACAAGAAATAAAGTTTACCTGACCAAATAAAAATAACGTACCGAAATGCTGACAAGAGAAGAGAACAGAAAGAAGGTTATCGATTTTTTAAATGACAACGGAATAGAGTTCGAAATATTTGAACATCCCCCGTTAGACACCATTGAAACCGCTTTGAAATACTGGAAAGATATCGATGCAATGCACTGCAAGAACCTCTTTTTCAGAAACCATAAAGGTAACAGACATTATCTTGTTATTATTAAAGATACCACTCCTTTTAATATACATAGTTTGGAAAAACAGTTAAAACAAGGGAAACTCACATTTGCTTCGGAAAAAAGATTGGAAAAATACCTCGGCGTCAAGCCCGGTTCTGTCTCCCCGTTCGGTTTGCTTAACGATGTCGAACATCATGTTTACCTTTTTTTGGATAAACAACTGCAATCGGCAAAAAAAATAAGCTTTCACCCCAACGACAACAAAGCAAGTGTTGTGATTGATTACACCGATTTTATTAAATTTTTAAACATAATGGGTAACGGCTACGAGTTTATCGATCCTGAACCGTAAAATCAAAGAGATATGAAAATAGATGCAAACATAAATTCTGAAATAGGAAAATTAAACGGAGTAATAATTCATGTACCGGGAGCGGAGGTGGAAAACATGACACCCGAAAATGCCGAACGCGCATTGTACAGCGATATATTAAACCTTACAATCGCACTTCCCGAATACAACAACTTTATGGGAGTTCTTAAAAAATACGCCCGTGTTTTCGAAGTAAAAGAACTTCTTAACGATGTTATCTCCGACAATGACATACGAACCGAGCTTATTAATAAGATATGCGAAACCGAATACAATAACAACTATAAAATTTGTGAACACCTTTTCGAACTCAAACCGGAAACACTTGCCGTAAAACTTATCGAAGGTGTGGAGATGCATAAAAACAATCTTACGCGGTTTCTCGATAACGAACGTTATTGCGTCCATCCGCTACCAAATTTTTTCTTTACCCGCGACGCAAGCTTTACGGTTGGAAACGAGATATTAATATCGAAAATGGCAAACAGCGTTCGCGACAGGGAAGCCATAATTATGGAGACTATTTTCAATCACCACCCATCGGTAAAGTCAAAAACAATAGACCCCGTAAAACTTTACGACAATACAGGCAAAGCAACCATTGAAGGTGGAGACGTTATTGTGGCGCGCAACGATGTTTTGCTCATAGGGACAGGAGGACGAACATCAACCCAGGGAATAGACAGTATTATCGAATACCTGAAAACAAAACCCGGCACCAAACACATTATCGTTCAGGAACTTCCTTTTAAACCCGAATCGTTTATACATCTCGACATGACTTTCACCTTTCTCGACAAAGACCAGTGTATGATTTTCGAACCTCTGATATTAAACTCCACACGGCATCTTACAATACACATTACTATCGACGGCAAAAAGGTATCGTCAATAAAAGAGGAAAAGAATCTTTTGGACGCCCTGCGCAAACTGAAAATAGACCTTGAACCTGTTTATTGCGGAGGAAACAACGACATTACTATTATGGAACGGGAACAGTGGCAAAGCGGAGCTAATTTTTTCGCATTGGAACCTGGAAAAATAATCGGTTACGCCAGAAACGTAAATACCATTGAAGCACTTAACAAAAAAGGATTTGAAGTAATAAAATCAAAAGAGATAGTGAGCGGAAAATACGACCTTAACAACTACAAAAAAGCCGTGGTTACAATAGAAGGAAACGAACTGTCGCGAGGTGGCGGAGGTGCAAGGTGCATGACAATGCCGATAAACAGAACCGACTTTTTTGGTTTTTAACATCTTGTAGCCCACCTCTTTTATAAACATAGTGCTTTACCGTCATATGAGGATATATTTTTTTTTGACACTGTAAGCGGTACGGCAACCCTCCCGTCAGGTTCAGGTTTTCCCGTTTGTAAAAAGGGTGTATTTTTACACATAAAAAATTAACAAAGATGAACGGTATTGAAGCCAAACAAAAAATAGAACGTCTTACACGCGAATTGCAAGAGCACAATTACAGGTATTATGTCTTGGCCCAACCTGTAATAAGCGATTACGAATTTGATTTAAAACTCAAAGAGTTGGAAAAACTCGAAAAACAATTCCCCCAATACAGGCTTCCCGATTCACCTACCATGCGTGTGGGAGGAGAACCCACCAAAGAGTTTAGTACCGTAAAACACAAATATCCCATGATGTCGTTGTCGAACAGCTATTCAATAGGCGAAATTGTGGAGTTTGACAACAGAATAAAAAAACTTACAGGAAAAAGTCCCGAATATGTTTGCGAGTTGAAGTACGACGGGCTGTCGATAAGTTTGATTTATGAAAAGGGACTCCTTATACGCGCCGTAACCCGGGGCGACGGCATAAGGGGCGACGATGTAACAAACAACGTAAAAACAATAAAGAGCATCCCGTTGAGATTGCGAGGCAACTTCCCCGATGAACTTGAAATAAGAGGTGAAATTTTTATGCCACACAAAGAATTTGACCGGCTTAACCGCGAACGCGAAGAGATTGGAGAGAGCCCTTTTGCCAACCCGAGAAATGCTGCGGCAGGCTCTTTAAAATTGCAAGACCCGGCAGAAGTGGCCAAACGTAACCTCGACTGTTACCTCTACTACATACCACACGATTTGGAAGGGATAAAAACCCATTATCAAAGCATGCGCTACGCTGCAAGCCTCGGCTTTAAAGTCTCAAAATATATGGCTCTTTGTAAAAATATTGACGAGATAAAAGAGTACATAAACGACTGGGAAAAAGGACGTAAAAATTTACCATTCGATATCGACGGCATTGTTATTAAGGTTAACGACATTCGGTTGCAAAAGGAATTGGGATACACCGCCAAAAGTCCCCGTTGGGCAATTGCATATAAATTTAAAGCCGAACGGGCTGAAACCACCTTGCTTTCAATAGATTATCAGGTGGGACGTACCGGAGCTGTAACTCCTGTTGCAAACCTGAAACCCGTTTTGCTGGCGGGAACAACGGTCAAAAGGGCAAGCCTGCATAATGCCGATATTATCAAAGCTCTGGATGTTCGTATCGGCGATACCGTTTTTGTTGAAAAGGGAGGTGAAATCATTCCCAAAATAGTGGGTGTAAATTTGCAAAAACGTCCCGAAGGAGCAAAACCCGTCGAATTTATCAAAAACTGTCCGCAATGCGGAACACCACTCATAAGAAAAGAGGGTGAAGCGGCACATTATTGCCCTAACGAAGACGGTTGCCCCCCGCAAATTAAAGGTAAACTCGAACATTTTATTTCGCGCAAAGCAATGAACATCGACAGCCTCGGCGAAGGAAAAATAGAGATGTTGTACGACCACGGCCTCGTGAAAAATATTGCCGACTTATACGACCTTACTTACGACAAATTGATAGGCCTCGAAAAAATTATTCCCGCCGGCGATGGAAAAAAAGAAAAGAAAATCAGCTTCCGCGAAAAAACAGTGCAAAATATTTTAAAAGGTATCGAACAATCCAAAACCGTACCCTTTACAAGAGTGCTTTATGCTCTTGGCATCAGATATGTGGGCGAAACTGTGGCTAAAAAACTTGCCAACCACTTTAAGAGTATCGACAACCTTATCAGAGCATCGTTCGACGAACTTGTGGCGGTGGAGGAGATTGGTGAAAAAATTGCCGAATCGGTTATTAATTATTTTAAAAAAGAGGAACATATAAAAATCATTGAACGTCTGAAAGAGAAGGGTGTCAAACTTGAGATTAAGGATGACGGTTCAACTTCCGTTTATGAAAACAAACTACAGGGAAAATCGTTTGTGGTAAGCGGGGTTTTTAAAAATTACAGTCGCGACGAAATAAAAGCGTTAATAGAGCGGTACGGCGGCAAAAACACAAGTTCCATATCGTCGAAAACCGACTACCTTCTTGCCGGCGATAAGATGGGACCTTCAAAAAAAGAAAAAGCCCTGAAACTTAATATTCCCGTTATTTCGGAAGAAGATTTTGAAAAAATGATATCCTGAGCAGGGTATCAACCGTTTTTTTTGCGCAGTTCGAAATTTTGTCCGAGATAAACTTTACGCACATGCTTGTCGGCGGCAAGCTCTTCGGCGGTCCCCGACTTTAGTATGGACCCCTCAAACAAAAGATATGCCCTGTCGGTAATACTCAATGTTTCGTGAACATTGTGGTCGGTTATAAGAATGCCGATATTTTTATCTTTTAAATGCGAAACAATATTTTGAATATCTTCGACGGCAATGGGGTCAACACCGGCAAAGGGCTCGTCAAGCAAAAAGAATTTCGGATTCATTGCCAAAGCACGGGCTATCTCGGTACGCCTTCGTTCACCTCCCGAAAGTTGAATCCCCTTACTTTTACGTATATTTTGCAACCCGAACTCATCCAAAAGCCCCTCCACCCGCATTTGTTGCTCCTTTTTCGACAGTTTGGTAAACTCCAATACAGCTTTCAGATTATCTTCAACGCTCAAATGGCGAAACACGGAAGCCTCTTGCGACAAATATCCTATTCCCAACTGAGCCCTCTTGTACATCGGCAGTTTTGAAATATCCTTATCTTCGAGAAATACCTGCCCCGAAAAAGGTTTTATCAAGCCTACTATCATATAAAAAGTTGTGGTTTTTCCCGCACCGTTGGGACCAAGCAACCCTATTATCTCGCCTTGATTTACCTCTACCGACACCTTTTTTACAACCGTACGCTGACGGTATTTTTTTACCAATTCATTTGTCCATAATCGCATAACAAACCTGTTTTCTTTACAAAATCCCCTCTTTTAAAATATCGTGCAAATGTATTATACCCAAATATTTGTCACCTTCGGCAACAGCCAACTGCGTAATATTGTTTTCGCGCATTTTGCTTAATGCATCAACGGCGAGTCTGTTTTTGTCTATGGTTTTCGGGTTGCGTGTCATAATATCAACGGCTTTCAGGTCTTTGTAATCGGGGTATTTTTCTATCATACGTCTCAAATCGCCGTCTGTAATCATACCAACGAGTTTGCCGTTTTCCAGTACTGCGGTGGCTCCCAATCTTTTCGAGGAAATTTCAAGAATAACATTGCTCATTTTTTCGTTAACATCCACTTCCGGCACCGGATTTCTCGAATACAAATCCGAAACTCTCAAATACATACGTTTTCCCAAAGCGCCGCCGGGGTGAAACTTGGCAAAATCACCCGGAGTAAACCCTCTGAGTTCCAGCAAACACACAGCCAAAGCGTCGCCCATTACCAATTGTGCCGTAGTGCTCGATGTGGGTGCCAAATTATTGGGGCAAGCCTCATGTTCAACCGAAACATTCAATACATAATCGGCCTGCGACGCAAGGTACGACCCGTTGTTACCGACCATGGCAATCAGTTTGTTGCCGCGTGCCTTTATCAATGGTATCAACACCTTAATTTCGGGTGTTTCGCCGCTTTTCGATATTGCCATAACAATATCATCTTTGCCTACAATTCCCAAATCGCCGTGAATGGCATCGGCGGCATGCATAAATATTGACGGTGTACCCGTCGAATTGAACGTGGCAACAACCTTGGAGGCTATTATGGCGCTTTTCCCTATGCCGGTAACCACAACCCTGCCCCTGTTGTTCAATATTAACTTTACCGACTCTACGAAATCGGAATTTACGGAACTTTTCAATCCGTTGATACTCCTAGCTTCTATATCAATAGAGTCTATTGCAACCTGCTTTATTTTTTCTACAGAAATCAATTTTTTTTATTTTGTTGTATTAAACAAAGATTTTTTTGTATATATTTGTATAAACTGTTTTTGTAAATTTTAATTATAAAAACAGGTATTTTTTTTGCATTAAAATTTGTATCAAAAGTACTATAAAATTTAAATATTCAAAGGAAAAAATGGAAAGTGCAAATGATAAATATCAATTGCGGGCTACAATGAAAAACTTCTTTGGTTTCAGCAGCTTTAAAGGAAACCAGGAAGCCATCATAAACAGTGTTATGGAAAATAACAACACTTTTGTTGTTATGCCTACGGGTGGGGGTAAATCGTTATGTTATCAACTTCCGGCATTGATAAAAGAGGGAACGGCAATAGTGGTGTCGCCCTTGATAGCTTTGATGAAAAACCAGGTGGACATGATAAGGAATTTCAGTGCGCAATCGGGAATTGCCCATGTTATGAATTCCTCTTTATCCAAAGCCGAAATGACACAAGTAAAAAACGACCTTCTTGACGGAAAGACCAAACTGCTTTACATGGCTCCCGAATCGTTGACAAAATTGGAGAATATCGATTTCCTTAAACAAATAAAAATATCCTTTTATGCCATTGACGAGGCTCACTGTATTTCGGAATGGGGACACGATTTCCGTCCCGAATACCGCAAACTTAAACCCATTATCCAAGCCATAAAACAGGACGTACCAATAATTGCACTTACGGCTACAGCAACGCTCAAAGTTCAGGAAGACATACTTAAAACACTCGAAATAACCGATGCCAAAGTTTTCAAATCGTCGTTCGACAGACCCAACCTCTACTACGAAATAAGACCTAAAACAAAACATGTCATCAAAGACATTATAAAATACATTAAAACTCAACCGGGAAAATCGGGGATAGTCTATTGTTTAAGCCGTAAAAAGGTGGAAGAGATTGCAGAAACCTTACAGGTTAACGGCATAAAAGCCCTCCCCTACCATGCAGGATTGGATGCCGCCACCCGACGCAACAATCAAGACCGCTTTTTGATGGAAGATGTTGACGTAATTGTCGCCACCATTGCTTTTGGAATGGGAATCGACAAACCCGACATTCGTTTTGTAATTCATCACGACATTCCCAAAAGCATAGAAGGATTTTATCAGGAAACAGGACGTGCAGGACGCGACGGCGGCGAAGGTAACTGTATAACTTTTTACAGTTACGATGACATCCAGAAGCTGGAAAAATTCATGAAAGACAAACCCGTTGCCGAACAGGAAATAGCAAAAGAACTGCTGTTCGAAACAGTGGCTTACGCCGAATCGTCGGTTTGCCGTCACCGTTTGCTGCTGCACTATTTCGGCGAAGAGTACGATAAGGACAACTGCGGAGCTTGCGACAACTGCTTGTATCCCAAAGAAAAATTCGAAGGTAAAGAGTATATCAAACTTGCACTCGAAGCCGTTGTAGCTCTCAAGCAACAATTTAAAGCCAAATTGGTAGCCGATGTAATAGCAGGAAACAAAACGGGAGATGTCAAAGCCATAAAACTCGACAAACACGACTTTTTCGGAAAAGGAAAAGAGAAAGAGAGTAAATTTTGGGGAACCGTCTTGCGCCAATGTCTCATAAACCGCCTCCTCGAAAAAGAGATAGAAAATTACGGAATACTGAAAATTACCGAAAAAGGGAAAGAATTTATCAAAAATCCTTATTCGATAATGATAGCCAAAGACCGCGATTTCGAAAGCAGCGACGATGACGGCATCATTACCAAAGGTGGAGGAAAACAGGGAAGCGGTACCGATGAAATGCTCTTTGCCATGCTGAAAGATTTGAGAAAGGATATTTCGCGCAAGGAAAAACTCCCGCCGTTTGTAATCTTTCAAGACCCCTCGCTCGAAGATATGGCAATTCAGTATCCAATTACCATGGAAGAGTTGAAACAGATTGTGGGTGTCGGTGCAGGTAAAGCCCAAAAATACGGCGAGCCTTTCTTAAAACTCATTAAAGAATATGTAGAAGAACACGATATTACGCGTCCCAACGACATTATTATAAAATCGGTGGTTAACAAATCGGGGTTGAAGGTTTACATTATAAAAAGTATTGACCGCAAACTGCCGCTCGAAGATGTAGCTCACGCAAAAAACCTTACATACGACGAAATATTGACCGAAATAGAAAGTATTGTTGCTTCGGGAACACATTTGGATATAAATTACTATATAAACGAAAAAATTGACGAATATCACCAGGAAGATATCCTCGATTATTTCTCCGAAGCCGAAACCGACTCGGTGGAAGATGCCCTTGCCGAACTCGGCGAACCCGAATATACCGAAGAGGAAATCAGACTTATGAGAATAAAATATCTGTCGGAAGTGGGAAATTAATATCCCTTCCGTTTTTTTTTAATTAATACGAGGGCATATATTACCGTAATGAAAAACAGATTTGAATCTATTTTTAAAATACATTTACCGACCGCATTGATATTGTCTTTTCTACTGGTATCGTGCTACCACGTAAACAGGGATATTGTGCAAAAACCTGAAAAAATCATCCCGCACAACACCATGGTTTCTATTATTACCGATATAAATTTGGTTGACGGTATTGTCTCTTACGATAACATTAACAGGGTAAATAACAAAAATTTGAAAAAAGAGTATTACAACAGGGTATTTATAAAGTATGGTATTACCTCCGATGAATTTGAACAAAACATGGAATACTATTCATCGCAATACGACGAAATGCTTGAAATTTACGATGAAGTTATCGGAAAACTCACTGCAATAAAAGAGAATATTAAGAAAAAGGAACAACAATCGAAGCGACAAAACACGAAAACCTCAATTCCCCCCTCTCCTATGTGGAATTCCGACAGTATCGCTACCCGGGTTGATTCTTTAATGCACGATCCCGGCATGCCCGTATGGGTATTACGGTAATTATTTGGTAAACACCGCTTTTCGCAGTTCAGAGTCTATACCGTCGTCGAGTGTATAAGTAAACTCCAATTTTCCGTTGTTGATGTAACTACCCGAACCTTCAACCATGTAACCTTCACCTGCTTGCTGTTTGCTTATTACCACCGAATTATCGGTTACATAACCTTTAACGCTTCCGTTAACACCTGCAAAATTGTTCAAAATAATTTCACTGTTCGAATTTACGGTGTTACGCTCTATTACGACGTCGTAATTAAGTTTTTGAGCGTTGTCGGATACATGCCATGTTCCGAGAAATTTTTCAGCAACATCTTGTTCGGGATCAACGGCAAAGGGGTCGTCGTCGGTACACGAACCAAATGTAAGCAACATACCCGAAATCAATATAAGAAGGGTATTTACCAGAATACGGGATTGTATTTTTTTCATTTTGCAACTATTTTACCATTAAACGTTTTACGGCAAAAATAATACCGTGTTTGTAAAAACGCACGAAATAGAGACCGCTGTTCATATTTCTTAAAGGGATATACGTTATACCGTCACTCACTTTAGCCTTTCCGTCCGTCACCACCATACCTGCCATATCGGTAATGTCGTACTCCAAACCTGCAAACCCTTTTTCACCATTGACTTTTATAAAACAATAACCGCCGGCGGGATTGGGATAAATGGACACTTCACCGTTTTTGAACAAATTTTCTCCGGTACCCGTCAAAATTCCACCTGCCGCTATCACCACCGAATCGATTTGATAATTATCGGGCGGCCAAATGTATTGATTAAAAATTTTATGGTCGGGCGTAATAACTATCACTGTAGGATACGACAATATTTGATAATCGTTAAAGACCTGATTTCCGCCGCCCTGAGTACCGCTTACCGTGGGCATGGTTTGTCCGTAAATCGAGTCGAAGTTACGCACTGCGGCATTATCGCTGCCCCAATTTATTTTCATAAAGAAAACATTTCCGTCATTCTCGCCGAAATCCTCGTACGATGCTTGAAAATCGGGAGCATATGTCTGGCAATAACCGCATCCCACCGAAAAAAAGTCAATTACAACGATTTTATCGTCGTCGAGCAACTGAAACAGGTATATGGTTGTACCGTCGGGAGTCTTTACATGAAAATCGACAGCTTCGGTAAGGGGGGTTTGCGAATACAATTCGGTAAACGGAATAAAAAAGAGTAATGCCGTTGCAAAAACAAAAATTTTAAATCTTCCCATATTTTCAGAACGTTGAGTTATCAATAATAAAATCATACATTTTATCGGCCAAGCGGCTTGCCCCTATTCTAAACAACGAATTATTCATCCATTCATTGCCCAAAACAGCTTGTGTTAAGAGATAATACTTAATGGCGTCGTCAGGTTCCGAAATACCTCCTGCGGGTTTTACACCTATTTTCCGTCCGGTTTTATTATAATACTCCTTAATGGTATCGAGCATTATCAGAAGTGCTCCGGGAGTGGCGGCCGGTTGTATTTTCCCGGTTGAGGTCTTTAAAAAATCGGCGCCGGCCAGTATTGCTATCTCCGATGCACGACGTATCAGGTTTACCGTTTTCAGCTCTCCGGTTTCCAATATAACCTTTAAATGTGCATTACCGCACACCTCTTTTATTGCGCTAACCTCTTCAAAAACAAAATCCTCGTCGCCTTCGAGAAGCCTGCCGCGCGAAATTACCATATCTATCTCTTCGGCACCGTTTTCCAAAGCGTACTCAACCTCCTTAATTCTTATTTCCAAAGGCGACTGTCCGCTGGGAAACGCACCCGCAACAGATGCCGTCTTTACTCCGCTCCCGCTTAAAACACTCGAAACGGTGCCGGCAAAAACAGGGTAAACGCATACGGCGGCAGTATTTTCAATACCCAAATCATCTCTTTTGTACGAAATAGCCTGTTTGCTTAACTCTTCAACCTTTTTACGGTTGTCGGTACCACTCAGGGTTGTCAAATCAATACAATTCAATATTGTTTTACCGATAGCCAACTTTTCGGAAACCGTTAACGGTTCCGGTAATATCTCTTTTATGCGGGCATTCAAATCATCAAAAGTCAAATCGTATTTGTTAAAATTCTGCATCCTTCCAATATTTTTTTATTAACGGCAAAAATAACGATAATAAACATTCGACAGCGTTGTACGGAAAATAGATTTTATTCCGAAAACGCAATCCGAATTATCCGTTTATGTAATTATCATGAACTATTTATTTACAAACAGTGAATCAAAAAAATAAAATATCTTTTTACTTTATTGGATATGAAGCCGTTAACAAGATTACGGTAGAGCGGACACCTTTTTGGCACAAGGCTTGCTTTCCCTAGGGCAAAACTGATATCAATGTTTACTTTAAGCTTAAAAACAAATAAAACAAAAAAAGTTAAAGTTCACAAGTATTACAAGTGTGAACGTTGCGGATACGTAACTATCGTTAAAGATTCATATTGTCCCATATGTAAAAAAGACGGTTATAAAATTAAATTGAAATAAAATGATAGCCATTAACGAAACCTATTCAATTAATGAAATTAAAAGCGAAGGTTTCAAAGAGAAGCCGCTAAAGGAATTAACCGCCAAAGTCTTCGAAAAAGAAGACAAAATATACTTTTTCGACCCCATCGACGGCAAAAAGTACCGGTTATATTCAATTATTCACAAACGCTCTTTTTTCCTTTAACTTATCAAATTATTTTCCTTATTTTGAGATTAAATTCTTTGCCTGTCATCAAAAAAAAACCTTACCCATGAAAATCTCCGGTAAGGTTTTTTTATGTGAGGCCTTCACCTAAATTGTCAGACAATGTACCTCCATACAATATATATTATGCTGAATACAACAAAAAAGCCCATTCCTATCCATGCTAATATTTTAAGAAATTTACCCGGTTGTGCCTCTGCGGGAAAATGTTTATCGGTTACCGCCTTGTAATTTATGTAAGCAAATGCCGGCGTGGTAATAAAAGAGAGCGTGGTTGCCAAATCGACCATCTGCCTCATTGACGACACCAAAAAACCTATTATGACCATTGTGCCGGCAAACATAATTCCGAGCCACAACCATGTCGATTTTTTGCTGTTAAAATTTTTGAAAACACCCGGAACAAGATATCCTGCAAGGGGTGTCAATACGCGCGAATATGCATCCAACACGGTTATTACCGTACTGAACATGGTGGTAAACGCTGCTATGGATATAATCCAGTACGACCAATTGCCAATACTTTTGGTGTACATGTTTATCAACTGTCCCGAAAATTTAACTCCGCTCGCCGAAAACGACTCACCTGTTCCGTACATCACCAAGGCACCGAGCGACAAAAATCCCAAAGCCAGCACGGCAGTAAAGATATAGCTGAAACGGAATTCGGTTAATGCGTCTTTCAATTTGGGGGTATATCCCAACTCTTTGTATTTTTCTATGTTCCACACCGACGACCAAATGGAAACATCAATGGGAGCAGGCATCCATCCCACAAAGGCTATCAAAAAGAATATATCAGCCTTTCCTGTCCATTTGAAATGCATAAGCGACTCCGGAGTTACCTCCTTTTGTATCCCCAAAGCCGAAAATACCGCTATTATTGTGGACAACGAAAGCAAGACAATAATAAACTTCATCAGCTTATCGAGAAACGAGTATCTGCCCAAAGCAAGGAAAAGCACACTTATGAAAAGCATATATCCGCTGAGTGTTACCAAATCGACGGATATTTTGAAAATAAAAGCAAACAAACTTACGGCAACAACAGTTACGGCAGCCTGAATGATAAACATAGACATAATGGTTATAAAAGCGTATAATACTACCGCCCATTTCCCTGTTTTGTTGTATCCGTCAATTAAATTGTTTCCCGTAGCCGTGGCATATCTGACTCCGAAATCGAAAAACGGATACTTCAAAAGATTAGCAATAATTAGTATCCAAACAAATTCGAAATTAAACATGGCACCGGCACGTGTTGATTGTACAAGGTGCGAAACACCAACGGCAGCCCCGGCATATAGCAACCCGGGACCAAGAATTTTAAAAAACTGTTTCATCCCGTAAATTTTTACATAGCGAAATTAGAAAAATTCTGCAACCTTTTACTTTTATAATGTTTCTATTTAACAACCGTTTTTCAACTATGAAATTTTTATATTTTTACAGCCCAAACAAATTGAATTTATCAATGAAAAAATTGATTACGAATTTTATTACCGTTGTCGTTGTAATTGTGGCTGCCTCGGTGCTAACTTCATGTTCGAAAAGTAGTTTCGGCGGCAAAAAATACGACTCCGTATCGGTAAGTCCAGTCGCTCCCAAGTTTGCTCCGGTAAGAAAAAAATATATCATCAACAATAAACGGCGCCCGATTTTAGGACTAGAAAGAAGGTAACGGAAAATCTTCTATTTACGTATGCATATTGTTTCCCAATGGGAAATATCAAGCATTATGTTTTAATAAAAAAGGTTAACAAAGTAATCCTATTTATTTTCGAAGAGTATCTGAACAGGCATATTTCCCAAAAATATTTCCGTTAGCATCACCAAACATGTGTAATATGCTTTCAAACAAAATGCCGAAAATTGTGTAGCCGTACTGTTTTATTAACCGTCCTTATTTGACGTTAAATTCCAAAAGTTTTTCGTTTTCAATAAAAACCTCAAATTTATCATCTATTTTTATCGGTCCTACCCCTTCGGGTGTTCCCGTAAAAATCAAATCACCCGTTTTTAAAGAAACGAATTTCGATATGTAGGAGATAATGTCACCGAAGTCGAAAATCATATTTCCCGTATTTCCCTTTTGGCGCAATTCACCGTTTATTTTAAGAGAGAAATTGATGTTATTCAAATCGTCGAATGCCGAAACCGGCAAAAATCTTCCCACGGGTGCCGACTGGTCAAAAGCTTTTGCAATTTCCCAAGGCAATCCTCTCTTTTTTTGTTCGGCTTGTAAATCGCGCGCCGTAAAATCAATCCCCACACCTATTTGGTCAAAATATTTATGTGCGAACTTCTTTTCGATATGTCTTCCGTTACGGTTGATTTTCAATACAATTTCGGTTTCGTACTGCACATCGTCCGAAAACTCCGGATAAAAAAAGGGATTGTTTTTTTGCAAAAGTGCCGTATCCGGTTTCATAAAAAATACCGGTTTCGAAGGTACCGCATTATTTAGCTCTTTTGCATGTTCAACATAATTTCGTCCTATACAAATAATTTTCATCTTTTAATTTTGTTACGCCGTCAGTTTATTAAACCCGTTTTTCATTTATTACTGTCAATATATCTTCTACACTTTTACAAACAGATTCTGTTTTGCCGTCAACTACCAGTTGAAATCCCGTGTCATCGCAAATTATTCCGTTGTCGATGTTAAGATAATCAATCCTGTTCACACCGTAGCCCTTACGTTTCAAAGCATTTTCCAGCCAAATTCCCTTAATACCTGCTGCAGCAACATCAATTGTTTTTTCGGGCTCACCCCTGTTGCTTTCGAATGTGGCATTATTCTCATTGAAAATAATATTTTTATGATTAAAATATTTTTGGATAAATCCGTTTAAAACCAAATCTTCGGGAACACCTTCCACAAAAGGTCTGTTTTTTCCCAACAACCATATTTTATCGGCATAGCGCAAAGCCGTGTCGATATCATGCGTTGTAAGGAGTATCCCTTTATTACGGTTTTTCACAATGTCCGACAAAAGTTCCATTATTGCTATTTTGCCCGGAGCATCGATAAAAGCCGCCGGCTCATCAAAAAACATAAACGGGGTTTCTTGTACCAAAGCCCTTGCTATCAACACCTTTTGCTTTTCACCGTCGCTCAAACCCGAAAATATGTTATCCGAAAATCCTGACATCTCTACTTGTTGCAAAGTATCAAAAACAATCTTTTTATCTTCATCCGACAGCTTTCCGCTTAAAGGGGCAAATGGGTAGCGTCCCATTGCAACGACATCGAAAACGGTAAGATAATTGTCGTCTATTCCGCCGGTAAAAACTACCGACACTTTTTTCGAGAGCTCTTTTTCGTTAATCTCTTTTAATGGAACACCGTCGTAAAACACAGACCCTTCCATAGGCTTGTGCAATCCCAAAAGCGTACGCAACAATGTCGATTTTCCCGAACCGTTAACTCCCAGCAGGAATATCAATTCACCGGGACGAAGCGAAACGTTTATCTCTCTTTGCAAAACAACATCACCGGCACCTTTTTTGCCGAACCCTGTCGCAAGCTCGTCCGTATTTACAATGTGATATTCCATAAATCTTAATCTTTGTTCCAACCGTTACCTCTTTTCAACAAAACCCAAATAACAACAGGTGCCCCTATTAAAGGGGTGACCGCATTAATGGGCAACGAAATATCCATTCCCGGCAGTTTTGCCGCCAAATTGCACAACAGGGCTACAATGGCTCCGGTAATTGCCACGGCAGGTATCAAAACCGAATGGTCGGAAGTTTTGAAAACAGACCGTGCCAAATGCGGAACGGCAAGACCTATAAAACCTATAGGACCCGTATATGCCGTGGTAGCAGCTATAAAAATTCCCGAAACGGCGAAAAGCACAACTCTTACTCGCTTCACCCTGAAACCTATACTGCGCGCATAAACTTCTCCCATCAACAAAGCATTTAACGGTTTTATGTAAAACATCAACATCACGAAACCCGCCAATGCCACCGCAAGCAAAAACAGCGATTGATAATTGTCCGTTTTGGAAAAACTTCCCAACCCCCACACCACAAAGGAATAGACATCCTGCGAACGGCCGAAAAACTGCATAACACTAACCAAAGCCGATACAATGTATCCGGTCATTATCCCTATTATCAGTATGGTAACTACATTGCGGATACGTTGCGAAACATACAATATTACCGACAACACCGAAAGAGCACCACCAAAGGCAAACAAAACGGTAATAATGTCGGCGGCAACACCCCGTAAAAGGAACATGCTTCCAAAACTTCCCCAAAGAACGGCAACGGCCACTCCGAAACTTGCCCCTGCACTTATTCCCAATACTGATGGTCCCGCCAAACTGTTACGGAATAGTGTTTGCAATATAAGTCCCGCCAAACCGAGAGCAATGCCGGTGGACAATGCCGTAACAGCTTGGGGCAACCGGTACAACAAAACAATGGTATCAATTGTTTCGTCGCCACCTACGCCGGCTATTGAACTTAAAACCTCAAAAAATCCCGTTTCCGCCGAACCGTACCACAAGTTTAGCACTAATAGAAAAAGTACAATAAATAACAACCCGGCAAATATGATATTTATACCTCTTTTCAAAACCGACAATTAATTTGAGCCACGAAATTAAAACTTTTTTCCTTGCAGGCGTTAATAAAAATACCGGCACCAAGCGTAAACAAACGATTCCCTGCAAAACAATATTTTATCGGCATCTCATTTTGTAAGGCAAAAGCATTTATTCGGTTAGGCAACTTTTTATTAGCTTTGCCGGGAAATCCATTGCAGAACATTGAAAAAAATTCTAATCATATTAATCCTTCCGTTTGTGTTTGCAGTAGGTGAAAGCAATGCCCAAAACGGAGGCAAAGCTCACCGTTATTTTCAAAAAGCAAAAACTCTTTATCTCGCGGGTCAACCACGTAAAGCACTTAATGCCGTATCCAAAGCCATAAAAATTTACCCCCCCTATTCCGAGGCATATCTGTTAAAAGCCGAAATTTGGGAAGAGCTTAACGATACGTTAAAAGCTATTCGCAATTACCAAAAGGTTCTTTCGCTCGACTCAACCGCCTTTCCGCATGTTTATTACTATCTCGGCGAACTTTTGTACAAAAAGGGCGATTATGAAAAATCGGCTTTTATCCTTGAAAGGTATCTTGATAAATTCGGTGTAGTGCCAAATGCCAAGCGTGTAATACACCTGTACAAAAGTGCCTCGTTTGCTGCGAAAGCTATTAAATCGCCGTGGAAAACCACCGTTAACAGCCTGCCGGAAAACATTAATACTGACAATGCCGAATACATAAATTTTGTTAACGAGGACAAAACCTTATTGTACTTTACAAGAAAAGAGCCGCTGAAAACGGAAAGCATAGACGGGAGAAACTTTATTGAGAGAATATTTTTCTCGAAGCGCGAAAACGGCAAATGGCAAGAGCCCCGCGAACTGATATTCCCATGGCAAAACAACAGCAACCTTGGTGCCGTAACATTTTCGGTGGACAGCAGGACTCTACTTTTTACGGGGTGCTATTTCCCCGAAGGTTTGGGTAGTTGCGACATATATTTCGCAAGAAAAGCGGGCGACAACTGGCTTATGCCTTATAATGCAGGAATGAATATTAACAGCAGCAGCTGGGATTCACAAGCAGTGCTGTCGTCGGACGGAAAAACCATCTTTTTCTCGTCGAAACGCGGAGGGGGATACGGAGGCTCCGACATTTGGTACTCCGAAAAAGACCGTAACGGAAACTGGTGCAAACCCGTTAATGCTTTGAGCAATGTAAACACCCCCTACGATGAGATGTCGCCTTTCCTCTCGGCCGATAACAAAACCCTCTACTTTTCATCAAACGGACACCCGGGATTGGGCGGTTTCGACATCTTTTTGGCACGCATGGATTCAACAGGTGTGTGGAATAATGTTACTAACCTCGGCATGCCCCTGAACAGTGCACAAAACGAAATAAATATTTTTATCAGCCTCGATGCCGAAAATGCCTGGATTTCCAGTGACAGGGGAAACGCAAAAAACAATTACGACATATTACATTTGACTTTGCCGCAAGCGGTCGCTCCCCAAAAGGTCTATTACTTTAAAGGTGTTACACTATCGGCAAAAACAAAAAAACCCCTTTGGGCCGACATCATCTTGACAAACGTAAAAACAGGCGTAACACTCGACTCTACCCGCTCCGATGCTGTAAACGGAGGGTTTCTGACGGTAATACATCCGGGAATTAACTATGCAGTCAATATTTACAAAAAAGGTTATATGTTCCTTTCCGAAAATCTTAACTACGAAAACTCCCTTAAATCGTCAAACATTTACGACACTTTCTACCTCAGGCCTGTAGATACAGGATGTATAACAAATCTGTACAACATAAATTTCGATTTCGACAAGGCTCTTTTAAAACCGACATCTATTCCCGAACTGAAAAGGTTAATAGTGTTTCTTAACGATAACCCCGGAATTAAAATAGAAATATCGGGACATACCGACCGGAAAGGAAGCGGACAGTACAACCTCATACTCTCTGAAAAACGGGCCAAATCGGTATTTACCTACCTGATAAATAACGGAATAAGTAAAGACAGATTGTCGTTCAAAGGATACGGATTTTCCAAACCGCTGTGTACCGATACCACAAGTGAATGTGCCGCCAAAAACCGGCGTACGGAAATTAAAATTATAAACCGTTGACAAAAAATAATTACCGTGAATATTGCACCGGAAATTGTAATGACGGATAATGACTGAAAAACTAATAATTGAACAATTTTCATAATGTTAAATGGAAACCCGGAAAAATAAAATTGCATCCGGTAAATTGATATTAATTACTACGGAATAAAAAATTTGTTGTTATTTTGTATTGAAAAAAGAGAAAAAGATGGACAATATTTTCGAACTGATAAAATATGTTGTGCCTTTGGCAATTGTTCTGGTAATAGGTTGGTATTTGATGAAAGCCCTTGCTGAAAACAGCAACAACAACAGGGACTTGATTTTGAGATTTTTTGCCGAACACAACAAAAAAGACAACCCCGTTCCCGTTGAAAACGGAAACAGTGATTTCACAAGGCTACAACTGCAAGCATACGAACGTATGACACTCTTTTTGGAAAGAATAAATCCGAACAATCTTATTCCCCGCGTTTTACCCGGGAACAACACCGTATTACAATTTCAAAGGGCATTGCTGCAATCCATACGCGAAGAGTGGGAACATAACCTGTCGCAACAAATTTACATCAACGAAAAGGTTTGGGATTTTATTAAAGCGGCAAAAGAGAACACAGTACAGCTTATAAATGCCGCCGCCAAGGAGTTTGCCAACGACGACAATGCTGCATTGTTGGCAAACAAGCTGTTAACCCGCGGATTCGGAACAGAAAACAATCCCGTTGAAAAAGCCGTTGCCGCCATTAAAAGCGAAATAGCTAAAAAATACAACGTGTGATAAAACATATAACCATACTTGGTGCCGGTAATGTTGCAACCCATCTCACCCTCGGATTGCATGATGCCGGTTTTACAATAACCGAGATATTCTCACCTTCCGAAGAAAAAAGTTCATTACTCGCCGGAAAAGTAAAATCAAAAGTTTGTAAACGGATTGAGGAACTCTCTCCAAATAGCGATTTATACCTGCTTTGCATACCCGACAGGTTCATCGGGGAGGTATCTATGCAAATTCCTCGTACAAACGGCATTGTTGCTCATACCTCCGGAATAACCCCCATGAACAGCATCAAAAGACATAAAAATATCGGTGTCTTCTATCCGCTGCAAACATTCTCGGCAAAAAGGGATATTGCTCTCGACAAAGTGCCTTTTTGTATCGAAGCATCATCAGCTACAATTTGCAGCGAACTAAAACAAACCGCTTTACAACTGGGTTCCAATGTTAAAGAAGTCGATACCGGACAACGTCAACTTCTCCACCTTGCAGCGGTATTTGTTAACAATTTCGTAAATTTTCTTTACACCTCCGGCGCCGAAATTCTCCGGAAAAAAAACCTGCCTTTCGACTTTTTATTACCTCTGATAGAGGAAACCGCAAGAAAAATCACTGAAATAGAACCCTATGAAGCACAAACGGGCCCTGCCAGGCGAAACGACATAACAACTATGGAAATACACAAAAAAATGTTGGATGAAAATGCAGAGTTGAAAGATTTGTACGATAAAATAAGTAATTTGATAATTAATAAATATAATGAGCAATTATAAAACACTTTTAACCAAAGTTACCACATTCATTTTCGATTTCGACGGAGTAATGACCGACGGCACCGTAATATTGCAACACGACGACCACCCTTTGCGCACGGCCAATGTAAAAGACGGCTATGTGCTGCAACTTGCCGTAAAACTTGGCTACAACGTCGCGGTAATTTCGGGGGGTATCTCACGCTCAATGGATAACCGTTTTGAGGCTCTTAACATAAAAGACGCTTTTACGGGTGTTAAAAACAAATTGGAAACATACAACAATTACCTGAAAAAGAAAAATATAAACCCCGAACAGGTAATTTACATGGGTGATGACATACCCGACATTCCGGTACTTAAAAGTGTCGGTGTTCCCGTCTGTCCGGCAGATGCCGCCGAGGAGGTAAAAGCGGTATCGGTTTACATTTCCGACAAAAACGGAGGCGAGGGTTGCGTCCGCGATATTATTGAGCAAGTGCTTAAAATACAAGGAAAATGGATGACAAAAGAGGCATTTAACTGGTAAATTGATATAAACAGATAAATTATGATTAAATCGTTTTTTAAACTAATAAGATGGCAAAACCTCGTGTTAATTGCCGTAAGCATGATTTTTATCAGGTATTTCGTGATTTTGCCGGGATTGCACATACAACCGGCAGGGGGCATGAAAATGTTAAATTTTGTGTTGCTGATACTCGCTTCCGTCTTCATTGCAGCCGGCGGTTATCTTTTGAACGATATTACCGACAAGGATGTTGACCAATATAACAAACCGGGGAAAAACAAGGTGGAAAAATTCGGCAACGAAAAAACCGTCATCAAATTATATTGGATATTTACAGCGGCGGGAATTGTTGCGGGAAGCCTGGTGTCAATAGCAATGCATCACGCCGACTATTCATTAATATTCATATTGACGGCAGGGCTTTTGTGGTTTTACACCAAACGGTATCAGTGTCAACCCTTGGTGGGGAACATTGTTGTGGCATTTTTGAGCGCCCTCTCTTTCGGTTTGGTTTGGTTGTTCGAATTTGTTCATATATTTTCATACACTTCGCATCTTGAAGCCTTTAAAGAGTATTTTGTCTCTACAAACAAAATGGTAGCCATTTACATGGGATTTGCTTTTTTGGTGTCGTTGGCTCGTGAAATTGTTAAAGATATAGAAGATTACAGCGGCGACGACCGTTTCGGGTGTAGAACTTTTGCCGTTGCTTTCGGTACGGGAGCGGCAAAAACCCTCGGAATCGCAGTCCTGTTATCGGGATTTTTATTTTCCGGTTTTGTTCAATATTATTTTTTTAAAAACGACTTTATGTCGTTATACTACTTTTTTTATGCCATCGATATACTCTTCTTTTTAAATGTCGTACGTTTGATAAAATCGGAAGAAAGGAAACATTTCAAAATGCTTTCGTCACATCTTAAAGTGCTTATGACCGCAGGAATATTATCAATGATATTATGTTATTTCAGCTTGCTCTATGCTAATTAACGAATTGAAAAAAAGGGATATCGTTCTTGCCTCAAGCTCTCCGAGAAGGCATCAACTATTGAAAGATATGGGAGTGAATTTCCGCATCGACGTAAAACCCGTAAACGAAATTTACAACGACAAATTAACACCTGAAAAGATTGCCCAATCACTTAGTGATTTGAAGATTTCGGCATTTGAAAAGAGTTATTTCAAAGAAAACACTTTGGTAATAACCGCTGATACCATTGTTGTACTAAACGGCAAAATTCTCGGTAAGCCGGCAGACAGGAATAGTGCCGTTGATATGTTACAAAAACTTTCGGGTGACAAACATACCGTAATTACGGGTGTAAGCCTTAAAACCAAATTCAAATCCGCATCTTTCACGTCATCCACAAATGTTTGGTTCAAAAAACTTTCGCAAGAAGAAATTGAATTTTATATTGATAACTACAGCCCTTACGACAAAGCCGGGGCTTACGGAATTCAGGAGTGGATAGCTCATGCAGCCGTTGAAAAAATAGAGGGCTCCTATTTCAATGTTATGGGATTGCCCACGCATAAACTCTATACCGAACTTGAAAAATTTTTAAAACAGAGTAAGTAAAAAAATTTCTAATGCCGGTGAATATGCCCCAAAACAAAGCGTTGCCACCGTTACAAACAATTTATTTGAAATGCCATTTTTTATAACAAAAAGACACTAATAAGAATTGTTATAACAAAAAAGAGGAATAAAACAAAGGTAAAAAAAGTAAAGAATATAAATGTTTTCCAAATTGCCTGAAATACTTTCTGACGGTAATAAACTTTTATCCAAAAAACGGTTACGGATATCAATAATATCATCTCCAAAACAAACATATCCCAACCGGACATTATGTTAAGCAAAATGGTGACAATAAACAGAAGAAACCATAACGATTGAAGGTGAATTATCAAAATCAGATGTTCAAGGTAATAATGGTTTTTGTAAAAAAGCAACATTAAAATCAATGCTGTAACCGGCATTAACAAAAACATACCGGCAGAGACGTTTTTGCGGAATTTATCCCAAAACACTCTTTTCCCGTTTTCCGTTTTGATGTAACGCGACTTTTCCACAATAACACGCAAAAAGTAAGGAAGAGTTTCACTTTTATCATTGACAGACAGTCCTGTAACATTATTAACCGTTTCCATTGCGGCCGTGTCGGCTTCTCCCCTCCCCTTTGCGCCTATATCTACAATATTCGACGATGTCGTAAAAGAGATAATAAAAAAATATACCAAACTGATAAAAAGATAGAGCCTTACGGGTGAGATATATTTAGTTCTTTTTCCTTCCACATATTCGCGTGTCAGAAAAGCGGGTTTGAACAACAACAATTTCAGGGTAACAAATAACTTATTGTCAACATTAAACAAACCCGACAAAAAATCAGAAACAACATGTTTGAAACTCAATTTCAAATCTCTGTTTTCCTGTCCGCAATATGGACAAAAGTTGTATTCTTTGTCAAAAACCGACGAACAATTGGCACAGATTATCTTTTTTTCATCCTCCATTTATTAGTTTTTTTTACGCTAAAATAAAAAAAAGCTGACATTCGGGAAAAAAACGATAAAAGGGCTAAAACAGTGGAGGATATTTCGAGGGATTGTATCTGTTCATCATGCTGTAAACGGCTTCGAAAACATCATCGGAATTGGGGTTGGAAAAGTAGTCGCCGTCGGGGCTGTAAGCCGCCCTGTGGGCTTTTGCGGTTACTGTTTCCGGCTCCATGTCAAGCAGATAAAAAGCCTTCTGCTCCTCCAACACCTTTTGCATCATAAAAGCCGTGGCTCCGCCCGGAACATCTTCGTCCATAAAGATTATTTTGTTTGTCTTTTCCAACGACTTTTTTATGATACCGTTCACATCGAAAGGGATCAACGTCCTGACATCAATGAGTTCCACTCCCACACCTGATTTTTCCAATTCGTTTACGGCGGTTTGCGCAATACGCACACACGAGCCGTAAGTTACCAAAGTAACATCATCGCCCCGGTTCAATATTTCAGGAACACCGGCGGGTATATTGTATTGGCCGATGTTAAGGGGATATTTTTCGCGAAGACGGTATCCGTTAAGCGGCTCTATGATTAAAACGGGCTGGTCGGAAGCAAGATATGTATTGTAAAAACCTGCGGCTTCTGTCATATTGCGCGGCACCGCAACATGCATTCCCCTTATGGAGTTTATAACCATACTCAACGGAGAACCCGAATGCCAAATACCCACAAGTCTGTGACCTCTCGTACTTATTATCACGGGCGCCTTTTGTCCGCCGGCGGTACGGTAATGCAGTGTTGCCAAATCGTCGCTCATAACTTGCAATCCGTACAACAGATAATCGAAATACTGTATTTCGGCAATGGGACGTAATCCTCTGAGCGCCATACCGAAACCCTGTCCCACAATTGTCGCCTCGCGTATTCCTGTATCGAAAATACGTTCTTTGCCGTATTTTTTTTGTAATCCTTCGTAAGTTTGGTTTACTCCTCCTATTTTACCTACATCTTCACCGAAAGCCAATACCAACGGATTGTTCTTGAAAATATAATCGAAGTTGTCCCTTAAAATTTCCCTGCCAGGAACCTCCCGGCTCTCTTCCCCGTATTTTACGGGCACATGTTTCACTTTTAAGGCCGAATATTGGCTTTGACTGTACAGGTGCGAACTGTATCTGTTTTGTGCGTCTCCCATCTCTCTTTCAAGCCATTCCGACAACACCCTCTTAAGTTGCCTGCCGTTAACAATGCATTCGTCGCACATAATGCGCAATATCCTTCTGGCGGCTCCGTAAACATCACGTCTTAAAGGCTCTCCCGTAAGTTCAAGCTCTCTTATTATTTTTTTCATTTCCCCGTTATTACCGCAATTGCAATTTTCAATATTAATCATTGAAATCAACTCATTGCGTTTGGCAATAATAGGATTGATAAAATGTTTCCAAGCCCTTTTTTTTGCCTCTTTAACCCTTGTCACGGCTTGCCGTTCCAGCTCTTGCAGTTGCTTTTCCGTTGCAATGCCGGCATCTGTCATCCACTTGCGCATATGTTTCAAACCGTCGCGCTTCTCTTCGTCCTGTAACTGTTCAACGGTTTTATATCTCTCGTGCGACCCCGATGTGGAATGCCCCAAGGGTTGGGTACAACCTTTTATGTGAAACAATACCGGAATATGCTCTTTACGGCATATCTCCACGCCTTTACGGTAAGTATCCACCAGCGACAAATAATCATTACAATTGTCCACAAAGATTTCGATTCCGTTTGTCCCTTCCTCTCTTTTAAAACCTTTTAAAATTTCCGAAATACTCCCCTTAGTGGTCTGGTATCTGTTATGAACCGAAATTCCCCATTGGTCGTCCCATACCGAAATAACCATAGGCACTTCCGATACGGCTGCGGCATTCAGAGTTTCAAAAAAATGACCCTCGGAGGTGGAAGCGTCTCCAATGGTTCCGAATGCCACCTCATTTCCTTTGTCGGAATATTTATCGAACTTTTGAAGTTCTTTAACATTTTTAAAAACACGCGAAGCATATGCCAAACCCAAAAGTCGCGGCATTTGACTTGCTGTAGGCGAACTGTCTATCGCCGAATTTTTTTGTTTCGTCAAATCTTTCCACTCACCATTTTCATCAAGACTACGGGTTCCGAAATGATTATTCATCAATCTTCCGCCGTTGGCAGGATTCGACTCAATATCAGGTTCGCCGTAAAGTTGTGAAAAAAGCTGCTCTATGGTAATCAAACCGGTAGCCAGCATGAATGTCTGGTCACGATAATATCCCGACCGCCAGTCACCGTTTCTGAAAACCTTTGCCATTGCAAGTTGCGGTATCTCTTTTCCGTCGCCGAAAAGTCCGAAGTTGGCTTTACCGGTCAAAACCTCGCGTCTCCCCATTATTGCCATTTGACGGCTTTCGTATGCTATCCGGTAATCGTTTATTATCTCCTCTTTTGTTAGATTTAATCTCTTTATATTGATGTCTCTATTTTCCTTCATTATTATTCCCTGTTTTTCAGGCTGCAAAGATATAAAATAAAATCATTCTAAATAAGCTTTCACAAAATAAAAGCGGTAAAGAGATGTTGACAGGATACTGTAACACTATTTTATTATGAAAAATATAATTATTCTTTTTTTCAAATATTGACATTTAAAACCAATGCTAATTTTAATCCTTATCATACAATTCCGTACAACTTTCTGCTCCCCATACCCCAAAACTCAACCACCAACCCCCGAAAACCCATCCCCTCCCCACGCCCTCTTGCTCCGCTGCGCGCCGAAGCATACGTTTCCGGGCGTTTTCTTTGTTTCGTTTCTTTGTCGCCACAAAGAAATGAAAAGAGAAGAGAGAAACGTTTGAAGTTGAGCGTTAAGCATTGAGAGCTGAGTGATGAGCATTTCAGGTTTTGCGATTTTCTTTGTTTCATTTCTTTCGCCACAAAGAAATGAAAAGATAGTATCAAATTCATTTTTAAACCTGAAATAATATTTCTAATACTGATTTCTCCTTATAAAAACAGCAGTTGATACAACAGGCTAAAAAAGC
>CAZJUQ010000051.1:0-56751 GCA_964549335.1 uncultured Lentimicrobiaceae bacterium | reverse complement strand
TTTCGGTTTCCAATAATGAATAAGTGTTACCTTCAATCTGTGAAGATTTCCAGCTCAAATCTATTGCCAAGCGTTCCAATTCCTTTTTGTACTGAAACTCACTTAATTCGGAGATGTTTTGTGTAAATTCATTTTGGAGGTTAGACAGCTTTTTCAGCTCGCTTTCTGTAAACAGATTTACATTAGGTAATATTTCCGTCAACAGTGAAAAGTTAAAGCTTTCAACGATTGTTCGTTCGTCAATATCATTTTTGTAATATTGGTCAATCTCAATATTTTCAAATAATTTATAAAAAGGTGAAAGTTGGTATTTGGTCGATTTCCCTTTTCCTGTGGTTGATATGAGCTTCTCGGATACAAGTTTTGATAAAATTCTTTTTATTGTCGCAATACTTTTCTTTTCTTCAATATTTTCTAAAATCCGATTTGAAGAACTTGCGGGATTACTTTTTAAAAATTCTAATATTTGTTTTTCGATATTCATTTTAATCTTTTTAGCTCACAAATGTACTGTATTTAGCTCACAAAATCAATTAAAATGAGCCATATTTCCTCTTTCAATGAGCTACAACAAGTATATAAAAAAACCCGGTGGATAACCGGGTTTTGCTATGAGGTACCGAGCGGATTCGAACCGCTGTATAAGGTTTTGCAGACCTCCGCCTAGCCACTCGGCCACGGTACCCTGAAAAATTTCGGATTGCAAAGATACAAAAAAATCGAATATCCGTTATTTTCCTTTAAAATTTCAAATTTTTTCGTTGAAATAACAAAAGCCAAAATACTCCTATGGTGATGGATGCATCGGCTATGTTGAATATGGGACGGAAAAACACAAGATGGTTGTCGGTGCCGAAGAGAAAAGAGGGCAGCCATGCGGGAGCCGATTCCCTTGAAATATCTATAATGGGGAAATAGAGCATATCCACTACTTTACCGTGCAAAAACGATGAATATCCTTGACCGAAAGGAACAAGTTCGGCAATGGTGTGGTAGCCGCTTTGCGTAAATATCAATCCGTAGATTGCACTGTCGATAATGTTTCCCAAAGCTCCGGCAAAAATGAGCGAGACACTGATTATCAAGCCCGTTTTTTTGTTTTGCCAGCTAATCAAGAGTAAATAAAAACCTATTGCAATTACGGCAAGGATACGGAAAATGCTCAACGAAAGTTTTCCCCAGTCGCCACCGAATTGCATACCGAATGCCATTCCGTTGTTTTCGGTAAAATAGAGTAAAAACCAATGGTCGAACACGGGTAACTCTTCTCCCAGTTGCATTGTAAGTTTAATATAAAACTTCAATGCCTGGTCTAATAAAAGAACCAAAAATATTACAAAAGCCGCCTTTTTCAATGGGAAGAAACAGTTAGTCGTTGATATTCATTCTGCGTTTTTTCATTTTGGCTTCAATGCTTAGCGTGGCATGGGGGACTGCTCTCAAACGTTCTTTACTTATAAGTTTTCCCGTTTCGCGGCAAATGCCGTAAGTGCCGTTTTCGATACGTATTAAAGCGTTTTCCAGATTTGTAATAAAACGTTGTTGACGGGCTGCCAGACGGCTGTTTTCTTCTTTTGACAATACCTCCCTGCCCTCTTCAAGTACTTTAAAGGTAGGTGATGTGTCGTTGGTGCCTGATTCGCTAGTGTTGGTATATGCTTCAACTAACAGTGCAAGGTCTTCTCTTGCTTTTTCAAGTTTTTTCAAAATTATTTGTTTAAACTCCTCCAGTTCTTCTTTTGAATATCTGGTTTTTTCTTCTGTTGCATTCTCTTTCATATCTCCTCCGTTTTTTATGGTAAAACCAAAATTAACCGTATAAAAATAGTATATTTTAGCAAACCATCAATTATTTTTATAAAAAATTATAACTATATTTTTTCTATTGACAAATTAACGGTAATGCCGTCGATTAGTTCTACTTCGTCCCTGTTTTCGTTATCAAGTTTATCAACTGTTTTCAATTTTGCAAGTGTTTCGGAGCAAATGTAATCTTCGAATTGTTTTATGGCATTTTCCGTTTCGGGATTACGTTCAATTATCAGGTTTATTCTGTCTATTACGTCAAAACCTTTGTCTTTTCTAAGGTTTTGGATACGGTTTACAAGTTCGCGTGCCAAACCTTCGTTTTGCAGTTCGGGAGTAATTGTAATGTCGAGAGCTACCGTAAGGTTGTCCATTGACGCCACACTCCAGCCGGGAATATCCTGGGTGCTTATTTCCACATCCTCAGGTCCTATTTCCACCCGGTTGCCGTCTATGTCAAAAACGAACTTGCCTTCGGTCTCCAGTTTTTTTATGTCGCTTTGTTTCATGCCGTTTATCATTCCCGAAAGTTGTTTCATTATTTTGCCGTATTTGGGTCCCAGAGTTTTAAAATTGGGTTTTATCTTTTTTATCAGGACGGTGGAATCTTCGGTAAGATATTCCGCCGATTTTATATTTGTTTCGGAAAGTATGAGTTGTTCGACGGCTTGAACCTGTTTTTTAAAATGTTCGTTCAAAACGGGAATCATAATTTTATTCAGAGGTTGACGCACTCTTATGTTGTTTTTTTTGCGCAGCGACAATATCATGGAGGAGAACTTTTGTGCGAGTTGCATCCGTTCTTCCAGCATTTTGTCGATTTGCGAGTTGTCGGCCACGGGGAAATCGGTTAAATGTACCGATTCGGCATTTATGCGTCCGGTCACATTATTTAAATCGGTGAACAACCTTTCGGCAAAAAACGGGGCTATGGGTGCCATAAGTTGCGAAACCACTTCGAGGGTACGGTAGAGGGTTTGATAGGCGGCGATTTTTTCTTGGGTATAATTTCCTTTCCAGAAGACCCTTCTCGAAAGTCTTACATACCAATTGCTAAGGTTTTCGGTAACGAAATATTGTATTGCCCGTCCCGCTTTTGTGGGTTCATAATCGCTATAGGCTTTGTCCACATTGTTGACAAGGGTATTCAGTTCCGATAGTATCCAGCGGTCGAGTTCGCTTCGTTTTTCGAAAGGAACTTCCGGTTCGTTATAGGTAAAACCGTCAATGTTGGCATACATTGCAAAGAATGCATAGGTATTGTAGAGTGTGCCGAAAAATTTACGTTTTACTTCGTCGATACCTGCCGCATCAAAACGGAGGTTATCCCACGGTTGCGAGTTTGTGAGCATATACCAGCGCGTGGCATCAGGTCCGAATTTTTTTATTGTGTCGAACGGGTCAACGGCGTTGCCGAGTTTTTTCGACATTTTGTTTCCTTTTTTGTCGAGCACCAATCCGTTGGAGACAACGGTTTTGTAAGCTACCGAGTCGAAAAGCATAACGGCAATGGCATGTAACGTGTAAAACCAACCTCTTGTTTGGTCAACACCTTCCGCAATAAAGTCGGCAGGGAAAAAATCACTGAAATCCTCTTTATGTTCAAAAGGATAGTGATATTGGGCGTAAGGCATTGACCCCGAATCGAACCAAACGTCGATAAGTGCGGGATCGCGGAACATTTTTTTACCGCTCTCCGAAACCAAAACAATTTTGTCGATGTAAGGGCGGTGAAAATCGAAGGTGTCGTAATTCTCCCGACTCATATCGCCGGTGTCGAAATTTTTTAGAGGATTTGAGTCCATAAATCCGGCACTTATCGATTTTTCTATCTCCATTTTCAGTTCGGCTGCCGAGCCTATACATTTTTGTTCTTTTCCGTCTTCGGTAGTCCAAACGGGCAGGGGAACGCCCCAAAACCGTGAGCGCGACAGGTTCCAATCGACGAGGTTTTCGAGCCAGTTTCCGAAACGTCCTTCCCCTGTGGCTTTGGGTTTCCACGTGATGGTCTTATTAAGTTCTATCATTCTCTCTTTAAAGGCAGTTGTTTTTATGTACCAACTGTCGAGCGGATAATAGAGTACCGGTTTGTCGGTACGCCAGCAATGGGGATAGCTGTGGACATGTTTTTCGATACGGAACGCTTTGTTTTCTTTTTTCAGTTCCACCGCCAAATCGATATCGAGAGTGGTATCGCTGTTTTTGAGTTCGGGATTGTAATCGTTTTTTACGAAACGTCCGGCATATACCGAGTATTTTTCAACATTAACATATTTTTCGATAAAATCTTCACTAAGCTTATCCAATTCGTAAAAACGTCCTTGTAAATCTACCATGGGACGTTTTTCACCGCTTTTGTCGATTAAAAAGAGCGGTACTATTCCCGCCTCTTTTGCAACTCTGTCGTCATCTTCGCCAAATGTAGGTGCAATGTGAACAATACCCGTACCGTCTTCCGTGGTTACATAATCGCCAGGAATTACTTCAAAAGCGTTGCCCATTGGTTTAATCCAGTCGAAAAGCTGGTTGTAACGTATGCCCGTAATGTCGGTGCCTGAAAATTGTTTTTCAATTTTGTACGGAACATGTTTATTTCCCTTTTTCCAGCTTTCGAAATCCAAATCTTTGTCTTTGGGATTGAAATATGCCGTAAGTCTGTCTTTGGCAAGAACCACGCTTAATTGTTTGCCGGTGTAAATGTTATAAGTTTTTATTTTGAGATACTCTATTTTAGGGCCGACGGCAAGTGCGGTGTTCGAGGGTAATGTCCACGGGGTAGTGGTCCAAGCCAGGAAAAACAGCTCTTCGTTATCGTCATCGAAAAGAAATTCTGATTTTTCGTCCTTAATTATTTTAAATTGTGCCGTAACAGTGGTGTCGGTTACATCGCGATAACATCCCGGTTGATTGAGTTCATGAGTGCTTAATCCCGTTCCTGCGGCCGGAGAGTAGGGCTGTATTTTGTATCCTTTGTATAGCAATCCCTTGTCGTAAAGGCGTTTTAACAGGTGCCAAACGGTTTCTATGTACTTGTTGTCGAAAGTAATGTAAGGGTGTTCCAAATCGACCCAGTATCCTATTTTGCGGGTAAGGTCGTCCCACATGTCTTTATATTTCAGCACCTCCTTGCGGCACATGTTGTTGTACTCCTCTACGGAGATTTTTTTTCCTATATCCTCTTTTGTAATGTTGAGAGCTTTTTCAACACTTATTTCCACTGGCAATCCGTGGGTATCCCAACCGGCTTTACGGATAACATGTTTGCCTTTTTGTGTCTGGTAGCGGCAAAAGAGGTCCTTTATTGCCCTTGCCATTACGTGATGGATTCCCGGTTTGCCGTTTGCCGACGGAGGACCTTCGTAAAACACAAAACTGTCGTTACCTTCACGGTTTTTCAAACTTTTTTCAAAGGTGTTGTGTTCTTCCCAAAATTTACCTATTTCTTCTCCTATTTCAGGTAAATTTAAAAATTTGTATTCCCTGTATTTGTTATCCATCGATTTTGAAACCTTAATATGTTGTCGTTAAAAAAATTGGGTGCAAAGGTAATAAAAAAGAAAAATGTCCTGTACCGAATTTTATTGACTTTTAGAGAGTCATCTTGTTTTGGAAAGGGTGACCGCCACCAAAGTTAAAATGGTAAATAAAACGAAACATTAAAGGCTGTTTGTACGTATCATTACATGAACCTTAAAAGTTGCAGAGGGTGTCGAAATATTTGTTTGCAGAAACCCCGATTTGGAATTTTGGCAAGGAGATATCGCGGTAATATTTTTAATGGAAATATTTATAAAAAAACCGGGAAACGGCACTTCAAGGTTCGTAAAGGGTAAAAAAATCAGTAAACATTAAAATAGTAAAACGATGAAAAGGATTATTAATACGTCGAAAGCACCGGCAGCCATAGGACCGTACAGTCAGGCTGTTGAAAAGGGGGGATTTTTGTTTATTTCGGGTCAGGTACCCATAAATCCCGGAACGGGAAAAATTGTTGAAGGCGGAATTATAGAACAAACCACGCAGGTTATGAAAAACATAGAAGCCATATTGCACGAAGCCGGATATACATTCGATGATGTTGTGAAATCGACATGTCTGCTTAGCGATATGGCAAATTTCGGGGAGATGAATTCGGTTTATGAAAAATATTATCCCGAAAACCCGCCTGCCCGTGCGGCATTTGCGGTAAAAGAATTGCCTCTCGGAGTGTTGGTGGAGATAGAGACTATTGCCGCAAAGTAGTATAACAGGTCGGTAGGGATAATTTGCGTACCTTTGTGCAAAATTTAATGAGATTATATGTCTAAAAAAAAGAGGGGAAAACGCAAACGACACCCCAAAAACACACTTGCACAAATTATCCTAAAAATATTTATTGACAACCCTTTCAGAGCATACAACAACAAGCAGATAGCATCGTTGTTGGGAATTCGCGATAAAGCCGGCAAGCAACTTATTTTCGAAATTCTCGAAGAGATGTTGCAATCGGGTGAACTGCAAGAGGTTAAGCGGGGAAAATTCGTGCTTAATCCCGAAGCCGCTGCCGACCTGCTTCCCGAAGAACACTATATTACCGGTACCGTTGACATGAAAAGTACCGGAAAAGCATACATTATTCCCGATAACGGCGGCGAAGATATATATGTTGCTCCCAACAATATAAATCATGCTTTGCACGAAGACCGCGTAAAAGTTTTGCTTTTTCCGAAACGGCGCGGACGCAAAACCGAAGGCAAAATTGTTGAAGTGCTTGAACGCCGCAAAGATAAATATGTGGGAATATTGCAACTGAGCAAGAATTTCGGATTTGTAATTCCCGATAACGAGGCTATGCCGTTTGATATTTTTGTTCCTCAAAGTGCTTTGAAAAAAGGAAAAAACGGCGATAAGGTTTTGGTGAAAATTATAGATTGGCCCGAACACTCAAACAACCCTTTCGGCGAGATAACGGAGGTGCTCGGCAAACCCGGAAATAATGATGTGGAGATGAAATCCATTCTTGCCGATTACGACTTTCCGCTTTCGTTTCCCAAAGCCGTGGAAAAAGAGGCTGCAAAAATAAATGCGGGAATAACAGAGAGCGAGATTTCAAAAAGAAAAGATTTTCGTGATGTTTGGACAATCACCATCGACCCCGAGGATGCAAAAGATTTCGATGATGCCCTGTCGTTGCGCAAACTCAAAGATGGTCTTTGGGAGGTAGGGGTTCATATTGCCGATGTATCGCACTATGTGAAACCCGACACACCTCTCGATGCCGAAGCCTTTAAAAGAGGCACGTCGGTTTATCTTGTTGACAGGGTTATTCCCATGTTGCCCGAAAAACTTTCGAACGGAGTATGCTCGTTAAGACCTGACGAGGAAAAACTTACTTTTTCGGCGGTTTTTAAAATGAACGAAAATGCCGAAGTGCTGGGGCAATGGTTCGGAAAAACAGTTATCCGTTCCCATAAGAGATTTAATTATGCCCAAGTGCAAAAAATTATCGAAACCGGTGAAGGCCAATACAAAGAAAAAATATTGCAGCTGAACAGGTTGGCTCAAATACTAAGAAAAGAACGTTTTAACAACGGTTCCATTAATTTTACGTCAACCGAAATAAAATTCAGGCTTGACGAAAGCGGCAAACCCGTTGAAACTTATGTAAAAGAGCAAAAAGAGGCTAACCACCTTGTGGAAGAATTTATGCTTCTTGCAAACAAAAGCGTGGCGGCATTTATAGGTAAACCGGCAAACAACAGAAAACCGAAAACCTTTGTTTACCGGGTACACGACGAACCCAATCCCGAAAAATTAAACACATTTGTACAATTTTTGAGCAAATTGGGATATACCCTGAATATTCAATCGCGCGAAGCACTTGCAAATTCGTACAACAAACTTTTTAAGGCGATAAAAGGAAAAGGCGAAGAGAACATGATAGAGACTATTGCCATACGCACAATGGCAAAAGCTTATTATTCGACCGACAACATCGGGCATTACGGATTGGCCTTTCCCTATTACACACATTTTACTTCGCCCATACGCCGTTACCCCGATTTGGTAGTGCACCGTCTTTTACAACGTTATCTCGAAGGAAAAAGGTCGGTAGGCAAAGATGCTTACGAAGAGATTTGCAAACATGCTTCCGAAATGGAACGAAAAGCACAAAATGCCGAACGCGATTCGGTAAAATACAAACAGGTGGAGTTTTTAACCGACAAAGTGGGACATGTTTTCGAGGGTTTGATTTCGGGAGTGAGTAAATGGGGACTCTTTGTGGAACTGGTGGTGAGCAAAAGCGAAGGATTGATACGGTATGAAAATTTGAAAGACGACTTTTATTATCTCGATGAGGACAATTACAGAATTGTAGGTAAACGTTACGGGAATATTTACCGCCTCGGCGATAAAATAAAGGTTCTTGTAAAAAACGTAAACCTTGAACGCCGTCAACTCGATTTCGAGCCGGTTGACGACGACTTTTAAATAGCCGTGCAGTCAGGTGCCGACGACAATAAAATTAACGATTAACAATGCCGTTGTTGCGGCAGGGAATTTTTGGCGCCTTTTTCAGTTTATGCCTTGTTGCATGGTTTTTTCGCCCTGCATGCCGTAGGATGAATATGCAAAAACAGGGGTTAATTTTTTTATTACTATCTTTGCCGAAAACATAAAGTTATGCGTAAAATAATTTTTCCGTTATTTATTGCAGGGTTGATGTTATTATCATCATGCGGAACCCTTAAAGTAACCAATCATTGGGATCGTGATGTGGATTTCAAAAGTTTTAAAACTTTCAGTTTTTATCCTTGGGATAAACACAACGACGAAATTGTAAGCGAATGGGATAAAAAGACCATTTTGGAGTCGATAAAAGAGGAGATGACACGTCGCGGATACGAATATAAGGAAGAGGGTGGCGATCTTGTGGTTTCGGTATTTGTGATTATCGAAAACAAAACAAGTTACCAGGCTTATACCAACCACTACGGATATTACGGCGGCGGCTGGGGATACTATTCGCCGGGTTGGGCTTACGGCTACGGTTGGGGTCCGGGATATTCGTCCACAACCATTCATAAAGTTGACTATAAAGAGGGGACATTGATTATTGATATTTTCGACTCAAAGACAAAAAAATTGATTTGGCAAGGTATCGGTGTGGGAGAAGTAAAGAAAAATTACGACAAGCGCGATGTTCGTCTTGCAAGAGCCATATCGCACATTTTCCGCCGTTATCCCGTTACAAAGAAATAGGATTAATGTTATTTTCATTTAAAAAAGGGTGGCCTCAATACGTGGCAACCCTTTTTTATTAATACCCGGTTTGACTTTTCAAATTACTTTTGAAGCCTCCAAACTCTTTTCTATCTCCTCTTGTGTAATGCTGTAGTCGTGTAGTTTACCGCTTAAATACTGGTCGTACGCAGCCAAATCAACAAGACCGTGACCCGAGAAGTTGAATACAATGGTTTTTTTCACTCCTTCCTTTTTTGCTTTTTCGGCTTCGCGTATTACCTGGGCAATGGCATGTGTTGTTTCGGGAGCGGGGATAATTCCTTCGGAGCGTGCGAACTTTATTCCCGCATCAAAGCTTTCCAATTGGTGTACTGCGGCAGCCTCTATCAATTTATGTTTTAGCAGGTGGCTGATAATGGGACCCGCGCCGTGGTACCTTAATCCGCCGGCGTGGATTTTCGGAGGAATATATTTGTGTCCCAGAGTGTACATTGCCAGCAGTGGTGTTAACCCGACGGTATCGCCAAAGTCGTACATAAATTTTCCTCTTGTAAGTTTGGGACACGATTCGGGTTCCACGGCGATAATTCTTGTTTTAAGGTTTTGGCGAATGTTATTTCTGACAAAAGGGAATGAAATCCCTGCAAAGTTAGATCCTCCACCGAAACATCCTATAACAACATCGGGATAATCGCCGGTTTTTTCAAATTGTTTCAGGGCCTCTTCGCCTATTATGGTTTGGTGCATTAGCACGTGGTTTAACACACTTCCGAGGGAGTATTTCGTATTTTCGTCTTTTACCGCCATTTCCACGGCTTCGGATATTGCTATGCCGAGGCTGCCGGGCGAATCGGGATTTTGTTTCAAAATGTCTCTTCCCGCATCGGTAAGTGTGCTCGGCGAAGGCACAACTTTTGCCCCCCATGTATTCATCATAAACTGGCGGTAAGGTTTCTGTAAAAAGCTTATTTTCACCATGAACACTTGGAGGTCGATGCCGAAGTATTTGGCGGCAAAACTCAATGCGCTTCCCCACTGTCCGGCACCGGTTTCGGTAGTGAGTTTTTTTACCCCCTCTTTGTAATTGTAATAAGCCTGCGGAACGGCGGTGTTGGGTTTGTGCGAACCTGCCGGACTCACGCTTTCGTTTTTGTAATAAATTTTAACCGGGGCGTCGAGAAGTTTTTCGAAGTTGTATGCACGTACCAGGGGGCTGGGTCTCCAAATCTTATATATGTCTTGCACCTCTTCGGGGATATCTATGTATCTCTCTTTCGACACCTCTTGTTTTATCAGTTCCATGGGAAACAGAGGAGCAAGGTCGTCGGGTCCCAGCGGTTGTTTTGTTGCCGGATGCAACGGCGGTTCCATGCCTTCCGGCATGTCGGCTTGAATGTTATACCATTGCGTCGGCATCTCTTTTTCCGTCAAAAAAATTTTCTTTGTTTTCATTGCTAAAATATTTTAAATGGTTAAGTGTAAAAACAAAAAAGGCGTGCCGTAAACGACACGCCTTTTATATCTTCATTATCAACAAAAATATTATGGCAGGTTCACGTCACTGCTTTTATCGCGGTAACGCCACCACCAAAAATTCAATATGTTGATATTTTTTTCCATAGTTCCGGTTGCAAAAATAAGACAATATTTTTTTAAAAAGCAAAAAAAAGTTCAATTACATGGAATTTTCAACAAATTCCATTATCTCTTCAAGTTCCGATTCGAGACTTTTGCGTGTATATTTTTTACCGGCTTTGTCGTACCAATAGTTGGCATTCCATTCGTCGCCGGCTTTACGGTAAAGGTATGCCCTAAACCAGCATGATATTTGCGAATCGTAGTGTTGCATAATACGAAGAGCCTCTTCCCACTCTTCTTCCCTGTCAAATTCAATGGCTTGCAGCATCTCCTCCTTGCTAATGGGTATCTCGTCCATTTTTTTAAGTTTTAATTGAGACGCAAAAGGTACAAAAAATTATTTTTATCCGACAATTTATTATTGTTAAAAAATCAACTTTTTATATTGAAGCGGAATTGGATACAGGTTCGAAACCTTTCCTGTCGTATGACGGTAATAATCTGTTTTTCAGCTAAAAACCGGTATGGTTTTAACGGTTGTTCATCACCTCAACGGCCTTTTTAAAGATGTTGTCTATTTTGTGGTAAATGGGATAAAATCCTTTTTCGTCGAGGACATTACGACCCACATATGCTTTAAACAATATTTTTATCTTTTCTTTTGATAATTTTATTTTTCTTTCGGACTGATTAATACCTTTCTCTTTGGCATATGCCACAAGGTTGTCGAACATTTTGTCGGTCATTTCAAAACCTTTGTCGAAACTTTCGAAGTCTTTAAATTTGTTCAGTTGCTGTCTGTGGCTGTCGGTGTAATCGAAGGCGAACTGATATACCAAACCTTTGTTTACCATAATGTTGTAGAAAGAATGAACGGTATCAGATAGCAGAGGCACATAAATATCGGGCATGATACCGCCGCCGCCGTAAACCGTTTTGCCTTTCGGTGTTGTATATTTCAGCGAGTCGTTGAAGTGGATACTGTCGGGATTTTCAATTTCGCCGTCGATATAACGTTGGTAAGCCTCTTTGTAATAATCTTTAAAGTCGTCTTTTTTATAGGGTTTTTGAATACATCTTCCGGTAGGGGTATAGTACCGTGCCACGGTAAGCCGTAACGCCGAGCCGTCGGAAAAGGGGATTTGTTCCTGTACCAGTCCCTTGCCGAAGGAGCGTCTTCCGATAACCACACCCACATCGTTGTCTTGAAGTGCGCCGGTAACAATTTCGCTTGCCGAAGCCGAACCTTCGTCTATTAAAACGGCAACATCGGTATTTTCGAGTTGTCCTTTGGCGGTTGCAAATGCGTAGCGTCTGGGGCGGTGCAACCCTTCGGTATAGACAATTAACTTTCCGTCGGGCAAAAATTCGTCGGCAATATCGATGGCTGCCTGTAAAAATCCTCCGGGATTACCTCGCAAATCGAGAATAAGCTTTACCATGCCCTCTTTTTTTAATTTTTCGACGGCACCGGAAAACTCTTTGTGAGTGGTGGCGGAAAATTTGTTCAATTTAATATATCCAAGGCTGTCGTTAACCATGTATGCAATATCGAGGCTGTAGGTGGGTATCACATCGCGTGTAATGGTAAATTGGAGCATTTTGGGTACTCCCCTGCGGTAAACGGTTACTTTTACTTTTGTCCCTTTCGGGCCTTTCAGTTTGTGGATGGCAATGGTATTGTTTATTTTTTTTCCTACGCGTAGGGTGTCGTTTATTTTCACTATGCGGTCGCCTGCCATCAGTCCCACTTTTTCGGAAGGTCCGCCGGGAATGGTGTTCACAACCATAATGGTATCGTGTTCTATTCTGAATTGAATACCTATTCCTTCGAAACTGCCCATAAGGGGGTCGTTTATGTCGTGAAATTCGTCGGCGGTAATGTATGCCGAATGGGGGTCCAAATCTTCAAGCAAGCCTTTAATGGCATCGGTTTCAAGCTCAACGGGTTTTACACTGTCAACATAATTGTTGTCGATGTAACGTATTAAATTGTCAACCTTACCGCAGTTGTTTGTCGAAACGGGCAACAAATTTTTTACCATGGAGTTTTCGCCGCCGCCGAGTAACGAACCGAGTAAAATACCCGCCACAAGCACCAAAGCAAATGCAATGGGCATATAAATTCTATAACCGTTCTTGCCGTTTGTCATAAATAATAATTGTTATTGGATGAATATATGCGGCAAAGGTAAGAATTATAAAATGTTTTTTTGACTGTTGTGTTTGCTTAACAATTGTTAAAACCTGTTGTTGTTTTTACGATGCGGTAAAACAGGTGGATTTTGTGCCGGTGTAAGGGCATGAAACATGGCGGGTTTTCTGATTTCCGAAAATTTTTTATAAAAAAAAGAGGCTGTAAAATACAACCTCCTTTTTTGGTACCCGAGGCCGGGGTCGAACCGGCACGAGTGTTACCTCACTGGTTTTTGAGACCAGCGCGTCTACCAATTCCGCCACTCGGGCTTTTTTAATTATACGGGCTGCAAAAATAATACTTTTTTAATGACACGAAAGCAATATTTAAAAAAGATTTTACGTTTGTTTTATCTGTTTAATGACAAGACCGTTCTTTATTGTTTTATTTGTCTAATATTAAAAATTTTATGAAAAAACCTTTAATCCTGGTTTTAATAATTATTAACAACACGCTCTTTTCGCAGGAAGTTGCAAAAGCACCCGGTTACAACAAAATAGAGTACGATTCGTTGCGGACAGTGTGGCAACAAATATCGGAACAAAAAGCCTTAATCAAAAGAAAAGAAAACGACAGTATTTTAATGTACACCCCTGCCGCTTCGATGATAAATCTTGATTTAAGCGCTTCGGGATATGACAAGGTGCCCGACATTTCGAAATTTGCAGAGCTGGAAACGCTGAATTTAGCGGAAAACAAGTTGAAGAAAATAGGGAAAAAGAGTTTTGGCGCAAAAAATCTAAAAACCGTTATTCTGGAAAAAAATAAAATAAAAAGGTTGCGTTTTCCGAGAAACAACAATATAGAGACATTGATACTGAAGGATAACGGTTTGAAACGGATACCCCGTTCGTTGCGCAGGCTCAAAAACCTTAAAACCCTGAACCTGAGCAATAACCATATAAAACGTATTCCTAAATTTATTTTGCGTTTGGACTCGTTGAAAGAGATTAACCTCAATTATAATGATGTGTTGTTCGACAAAAGAAGTGTTAACCGTCTTAAAAACATAGAGGTTATACTGCTTGGAGCCAACAATATCAGGAAAATACCCGGGAACATTAACAAACTGCAAAAAACTAAACGGTTGAACCTTGGAAGTAATAATATTTGTGCAATACCCCGGTCGTTTAAAGAGTTGACAGGGTTGAAATCGCTGATTTTTTACAAAAACAACTTTACCGTAATTCCTTCCGGAATATTTTATTTGAAAAATCTTGAAGAACTTGATTTTTATTACAACAACCTAAACAAAATACCTGAAGGAATAGGAAATTTGACGAAATTAAAACAACTTTACCTGGCATACAACCATATCGGTTTATTGCCCGACACCATGAAAAACCTTGAAAATTTAAAATATTTGTACCTTCACCACAACAATCTCACTTTTATTCCGAAATGGTTTATCCGGTTTAAAAAACTGCAAAGATTGGGACTCGACCACAACAAAATTTTTTCCATTCCCGATTTATCCGCTCTTCCCGAATTAAAAGAGGTTGATTTGGGATTTAACAATTTGGAATATTTGCCTTGGAATTTGATAAACCGTGACGATTTGAATATGCTTATTATTCGCGGTAATCCTTTTATACTTAGCGAAAAAGACAAAAACATGTTGAAAAAACTGAGCAACAAACGTGCGCCAAAAGGCAAATCGTTAATTTTTTAAGAAAAATTTGGCATGCAACCTCTATTATATTACTTTTGTTAAAAGAATAAACAAGCGAAAATTTCGTTTATATAAAAAATTCAGCCGTGAAAAGAAGTAAATTAATATTAATCGGTTTTGTTTTTATACTTTCGTTAGGGGTATTTATTTGGGGATATAATTTTTTGAAAGGCAACGATATTTTTTCCCACCAGCGTGTATTTTACGGGAAATATAAAGATGTCGGCGGGCTACTTGCCGCAAATCCGGTATTGATAAACGGAATGCAGGTAGGACAGGTTCGTAATCTCTATTTTGCTCCCGATATGTCGGGCGATATTATTGTGGAATTTTTAATGTCGTCTGATTTTCCCATTCCCAAAAACACCGAAGCCATAATTACCAATGCAAACCTTTTGGGTGATAAGGCCGTTACTTTCAAACTCGGAAACAGTAAAGATCTTGCACGTAACGGCGACACTTTAATAACAAGGGAAGGAACTTCGTTGGCAGAAGCGGTAAACGAGCAACTGGCTCCTTTGAAAAACCGTGCCGAAACGCTGTTAAATTCGGTTGACGAACTTGTAATAGAGCTTAATAAGGTTTTTGCAGGCCAAGCAGGTCAGGATTTGCGCGAAAGTTTTAAAGACATCAAAGCTACAATAGCACACCTGAACAGTACATCTTCAAATATCGACACTCTGGTTCGCGGACAGGTTACACGGATAGGTATGATTATAAATAATATCGAATCGTTTACCAATGAGCTGGATAAAAGTAAAGAGAAGGTTACGGGAACTTTAAATAATTTGAACACCATTAGCGGTTCGCTTGCCGAAATCGATTATAAAAATTCGATTGACCGGATAGACAGCACCATGCTTGAACTTAAAGTTATGTTGAATAAGATAAATTCGGGTGAAGGCAGCATGGGAAAACTTGTGGTTAACGATTCGTTGTACATGGAACTCAACAAGTCGGCCGACGAGCTCAACAAACTGTTGAAAGACATACGCGAAAACCCGAAACGATATGTTAAATTTTCGTTGTTTTAACGTTTGAAAACGTCAAGTCTGTTTTTGGGTCGCAAATCCTCTTTCCATTCGAAATTTTCAAGACGTTTAACCTTGGCGGGGACATCTTTTGCGGGGTACATGACTTCGCTTATTTGTTCAATGTATTTGATTTTCGATATTTTGTTGTCGTTCAAAACAATCTCCATATAACTTGCCTCCTCTTTGTTTACACCTATGAGGTAGCCGTCGTCTTCGCGCACATAATACACCGATTGGGCATTGCCGTCAACATCAATGGTTTTTAGCTTTTTCCCCTCGAAATAACCGGTCATTTTTTTTCCTTTTATCTGGTTAAAGGTGTCGGTACTGTCTTTCGACACGATAAAGGCATTATTTAACATTTCGATGGAATCGACGTTGTTGTTCGATACATGTATGATAATGGTATCGGCGGTCAGTTGATTTTTTCCCGACCACAATACGGGGTTATTATATAACCTCACCGTGGAATCTTCCATGATATAAGCCAGCGAGTCGCATACCCCTTGCATATCTTTTCTGTAAATTTTAACCCTGTTGTATGCCAGCATCTTTTTTGCCTTGCGTTCTTTGTCGAAATACATAAAAAGAGTATCGCCGTGCATATACATTGTGTCGTTATCGTTTTTTTCGTAAGTAATTGCCAAAGCGCTGTCGGTTACATACGAAACACCTTTTTTGTCCCACATTTCACCGCGGTTGCCTTTTACCATTACTTTGTGTGTGGTGTCGTGAATTATCACGTTTCCGAATGCTTTGCCGTAATATTTCTCATTGTCGTATTCTATGCTGTCGGCGGTAATTGACTGTTCGCTGCTCCATATTGAGGGGCGTTTCGTCATTTTCGAAAAATCATTTTTTGTGTCGTACCACCCTCTTTCGCAATATATTGTACTCTCTTTTCCTCGTATTACCGTAGGACCTTTGAAAAATGCGGTTTCGGTATTGGAGTTGTAAATTAAAGTGTCGGAATATGTTTCCTGGTCGGGATTTTTCAAAACCACATCTATCTTAAAATAAAAAATTTTGGTTCCGGTATTGTAATATCCCCGTTTGCTGTTAAGAGTGTTTGAGTCGCTCACAATGGTTCCGTAATCGTTGTAGTATGCAATTTCGGTATTTCTGTTGTAAATGAGATGTTCGGTTGTAAGTACGGTATTTTTATCGACCAATCTGACATTATCGAACAGTTCGGCTATACGGGTATCGCCTTCATAGTGCAATTTGTCGGCGTACACGTCAACGGTGTCGTTAACGACAATATGTACCGACCCGAAAGCGTCGAAATTGTGTTTTTTATCGTTCAGATAAGCACTGTCGCAATAAAACAGAACTGAATCCTGACGTAATATTACGTTTCCTATTAAGCGTTGAATATCGGGATTTAACCTGGCATCGTAATATAAATAGTCGGCATGTTTAATATGAACAACGGTTCTGTTTTGCGAAACGGCATCATATAACGATGTTAATAATAAAAACGCCGTAAAAATTAATGTAAAAACCTTTTTCAACGCACCTTGTTTTTTATTGCAAAGGTAAAACGATTTCGGCATGAAATAAACTCCCCGGAAATTAATAAAGGTCGTTTTCCGAGTTTATTGTTAAATTTGTTGCATAAAAAAATATCACCATGAAAATTTTAAAAAGAATTTTACTTGCACTACTCCTTTTGATTGTAATTATTGTAGTTGTAATATATTTTTGGTTTCGAGGCACTGCTCCCGATTATTCCGGCGAGAAACATTTGGCCGGTTTGAAGTCGGCAACCGAGATTGTTTACGACAATTTCGGTGTTCCGCATGTGTATGCTAAAAATGCACACGATGCCTATTTTTCGTTGGGATATGCACATGCACAAGACCGGCTTTTTCAAATGGTGATGATACGAAGATTGGTACAAGGAAGACTTTCGGAATTATTGGGTCGCGATCTTGTAAAAACCGATAAATATATGTTGACATTGTCGCTTTACGAAGCGGCAGGCAAAAGTGCTCAAAGATTTTTCAAAGAAGCCGACAAGCCTGTTCAAGAACGGGTTTCGGCTTATCTTGACGGCATCAATGCTTTTATTGAAAACGGGACTTTGCCAATTGAGTTTACCCTATTGGATTTCAAGCCCGAGAAATTCAATGTGCGTGATGTGTTCGGAATCATCAATTACATGTCGCTTACATTTACCTCGGCAATGATTCAGGACCCTTTGGTTTTCAGAATATTTGAAAAATACGGAGATGAATATTTAAAGGATTTGGGAGTGGACTCTGTTACGGTGGCGGGTTATTACGACGACAAAAAAGATGCAATACTTGCTGGATTGTTTAAAAACGTAAATGAATTGCAAGATATCATTCCGGTTCCCGTATGGGAAGGTTCAAACAACTGGGTGGTTGGCAAAGAGCACTCCACATCGGGGAAACCCATTTTGGCAAACGACACACACATAAAATATGCACAACCCGCGGTTTGGTACGAAGCATACATCGAATATCCCGGATTTAATCTTTACGGCTATTATCTTGCCGGAGTACCATTTGCCGTGGTGGGTCATAACGACCATTACGGATGGGGTGTGACGATTTTTCCTTTCGACAATATGGATTTATATGCGGAAAAGCAGAATCCGGAAAATAATAATCAATACTGGCAACAAGACCATTGGGAAAATTACCGTACGGTTTTGCACGGGATTAAAGTAAAGGGCGATACCACCGTACAATTCAAAATACGGTTTACCAATCACGGTCCTTTATTGAACGATGTCTATTCCGGTGTTGGAGGTTCCGAAGAGACACCCGTAAGTTTTTGGTGGGGTCCTTTGCATCTTGAGTCAACGGCGCTCGAGGCGTTGTATCTTGTAAATTCGGCTCCGGGTTTCAAAGAGTTTAAGCGTGGGTGTTCGCTTATTGATGTTGTAGGGTTAAACGTTTTGTACGGCGATACCGACGGCAATATAGCCTGGTGGGCATCGGGACGTATTCCTCGCCACCCTTCGCGCACCAATCCCTTTATGATTTTGGACGGGGCTTCGGGAAAAGATGATATTCTCGGCTTTTATCCTTTTGAAAAAAATCCAATGATAGAAAACCCGCCCGGCGGAATATTAAATACATCAAATGACATACCTTTTCCCGTGGACGGAGTTGTTTATCCCGGATATTATTCGCCCGGATACAGGGCTTCGAGGGTGCGTAAATTGTTAAATGAAAAATCCAAGTTGAGTGTTGACGACATGAAAAAAATTCAACTTGATGTTTTCTCGGAAAGGGACTTGAAACTTACAAAACTTATTTTGGACAATATAACCGTCCGCAGCGGGGATGATAAAGTGGTGAGCGCTCTTGCCAACTGGAACGGTAATTACGATACGGCAAGCACCGGAGCTGTAATTTATACCCAACTGCTATATTTTATTTTGCGCGATGCCATGCTCGACGAAACCGGTAACGACGATTTTAACAAATTGGTTTCGTCGAACATTATGAGGAGTTCCATCGAACGGTTGTTCACCAACGACAGTTCGGTATGGTGGGATAATGTTAACACAAAAACTAAAGAGAGCCGTTCCGATATTTTCAACCGTGCATTTTCGGAAACCTCGGTGGCACTGAAAAACCAGCTGGGGAACGATATATCGCAATGGAAGTGGGGCAGGGTTCATCAATTAACACATATTCATCCCATAGGACGTAAAAAACCTTTCGATAAATATTTCAATGTGGGCCCGTTTCCCATGCACGGAACAAATGAGGTAATAGACAAAGAGGCGATAAATTATAACGAAAACGGAATTTATCCGGTTCTTTCGGGACCCGCTTTGCGGTTTATCATCGATTTTTCAGACACTTATAATGCTCTTTCCATAATTCCCACCGGGCAATCGGGAAATATAATGAGCCCTCACTATGCCGACCAATCACAGATGTTTGTAAAGGGTGAATACCGCAGGCAAATAATGCGAAAAAGCGATTTGAAAAAGGGTAGTACTTTGTATTTGAAACCCGTTGAATAAGTGAAAACCTAATAAAAAAGGAGACTGTTTAAAAAACGACAGTCTCCTTTTAACGGTTTTAAAAAAAATAAGAATATTTTTTTACATCATTCCCGGCATTCCGCCACCCATGGGAGGCATTCCACCACCTGCTGCGGGAGCGGGATTTTCCTCTTTATGTTCACTCAAAACACATTCGGTGGTTAACAACATGCCGGCTATGGAAGCGGCGTTTTCGAGAGCTACACGGGTTACTTTTGTAGGATCGATAACACCTGCGGCAAAAAGATTTTCGTAAACTTCGGTACGTGCGTTAAATCCGAAGTCGTCTTTACCCTCTTTAACTTTGTTTACAACAACGGAACCTTCGCGTCCTGCATTTTCGACAATTTGACGGAGAGGCTCTTCGAGGGCACGTTTAATTATTGAAATACCCGTGTTTTCGTCTTCGTTTTCGCCTTTCAGATCTTCGAGGTCGTCGATAGCACGGATAAATGCCACACCACCACCGGGGATAATTCCCTCTTCGATAGCGGCACGTGTTGCTGCAAGTGCGTCTTCAAAGCGGTCTTTTTTCTCTTTCATTTCCACTTCGCTGGCTGCACCTACATAGATAACGGCAACGCCGCCTGCCAATTTTGCAAGACGTTCTTGCAATTTTTCTTTGTCGTAATCGGAAGTGGTGGTCTCTATTTGTGCTTTAATTTGATTTACACGTGCATCGATGTTCTCTTTGGCACCTTTACCGCTGACAATAGTGGTGTTTTCTTTGTCTATGGTAACCTTTTCTGCTTCGCCCAACATATCGAGGGTTGCATCTTCGAGTTTGTAGCCTTTTTCTTCTGAGATAACGGTACCGCCTGTAAGAATGGCAATATCTTCGAGCATCTCTTTTCTGCGGTCGCCAAATCCCGGTGCTTTAACGGCAACAACTTTCAAAGAACCACGCAAGCGGTTAACCACCAAGGTGGCAAGAGCTTCGCCTTCGATATCTTCGGCAATGATAAGCAAAGGCTTGCCGCTTTGGGCTGCTTTTTCAAGTATGGGAAGCAAATCCTTCATTACCGAAATTTTCTTGTCGTAAATCAAGATGAAAGGATTTTCGTAAACGGCTTCCATTTTTTCGGTATCGGTAACGAAATAAGGCGAAATATATCCGCGGTCGAATTGCATTCCTTCAACAACATCCACGTAAGTTTCGATACCTTTTGCCTCTTCAATGGTGATAACACCCTCTTTTTTCACCTTGCCCATTGCCTCTGCTATAAGCTTACCTATTGTGTGGTCGTTGTTAGCCGAAATGGCAGCAACCTGTTCAATTTTTTCGTTGCTGTTACCGATTTCTTTGGTTTGTTTTTTGAGCGATTCAACAACTTTTACAACGGCTTTATCGATACCTCGTTTCAAGTCCATGGGATTGGCACCTGCCGCAACGTTTTTAAGCCCCGTAGTGACTATCGATTGTGCCAAAACGGTAGCGGTAGTTGTTCCGTCACCTGCTATATCATTGGTTTTCGAGGCTACCTCTTTAACCATTTGAGCACCCATGTTTTCGATAGGTTCGGTAAGCTCTATCTCTTTTGCCACGGTAACACCGTCTTTGGTAACTTGCGGCGCACCGAACGATTTTTCAATAATTACGTTTCTTCCTTTTGGTCCTAAAGTTACTTTTACAGCGTCCGACAATGCGTCAACACCTTTTTTAAGTCCGTTTCTTGCTTCTAAATCGAATAAAATGTCTTTTGCCATTTTTTTAAATTTTTTATTTGTTTATACTAATTTTCATTTTTATTAAATAACAGCCAGTATATCCGATTGGTTCATAATCAGATAATCTTTATCGTCGATACTGATTTCGGTTCCCGAATATTTACCGTACAAAACGGTGTCGCCGACTTTAACAACGATGTCGTTATCGCCGGTTTTGTCAGGAACGGCTACTACAGTACCTTTTTGGGGTTTTTCTTTGGCTGTATCGGGGATGATAATTCCGCTTGCCGTTTTTTCTTCGGCAGGCGCGGGTTCAATAACTACCCTGTCTCCCAAAGGTTTAATATTAAGTTTTTTCATATTCTTACTTTTTTAAAACACTCAAACGTGCAGTTGGCTTGTCATATTTTGTGCCAAACCAATCACAAAAAAAAATGTCAGAACATCTATGACATTCTGACATTTTAAATTTTTTATATAAACGGGATATTCTCTATTTACCGTTTTGATTATCCTGTTGCTGTTTGCCGTTTGCATTTGCCGGCGGCGCTTGAAAATCTATTGGTGCCGGGGTTTGTGTTTCCTGAACATCTTTGAGTTCGGTTTCGGGTTTTGCTTCGGCGGTAGCCCGCGGAATTATCATGGTTGCCGTAAGGCTCAACACCAAAAGTGCCACTGCCAGTGTCCAACTGGCTTTTTCAAGAAAATCGGCAGTTTGTCGTGCGCCCATAAATTGTGTGCCTCCGCTGAAGTTGGCAGCCAGTCCGCCGCCCTTGGGGTTTTGTACCAAAACAATAAGTCCTAACAAGATACTTACAATCAAAATAAGTATTGAAATGAAAATATACATTGCTCTAAAATTTTAATTTTCCAAACTTTTTTTTGCCTTTTCAATAAGGGCTGCAAAGTAACTACTTTTTTCCGGATATTTCAAACTTAATTTTTTAAAAATATTTATCGCTTTTTGATAATGTCCCTGATCCATGTAAATCTTCGCAAGTGTTTCGCTTACAATATTTTCTTTGTCAACAACACTCTCCTTTGCCGATTCCATGGGGTCGAAAAACGAAACTTTGGGTCTTGATATGGAGGGGTTGTTTTTGATGAAATTGTCTATAATCTCATCCGTTGTTTTGAATTTTTTAACTTTTTCGTCCTGTTTTTCGGTCTTTTTGTTTTTCTCTTTTTCTATTTCGCGAATGCGGTCTTCAACGATTTTTTTTAGCTCTTCGAGCGAAAGTTTTTTGCCTGATACGGGTTTTTTCAACACCTCTTTATCTGTTTTCTCATCGGGTTTTGTTGCCGGCCGGTTAACTTGCTCTTTTTTCTCTTTTCCGGTCTTTTCCACGACCGTTTCTTTCGTTTCCGATTGATTTTTTTGTTCCGGTGATTTTTTTGTTCCGGGTCTCTTTTCGGTTGATGTTTCTTCTTTTTTGTCCGTAGATACGGTTCCGGTATTTACTTCGTCGGGTAATACAATTCTCATTTTTTCGTCACTCATGCGGTCGATGTGGCGTTTTAAAATTTTACGGCTTCCCGCATATATTGCCGTTGTTTTTAGTTCCGACTCGAACAAAACATTTTTATCAAGAAAGAGTTTTACGGTTTTCAATATCCTCAGTGTCGAGCAATACGGAAAATCGTTTACCATCATTGTCAAATCGGCAAGGTCTGTGTTTTTAAGTTTTTCGGGCGAGTGCAAACATTGTGTAAATTGTTCCTTATTCATCGCTTTTTCTGTTTTAAGGTTACCAGTTAACAACAGCTTTGTTGAAAATATTATCGGACAAATCTTTTGTAATTTGTTCGATAAGTTGTGCTTTTATCGAATTGAAATCTTCGGTGGAGAGATAATCGATAAATTGTGTAAATTTTGTTTCGAAATCTTTGTCGGGTTCAAAACGGTTTGTAAAACGTACGTTTACGGTAATTGTGAGGCGGTTCATGGCGGCGGTTTGGTCGTGTTGTATGGCTACCGGCGAAATTTTATAATCAACTATTTCGCCTTGAATATCCAAATCGCCCTTTTTTTCAACCATGGTCAAATTGGTTTGGCTGCTGAATTGGTCGCGCAAAGTATTTGTAAAAACCGGGCTCAACAAAGGCTCTACAAGTTGTGCCTTGTTGGGAAAATATTCAACCGATATTGTTTTGGCTCCGGGCGGAATGCTGGCACCTGTAAACGAATATATTCCGCATCCTTGTAATATCGACAGCGAAACAACAATAATTATAAATGTTTTGTTATAAATTGTATTTTTGAAAAATGATTGCATAAAACATTTTTTGCAATTGCAAAGTTAAGAATTAATATGTAACCTTTTTAAACAAGGTAAATTTGAAACAGGTTTTGAAAAAACATGTTTGATAATCGGACGGCAGGCATTGCTTTGTATATTAAAAAAGGTGTATCGTTATTGAACAATTGGAAAATGGTAAACTGATGAAAAAAACGGAGAGACTTTTCTTTCTTTTTATTGCTCTTTTGTTTGTTGCGGGCGGATGCGGCGAAAACACAAAGAAAAAGAGAATTGCCGGAAACGGTGGCATTAATTATCTCCCTTTGCAAAAAGACACTTTGTACAATGATGTAAAAACAGTAAAAGATACGGCATACTCATATTCGGTTTACATACCCGGTGTTTCAAGGGATAATGGAGCATTACCGGTTGTCTTTTTTTTCGATGCACATGCACGGGGTAGTTTGCCTGTAAAAAAATACCGTTCGCTTGCCCGTAAATACGGTTTTATTTTGGCGGGAAGCAACAACTCGAAAAACGGAATGTCGAATACCGAACGGAATAAGATAATCTACAACTTTATGGAGGATGTGGAGAGGCGTACCCCATTTGACCCTGCACGAATTTACGTTTCGGGATTTTCGGGAGGTGCCCGTATAGCTTCGGGTATTGCCCTGAACAATAAGGGTATAGCCGGGACTATTGCTTGTGCTGCCGGCTTTCCGCAAGAAAATGTTAAACCCGGAGCTAATTTCACCTTTATCGGCATTGTTGGTAACTCCGATTTTAATTATCTGGAAATGAAATCGGTAAAGAGCCGCCTTGATGCCTTGAACGTAACCAATTCACTCCTCGTTTTTGACGGCAACCACGATTGGCCCCCCGAAAAAACCATGAACAAAGCTTTTACCCTCCTGCAATTGAACGCCATGCAAAGAGGTTCCGCCGCAAAAAATGCAAATCTTGTTTCGGATTTTTATAAAAATGAAAAAAGAGAAATAGACAGCCTGTTAAAAAATAAAAAATTACTGCAGGCACATTCGTTGTGTAAAGAGACGGAAACCTTTTTGAAGGGGCTTTACGATTTGAAAAATTGTAAAACCGTGCTTTCGGAAACGGAAAACAATCCGTTGCTGAAAAAAGAGATATACAACGAACAACTGCTTTTTAACAAAGAGCAAAAAAATCAACAGCGATTGTTGCGTGCCTTGTACGTAAAAGACAGTATTTGGTGGAAAAATGAACTCTCGTCCTTGAAAAAAGGTGTTGTGAAATCGAAAAACGCAGAAGAGAGACTTATGTATAAACGCCTTTTGAACTATTTGGGTTTGGTATCATATATTTATGCAAAACGTGCTGCCGGAGACCACGATTACGGCGAACTTGCAAAATATTTGCTTATTTACGGAATTTCAAATCCCGATAATCCCGAAGTTTATTTTATGAAAGCTGAATATTATGCCACAAGAGGTTATCCGGCAAAAGTTATCCCCACCTTGAAAATAGCCGTGGAAAAGGGTTTTGACGAACCGTGGCGTTTGGAAAAAAACAAAAGTTTTCATCCCTTTTTCGATAAAAAGGAGTTCAAATTGCTTGTGAAAAAATTGAAAGAGAAAAGAAAAACTCTATAACGACAACCAATTGCCAATAATGATTTTCCCGAATTCCGTCATTATCGATTCGGGATGAAACTGAACCCCGTAAATGGAGTGTTTATTGTGATGAAAAGCCATAATAAGCCCGTTTTCGTCTTCCATGTCAACGGTTAAAACGGAGGGAAAACTTCTTTTGTCGAAATACCACGAGTGATAATGCCCTATGTTAAAAGTTGACGGCAAGCCTTTAAAAATTCCTCCGCCTGTTAATACTTTTCCCGTGTTTCGATAACCGTGTAACGGTTTATCCAGTTGTTTTAACACGGCACCGAAAAACTCTCCCAAAGCTTCAAACCCCAGGCAAATGCCAAGAAAAGATTTCTCCACATAAAAGGTTTTGATAAACCGCCCCAACATTCCGGCTTCCGAAGCAACACCGGGCCCCGGTGAAATTATTACCCTCTGAAAATCATCTTTGCCAATGGCGTCAAGCTCGTCGTTTTTCAGTATTATGTAGTTGTTAATACCATTGTCTTCAACAAGTTGAACCAAATTGTAAGTAAACGAATCGTAATTGTCTATTATTAGTAACGACATAGCTGAAATTTTAATTTGCCTGTTTCCAATACCCGGTCAAACAATATTTTTAGCTTCGGCACAAAATAAATGATTTTTTCTTTTGCATTGGCGATTTTCGTAACGGCGTCACGGCATATCGCGTGTTGTTTCATAAATCCCTAACCAATATGCTTTTATTGTGCTTGCAGAACGTTTTTTTGCAGATAAAAACAATTTCTTTAAAAAAAATACTAAGAAAACTATTTTGTTTTTAAAAGTTTTCTATATTTGCAACGCAAATAACAACAGAGATGGATACAAAGGAGAGAATCATTACCGAATCGTTAAATTTATTTATCCGTTACGGTATAAAAGCGGTAACAATGGATACAATTGCGGAATATCTCGGTATTTCGAAACGTACCATTTACGAACATTTCAAAGATAAAGACAACTTATTGGAAAGTTGTATTGCGTACCAAATGAACAAAGAAGAGATTGCCAACCGTCAAATTTTGGAGCGGTCGGATAATCTTATCGAGGCATTTTTGGAGCATATAAAAAGGAATGTAGCGGCTATGAACTCGGTAAGTCCGCTCTTTTTCCGAGATGCCAAAAAGTATCATTCGGCGGTTTTCAGAAAAATGGGCAGGCAACACGAACACAAAAGCAACGATTTTATCAGGCGTTATATTCAAGAGGGTAAGAAACAGGGATACATCAGAAAAGATGTTAACGATGATATTGTTTCCATACTTCTGAAAGAGCAATTCAGAATAATGGGAAATGAAGATATTTTCCCTTCGGACAAATATTCGAAATCGGAAGTTTTCGAAAATATCGCAATCAATTTTATACGTGGCATTGCCACCGAAAAGGGGTTGCAAATTATTAACAAGCATCACGAATAATTTTTTTTGCCATCGGGAAAACTTTAAAAAACAAAAAAGTTTTCCGGGTTGAAAAATCGCAATAAACGAACAAAAAAAGATAAAAAATGAAAAAGGTTTTAAAATTATTGATTGCCGGGTTGCTTTATATGATAATGCTACCCGTTCAGGCACAAGACACTTTGGTGTTGTCGTTAGACAGTGCCGTGAGTTATGCTTTGCAGCACAACAAAACACTTGTCAACTCAAAGTATGCCATTGACAAGACGCAGCAGCAGTACAAAGAGACTGTTGCCAAGGGTTTGCCTCAGGTTGATGCATCGATGGATTACAACAATTTTTTGGGAGCTACGGCATCGTTGGAGATAAACCCTCATGCTCCTCCCGCCGTTATTGAATTTAATCCGACAAGCAGTCTCAAAGCCGGAGTAAACCAATTATTGTTTAGCGGCAATTATTGGGTGGGGCTTAAACTTGCGAAATTGGCAAAAAAGATGTCGGAAGAAAAATACCAAAAAGACGAGCTCGATGTAAAAGAACAGACCATACAGTCGTATTTTACCATTCTTGCCAGTAAGCAAATATTGCAAACGTTGAGAGAAAATAAAAAGAATGCCGAAATAATATACAATCAAACCGAAAATATGGCTAAAGCCGGGTTGATAGAGCAGACCGATGCCGAAAAACTTTCGGTAATGGTAACCTCGGTTGATAATGCCGTAAAATCGGCGGAGAGGAACCTTGAACTTGCCTATAACCTGTTGCGTTTCAATTTGGGCTTGCCGGGCAATCAACCGCTAAAACTCTCCGATAATCTCGCCAAGGTGGAAGCCCGTCTGAATATAGACCTGTCGAGTCCGTTTAAAATTCAGAACAATGTGGATTACCGTCTTTTGTCAATTCAGGGCGAAATGGCCAAAAAAAATATTGACATGGCAAAATCGAACTATTTACCTACACTTGTGGGATTTTACTCTTATACAAAAAAGTTGATAAAGCCAAAATTCGACATGTCGCCCGAGCATATACTTGGCGTAAAACTTAGCGTACCGATATTTTCGAGCGGCGACCGCAAGGCAAAACTCAATCAGGCAAAAATAGATTTGAACATAAACGAAAACACAAAAGCCCTTTTGACCGACAGGCTTACTCTTCAGGAAAAACAACTCAGATATAACTACAACAACCTTGTAGAACAATATTTAAGTCAAAAAGAAAATGTCAAAATAGCAAAAAACGTTCTCGATCAAATGAACCTGAAGTTTCAACAAGGATTGGTTTCGAGCCTTGACCTTACGAGTGCCAACAACGATTATTTAAAAGCCGAAATAGATTTTGTAACCACAAAGATGAAACTGTTACAAGCACAACTGGCATTAAGAAAATTGAATAATAACCTGTAAAATACAAATCAATAAAAAACCTGTAAAAATGAAAAATATTAAAATTATTCTGATAGCAACACTAATGGGATTATTAACGGCGGCAACTTCATGTTCGTCGAAAAAATCCGCGGAGAATAAAACCGTTACGGTAAAAACCGGCGAAAAAACAGCGGTTGAAACACTGACGGTTAATCGCAAACCCGTAATAAGAACAATTGAATATACCGCCTCGTTAATACCGTTCAAAGAGGTTTACCTTGCCCCCTCGTCGCCCGGAAAAATCGAGAAAATTTATGTTGAGGTTGGCGATAATGTGAAAAAGGGCGATGTTATTGCCGAAATGAACCGTACAAATTTGGAATCGGCACGTATAAACCTGCTTAACCTCGAGACAAATTACAAAAGGTTGGAAACGCTTAAAAAGACAAACACCGTTTCGGCACAACAATACGACCAGGTAAAAGCGGCATACGAAGCGGCTTTGGTAAGCTACAATTTTCTGCTTGACAATACAAATCTTAAAGCTCCGTTCAGCGGCATTATTTCGGGAAAATTTTTCGAAGACAAAGAAAATTTCACGGGAGCACCAAATACCAAAGTGGGAAAACCGGCCTTGGTTTCCATAGTGAAAATAGATAAGCTGAAAGCCGTTTTCGGTGTGTCGGCAAGTTACTACCCCCTGCTTTCCGAAAAAATGAAAACCGCGGTTACCAGCGATATTTACCCCGGAATAAAATTTTCGGGCGAAATTTATAAAATATACCCTACCGTTGATCCGGCAACAAAAACCGTTACCGTGGAGGTTAAAGTGGATAACGAAGACTTAAAACTCCGGCCGGGAATGTTCTCGAAAATAAATTTGACATTGGGAAGCGACTCGGCAATCCTTATCCCTACAATTGCCGTTATTAAACAGACAGGTACAAACGACAAATACGTATTTGTCATTGAAAAAGGTATTGCAAAACGGATTTTGATAAAAACGGGACAGGTTTTCGACGATAAAACCGAAATAACAAGCGGACTGAAACCCGGTGATAAACTTGTGGTTGCAGGGCAAAACAAATTGATGGACAAAAGTCCCGTTAAGGTAATTAACTAAAAAAAGAGCTATTATGAGTATTTACAGCAGTTCGGTAAAAAAACCGGTAACCACCATAATGATATTTATAGGTGTGGTTATCCTGGGAATGTATTCATATACCCGCCTGGCGGTAGATTTTTTCCCGAGAATGGACCCTCCGTACATAACGGTATTTACGTTTTACCGCGGAGCCAATGCCGCCGATATTGAAGAAAACGTCACCCGGGTTTTGGAAGACGGTTTCGGTGCCCTTTCGAACCTGAAAAAGATTACGTCCAAATCGAAAGATAATGTTTCGATAATTACTCTCGAATACGAGTGGGGTACAAACCTGGACGAAGCCACAAACGAAGTGAGGGATGCTTTGGGTTTGGCAGAACGGCGTCTGCCCGATGATGTTGAAGACCCCACAATATTCAAAATGAGTACAAGCATGATGCCTGTAATGATGCTTTCGGCAACAGCCGACGAAAGTTATCCCGCTCTTAAAGATATTCTTGACGATAATCTTGTTAAACCGCTAAACAGAATTGACGGTGTGGGAAACATACTCGTTATCGGTGCTCCGGTACGTGCCGTTATGGTTGATGTTGACCCGCGAAAATTGGACGCATACAACCTTACCGTGGAACAACTGGGACAGGTTTTGGCGGCTAACAACATGAACCTGCCCTCGGGAAAACTGGAAATGGGAAAAGCAAACCTGAACCTGAGGGTGGAAGGCGAATTTGATAATAGCGATGAGATAAAAAACCTTATTATCAGCAATTTTAACGGCAAAACAGTACGTCTCAGAGATGTTGCAACAGTAACCGACAGCTTGAAAAAACTCGATATTATCGAAAAAATAAACGGCAAAACGGGTGTGCGTATTATGATTCAAAAACAGTCGGATGCAAATACCGTTACCGTTGTTGACAAGATAAAAAAAGAGTTGCCGCGGCTTACCAAAAACCTGCCTCCCGACATAAAACTCGATGTTTTTATGGATACTTCGGAATATACCAAAGCTTCCATAAACAACCTTTCGGAGACTATTTTATACGCTTTGTTGTTTGTTGTTCTCGTAGTGCTCTTTTTTCTCGGGCGGTGGAGGGCTACCTTTATTGTGGCACTATCCATTCCCATATCTTTAATAGTAAGTTTTATTTACATGATGGTTACCGGAAACACCATCAACATAATAACCCTTTCATCGTTGGCAATAGCCATAGGTATGGTAGTTGACGACTCTATTGTTGTGCTCGAAAACATAACGAAAAAAATAGAAAGGGGCAGCTATCCGCGCGAGGCAGCCATTTACGGAACCAACGAGGTAAGTACTGCCGTTATGGCTTCCACACTGACGGTTATAGCCGTGTTTTTCCCCTTAACAATGGTCGGTGGAATGACGGGAATTTTGTTCAGACCTCTGGGCTGGATAGTTACCATTACCATAGCTTCGTCGGTGGTGGTGGCGCTTACGCTTACGCCTACATTGTCGTCCAAACTGCTTACCGACAAGTTGCCCGACAGAAAAAAAATCGGAGGAAAACTTTATTACTTCTCACAAAATATTTTGAATTGGCTTGATAATATTTATGAAAAATCGCTTCGCTATGCGGTAAACAATAAGATAAAAATAATAGCCGGTGCCCTATTGATATTTGTTTCGTCAATATTTTTGGTGGGACAGGTAGGAACCGAATTTATGCCCGCTTCCGATAACAACGAAATGGGTGCTCAAATAAAACTGGCACAAGGCGTTAATATGGAAGAGAGCTCAAAACTTGCCGATAGTATTCAATCGTTGTGGAGCCATAAATATCCGGAATTAAGATTTATTTCGACAAGTACGGGCGCGGGAGACGAAAACAGCCTTTCGGCAATATTTTTCGAAACGGGCAATTATATCATTACTTTCAACATGCAATTAACTCCCAAAAGTCAACGTTCGAGGGATATGTTTCAAATTGCCGACCTAATGCGCGAAGACCTTAAAAAATTTGCCGAAATAGAGACCTTTGATGTTGACCCCGGAAATACCAGGAGAATGGCTTCAATGGGTATGGGAGGCGGAAGTAAACTGGAGTTGAAAGTTTTCGGTTTCGATTTCGACAAAACCGATATTGTTGCCGAAAAACTTGCCGAAGCATTGAAAAAACAACCGGGAGCCCGCGACGTACTCATAAGCCGCGACAAAGAACGACCCGAATTGCAATTTGTTCTCGACCAGGAAAAAATGACCTCGTTCGGATTGAATACCGCTATGGTGGCTACGGCACTGCGCAACAGAATAACGGGTTTGACCGCAACAAAATACAAAGAAAACGGTAAGGAGTATGACGTTTTGGTGAGATATGCCGAAAAATACAGAGAGTCAACCACCGATATAGAAAATGTTACCGTTAAAACGCCGTCGGGAAAATTTGTAAAACTTAAAGAGATAGGTAAAATAAAGCAGTTTTATTCGCAACCGAAAATCGACAGGGAAGATAAAGAACGTCTTGTAACGGTATCGTCGTTAATTTCGGGTTCCGACCTCGGTTCGGTAGTGTCGGCAATGAAAAATGTAATAAATAAAATGGATATCCCCGACGGCGTTACCATCGAAATTGGCGGCAGCGCCGAAGATATGCGTGACAGCTTCGGCGATTTGGCTCTCCTCGGCATTTTGGTCGTTTTACTGGTTTATATTGTTATGGCTTCGCAATTCGAGTCGTTGTCAGAACCTTTTATCATCATGTTTTCAATACCTTTTGCTTTTACGGGGGTTTTCCTGGCGCTCTTTATTACCAATACAACTTTGAATGTTATTTCGTTGATAGGTGCAATTATGCTCATTGGCATTGTGGTAAAAAACGGTATCGTTCTGGTCGATTTTACCAATTTGATGCACGACAGGGGAATGCCCCTTAAAGAGGCTGTTGTAAAAGCGGGAAGGTCAAGGTTGAGACCTATTTTGATGACCACTCTTACAACACTTCTTGCCATGGTTCCGCTCGCCATTCCGGGCGGCGAAGGTTCCGAAACATGGCAGCCCATGGGCATAGCCATAATAGGAGGACTGTTATTCTCAACACTCATTACGTTGATACTTATCCCCACAATTTATGCGATTTTCGGGGCCGTCAGAGAGAAAAAAGGAAGAAAAAGAAAATCGAAGGTAATAGCCAATTTTAATATTTAATAAGATGAAAGCAGTATTTATTTCATATAATCAAGCATTAACCGACAGGGTGAACGAAATAATCGACTCTTTGAAAATAAGGGGCTTTACACAATGGACAGAAGTGCACGGAAGAGGCTCGCATACCGGCGAGCCTCACATGGGCACTCATACCTGGCCCGAACTGAACAATGTTCACCTGTGTATTGTCGAAGACGGAAAAGCAGAACCGTTGCTCGACAAACTAAAAACCCTGAATGCCGAAGCAGAAGAACACGGATTGAGAGCATTTGTGTGGAACGTGGAAAATACTATTTAACGCCATTCGACAACGGTACCCCTCTCTTTCGAAAGCATTTTTGCGGGTACCGCTTTTCGGATGCTTGCGGCAAGGGTATCTATCATTCGGGTTTTTGCATAACGCCTTGTATATACCAAACTAACCTCGCGCAAAGGAACAATATTTGAAAATCGTCGTACCTGTGCGGCATTCTCTTCTTTTACCTCCATACCTGCCAATTCGGGTATTAAGGTAAACCCGCCTTCGCGATCTATTATCTTCATCAGAGTGTCCAATGAGCCACCTTCAAAATCGAACGGCAGTTTGTCGGTTTCCAAATCGTGAAGATCACACAGGTTTACCACCTGATGCCTGAAACAATGACCATCGCTCAATAACCAAATTTCGGGAGTGGCTATGTCTTTTATCTTAATTACAGGCTTTGTTACCAACGGATGTGTTTTGTGCGAATATATCATCATCTCCTCATAATATAGCGGTTGTTCAATGATGTTTTTGTTGTGTAAAGGTGTGACAAGTATGCCCGCATCAATAAGGTCTTTTGTTAGCATCTCTTCAATCTGTTCGGTTATAACCTCCTGAACCTTGACTTGTACCAATGGATTTGCCCTTTTGTATCCTCCTGCAAAAAGCGGTAACAGATATGGAGCTATCGTAGGTATTATGCCTATGCGCAACTCGCCGCTCAACTGTTCCTTTACTTCGTTTGCTAAAAGGTTAATCTTCTTTGTCTCCTGTAAAACCAGTCTCGCCTGCTCTATTATTTTTATACCCGCTTCGGTTGGTATTACAGGTTGCTTGCTCCTGTCAAACAAAATTACACCGAGGTGTTCTTCCAGTTTTTTTATTTGCATGCTTAATGTAGGCTGGGTTACAAAACTTTTTTCGGCGGCAGTGGCAAAATGGCGGTATGTGTCCACTGCAACAACATATTGTAATTGTGTTATGGTAATCATTCTGCAAATATAGATAAAATCTATTACAATATAAAAACATTCGATTTGACAAATGATGCTTTTTAGCCGTTCTTTGCAAAAGAGAAATAAAAAAATGTTTAATCGAAAAAAATAACAGTAAAATGGAACAAGAATTAGTAAACAATGTTATGCCTCGTATAGGCGATACGGCTCCCGATTTCGAAGCCGTTACCACAAAAGGGAAAATAAAATTTTCGGAGTATGCAAAAGACAAATGGATTGTATTGTTTTCGCATCCTGCCGATTTCACTCCCGTATGTACAACCGAGATGAGTGGTTTTGCACGTCGCAAAGCCGAGTTTGAAGCATTGAACACGGAACTTATGGGTTTAAGTATCGACAGTATTCATGCGCACCTGGCATGGGTAAACAATGTGCGCAACAATACGGGTGTGTTTTTCGACTTTCCCATCATTGCCGATATCGACACGAAGGTGTCGAAACTTTACGGTATGCTTCAGCCCAACGAGAGTGAGACAGCTGCCGTACGTGCGGTGTTTTTTATCGATCCCGGAAAGAAAATCAGGTTGATAATGTATTATCCTTTAAATGTGGGCAGAAACATGGATGAGATATTGCGTGTTTTGGAAGCATTGCAAGTTTCGGACAAACACGGCGTTGCTCTGCCGCTCGACTGGAAGAGAGGCGACCGTGTAATAGTTCCGCCTCCCGTTGATTTAAACCAAATGCAGGAGCGCATTGACGGAGATTACGACGAAAAAATAGATTTCTATCTTGTGAAAAAAGATTTAAAATAGAGAACCGTTTTTCCATAAGCTAAAAAGCCGTCCATTCAAATATTGGACGGCTTTTTATTTTCTTGTAAACTCTTTTGATGACAATTAAGAGTGAAAAAAATTTAATTATCGCTCAATACTATATTGTCTATTTGGTAAGAGGTTGTGTTTCCGGCATTTGCATCTCCGTGGTATTTAAAAGCTATATAGGCAAAACCCGATGCTCCCGAAAAAGATGACAAGTCAATGGTTCCCGAACTTACAAATTCGTAGTTGTTGGAGCCTTGTCCCGGAATATTGCAATCAAGAGGTGTCCAGGTGGCGCTTTCAATATTTGCACCGTTAAAGTCGGTTGAAATGAGGACTTCAAGCCCGTCGTGTTTCCAATATGCGCATGCCACATCAAAAATAAATTCAGGATTATTCATTGCCGACAAATTTATTTTAGGTGTAATAAGCCAAATTTCGTTCTCCTCTTCCGAGCCGTACGATGTTGCTTGTGCATAAATGTTGTTGTTGTACTCTTTGGCTTGCCATGTACGTCCGCCAATGGTGTTCATGTTTATCCAACCCTCTATGGTTATGGGGTCGTAGTTGTTTTGGTCTGAAAAATCGATATTTAACGATGTAACACCGTCGCCCCCGTTGTTGCAACGTTCGTTGTGCATATCGAGTTCGGCGGGTGTACGTACGTACAACTGTGCGTTTCCGTTATAGCTTCCGGCTATGGCGATAAATGTACCGTTGCTGTCGGGAAGCGGAAACATGGCAAAACTTGCATAGCTGCTGGTTCTTACGTCTATTTGGTTGTTGTTGCAATCCTCAAGTGTACGGTTTGCCGCATTATTCTCTTCGGCCCAAGTTTTTCCCACATCTTGTATTGCAAATTGAACATTTGTCAGCTTGATGAGTCTGGCCTGATATTCGCCGGACAAAAGGTCGGGTATTGTAACCTCAATGGGTTTAACGTAATGTTGTGTGGCGAGAATAACAATGCTCGAATCGTTTCGAACGTTATCCAGTTGAAACATTCCTTTGTATTCCGACAAGATAACCCCTTTGAGGTAAACCCTGATGGAGTCGCCGACACGGAGTCCTCCGGTGGCATTAAAGTGCAGGTTTACCGCATCGCCGGCATCTTGTATGTAAGCGCTTTTGTAAATATTTCCCGAACTTTCGTCCATGGTAACCGTGGCATATACCGAAGCATCTTTATCGAATTGATATGCTCCCGAGTCGGCATACATTTGGCGCAGTTGAGCTATGGTATATACGTCGCCTACCGGCAGTTCCCCAACGGGAGGTTTGTCGAAATCTTGTTTTACGCAGGAGGCAAAAAACAACAATATGCCACCCGTTAATAATAATGCTAATTTTTTCATTTTTAATATATTATTTGTTTTTGTTATAATCGTTAATTCTTTTTGGTAAAGTGAAAACTTCATTTTTTTACATTCTTATGTAAATATTTAGAAAGAAATTGCGTCCGTACAAATATGAATATTTGGGAGCAAATTTATTGATAGCCTGTACGTCGTAACGGTATTGTTCGTACCCCGACATGGCATAGCTTGTGTTGTTAAGCAGGTTGCTGACACTAAGTGTAAACCCTATATAATATTGGTGGTTTACTCTCCACGATTTTCCTCCGAAAAGATCAACGGTCATGGCGGAGGGGAGTTGTTCTTGTTCCAACAATTGTTTTACCCTGTAATCGTCGCCGAACAGTCCGTTTATAGCTTCTTGCGTACGTCTGTCGGGATTTGGTTCCAGATAAGCATCACCGAAATAGTTTCCGTTAATACCGACAAACCAATATGTGGGGGCGTTGTATTTAATTCCTAACGATCCGATGGTTTGTGGCATACCGCCGACATAATAATTTTTCAAATAAATTTTTCTGTCGGTGTCCATTATTGCGGCGTCGTTATCGCGCGAGACGGTAGCCACCGGTCTTGAGTTGAAAATAAATTGGCCCCGGCCGCCGACAGCCGAAACCGATATTGTGGGTGTTATATTGGCTTCAATACCAAGTTCGGCGCCGGTGTTCAATTTGTCAACCCCCGTCATTGTGTAATTTACAAAGGTGTTTAAATCTTCGTGGTAAAAACTTCTCGACCACGTTTGATTTTGAAATTGTGTGTAATAAAGTGTTAATCGTGCTTTTACGGCAGGAGTGCGCAACATGTAGCTGATGTCGCCCGAATAGATGTTTTCGCTTTGCAAATTGTCGACCGTAAAGTCGCGTGTGCGTGCCGAAATGTAAGAATTGCGGAAATAGGGTGCGCGTGTCATATACAAACCGTTTGCAACAATATAGTTTCGTCCGTTTATTTTGTATGTGATGCCGCTTTTCAAACCCCAATTGAAGAAATTGTTTTTATCGCTGTCGCCATACGAATGGTTGGGGAAGTGTCCGTTTTTCATGTTTCCCGTTCTCCAGAAAGTTGTATGAGAGAGTTGCAATCCTGCGTAAAAATCTATTTTTCTGAAAGAGAAATCGGCTTCGCCGAACATCTCTTGAGTATTGATGTTTGCCACATAATCGTATCCGAAAATGTCGCCCTCTTTAACAATGCGGTTGGGGTGGTTCAAGTCGCTTTGAGCCGAAAGGGGGAAAATGAAGGGGTCGCCGTCGGCATATTTGTCGATATCGAGCCAGTATTCGCCGCCCAAAAGGTCGTTTATTGTTTTAAAACGGTGACCTTTGTACCAACTCAGGTTCAATCCTCCCGCAACGGTGAGGTAATCGTTAATTACACTGTTTACATGCCAATTGGCAAGAATTTGATTTTTGTCGTTTCTGCGGTCTTCCAGGATATATTTTGAGCGGTAACCTGTAACATCGTTTCCTTCAATACCTTCAACATCGTTTACCGTGAAAAGGTATTTGCTGTTTGCAAAATACATATGGTCCCAATTGATTTGGCGAAAACTTTCATTGTTTAACCATTGATTTTGATAAAAGCGGGCTTTTTCGTCGTTGCCTATCAATTGCCAGTAGCTTGGCAAATTGCGATAATAGTCGGGACGGGGGTCGCCTGCTTCCACCCAGTTTAGTGCCGTGGAGCCTCCTCTGCCGAACCAGTACGATATTGAACCCTGGGCTTTGGTATTTTCCGAAATGTTGCAATAATGAGTAAGTGTAATCATGGGTTGGTGGTAATTGGCAACCCTTGAGTTACGTTTTTCGCCGTTTTGATAACCCCAGTAAGGGTTGTAATAATTATTCCCGCTCAAATCGTAGGCTTCTTGTACGGCAATTCCCGAACGTCCGCGTTTTGTCGGTGAACCGAAAACCGTAAGAGACAAACTGTGAACCTTGTTAATTCTTTTTTCTACACCCAAGAAATATGCCCAGGCGTCGTAGAATGTACCTTCTACGTATCCTTCGTTAGCCCAGCGGCGCGAGCCCGATGCCACTACCGACCAGCCGTTTGTCATTTCGCCCGACGAATAGGTGAACATAATGCGGTTCCGGTAGCTGCGGTTTGCCAGCGAATAGGAAAATTTCGTCTGTTTGCGGTACGATGAGGGACGTGTAAAAATTTCGGTTACACCGCCCACTCCGCCAAAGGCGTATTCCGACGAAACAACACCCGTTTTTATGTCTTTATACCTTGTGGCGTCGTTCAAACCGCCCCAGCTCGACCAGTAAGCTCTTCCGCTTTCCATATCGTTCAGCGGAACCCCGTTCATAAGCACCGTAAGGTTTTGCGAGTCGTAACCCCTTATGCGAAAACGTGCCGGACCGAAAGTGTAACCGGCTGTGGAAACAAAAATGTCGCGCGAAGCCTGTAACAATCCCGACACATCTTGCGAACCTTCGTCGTCGTTCGATAAATCAGACTCCGAAAGGGTAAATGTGGGTATCTCTACCTCTTCGCTGTTAACCGAAGCGGTATCGGAGATTTGCCCGTAAGCAAAAATACCGTATAAAAACGCTGCGGCAAGCATAAAAATTTTTCTCATCTCTTCTTTTTATAATTAATTAATAAAAGTGTTTTCTTTTTAAAATATTATTAAGTTCTTTGCATGAGCAATAAAAAAAAGGAAGCAAAGTTAATATTTTAATGTTACCGTTTTGTTGCTATATGTTTTTTCATCTTAATTTTTAATTTTTCCATATTATGAAAAGAGTATCAGTATATGTTTTTTTGTTGGGTTTGTTTTTTTGGTCAACGGTATCCGTAACCGAAGCTCAAAGCAAAAAAAAGTATCAATCGGCATTGGTGGGTTTTTACAATCTCGAGAATCTTTTCGATACTATTGACGACCCTGCTATTCGCGACGAAGAGTTTTTGCCAAACGGGAAAAACAGGTGGAATACGGAAAAATATACCCACAAGTTGGCGCAAATGTCAAAGGTGATAAGTAAAATAGGCACCGATATCAATCCCGACGGTCTTGCCGTTTTGGGTATCTCGGAGGTGGAAAACAGAAAAGTTGTTGAAGACCTTATCAGTCAACCGGCTATTGCAAACAGGCATTATAAAATAGTTCACCGCGACTCGCCCGACAGAAGAGGTATCGACGTGGCTATGATTTATAATCCCAAATATCTTGAAGTTACCGGCGTGAAAATGTACAGATTGCACATGAAAGATAATCCTGAATTCAGAACGCGTGACCAGATGCTTGTTTCGGGAGTGCTTAAGGGCGATAAATTTTATTTTATAATAAACCATTGGCCGTCGCGCTATGGCGGCGAAAAACGGTCACGACCCTTGAGAAATGCAGCGGCGAGTTTAACCCGTCACATTGTCGACTCGTTGCTAAATGAAGACAAACATGCCAAAATCATCGTTATGGGCGACCTGAACGACAACCCGACAAACGAAAGCGTATTGAAAATTATGGATGCAAAAGGCAACAGGGACAAGTTGAAAAAGAACGAGTTTTACAATCCCATGTACAAATTTTATAAAAAAGGTATAGGTACCACCGCTTGGCGCGACACATGGAGCCTGTTCGACCAAATTTTTCTTTCGCCCGAACTCGTGAAAAGGGATTTTACTTCGTGGAGATATTATAAAGCCAAAATTTTCAACAAACATTTTATGCAACAGCAGGAGGGAAAATTCAAAGGATATCCTTACCGTACTTTTGCCGGAGGAACATGGCTCGGCGGTTACAGCGACCATTTCCCCGTGTACGTTATTTTAATAAGGGAGGCAAAATAGTTTTTTAAAACGGATTTGTTGCGTTTGGTCTGAAAATATCCTGTTCCACCGGTATTTTCCAAGTGTTGTTGTTAACAGGTGTTTTATATTACCTTTTGGTTTTTTTAAGGTAAGGTAAAGGGGCATGGTTTACAAAGTTAAAGAAACATAGTTTATACTTTTTAAGTTGTAATTTGGTTGAAAAAAACCAAATTACTATGCCTTGGAAGAAAAAACCATAATGGAACAAAAAATTGAATTTATTTGTGCCGGACACACCTCTTTTGGCTTTTGCAAATTTGTTTGCGGGAAGGGACAAATACATGTGGCTTTTGTTACCCGTTTCCTGAAATTATACCGCTTCTTGTAGAATATTAAATTTTATAATAATCTGCATGTACGGATATAAAACGACACTTGTTTAAAATCCCGGTATCGGGAACATAACAGGTAAGAGAGGCATAACACACGCAAAAAAAAACAATAAAAATTACTATTTTTGTGGCAAATCAATCAAATGAAAGTTATCAATCTGTTTGAGAAAAAGGAAAAGCAACTTGCCGTTTTGATAGACCCCGACAAACTTTCGGAAGGGCAGTTGAAAAAGACAGCCGAAATATCGCAAAAGGCAAAAGTGCCTTTCTTTTTTGTTGGGGGCAGTTTGCTCACCAGCGACACTCTGTACCGTAGCATACGTACTTTAAAGGAAAACAGTGATATTCCCGTGGTATTGTTTCCGGGGAATACCTATCAGGTAAGCCGCAATGCCGATGCAATGCTTTTTCTTTCCCTCATTTCGAGCCGGAATCCCGACATGCTGATAGGTATGCATGTAATAGCGGCACCATATATAAAATTGTCGGGTTTGGAAACCGTGCCTACGGGATATATGCTTATCGACAGCGGCAAACCCACATCCGTTACCTATATGAGCAATTCGTTGCCGATACCCAACGACAAAAAAGATATTGCCGCTTGCACCGCCATGGCAGGCGAAATGCTCGGTTTACGGTTAATATTTATGGATGCCGGCAGCGGTGCTTCCATGACCGTTCCCGAAGACATGATTAGATTTGTAAAAGACTCGATAGATATTCCGCTTTTGATAGGGGGGGGTATAACTTCTGCAGAAAAGGCAAAAAGTATTCTTGATGCCGGCGCCGATATAATAGTGGTGGGAAACAGTTTTGAAAAAAATCCCGAACTCATCGAAGAGTTTATGGGAATTGTTAACGGTTTTAATAAACAGGATTAATCTGTCACTCAAATGATAAAAGAATACTTTGATTTTGCGGCGAACAAAACCGATTTAAAAACCGAAATATTGGCGGGTATTACAACATTTATTGCCGGCATGTATATTATTGTTGTTAATCCTTCCATTTTAAAAGAGGCAGGCATCCCTTACAATGCAGCACTTACGGCAACGGTTTTGCTTAGCGGATTTTTAACCGTAGCCATGGGGCTTTATGCCAAAAATCCGGTTTTGATGGCACCGGGCATGGGAATAAACGCCTATTTCACATACAGCATTGTTATAGGCATGAAAGTAAGCCCGAATGTTGCTTTGGGTGCAATATTTTGGTCGGGTGTGTTTTTTGTAATTATCTCCATATTAAACATTCGTACAGGCATTATAAAAGCGATACCCAAAAGTGTGCGTACAGGTGGGGCCGTGGGAATAGGGCTGTTTATTGCTCTTATAGGATTTCACAATTCGGGATTTATAGTAACCAAAGAGCCCTTTATCGGCTCGGGAAATTTAAACGGCACCACTTTTGTGTTTTTGCTCGGTCTTTTTATTACCGTTGTTTTGGTTCAGAAAAAGATAAAGGGTGCGCTGGTGCTGGGAATGATTATTACAACCTTGCTCGCTTTTCCGGTGGGAAGGTGGATAGGTACGGCCGAAAACACAACCCCCTTGATACAGTGGCACGGCATATTTTCGGCTCCCGATTTCAGCTGGATTTTAAAAGCCGATTTGATAAACTCCTTAAAATACAGTTTTATTCCCATTGTATTCTCTCTGCTTTTTGTGGATATGTTCGACAGTATTACCACTTTTGTGGGAGTTGCCGAAGCTACCGGTTTGAAAGACAGCGAAGGCAATCCTAAAAACATAAAAGAGTCGATGATAGTTGACGGATTTGCAACCCTCTTTGCAGGATTGCTGGGAACGTCGTCGGGAACGGCTTACATAGAGTCGGCAGCGGGTATTGAAGAGGGCGGACGTACCGGTCTTACGGCGGTGGTTACAGGATTGTTGTTTCTGCCTTTTCTCTTTTTTGCTCCGCTTGCACAATTGGTACCTCCGGTTGCAACGGCTCCCGTACTTGTTTTGGTGGGTGTGTTTATGGCTGCCGCCCTTAACAGGGTAAACTGGAAAAATACCGCCGAAGCCATACCTGCATTTTTAACTATGATTCTTATTCCGCTTACCTATTCGTTAACACAGGGTATCGTTTACGGTCTTTTATCCCACACTTTAATTAAATGTGTCAACGGCAAGGCAAAGGATATTCCCGTTATGTTGTGGATTATTGATATTTTTTCAATTTTAATGCTTGCCATTGAATACGGAATTTTATAATGGGTGTGTACCGGTTGAAAATCTCCCGGCGGTAATTATTATTTTGGAACATAAAATTGCCGTTGTCGATAAACCTGTAAAATATTTTAATTATGCATATTGATATCATTCCATACGAAGGCGTTGTCGTTCCCGGAAAAGTAGAGGGGAAAACGGTGGTGGTAATAGATGTTTTAAGAGCCACATCGGTGATGATAAGGGGTATCGGTAACGGTGCACGTTGTTTTATACCCGTCACTTCGGTGGAAGAGGCAAGAGAGAAAGCAAAAGAAATAAACCGGAAAAATGTTTTACTTGCCGGCGAACGCGATACACGCCCGGTCTCCGGTTTCGATTTGGGCAACTCGCCACAGGATTATACCGCGGAAAAAGTTTCGGGCAAAACAGTGATAATGACTACCACTAACGGCACCAAAGCACTGAACAAGGTGAAAATGGCAAAAGAGATATTTATCGGTGCGTTTTTGAATGCAAGTGCCGTTGCAAAAAAATTGGAAAACAGCGAGGATGTTGTTTTGGTATGTTCGGGAACAAACAACACCTTTTCGTTGGACGACGGAATGTGTGCCGCAATGATTGTGGATTTGTTACCGGTAAAAACCCGAATTAAACTTACCGATTTTGCTATTTCCATGTTAAAGGCCTACCGCAGCGGCAAGCAAAATTTACATCAATTGTTGGAGGATTGTTACCATTTGAATTTACTGATAGACCGCGGCTTTGAAGCCGATGTTAATTATTGCCTGCAAGTTGACAAATACGATATTGTTCCGCGAATGCAGGCCGGCGAAATAAGCTGATTTCTTTTTTTATTGAGCAAGTTCGAGTATTGATATGCCCTTGTTTACGGTACCGAACCAAATTCTGCCCTCTTTATCTTCGGTAATTGCCGTAACCCAATCGGACGACAGGCCGTTTGAACTGTTGTATGTCTTCCATGTTGTTCCGTCGAATTTCGAAACACCGAATTGGGTTCCGAACCACATATTTCCTTTACTGTCGTTAAAAATCACTCTAACCTCGTTAAATACAAGACCGTCTGCGGTGGTGTATGAGTTGTAGTTTGTGCCGTTGTATTCCAATACCCCGGCAAGGGTACCGAACCATATATTGCCGTCGTTGTCGTGATATACCGTAAATATGAAATCGGCAAGGGAGTTGTCCGACAGATATGTAATCCATACACCGTTGTAAAATTCCGAAGCGCCGAATTCCGTGCCGAACCATTTGTGGTTGTTCAAATCGACGGCTACGCTTGTAACAATGTTGTGCACAAGACTTTCTCCGGCTGTTTTTACGTAGTGGGTCCAATTTTCGCCGTCGTACATGCTAACCCCTTTTCCCGTGCCGAACCATATTTTGTTTTCGTTGTCGGCGGCAATAGCCGAAACAGTGTTGTATCCCAAACCGTTATTTGTGTTAAAATTGGTAAAGTTGGTGCCGTCGAATTTCGAAGCTCCGTAATCGGTTCCCAACCAAATGTTATTCTCTTTGTCAACGGCAATACAATTTATCGAATGGTAAATTAAACCGTCGGTAACGCGCCAGTTTTGAAAATTGCTGCCGTCGAATTTCGAAAAACCGTAATTTGTTCCTATCCAAATATCGTTGTTCCCGTCTTTGGCAAAAGATGTTATTTCGTTATTCACCAAACCTTCGCCCGCTTTCAGATATGTCCACCTCGGCTGGGGCGAGGGGGGTTGACTGTTGTTGTTGCACGATGGCATAAACACGCCGGAAAACAGTACCGACACAAAAAACAGGAGAGCTTTTAGCAGATGTTTCATAAATCAACGGTTTTTTTATTCAAAGTCATATTAATTCTCGAAACCACCATGTCAATGGCTACCTTGTTGTTTCCTCCCTGTGGTATTATCACGTCGGCATACTGTTTTGTGGGTTCAATAAATTGCTGGTGCATTGGTTTTACAAATTTTTCATAATGCTGGAGTGCCTCTTCGTAGTTTCTGCCTCTCTCCGAAATGTCGCGCCTGATAATACGCATAAGTCTGTCGTCGCCGTCGGTACTTACAAACAACTTTATGTCGAGTTGGTTGCGCAATGTGGCGTTTGTCAAAATCAGTATCCCTTCAATAATGATAATCTCTTTGGGTTTTATTAATACGGTCTCCTTTCCGCGGGCACAATCTACGTACGAATAGGTGGGCATATTTATTTCGTGACCCGTTTTCAACATGTTAACCTGGTGATTTAACAAATCCCATTCTATAGAATTGGGGTGGTCGAAATTTATTTTGTCTTTCTCTTCTTGCGAAAGATGTCCGTTATCGTAATAATAGGCATCTTGCGGAACAACCGCCACCGAATCTTCGGGCAGTGCACCCACTATTTTTTTTACTACCGTTGTTTTTCCCGAGCCGCTGCCTCCGGCAATTCCGATTATTAACATCCTTTTTATTTATTGTTATAATTCAATTCAAAAATATTAAAATTTTCGATATGTGAATAACCGTAATTTTTTAATCGGGTTAACGGTTTGTCTTGTCTGTCCCTGAAACTATCCGCAATGTACATTAAACCGGCCGCAAAAATATCTGCCGCCCCCTTTTTTAATGGGTATGTTACCCGTTTTACCGTAGCTCCGTTTGTTTCTTCGAATAAAATATTCGTGAAAATCCACATTAATAATTTCCCTGATTTTGCAACCATTAAATCTTTTCTTTTGTTCTTATGTTTACATATTAATATATTTTTGCAGCGCTAAACAACTTTTTATGGAAACATTCGACGGAACAATAAACTCCAAACTACCGAAAACGGGGACATCCATTTTTGCCGTTATGTCGGCGTTGGCAAACGAGCACAAGGCAATTAACCTTTCGCAAGGGTTTCCCGATTTTCCGATATCGGAAGAGCTTATGGATTTGGTAAGCCATTATATGAAAAAGGGATTTAATCAGTATGCGCCAATGCCGGGTGTTTTGCAGTTGCGAAAAGGCATATCGCAAATGTTTTTGAAAAATCACGGAGTAAAATATAATCCCGAAACCGAGATAAACATAACTTCAGGTGCCACACAGGCACTCTATACTGTAATTTCGGCTTTTGTAAAAGAGGGCGACGAGGTGATAATTTTCGAGCCTGCATACGACAGTTATGCTCCTGCCGTAAAAATAAACGGGGGAATAGTAAAATATTCCACCTTGAAGTTTCCTGATTTTACCCCCAATTGGGATGAGGTGCCAAGGATGATAACCCACCGTACAAAAATGATTATCATAAACACACCGCAAAATCCCACGGGAAGTGTATGGACGAAAGATGACATGAAAAATCTGGAACGTCTTACCAACGGCACCGATATTATTGTTCTTAGCGACGAAGTTTACGAACATCTTATTTTCGACGGCTTGGAACACGAGAGCGCTTGCCGTTTTCCCCAATTGGCAAAGCGTACCTTTGTAGTGGGTTCGTTCGGAAAAACATTTCATGCAACGGGTTGGAAAACGGGTTTTGTCCTTGCTCCCGAAAAATTGATGACCGAGTTTCGTAAAGTACACCAGTTTGTGGTTTTTGCCGCCAACACACCAATACAGCATGCCGTTGCCGATTTTATAAAAGATGAGGAAAATTACAAGAATTTACCCGGTTTTTATCAGCAAAAACGGGACTTTTTTGTGAATGCTCTGAAAAATTCACGTTTCAAAATTATTCCGTGTCACGGCACCTATTTCCAATTGCTCGATTATAGTGCCGTTTCCGGAAAAAATGAAATGGATTTTGCCAAACAACTTGTTGAAGAACATAAAGTGGCATCGGTTCCCGTTTCGCCGTTTTATCACAAAAACGACAACAACAAAGTATTGCGGTTCTGTTTTGCAAAACAGGAAAAAACATTGAAAAAAGCAGCCGAAATATTATGCAAGATTTAAAAATTCTCTTTTTGCAGTCGAATTTGGCGTGGGAAAATCCGCAACAAAACAGAAAAACATTTTTTGAAAAAATTGAAAAATCATTTTCGGGCGAAGACATTATAATACTCCCCGAAACTTTTACCACCGGATTTCCCGTTGACCCCGAACCCTTTGCCGAAAAAAAAGAGGGCGAAACAATGCAATGGATGAAAAACATTGCAGCAAAATTCAATACGGTACTTACGGGAAGTTTCCTTATGGATAATGATACCCACTATACCAATACGCTGATTGTGATGTATCCGGGAGGAAATTTTAAGCGTTACGACAAACGCCACGTCTTTTCCATGGGAGGTGAACACCAACGCATAAAACCCGGTGAAAAAGAGTTGATAGTAGATGTAAAAGGTTGGAAAATAAAACCTATGATATGCTACGACTTAAGATTTCCCGTGTGGAGCAAAAACAGGTATGTAGATGGCGGCTTTGCCTACGATTTGGCAATATACACGGCTAATTGGCCTGCAGTTCGTTCTTTCCCCTGGAAACAGCTTATCACTGCCCGTGCCATTGAAAACCTTGCTTATGTAACCGGTGTCAATCGCGTGGGTTTCGACGGACACGGTAACAGGTACAGCGGCGACTCGAGAACCGTCGATTTCAAAGGGAATATCCTTTCGGAATGCCCTCCCGATACCGAAACCTCTTGCAAAGTAACACTTTCGTACAACGAGTTGGTAAAATTCCGCAATAAATTTAATGTCGGTCCCGACTGGGATAAATTTAAAATAGTTTTATAGATATTAGCGGTATTAAAAAAAATTAATACTTTTACTTTTTTAACCGGATATAACCATGAATATAATTATTGCAGGCGACGGCGAAGTGGGTTTCAATTTGGCGGAAGCTCTGGTAAATTCAAATCATAACATTACCGTTATCGACCCCCACGAAGAACTGTTGAAACGTATTGAATCGCATACCGATTTGATGACGGTTGTGGGTGAGTCGAATTCGGTGCCTGTTTTACGAAGGGCTAACGTTGATAAAGCCGATTTGCTTGTTTCGGTGCTTCACGACGAACACATTAATATCCTCACGGCAATTCTCGCTAAAAAACTCGGGGCAAAAAGAGTTATAGCCCGTGTTAATACCTTGGAAAAAGTAAAACCCGAAAACAAACGTATTTACGAAGAACTCGGCATCGACGTGCTTATCTCGCCCGAAGATATTGCAGGACACGAAGTGGTTTCGTTGCTTAATCAATCGGCTGCAACCGATATTGTAACATTCTCCAACGGAAAACTTTCGGTTTATCTTTTTAAAATTAGCGACGATGCTCCCGTTATTGGCAAAACTTTAAACCAGATAGCCAAGGAATACAAACATCTCAATTTTAGAGCCATAGCCATTCACCGGGGTAGCGAAACCATTATCCCCAAAGGGGAAGACGTGTTTCAGGGCGGCGATTTGGTTTATGTCATCTCTAAACCGTCGGCAATGGACGAACTTACACAACTCAGCGGACAAAAAGAGGAGAAAATTTCGAACATTGTTATTGTGGGTGGAGGCAGGGTAGGAAAGGTTATTGCCATGAACATGGAAAAAGAGATTAATATTAAACTAATAGAAAAAGACCCCGAACGTTGTCTTGCCCTTTCGAATATCCTCGACGACACATTGATTATTAACGGCGATGCCCGCGATATAGATGTTTTGGAAGAAGAGGGCATAGAGAATGTCGATGCTTTTATTGCCGTTACCGACAGCTCCGAAACCAATATCGTCTCCTCTTTGCATGCTAAAAAGTTCGGTATTACAAAAACCATTGCTCTTGTCGAAAACCTCGATTACATAGAAATTTCACAAAGCATAGGAATAGACACCATTATAAACAAAAAACTTATTGCGGCAAGCTATATCATTAAACATTCAATGGGTCAGGAGGTTTCGGCTCTGAGGCAACTTAGCGGCATTAATGCCGATATTGTCGAGCTTATTGCGGCAAAGGGTTCTGCCATAACCAAAAAACCTTTGAAATTGCAAAAAATACCCGAAGGTTCCATTATTGGAGGTGTTATAAGAGACGACAACGCATACATTGCTGTCGGCGATTTTCAAATTGAACCGGGAGACAAAGTTGTGGTTTTCGCCCTCCCCGGTGTTACCCCAAAGGTGGAAAAACTTTTTCAAAAAAGTAAATTCGCATTTTAATACCGTTTGATTTTTATGCCAAAAAAGAGATTGCTAAACACCGGAATAATTCTTAAAGTGCTCGGACTGCTGCTGATGTTCGAAAGTTTTTTTATGATTTCATCGCTTGTTTTTGCTTTTTACTACAACGAGTCTGTTATACCTGTGTTGTTAAGCGCCGTAATAACTTTTGTTTCGGGAGGATTGCTTTTTTTGTTAACCGTAAAGAATAAAAATAAAAACATCGGAAAACGCGAAGGTTTTATGATTGTTACCACCGCTTGGACGGTGATATCTCTTTTCGGTTCTCTCCCTTACCTTATTAGCGGCGCAATCCCTTCGTTTACCGATGCCTATTTCGAAACCATTTCGGGTTTTACAACCACCGGCGCTTCAATACTAAACAATATTGAGGCATTGCCTAAAAACATTCTCTATTGGCGTGCCATGACCCATTGGATAGGGGGAATGGGAATTATTGTTTTGTCGGTAGCCATTTTGCCTTTCCTCGGCGTAGGGGGTATGCAACTTTTTGTTGCCGAAATGCCGGGTATAACCCCCGACAAATTGCATCCCAGAATAACCGGTACCGCAAAACGCTTTTGGGGAATATATGTTTTACTTACCCTTGTCGAAATATTGCTTTTGTGGGCCGGCGAAATGAACCTTTTCGATTCCGTTTGCCACTCTTTTGCCACACTTGCAACAGGAGGCTTCTCAACCAAAAACAACAGCATTGCCGGCTTTACTCCCTACTCCCAATATATTATCATAATATTTATGTTTTTGGCGGGAACAAATTTTACTTTGCACTACTTTTCGCTCCACGGTCAATTTAAAAAAGTGGTGAAAAACGAAGAGTTCAAAGTATATTTTTACGTAACACTTGTCGTGGCGGTTGTCTTGACGGCAGGGTTGATATTTTTTATGAACAAAGATGTTGAAACCGCTTTCCGCGATGCACTTTTCACCGTGGTTTCAATACTTACCACCACGGGATTTGTAACCGCCGACTATATTTTATGGCCATCATACCTGTGGATGCTCATCTTTGCTTTGATGTTTTTGGGAGGTATGGCCGGAAGTACCGGTGGTGGCGTAAAAATAATAAGACACATTTTACTCATTAAAAATTCGTGGACTGAACTAAAACGCTCTATCCATCCAAACGCCGTTATCCCCGTAAAATACGGCAAACGGATTGTAAACCGGCAAATAATTTTCAATGTAATGGCTTTCTTTTTGATTTACATTCTGTTTTTCTCCCTCGGAACATTTGTTATGGCTCTCATTGGTCTCGATTTCGAATCCTCGGTAGGTGCCTCAATAGCAAGTCTCGGAAATATAGGCCCCGGTATCGGCGGCGTCGGTCCTGTGGAAAACTACTCCTTTATCCCTCCGCTCGGAAAGTGGATGCTCTCATTTTTGATGCTTATCGGACGTTTGGAACTTTTTACCGTCCTGGTGATTTTCTCCCCCTCATTTTGGCGAATTTAACAGGTATTAACACCCTTTTACAATTTTTATATCTTTGCTGACAACCATAAACGTAAATTATGCCCTTATTAGGTAGTTTAATAAAGAGTGCGTACGCATTGCGCAATATGCCGGAAGAGATGAAAAAAAACCGCATCAATCCGGTCGCCGCTCAAAAAAAACAATTGGTAAAATTGTTGCGCAAAGCACAATTTACTTCCTTTGGCGAACATTATAAATTTACCAAACTGCTTTCGTCCGGAAATGTTGTGAAAGCTTTTCAGGAAAGTGTTCCCGTTCACGATTACAAAGCAATGTACAAACGGTGGTGGTATCGCGCTCTAAACGGAGAACCCTATGTAACATGGCCGGGTAAAGTGAAATATTTCGCTTTGAGTTCGGGAACTTCTGAAGCTTCAAGCAAATATATCCCCGTTACCGGAGATATGCTCAAAGGAATAAAAAGGGCAAGCGTCAGACAACTGGTATCAATGGTAAGGTACGGTTTCCCCCTCGATTTCTACGAAAAAGGAATGCTCATGATTGGAGGAAGCACCCACCTCCAATACAACGGCACATACTACGAAGGCGACCTGTCGGGAATAACCGCCGGAAATATCCCCTTCTGGTTCCAACATTTCTACAAACCCGGAAAAAGAATCTCCAAAACCACCGACTGGGCTTCAAAACTCAACGAAATGGTCAGGAAAGCTCCCCAATGGGATATTGGAGTTATTGTGGGAGTCCCCGCTTGGGTTCAGATACTCATGGAACGAATTATTGAAGAATATAACGTTGAAACAATACACGATATTTGGCCTAACCTTAAAGTTTATGTGCATAGCGGCGTCTCGTTCGCCCCGTATCAAAAAAGTTTCGAAAAACTCTTTTCAAAACCCATGATGTACAACGAGTCGTACCTCGCCTCCGAAGGATATATAGCTTTCCAAAACCGCCTCAACACCAAAGGCATGGATATGGTTCTCGATAACGGTATATTTTACGAATTTGTACCATTTAACGAAAACAATTTCGACGACGACGGCAACATTTTCGACAATCCCGAAACACTTACCCTTGACGAAGTCGTCGAAAACAAAGAGTATGCACTGCTTATGTCAACCAACGCGGGTGCCTGGCGCTACTTGATAGGCGATACTGTTAAGTTTATCGACAAACGCTACGCCGAAATACAAATAACAGGCCGCACCAAACACTTTTTGAGCATCTGCGGCGAACACCTCTCGCAAGAAAATATGAACCGCGCCATAGAATTGTTGCAACACGATTTAAACATCGAAGTTAAAGAATTTACCGTTATGGCTTTCCGTTACAAAGGAATGTTTGCCCACCGTTGGTATATCGGTACCGAAAGCAAAATCGACAAAAATATTATTGCTGAAAAAATAGACGAATACCTGAAAAACCTTAACGACGACTACCGCGTGGAACGACTCGAAGCAATAAAAGCCGTATTTGTGGAAATATTACCCCCCTCGGCTTTTTTGCAATATATGAAGATGAAAGGAAAAGAGGGTAGCGCCAATAAATTTCCGAGGGTCTTGAAAAACCGTCGTATCGACGAATGGGAAACTTTCCTCGCCGATAACAATTATATTTCAAAACGGAAATAATATTTTTATTTGATGAGCTCTTTGATAGAAGGAATAGTACTCGGTTTAACACTGGCATTCTTTTTCGGCTTCGGCCCCGCTTTCTTCGCCCTTATTCAAACGGGCATTCACCGCGGATTTTTCAAAGGGTTCCTTCTTGCCATAGGAGTCTTTCTGAACGATTTGTTTGTGGTTACGGTATCTATTTTCGGCGCACATACCATTATGAACAACGTACAATCGCACCAATGGCTCGGTGTGGTGGGTGGAGCCATCCTCATTGTAGTAGGCGTGGTTACTTACCGGCACAAAATAGATGTTGACCCCGGAACCTCCGAAGTAGTCCCCAAAAACGAACCCCATTTTATGGTCTATATTACAAAAGGTTTTTTATTAAACATTGCAAACCCCTTTGTATGGCTTTTTTGGCCTACGGTAGTGCTTGGCGTTGCCGCACCTTTTATGGACACCACCTCCGATATCATTCTCTTTTTTGCCGGAACATTGTCGGTTGTCTTTCTCTCCGACGTAACAAAAGTCTATCTCGCTTCAAAAATAAAACGCTTTATCACCGGTAAATTCCTTATGAAGATAAACGCAGTGGCGGGAATAGCATTGGTTGTCTTCGGAATAGTTTTGATAATACGGTCGTTGACAGTCTGAAAAACTCCCGTTACGACACACAACCCTAACCTTTTACATGTTAATAATATTAAGGGCGGCAAACGGGCTGTCCGCTAATAGTCCTCGGCGGAGGCGCTGTTCGGCAATGGCGTTTTCAGGGGCTTCCTCGCGTCAGCCCTGCCTCCGCCTGCCTCACTACCGCCTCCGCCTGCGGGCTGCCGCTCCCATCCCTGCCGCACTCTCCCCCGGAACGTAACATCTCACTCTTACATTAAGCGTTTTTATTTGGTTTAACACTATCAACAAAAAAACCCCTTTTGTTATATCTTTGCCTCCGGCAAACGTATTGAAATATGGTTTTCGAAAAACCGGTTTTATTAATCTTTGTTTTTTTAAAGCACAAAATAACACGATACAACATTTAAAAAAATATGATACCCGCTTATAATCTTCATCAACACAGCAAATTTTCCGACGGAAAAGAGACCCCCGGAAAATATGCCGAAAAAGCACTGGAAACAGGATTTTGGGCAATAGGTTTTACCGAACACTCTCCCCTCCCTTTCGATACACCATTCTCTTTGAAAAAGGAAGAGGTAAACAACTATGTAACATCCATCGACCGGCTAAAAGAGGAATATAAAAACAGATTGGAAATATACCGAGCCCTCGAAATGGATTTCATACCTCAAATGTCCGACAACTTTGACTTTTGGCGAAAATCTGTTAATGCCGATTACCTTATAGGTTCCGTACACTTGGTAAAACCCCCGCACGCCAACCGGCTTTGGTTTACCGACGGACCCGACCCCGCCGTTTACGATTTGGGAATAAAAAAACTTTTCGACAACAATGTGAAAAAGGCGGTAACACACTTTTACACTCAAACCCTCGAAATGATTGAAACACAAAAATTCGAAATTATCGGACACTTCGACAAAGTGAAAATGCACAACAACGGGCGCCTGTTTAAAGAAAACGAAAAGTGGTATCTGATTCTCATCGATAAAGTGATAGATTTGATAAAACAAAAAAATTTAATTGTCGAAATAAATACACGCGGATTGTACAAAAAACGTTACAACGGACTATTCCCCGGCGGTATCGCACTTAAAAAAGTTAAACAAAAAAACATTCCCGTAATTATTTCGTCCGATGCCCACAAACCCGATGAAATAAATCTCTGTTTCGAACATGCAGTTAACGAACTTATAAATGAGGGGTTTAAATCGGTAATGTGCCTGAAAAACGGCACTTGGCAAGAGGTGCCGCTTTTGTAAATCCAAAATGTTTTATTACTTTTATCCGGAAATTTTGCCTTTGCATAAAAAACTTGAAGAATTAATGCCGGTAAAAACGGCACAAAGTGATATGTGTACATTTTATTACGTATTTAAACATAATTACAAAATATTAAACAGATGAAAAAGATACTTAAAACTTTATTGTTTATCGTTTTATTCGTTGTAGCGGCATTCGGAGTTTTTTTGCTCTATATAACGCTTACCGATTACCAACCCGCCGAAGTGGAAACTCTAATGCCCGACAATATTAAACCGGCAACACCTTTGAATAAAGACACATTTAATCTTATAACTTGGAATATCGGTTATGCCGGACTCGGTGCCGAAATGGACTTCTTTTACGACGGCGGAAAAAAAGTGCGCCCTTCCGAAAAAATGGTGAAAAAATATCTCGAAGGAATTGAAAACTTTGTAAAAACACACGATACCGTTAACTTTTGGCTTATTCAGGAAGTTGACAAAAACTCACACCGCAGCTATGGAATCGACGAGGTGAAACTCGTTACCCAAGCAAAGAAAAACAGCATAGGAATTTTCGCCAAAAATTACGACTGCCCCTTCGTTCCCGTTCCCCTCTACGAACCTATGGGTTCGGTCGAAGCGGGGCAAATGACCTTCTCGCAATATCCCTTTTCCGAAGCCAAAAGATATGCTTACCCTTTGATAGCGTCCTGGCCCGACAAACTTTTTTTGCTCGACCGCTGTTTTATTCTTACCCGTTTCCCTTTGAAAAACGGTAGAGACCTCGTTGTCCTGAATACACATAATTCAGCCTATGTGTACGACAGCCTGCTACGGGTTAAAGAGTTGAACATAATGAAACAAAAGATGTTGCAAGAGTACGAAAAAGGAAATTATGTGATAGCCGGAGGCGACTGGAATGCAAATCCCCCGCAGTACAAACCCCAAGGAAATTACAACGGTCACCGTTTTGTGCCTTCAAAGGTGAAAATGAGCCTTAAAACTTTTCCCCCTCATTGGAAATGGGCCTTCGACGCTTCGGCTCCTACCAACCGCCAAAATTATCAACCCTTTGTAAAAGGCCAAAACGGAACCACTTGTCTCGACTATTTTGTCGTCTCTCCCAACATTAACGTCATCGCGGTTAAAACCATCGACCTTAATTTCGAAAACAGCGACCACAACCCCGTTTATTTGAAAATATCATTGAAATAATTTCTTTAACCCACACAAATACCTATCCGTTATAATTCAAATGAGGAAAAACATTAATCTGATTAAAAAAACACCTTTTTTAACTTTTATTTACAATAATTTAACGGCTTATTTAAAATTATTCTTAATTTTGCCTCTTGAAAATTAACATATAAAAAACAGAATATTATGTCAGTATTAGTTGGAAAAAAAGCTCCTTTATTTGAAGCAACCGCTGTTGTTAACGGTGGTGAATTTGTAGAAAAATTTTCGTTGGAACAGTACATAGGAAAAAAACATGTTGTTTTCTTCTTCTATCCTTTGGATTTCACATTTGTATGTCCTACCGAAATTCTTGCTTTTCAGGAAAAATTGGACGAATTTGAAAAACGCAACGTCGCTGTTGTAGGATGTTCCGTCGACTCCCCCTATTCGCACTGGGCTTGGTTAAACACCGAGAAAAACCAAGGCGGTATAAAGGGTGTTACATTCCCTTTGGTTTCCGATTTGTCGAAAACAATTTCGGAAAACTATGATGTTTTGGCCGGTGAATATGATTACAACGACGAGGGCGAAATGGAATTTCACGGCGAAGCGGTTGCATATCGCGGTTTGTTCCTAATCGACAAACAAGGCGTTGTGCGTCATCAGGTTGTAAACGATTTGCCTTTGGGACGTAGTGTCACCGAAGCTTTGCGTATGGTTGATGCTCTGCAATTTTTCGAAGAGCACGGCGAAGTTTGTCCTGCCGATTGGCATCCCGGCGAAGAGGCTATGGAAGCTACAGCCGAAGGCGTTGCAAAATATCTCAGCAAACATTGATAAAACGGTTTTTTCACAAAAATAGGCGGTATTATTTGCCGCCTTTTTTTGTGGCATAAACCCGTAGCAGGTATGATTTGAAGATACTATCATGAAAAGTAATTTCCGTATAATCGTTATCGCCTTGGTCATAATCATTTCGGGGCAATCCTGCTCACCCCTCATATCCGGAATTTACGGAATAAAAAAACCAAAAAAGGTCAACAACAAAACAATAATCGACTACTCCGTAAAATTTAACATACCGTTAACCGGAAGTTATGTCCTCGATAACAAATACAAAGATTTCCTCTCCAAATTCGACACTGCTAAATTTAAAGAACAAATCAAAAATCACTTCCAACCCTTGCAGGTACTCTATTACGACAATAAGGGCGAATTAAAAACTTTTCTGATTAATTGCTATGCGGGAGGTTTCCCTAATCTGAAATGGAACCGCAACGGTACCATGAAGAAATTCCCGCCAAAAAAACAAGCCCCGACGGATAATATCATGCCTCTCGATTCGCTTTTAAACTTTTTGAAACCGCTGAAAACCACAAAAAATATTATTGACTTTGAACCGGCGTTCACGGTCGTCGTCTTCTGGAATGTTTTTATGAACAGACAAAGCAAACGACTTATACGTCTTGTACAAAAAAACATTAACCGTGAAGCTGACGTAAAAGTCAGAACCATTTACGTAAATAACGATAATCTCTTTGCATCCGGAAACCAATGAGAAACAAATCCGGCATTATACTCTTAAACGTGCCGGCTCCCCAATTTTCAAAGCATAACGCCGCCGGGAAAACATGTGATTGTTAAAAATCCGAAACCGGAAAAAATTTGTAAATTGTTGCAATTCTCAAAATTACCATTGAGTTTTATAACTTTTTGGTTACATTTGCAGGAGCCGGAAAAAACCGGTTCCTTAAAAACAACTTTATGCAAAAATTCCTCTTCCTCCTCGGAGGCAAAGACCTCGAAATGCTGGAAATTGAGAAAATTCTCAAAGAACACAATATTGAATATCACGATATATCACTATCGTGGGATAATGCCTCTTGGGAAAAATACAAGGACGTTGCCGATAGAAAAATCAAAGAAGGATATACCGTAGTAGGAGTGGAATTGTTCGACAAAGAACACAAGCCCGAAGCCGCCCTGGATATCGACCACCACAAAGAACGCCGGTGCGAACCGGCAGCCATCGAGCAAGTGGCAAAGCTTTTGGATATTAACCTAAACTCTTACCAAAAATTAATTGCCGCCAATGACAAAGGGCATGTCCCCGGGCTTATCCGGGCGAGCGCATCGTATGATCAAATCATCAAAATACGGGAAAAGGAACGCAAAATACAAGGAATTACCGATAGCGAATTGGAAAAAGCCCGGGAAGCTATTGAAAATAGCCAAAAAATAAACAACGTTACCGTCATCCGCTACGACGAAGAAAAATTCATGCCCATATCCGACCTGCTCTACGAGGAAGCATTGAAAAAAAATACCGGCAACCTGTCAGCCGTCCAAGTTATTCCACACATTATTTATAATGACGGCAAACTCTTTTATTCGGGAAAGATAACCGGCGAGCTAATCAACACCTTTGAAAAAGAGATTGATGAGGGAAAAATTTATTACGGTGGTATGCCCCAAAGCGGTTATCTCGGAACGGTGGCAAGTAAATTTTCAAAGGATGAATTAAAAGGAAAAATTCAAGAAATTAAAGATAAAATACTGGAATTATACAAACCCGGCACTATACAAACAAAAGATATGTTCAGCTACCATATATTCCTGTTTCCGTTCCGCTGGAAAATATGGAACA
>CAZJUQ010000050.1:0-178712 GCA_964549335.1 uncultured Lentimicrobiaceae bacterium | reverse complement strand
TTTATCACCTACGCGGCAAGCACCGAATTTGCTGTCGGACCAATAGTCACCGCCAATAAGGTCACGTACTTCACGGTAGTGTTCTCCTTTGTAATGGCGTGCATCAATACCGGCGGTTAACGTGAGCATATCGCTGAAATCATAAGTTAAAGTGGAAAGAATTCCATACCATTGGTGATTGTTAACAGAGTTACGGATAATATGAATAGACCTGTGTTCATAGGTAGTGTCTCCGTTGTTCACCGTATAAGCGCCGTTTTTAATTGCATCGGCCGTATCAATGTTTGCGGCATTAATGTCGGACATCTGATCCCAGTCGTACTGACCGTATGATGTTTTGGGAGGTTCATATCTGTAAGGATTTATTCCCAAAGGACCGGAACCACCGCCAGTACCGAACGAATAATAAGCCGATGTTGACAAACGTGCTTTGTCGTTTATTTTCCAGTACCAGTTCAATGCCATTTGCGGTTTGTGATAATAGTTAACGCGGATATTGAGTTGCTCGCCACCGCGCCATCCCCAGTTTTGGTTATAACGGGGTCCGTATTTATTAAATTTGGCAGAATCAAGCATATAATATCCGTCGCGTTGACCGTGCTGTTGGGGAGCTCCAATGGCAGTAAAAACCAATTGATGGTTTTTGCCGAGGTCTTGCGATACCGAGAAGAAATACGACCATGCTTTTACCCATGTGGCATCGATATAACCTGTTCCGTAAGTATGCGAACCGACAAAGGTAATAGCTGTTCCGGTTTTCAGTTTACCGGTGGAAAGGGTAATCATTTGTTTGAAACGTCCGTAATCGGTAGCCGACATCATAACCGAACCGCCTTTGTTCATGTCGGTGGTTTTGGTAATAATGTTAATGGTACCTCCCACTGAATTGATAGCCAATTTTGAGGCTCCCAATCCACGCTGAATCTGAATGGTACGTGTGGCATCGCCCAATCCTGCCCAGTTCGACCAGTAAACCCAGCCGTTTTCCATATCGTTAACGGGGATACCGTTAATCATAACAGCAACATTTCTTTGGTCGAAACCACGAACGTTAACACGGGCATCTCCAAATCCACCACCGGTTTTGGTAGCATAAACGTTTGGGGTTGTTTTCATTACTTCCGGGAACTCCTGGCTACCGAGGTTTTGCTCAATGGTTGCAGCAGATAATGTAGATACTGCAACAGGGGTTTTCCTGTCAATAGCAACCGAAGCCAATACGTTAACCTCGTTCAAACCGATAGCACTCGATTTCATGTAAATGGTTCCAACATTGTAAGTGGAACCGTCTTTAACGGTTAAATCAATTTTGTTGGGCTCGTAACCTACATAGCTAATGTCCAATGTATGGTCACCTGCCGGAGCAATCAAGGTAAAACTACCGTCGAGGTTGGTGGTAACCCCTATTGTAGTTCCTTCGATTACAACAGTTGCACCTATTAAGGTTTCATTACTGTTAGCGTCCATAACAACGCCTCTGATTACTCCCTGAGCAAAGGTTGCACCCGCAAAAAGCAGACTAACCATCAGGGTTAAAAGTAAATTTGTTTTTTTCATAAGCAATAAATTTTTAAATTATGGTTTATCATTTCGGGTGCTAATGTAAAAAAATTGATAATTCACTATGTGAAAAATTTGTTAATTAAACCCGCTTTTAAAGCGGCATACATGTTAAACGGGTATATATCAATAATATACAAAGTTGATAAAGTGTTAAAAAAATATTTAATTGTTTGACACCCTATTCATTAATATTTGATATTCATAAAGAAACGATTAATATTATACGGATTGACAACCTAAAAATACACCTTAAAAGATAGAGATGCCGTTCTGCCAAACGACCAAAAACCTCTAAATGTTTCCAAATTATGCTTTTCTCCGTCTTCTCCCGTAAGAATGTAATGTTCATTCAATAAATTGTTAACATTTAATTGTAGTGATGCATATTCCGAAAATATTTTTAAAGGGATATTCAAATAAAGGTTAACAATGTTATATGCAGGAAATTCGAAAGCGTCGGGATAACTACCCTCCAGATTACGGTTAAGGGGATCAAAGTCGGCAAAAAGTTTACCGTAGTGCAACAGTCCGGCCGATAAATTCCAATTTTTAAAAAACAATACCGTTGCATGTAATCCCAGTTTTTGCTGTGCCGTTCCTCCTACGTGCAAACCTTTTACGTAAATATTTACTGTATCTATTACCACATTATCGTTATTTATCAATCGTGCCGATACGTCGTTTTGCCAGCGGTAATCGTTAAAACTTGCCATTCCTCCTATTTTCAACACGGGCGACAGTGTCCAGTCCGCTGTAACTTCCACACCTTTGTGAAGTGCATTCAACCCGTTAATCATGGTTCGCGATTGTGTATTGTCTTCAAGTTGAACGTATTCGTTTGTTAACATCGAAACGTTTTGGCGAAGCGTATAGTATGCCGTAACATTTGCATCAAACAACTCGCACGAAAATGAGTATCCTGCTTCTACCGTTTCAAAAATTTCGTTTTCCAGATTTTGAACGGGAACGTTTGTAAAATTGCCGAACACATATTTAAAATAAGGTGTTCTGGATATAAAGGCTCCATTTAGGTAAATTTTATGATTTTGAAAAGGCATATAACTTATTCCCGACCTAACGTCGAAACCGTAACGCGACACCTTTTTACTATGTGTATTTTCAATATAGTTGTAGTTATCTATACGACTGTATTGTGTATTGTTTGCCTTTAACGACAAAAAAGCGTTTACCGTTTTGTTTTTGAACTCCATACGGCTATACAGGTTAATACCGTTTATCACGGAACGGTTGTTCACTTTTATTATGTCGCCTACATTTTTTATTTGATTTCGTCCTGCAACTCCCGCCAACGACCATGCATAATCTTCAATGTAAAAAGCGCCTCCCATTAAATCGGTAATCTTTTCGCGGAGAAACGACTTGAAGTAACGGTAATGCAATCCCGATGTCCACGTGAAATGTTTTCCTGTTTTCTGTTGGTAGTTGCTTAAAAAACCCGTTTCGACATGACTTGCCAAAAAATCCGTTCCCACATTAAGGGAATATCCCGAGACGGTATCTCCGTTTTCAAGAATATATTTCCCGTCATTGTTAGCATTGTTATTGTAAATTGTCTCCCAGTCTATTCTGTTACTTGCCGTGCGGTAACTAAAGAGGGACGGATTGTAGCCGAAACTTTCCGACCACCTGCCGCCACCGGTTCCGTATGAAAAATATATTGTATTTGAAAGATGTTTCGATTTGTTAAGCGACAAGTTGTGGTTAACAATAAAAAAAGGTTTATGATAAAAGTTTGCGGAAGCGTTTTTTTGTTTTCCGTCAAGCCCTCCCCAATCTTTGTTAAAAAGGTACCCGTATCTGTTCACTTCGGAAAAAGAGAGTTTCAGATTACGCTGCTCGTGATATTGTGGCGCGCCGAGCAACGTAAAAACCAAACTGTTCTTTTTGCCGAACTCTTTCGAAGCGGTAAAAAAATAAGAGAAACCCTTTACCGGCGTAGCCTCTATATATCCCTTCCCTTTGAATATGCTTCCCGAAAACAAAAAACTCCAGCCGTTATTTAAAATACCGCTGCCGTATGTCAATGAGTATTCGTTATTGCCGTAACTTGTGGTCTGTATTCCTGCGGTTCCTCCTTTTTTGTTTTGGGCATTTTCGGTTATAATATTAATGCTCCCTCCAACTGCATTGGAAGCCAAATTAACAAACCCCGATCCTTTTTGTATCTGTATTCCTGAAGCGGCATTGGACAATCCCAACCAGTTAGACCAATAAACCAATCCGTTTTCTTCACCGTTTATGGGAATACCGTTTAGCAACAATGCCACATTTTCTTGTTTAAACCCCCTCATACTTAATACGGCGTCGCCGCTGCCACCTCCGGCACGAACGGCAAATACCGAAGGATCGCTATTTAAAATCACCGGCAAAGGATTATCAGAAAGCCGTGTTTTTATTTTATGTCCCGTAATTTCAGTAATGCTTACCGGAGAGTTTTTGTCCTTTACCAGTCCGGCGGTTACCGTTATCTCGTCAATGGAGTAGATTTGCTTTTCAAGAGATACGGTTCCCAATTCAGGAGTCACTCCTTCTTTTCCAAGACCGACCTCTTTTCTTTTATATCCCAACAGTTTAAAAATTAACACTACGTTTTTCGAGGGAATGGTAATTTCAAACCTTCCTTTTTCGTCCGAAACAGCACCTTTGTTCCAATCGGACTTTAAAAATATTTGAACTCCGCCGAGGGGTTTGGAATTTTGACCATCAACAACTTTACCCGTTACTACTGTTTGCGACAGAATCGTCTTTGCGATTAACATTATCAATACGGGAAACAGGATTTTTTTTACCTTCATTTTTATTAATTTTTCATTAAACAAAAAAGCCCTGACAATTTATCAGGGCTTTTATATGAGGCAAAAAAAATCGCATGCAACATATGCAGTGCAACACAAAGTGTTTACAAAGCATAATAACAAAATACGACCTTTCTTCTACCATCCGGACTATACCGTCGGCTTCCGGGTTTCACGGAATCAGTCATGCTTGTGGCATGAGTCGCGGGCTTATGACCAAGAGTCAATCACCGCCGGTCGGGAATTTCACCCTGCCCCGAAGAATTGTCGCCGCAAAAATATTGTTTCTGTCAAAAAAGCAAATGCGAAAAGTTAATTTTTTTGCTATTTATTATGGATATAATTAAGGGCATTTAAAGCTGCCACTGTTGCGTCGCCAACGGCTGTTGTTATTTGTCTGAACTGCTTTGCCCTGCAATCACCGGCTGCAAACACACCTTCCAAATTAGTTTGCATCTTATCATCGGTAACTATTTCGTTCCACTTGTTCAAAATTATTCCGGTGTTTTTTACCATGTCGGTATTGGCTTCGTATCCTATAAAGATAAACACTCCGTCAACATCGAGTTCTTTCTCTTCACCGGTACGCAGGTTTTTATATCTTAATTTACGAAGGCTTTCGTCGCCATAAAATCCGGTAATATGCGATTCCATAATAAAATCTATTTTGGGATTGTTGGCAGCCTCTTCAACAGCATGTTCAAAAGCCTGAAAATGGTCAAATTCATGCAAAACAGTCACCTTGGAAGCGTATTTGGTAAGTGACACGGCCTCTTCGAGTGCCGAGTTACCACCTCCTACGGCTACCACATATTTATCCTGAAAGAAGTCGCCGTCGCATGTGGCGCAATACGAAATGCCTCTGCCCTTGAACTCTTTTTCGCCCGGCACATTCAACTGCCGGGAGCGTCCTCCGGTAGCAACTATCATCGCATCGGCAGTATATGTCTCTGTTCCGTTTACAGTTACGCTTTTTACCTTCTCATTGAGGCGAAGCGAAGTCAATTTTACGTTCGATTTTATTACGCAGCCGAAATTTTTGGCCTGCTTTTTCATTATTGACGAAAGTCCGTATCCCGTGGTTTTTTCAACACCAGGATAGTTGGCGATTTCGTATGTCAGCACCATCTGTCCGCCTATGGTTCCGGCATCCAATATCAAGGTTTTGGCTTTCGACCTGCCGAGATAAATTCCGGCTGTCAATCCCGCAGGTCCTCCTCCGAGTATTATTACGTCGAAATGTTTCGCATTCATAAATACGGCTCTATTTTTTAAATTCCCTCTCCAATATTTCAACAATCTGTTCGCGTGTTTGAATACTGCTTGTGGCGGCAACAACTTTGCCGTTTTTATAATAAATTGTAAAAGGCAAGCCCATAAATCCGCGGCACTCGGGAAGGTTTCTTATTACCGCAGCTTCGGGATTATCGAACAACATATCGCGAAATTCAACATGCGGATATTCATCCTGTAACTCTTCCATTATGTCGTAAACGGGAACACACATAGGTCCCATCCGTCCGCAACAAACCATTACATTCTCGTTTTCTTCCAAAATTTTATTAAGCTCGGCTTCGCTTACTACATGTTTCAAATTTGTAGGTAGTACCATAATTTCTCCTTTTTAAAATTTAATATTAATTTGGTGGTTTATCATAAATTATGCCAACCCTGAAATTGAACAAATACCTTTTTCATCAACAATAAATGCTATCTGTTAACGTTTTACCAGCAATTATATTCATTATTAAAAACAAAAATCATGTTCAAAAAATTATTCTTTTTAAACCTATTTGTTTGGATATTTTTATTTGCCGGACAATCACAGGATTTGCAACAACCTTTAAAACCCGATCCCGCGGTTAAATACGGCAAACTCGACAACGGCCTGGTATATTACATCAGGAAAAACCGTGAACCCGAAAAGAGGGTTGAGTTGCGCCTTGCCATTAACGCCGGCTCCATTTGCGAGGATGACGACCAACAAGGTTTAGCCCACCTCATCGAACATATGTGTTTTAACGGAACGAAACATTTTAAAAAATCGGAAATAGTCGATTTCTTGGAAAAGACAGGTGTGAAATTCGGAGCACATTTAAACGCTTATACAAGTTTCGACGAAACCGTTTACAAATTACAGCTTCCTACCGACAGCCCCGGTATTGTTGACAGCGGTTTACTTGTCCTTGAAGATTGGGCTCATAACGTAACTCTCGACAGTGTGGAAATAGACAAGGAACGTGGTGTGGTAAAAGAGGAGTGGCGTCTCGGCCTCGGTGCCGACCAACGTATGCGCAAAAAATATATCCCCGTAATTTTAAAAGGTTCGAGATATGCTGAACGGCTGCCAATAGGCAAAATGGAGATTATTGACACGGCACACTACAGCACTCTGAGAAGATTTTACAAAGATTGGTACCGCCCCGATTTAATGGCGGTAATTGTTGTGGGAGACATCAATCCCGATGAAATTGAAAAAAAGATAAAAGAGCACTTCGGCTCAATTCCTAATCCCATTAACGAAAAAAAGAGAAAATTTTATTCGGTACCCGACAACCAAAAACCGCTTATAGCAATAGAAACCGACGACGAGGCAACTTACAGTATGGTCTTGGTTATGTATAAACACAAAAAAGACACAACCAAAACCGTAGGCGATTTCAGAAAACACCTTATGCGTAAAATGTTTACCGAAATACTAAGCGCAAGACTTTACGAAATAACCCAAAAACCTTCGTCACCTTTCATGTATTCGTCAACCAATTACGGAAACTTTTTGGCAAGAAATATTGACACCTATATGGCTTTCGCCATTGCCAAAGAAAACAAAATAGATTCGGCTCTCAAGGTCTTGCTCGACGAAAATGCCAGAGTGGAAAAATTCGGCTTTACCCAAACGGAATTCGAACGCGAAAAAAAAGATATTCTGCGTCAATATGAAAAAATGTTTACCGAACGCGATAAACAAAAATCCAACATCTTGGTTCAAGAGTATCTGCAAAACTTTTTGGACAACGAACCATATCCGGGCATCGAAGCCGAATACAAAATGGTTAGAGAATTGTTGCCTACAATAAAGCTGGAAGATTTAAACAAACTGCCAAAAGAGTTTATAACAGACAACAACCAGGTGATTTTGATAACCGCTCCCAAAAAAGAGGGGTTGAAAATTCCTACAAAAGAAGAAGTGCTGAAAATCTTTAACGGCACCCAGGAACAAAAATTGGAAGCATATAACGACGAGGTTTCCGACGAGCCGCTGATACCCGGCAAAATAACACCGGGAAAAATAGTCGATATCTCCACAAAAGACACGGTTTTCGAAAAGTGGACACTGAGTAACGGAATGGAAGTTTATATTAAATCCACAGACTTCAAAAACGATGAAATATTATACGACATCTATTCGGAAGGAGGAACATCGCTGGTGCCCGACGACGAACTTTTGGAGTGCAGAGTTCTTCCGGAAGTAGTGTCGAAGGGTGGACTCGGAAATTTCAGCAGCATTATGCTCAATAAAAAACTGGCAGGAACTATTGTTTCGTTACACCCTTACCTTTACGATTTGCGTCACGGCTTTTCGGGTAAAACAAGTCCCAAAGATTTGGAAACTCTTTTGCAAATGCAATACCTCTATTTTACAAACCCGAGAAAAGACAAAGAAACCTTTAAAAGCATAATAGACAAAAATGCCGATCAGGCCAAGTTCCTGATGAATAATCCCAAAATAGTCTATTACGACTCGTTGTCGAAAGTGGTTACCCTAAATTCGCCCCGGACCATACCCTTCCCCACAGCCGAACAGTACCGTAACATCAGCATGGAAAAAATTTACGATATATACAACAGGCTTTTCAGCAATGCCAAAGGATTTAAAGTATTCTTTGTGGGCAATGTGGACAAAGAAAAACTTAAACCTCTCGTAGAAAAATATTTGGGGTCGATACCGGCAGGGGAAAAAGTTCTGCACTGGAAAAACGTGGAACCCGGATTTCCTGACGGCATAACCAAATTTACAGTATTCAAAGGAAAAGAGCCACAGAGTATGGTTACCATTGTTATGAAAGACAATTACAAATACAATTTGAAAAACAACCTTACCGTACGAACACTGTCAAAAGTTATCAGCATTAAATTGCGCGAAAAATTAAGAGAAGAAGAGAGCGGCACTTACGGTGTATTTGTACGTCCGAATACTAAAAAATTACCCGTTCAAAAGTATTCGTTTATGATAGGTTTCGGATGCGCTCCGGCAAACGTTGACAAACTTGTAAACAGCGTTTTCGACGAAATAAAAAAATTGCAAACCGGCGGTCCCGAAGCCGAAGACATGAAAAAAGCAAAAGAGACATTTATCAGAGAACGCGAAACCCGGGAACGTGAAAATTCGTTTTGGCTCAACCAAATGATTAATAAAACTTTTCAAGGCGACGATATTTTATCCAAAGAGGAATACATTAAAGAAGTCAATAACATCTCGCCAGCTAAAGTGAAAAAGTTCTCCGAAAAATACCTTACGGAAAATCATTTTGTTTTGGGAATATTAAAACCCGAAACAGATAAAAAATAATGGCGGAAAATTTTTTATCAAGCCCTGCAACAGGTTATCTTGCAGGGCTTTTTTGTGTTTTACAATGTTAAAAAACGATAATAATAAATTGTTTGGCACTATTTTTTCACTTCAACCGTTTTTAAAAAAAACATGATTATTACATAGTATTAACAAAAAAAATTATTCTTATGAGAAAACTGAGTTTATTATTAGCGGTATTTGCAAGTGTGGGATTATTAATGTTATCGTCGTGCGGCGAAGACGAAGTTCCAACCCAAGCACCCAACATTACGGTAAACCCCTCAAACGACACCATTTATGTCAATGTGGGCGATACGGTAAAATACCAAGTAACATGGAATTGTCCCGACGATATCTTGTCGGCTAAAATTTCATACAAATCGGGTACAAATTCCAATATTGTTTTGGACACCACTTTGCCGGCAGGAACAAAATCGTTTGCGTATAATCTGAACATCGGCATTACCGATCAAATTCCGGAAGGAACGATATTTCAATTCGACTTTTTCGGAAATTCTAAAGACCAAAGCACAATCGTAACATCGTACATCAAGGTGGTATCGGCACTGAAAACATATACCGGAGTTACCATGCAAGCACAAGCCGACGGCCCCGACACTTACGAAAAAAACTTAACATTCTACTCAACATCACTTAATCAACTTTACACTCTTAAAGATGCGGAAAACGACTCTATCGCACAAAATATCGACATCGTGTTTACACACCATTCGCTTTTTAAAACCAATGCCGAACTATCATTCAAATCACCCGATTACGATTCGCTATACATCATGTGGCACGAATTCGGCGGATTTGACCCCCCTTACGAGTACGATACAACAAACAAAAACAGAACTTACTTCAAAAAGGTAACCCTTGACAATTGGGACAACCTCACCAACTCCCAATTGGAAGAAATTGTAGGCGAAATAGGAACCAACAAACGGGTAAAAGACATTAATACCGGAGATTATATAGCTTTTGAAACGGAAAACGGTAAAAAAGGAATCTTGAAAATTACCGGAACCCAAATCAACCACAATCCCTATAACGACACATTTGTAACTTTCGACGTAAAAGTTCAACGGTAATAATAAACCGTTTTTTTATTGAAAGAGGCTGTTCCTAAAGTATGGAGCAGCCTCTTTTTTATCTACCTTTGCACCACCGGTACCGGTAAATTTTACTTTCTCTCTACTTGCACAAATTTAAAATTCCGGTACCGGTTTTTCCGTACAATGCAATTTTGTCATAACTGAAAAATAGTCACAACTGACATCAGTGGCATATTAATTGATAACAGCAACCCGAAAAATTAACAAACGGAATTTGAGTATGACGATTATGGCATTGAAAGAAGTTTCATCACACGAAGAGATGTTGAAAAACCTGAACGACAAAAGCAAAAATTACGTTTTGCTTTACAAAAAAGGTTCTGACACCAGTAATTGCAGTTACGAAAACATTGAAAAAGCCGTTGCCGGGGTTAAAAACGTAAATGTTGTTGCCGCCGATGTTACTGCCGTTCGCGACATACACCCCAAATACAACGTAACTTCCGCCCCCTCGCTTCTTATTTTCGAAGGAAAAAACTTTACAAAAATAGTAAAGGGGTGCAACGACGAAAACTTTTACAAATCGCTGTTCGAAAGCACACTCTATACCTCAACGGGAACCGGCACCGACGAAAAACCGCAAAAACGCGTTACCGTCTATTCAACCCCTACCTGCACCTGGTGCAATGCACTTAAAACCCATTTGCGCAAAAACGGCATCAGATTTACCGACATCGACGTCTCAAAAGACCAAAAAGCAGCCGAAGCCATGGTACGCCGCAGCGGTCAACAAGGTGTTCCGCAAACCGATATCAACGGCGAAATAATTATCGGTTTCGACAAAAAAAGAATTAATACATTACTTGGAATTCAATAAATTAATATTTAATAACTTAAAAACAATAAAACAATGAAAGAGTTACAACCATTAAACGAAAACGTTTTGTTGGATATCACCGAAGAGAATAAAGAACAAAAAACACCCACAGGAATTATCATTCCCGATACAGCAAAAGAAAAACCGCTTTATGCAAAAGTGGTGGCAATAGGAAATATCGAAAATCCGGGAATTGCAGTGGGCGATACCGTTTTCTATAAAAAATTCTCCGGAACCGAGTTCGAATTCGAATCGAAAAAATATTTGATGGTTCCCTATTCCGACCTGCTTGCAAAAATTGTGGAAACGGAAGAAATTTAATAAACATTGTTACCAAACGGAAAAAAGCGGCGGTTAATGCCGCTTTTTTTATTGCCGCCATCAAAATGTACTGTCCCTGAAAAAAGAAAATATTTCGGGCGGACTGACGGGCTGTCCGCTAATAGTCCTCGGCATACGGCTGTGTTACGTAAAAGTGTACGGGGGCTTCCTGCGGTCGCCTCCGCCACTCTACTTCACATCAGCCGTCTGCCTGCGGGCTACCGCTACCATCCCTGCCGCAAATCCCGGCCGCCAGGCAAAAAACCATATTAACGCCAACCGCATCACTATCGTGCCGACAAAATATACCTTTGTAAAAAAACAGCCCTAAATGTTTGGTTATATAAAAAATATTCGGATATTTGCACCCGTTTTTAACAAATCATTTATAAATCTAAAAATTAATAAGTTATGCCAGTTAGAATGAGATTGCAACGACATGGTAAAAAAGGCAAACCCTTTTATCATATCGTAATTGCCGATGGTCGTGCACCACGTGACGGAAAATTTATTGAGAAAATTGGCACCTACAATCCTATTACAAATCCTGCCGATATTAATCTTAATTTCGACAAGGCACTGGATTGGTTGCAAAAAGGAGCTCAACCCACCGACACCGTAAGGGCTATACTATCGTACAAAGGTGTTCTTTACAAAAACCACCTTCTTATCGGAGTAAAAAAAGGCGCATTGACGGAACAGGAAGCCGAAGCCAAATTCCAAACTTGGTTAAAAGAGAAAGAGGCTCGCATCGAAGCAAAACGCAAAGGCCTTGCCGACAAAGACCGTGAAGCACGAAAAGCACGGCTGGAAGAGGAAGCCAAAATTAATGAAGAACGTGCAGCCGAGTTGGCAAAGAAAAAAGCGGCCGAATTGGAAGAGCAAGTAAAAGCCGCCAAAGAAGCAGCCGAAGAAGCTGAAAACACCGGCGACGAAAACACTACGGAAGAAGAAAAAACCCAAGAAGAAGCTCCGGCACAAGAAAATGCCGAAGAAAACAAAGAAGAAGAAAAAAGCGAATAGTTTTTTCCATAATTCCAACTAAAAAAACCCGCCGTGATTATACATCGCGACGGGTTTTTTTATTGCCTGCAAAATCCGGAATCCAAAACCCCGGTTACGGGCTCAAAAACTCTATGCCCTGCTTTTATACCATTGAAAGTGCATGATCCAAATCGGCAATGATATCATCAACATCTTCAATGCCCACCGAAAGGCGTACCAACCCGTCGGTAATACCAGCGGCCTCTTTTTCCGCTTTCGGTATTTTGGAATGGGTCATCGATGCGGGATGTTGTATCAATGTTTCGATACCCCCCAGCGACACGGCAAGTAAAGCAAGGTGTACATTGTCCATAACCTTTTTACCTGCTTCCAAACCGCCCTTAACTTCAAACGACATCATCGAACCGGGTCCCGCCATCTGTTTTTTGGCCAGTTCATATTGCGGATGCGATTTCAATCCCGGATACAAAACCCATTCTATCTTGGAATGATTTTCAAGAAACTCGGCTATTTTTTGCGCATTTGCCTGAGCCTTGTCAATACGTATCGACAGGGTTTTCAATCCGCGTCGCGTAAGAAATGCCTGATGCGGATCCATATTGAAACCCACATTCATCATCACATATTTTATTTCGTCAAAAACCTCTTTCGTCTTTGCTATTACGGCACCACCCACAATATCGGCATGCCCGTTAATGAATTTTGTCATTGAGTGCAAAACGATATCGGCACCCAAATCGAGCGGCTTTTGCAAATAAGGACTGCAAAAGGTATTGTCCACACATACCAGAATATTGTGTTTGTGAGCCAATTCCGAAGCAGCTGCAATATCAGTAATGCCTATTGTGGGATTAGCGGGGGTTTCGAGATAAAGCAGTTTTGTGTTGGGTTTTATCGCCTTTTCTATGTTTTCGAGGTTTGTACAATCAACATACGAACTTTCCACTCCCAGCTTAGGGTAAAGTTTTTCCATTATACCCCTCGACGGACCGTAAACGGCATTGTGGCTAATCATATGGTCGCCCGAACCGAGAATGGCAAGATATACGTTATTTACGGCTGCCATACCCGAAGCCGTAACAACAGCGGCATACCCGTTTTCGAGTTCGGCAAGTGTGTTTTCCAAATCCTCTATCGTCGGATTTCCGAGACGGGTATAAATATATCCTTTCTCTTCGCCCGAAAAACAACGGGCACCATGGTCGGCATTTCTGAATTTGAATGTCGAAGTTTGATATATGGGCGTTACCGCACTACCAAACTCATCGTGAATACCTCCTGCATGTATAAGTTTTGAGGTAAATCCTGCTTTTTTTGTATCCATTATTCTATTATTTAATTTTAATTAATTATTAGCCTCTTTAATGATGACAATAGTTTTGGCCGAATTTCAAATTGCCGTTAATAAAATCCAGAGCCAAATTGTTTACCTCGTCTATTGCCACACCCACATAAACATTAATTCCGTGGTTGTATAAAATTTCAACGGCTTTAGGACCTATGCCCCCCACCAAAATGTCGGTTGCTTTCTCCGAAGCAAGCCAGCGCGGAATTACTCCCTCCTGATGCGGCGGAGGTTCTTTACCGTACGATTTTACAATTTTGTTATCTTCTATTTCGAAAAAGGCAAACTCCCTCGAATGTCCGAAATGCTCCGACAATTTACCGTCAATAACGGGTATTGCTAATTTTTTCATATCTCTTCTTCGATTTTTTTTAAATTTATTTTTTCTTCTCCAATAAATATTAACACACCGTAACGGTTTGCTTTTGTACAAACTCTCCCACTCCCCTTTCCCCTGTTTTATTTATCAGTCTTACATTTTATTTTACATATTCACCCATAATTTCACAAAAACGTTTATGGGGTACGTTTCACTTTTGCTTTCCTCCCTTTTTCCCAAGGACAAATTTGTGATGTTCAGAATTTTCGCGAATAAGTCTAATATTACAATCGGGACAAAGATGTGCATTGCACGGTTTGCCTGCCACATGCGGCACTCTGTATCCGCATTTCGGACAAACACAAAATCCTCCCGCACCTGCTCCGCCGAAACCTCTGCCCCGACGCTTTCCGAAACCCCACCTGTTTTGAGTAAAATCAACCGCCTCCTGCAAAGGCATTACCTCCGCTGAACCGCAAACCGGACACACACGTTTCTCTTTCTCCGCTCCGCCGGCATCTTTCTCTTTATACACCGTCCCGCAATCCATGCAACGGTACCATGCCTCTTCAAAGTCAACATCACCGCCCTCCACGGCTATCCTTTTGTTCTCCACAAAAGCTTTTGCTATTTTTTTTCGTGCCGAATCGTATATCCGTGTAAAAGTGGGTCGCGAAACGCCAAGCTGTTTTGAAGCTTCAAGGTGAGTAAGCATATCGTAATCGGCAAGCTTAACAGCTTCGTATTCCTCAAAACGAAGGGTAATCTTCTCGTTATGGTCGTAATCGCCGCTCTCGGGCACAAAACCCGATACTGCCGGCGGTATCTTAAGTATTCTTTTTCTTCTTGGTCGCGGCGACATCCTTTAATAAATTACCGTGCAAATATATTGAACATTTGTTCTTAAACAATTGTTAAAAAACAATTATTTTTTTCAATACGGAACCTCCGGTTTTACTATTGATAATACACCTTTTAGTATATTACCAGTTTACCGTTCAACAACAAGGCATTGTCTTCGTCGGAAAAGATGCGGTAGATATAGGTTCCTGACCCGAGTCCGTTATTATGAAACATGAATTTTTTGTCAACACCCCTGTTTTCAAAAACTTTTTGCCCGTTAATATCAAACAGTTGAACGGTATAACTTCCGTTTGTCACGGGTATGGTAAAAACACCGTAATTCCGCATGGGGTTGGGATAAAAACTGCATCTGTCGGTTTCGGCAGGTTTTGTATCGTTAAAAATATCAACAATTCCATCCTTGGTAAGTCTTAAAAAATAGAGATCACTCTTTTGGGCACTAAAACTATGAGTGCTGCCAACCAAAGCACATCCGCCACCGGGAAGAGCTACAATATCTTCACCGAAATCGTTGTCTGTCCCTCCGACGGCAACATCCCAAATTTCATTTCCATCCAAATCGGTTTTTACCACAAAAACATCGGTTGAGCCGTCGGTACCGAAACTTTCGGTAGTTCCCACAAGATAAAGTCCGTTATCATCACCTAACGCCAGGGCTTTGCCGTACTCGTATCCCGTTCCGCCGAAACTCTTTATCCACTCCTCGTTGCCCGCATCGTCCGTTTTTATCAAAACCATATCAAAACTTCCGTTGCCGTACGATTGACTCGAAGCTATCAAATAATATCCTCCGTCGGGAGCATTACAAACACCGTATCCGAAATCGTGTTCCGATTTCCCGTAAGTCTTCTTCCAAATACGGTTTCCCTGAAGGTCTGTTTTTATAAGCAAAATATCGGCATCATGAGTTTGAAAATCACCGTGAACATCGTCGAAAAATCCGAATTTCGAACCCACAAATACATATCCGTTGTCATCTCCGCTTTTAATTATTTGAAATGCATAATCGTTACCCCCTTCATCCCAAAACGATTTGTGCCACTGTTCATCACCGTTTTCATCTATTTTAAGCAGGTATATATCGCCCTTGGGATTTTCCAGACGCGAATGTCCCAAAATAAGAAACCCCCCGTCTTCGGTTTGTAATATGTCAAAACCGTTGTCACGTTTCATTGTACCGTAAAAATGTCCTTTTTTCGATTCTCCCGTTTTATCGGTTTCGAGCATAAAAATGTCGAGACCTCCGGGACCGTAATCCCAGGCATCGCCAATAAAACAGTAACCCGATTCAACGGGTATTATACCTCTGAAATTGTCGTGATGTTGCCAACCGTAGGTTTTCTCGACAACAATTTGTCCTCCCGTATCCAACACCAAAAAATAAAAATCGCTGCTCCCTCCGGCAAAACTCCTTGTACTTCCTGCAATGGCATACCTGCCGTCAGGTGACAGGCATAAAGAATAACCGTAGTCGTTTTTTTGACCGCCGATAATTATTCCGGGTACCTGCTGCGAAAAAACCGGCGGCATTTGAAAAAATAAAATGGTTATGAACAATAAAATTTTATTAACTTTCATTTTTCGTGTTTTTTGCCCGCGGACATTGTTACACAAAGAAACAAAAATATCCCATACGATTGTTAATTTGCATATTTTTGAAAAAATAAAAACAAAAAGCAGATGATAAAAAGTTTTGCGAGTGACAACTGGTCGGGGGTAAGTCCCGAAATTATGGAGGCGGTAACAGTGGCAAATACAGGACACAATGCCGCTTACGGTGAGATGAACGACCCCTATTACCACAGAGCGTTATTTGAGTTTGAAAAACATTTCGGGAAAGATATTGCCCTCTTTTTCGTATATAACGGCACAGCCGCCAATGTACTCGGGATAAATCATCTGACCAGTTCTTATCATGCCGTAATTACGGCAAAAAGCGCCCATATAAACGAAGACGAATGTGCCGCTCCCGAGAAATTCGGAGGAAACAAAATTCTTGAAATTGAAACCGGCAACGGAAAGATAACCCCCGCTCAAATAAAACCCTTTTTAAAAAGTACCGGTTTTCAACACCATGCCCAACCAAAAATGATTTCCATATCCCAAATTACCGAAGCCGGAACCGTTTACTCAATAGAAGAGATAAAGGCTATTGCCGATTTTGCCCACGATAACAATATCTATTTACACATGGACGGAGCCCGTATTAGCAATGCCGCCGTTGCTCTGAATGCCGGTTTCAGAGAATTTACCCGAGACGCAGGCGTTGATGTTCTTTCGTTCGGAGGCACCAAAAACGGACTTATGTTCGGCGAAGCGGTATTATTTTTCGACAAAAACCTCGCCGCCGGTTTCAAATATTTACGAAAGCAAGGAATGCAGTTGCATTCAAAGATGAGATTTATAGAAGTTCAATTCGAAACCTATTTAAAAACGGGAATTTGGAAAAAAAATGCCAGGAACGCCAATGCCAAGGCAAAATACCTCGCCGAAAAATTAAATGAGATTAACGGCGTGAAAATAACACAACCTGTTGCCGGAAATGCAGTATTCGCAACACTCCCCCCCGGAATAATTCCAAAACTTCAAAACAGATACTTTTTTTACGTTTGGGACAACGACACTTCCTTAGTCCGTTTAATGTGTTCGTGGGATACAACAAAAAGCGATGTGGACGATTTTACGGAACTGATAAGATACGAAATGTCAAAATAAGCCCACATTTTATTCAATGGCGCCGTCAAACCGCAAATCATTAATCAATAGTGTATATTTGTTATGGCAACCGGTAGAATCGGAGAATAATATTTGTGCCGTATTCCCCCCTTCACCCCAGTTAAAATCCATTTGTCCGTTTTCCAGCCAGGCACATTCGACACCCGCTGCTATAGCCCTATCTTCAGGATTAACGGCACGGAAATTCATTCCCGTTTGAGCAGTACCCGATAATTCTCCCCATATTAAAAACTCATCAGAGCCGTTTTGACGGTATGTTTGCTTGAACGACCAAATAATCGAATGTATCGAATCGGTATCCCATTTCATTTTGCCGGCCGATATTTCGAATGAGGAAGAAGATGTTCCGTTTGACCCGGTATTTATAATTTTGAAATTTTGTGCCGACAACGAATCATATTCGTAATGAAAATTTTTGAAAACAAACATTCCCGATGTTGACGAATCGTTAATATTACCGTCAAGGCTAACAAGAATTTCGCCTCCCCTGCGTTTCCCGAAAGGGTCTATAACGCCCCAAGAACCGTATTTTATGCGGTAAAATGTCGAATCGGAAACGGTATCGTAACTGTACCTGCAAACGGCACCGTCGATATCGGGATTGTAACCGTTGTTTATAACCAACGAATCGGTTGTAATTTTAAAAAAAGTCTGCAACAACCGGACGGTAAGTTGTTGTACGCTGACATAATCGTTGCTTACTTTGACAACAGGGTTGTAATCTATATATCTGTTTTGTTTTTTATGACATCCAGAAATTATTGCGGCAACTACTACCAATAAAATCACAAAACGTTTCATAAACATTTTTTTTACATGTTAAAGACCAAATATATCGCTACGGGTTGCACAGTTCAATTTTTTTTCGCAACAAGCAAAACGTTTTTTCCTTTTCATAACGGTTAAACCAGCTAAAAAGTATAATCCGTAGTTGCACATCCGTTATTCATCAAACAGTCCTACTTCAACAATTTATAATAAACGGGTTTATAGTATGGTAAAAGTTGCGGATGAAACGCCTTGATAAAATCCGATAATACAACATAAGGTTCAAGGGGGCTCTTTTCAAAGTACTCCGTTTTTTTAATATTGCAATATATTACATGTCTGTTTTTAAAGGCTTTAAACTTTGTATAGAGACCGTTTTCTTTTGCCAGCATATCATAACCGGTTGTTTGAGCTGAATATTCGGCAATGCGCCAATAATCGGCATCTTTTGCTTTTTGCCATACCGTTTCGAAATCGAGAGGTACGCTTGCCGATTTCTCTATATAATCGAAAACATAACAGGCGCCTGCATCTTTGAAAAGTTGAGCGAAATAACTTTTCCCGCCCGGCACATACCATTGCCCGTTGAAAAACTTACCTGAAAACACCGTTGGCGTATTTCCATTGTATTTTACCAGCTTTTTAAGGCTGTCGTATTTTCGCTCTATTTCGTTGAATATGGAATCCGCCCTCTTTCCGGTTCCGGTAAACAGCGCCGCAAATTTTATCCACTCGGCACGTCCCAAAGGGTTTTGTTCGGTATAATCGAGGTAGGGTATAAACAACAGGCTTTTTAATACCGGCGGCAGCGGTTTACTGTTTTCAAAAGGGGAATAAAAAACCGCTTTGGGCTTTGTTTCAATAATTTTTTCGGTAAAAAAGGTTCCTCCTGCGGCCATTTCCAATATCCTGCCATTATCTATCAACTGTCTCACCCGTTTGTTGTTTATATATTTTATGTCCGAAACTCCTGTTACCGCATCCAGTTTTCCCAACTTCTCCAAAGCATTAAGTTGTGTTGCCGAAAACACTGCAATACTGTCGAGAGGAACATGAATTTCGCCTTTACTGGCTTTACCCTCCGTTAAAACGAATTTTGCCATTACCTTTCCTTTGTTCCACGGGTCGAAAACTTTAACAACGGTTTTGCCGTTTTTACCGGTAACGGAAAATCCGGAGGCATATTTCAAAATGTATTTCTCGCCCCTGCTGTTATGTGCCGTCTCTTTTTCAACATTATTGTTAACGCATGAGGTCAACAAGAGGGAGATAAAAAAAAGAAAAAACTTTTGCATAATCAAAATACCGGGGATTATTGTTCGTCGTAACGCTCCAAAAGCAGTATCGAATGTTGCGGAACGATAAAATATTTTTCGCCTTGATAATGAATCTCCACAGCTCCCTTTTTCAAAAATATAGCCAAATCACCCGTTTTAGCCTGCAAAGGGATATATTTTACCTTTTCCTCCGATTTTTTCCACGGTTCGTCGAAATCGTCGGAAGGTAACGGAATGGGATAACCCGGGCCAACTTTAACTACATATCCGCTTTGTACCTCCTCTTTTTCTTTGTATCCGGGAGGCAAAAAAAGTCCGCCTCCGGTTTTCGAACTTGCCGTTTTGGGTTTTATCAAAACCCTGTCGCCCACCACAATAAGATTGTCGATAGATGTTGATACCTCTTTATTCATAAACAAAATTTTTTAGGCAAAGATAATTAATGAATAGTATATGGTAGAATAAAGTTTGTATTTTCGCACCTCACTTTTCAAAGTAATTTATGGAACTGAATTTAAAACGTCCCATTGCATTTCTCGATATTGAAAGCACGGGGTTAAAGGTTGCAAAAGACCGTATTATAGAGCTTAGCATAATAAAGGTAAACCCGAATAATACCATAGAGACAAAAACATGGCGAATTAATCCGGAACACGAAATCTCGGAAGAGGCTGAAAGCATCCACGGTATCAGTCAGGAAGAGGTAAACGACAAACCTGCATTTAAACAAATAGCCAAAGATGTGGAACGTTTCCTTGCCAATTGCGACCTTGCGGGCTACAATGCCATTAAGTTCGATATTCCCATGCTTGTCGAAGAATTTATGCGCGCCGGTATCGATTTTGACGTGTCGAACCGAAGAATGATTGACGTGCAAAATATTTTTATGAAAATGGAACCGCGGACATTAAAAGCGGCATACAGGTTTTACCTCGGTAAAAACCTTGAAAATGCTCACTCCGCCGAAGCCGATGCAATGGCAACATACGAAATCCTCAAAGCTCAACTCGACAGGTACAAACCCGACAAAAACAGCGATGAAGAACGAATACGAAGTTCGCAGGTAATAAACGACATGGACGCCCTGCACAAATTCTCTGCTCACCGACGCAATGCCGACCTTATGGGACAGGTGATATACAACAAAAACAATCAAGAGGTATTTAATTTCGGAAAACACAAAGGCAAAACCGTTGAAGAGGTATTCAGAAAAGAACCGTCGTACTACAACTGGATAATGAATGCCGATTTTCCGCTTTACACAAAAAAATTGATGACCAAAATAAAATTGAGAATGATGAAAGAGGACGGCGGAAAAATTTAACGGCATCAAAAACCGTAAACATAGTCTTTCCCCGGTTAATAAACCCGAATACACACCATACCAACATTTTTGCCTACATGTATGGCAAGCGGAATTGACATGCATCCTTAATGGATAAAAGTCATTTTTATCAATACCCACCCCCCTTTAACAAACATTAACAGCCTGCTATATTGCACTTTGGTATCTTTGCAGGTGAAAAAAACGAAAAAAAATTAATACGATGTTAGAAACAAATATCAGAGAGCTAAACGAAAAAATTCAAAACGAAAGCGGATTTATCGACCTGATAAATTTGGAAATGAACAAAGTAATCGTAGGGCAAAAACATATGACCGAACGGTTACTTATCGGGCTGTTGGCAAACGGACATATTTTGCTTGAAGGGGTACCCGGATTGGCAAAAACCCTTGCCATAAAATCGCTCGCCAGGGTTATCGACGCCAAATTCAGCCGCATTCAGTTTACGCCCGACCTTTTGCCGGCCGACCTGATAGGCACCATGATTTACAGCATAAAAAAGGAAGAGTTTGTGGTGAAAAAGGGTCCTATATTTGCCAACTTTATCCTTGCCGACGAAATTAACCGTTCGCCCGCCAAAGTGCAAAGCGCCCTGCTCGAAGCCATGCAGGAACGTCAGGTTACCATAGGTGAAAACACCTACAAACTCGACGAACCCTTTTTGGTAATGGCCACTCAAAACCCTATAGAGCAAGAAGGTACATACCCGCTGCCCGAAGCTCAAGTCGATCGTTTTATGCTTAAAGTGGTTATAAATTACCCTAAAAAAGATGAAGAAAAACTCATTTTACGGCAAAACATCACCAATACCGTTGCAAATGTAAATACAGTAATAAAACCTGAAGAGATTATCAAGGCGCGCGCAACGGTTAAAGAGGTGTATTTGGACGAAAAAATTGAGAATTATATCACCGATATCGTTTTTGCTTCGCGCTATCCCGCCGACTACAAATTAAACAATTTCAAAAGCATGATATCGTACGGCGCTTCGCCTCGTGCAAGCATTAACCTCGCTTTGGCCGCCAAAGCTTACGCCTTTATTAAACGGCGTGGCTATGTAATACCCGAAGATGTTCGCGCAGTGGCTCACGACGTAATGCGCCACAGAATAGGACTTACTTATGAGGCCGAAGCCGAAAATATCACTACCGAAGATATTATTAACGAAATACTCAATTCGGTTGAAGTACCTTAACGGTTTGATTTTGACAAATTTTAATAACGGTAACAAGTGGAAGCGCAAGACCTGTTTAAAAAAGTAAGAAAAATAGAGATAAAAACCCGCGGATTGTCGAAACAGATATTCTCGGGTGAGTATCACAGCGTGTTCAAAGGACGCGGTATGACTTTCAGCGAAGTGAGAGAATATCAATTCGGCGACGATATACGTAATATCGACTGGAATGTCACCGCCAGGTTTAACCACCCCTTTGTTAAAATCTTCGAAGAAGAACGCGAACTTACGGTTATGCTTATTATCGACGTGTCGGGTTCCAACAACTTCGGAACACAATCTCAACTTAAACGCGAACTCATTACCGAAATTGCCGCCGTTTTATCTTTCTCGGCAATTCAAAACAACGATAAAGTGGGAGTTATCTTTTTCAGCAATAAAATTGAAAAATTTATCCCTCCCAAAAAAGGTCTTTCACACATTTTGAGAATAATAAGGGAACTCATCGAGTTTTCCCCCGAAGAAAACGGTACAAATATTGCCGAAGCCCTGAGGTACCTTACCAATGTCATAAAAAAACGTTCAACGGCATTCCTTATCTCCGATTTTATGGACGAGGGGTTCGACAAAGCCGTACAAATTGCCAACCATAAACACGATTTGATTGCAATAAGGGTTACCGACAAACGCGAAACCGAAATTCCCGACGCAGGACTCGTTAGAATGAAAGATGCCGAAACAGGTGAAATAATTCTGGTGGATACCGGCAATAAATACTTTAGAGACACTTTAAAAAAATATTCACTTAAAAAAATGCAACAGTTGGATACTCTATTCTCAAAAACAGGGGTTGACATGGTAAAAGTTTATACCGGCGAAGACTACGTTCAGCCGCTGATGAATATGTTTAAAAAACGCGAATCGCGTAAATAGACAAAAGCATATGAAAGGCAAAATATATATATTGACATCTCTTTTGTTGTGGTTTGCAGCTTACACCAAAGCACAACAGGTTACGGCGTTTTCCAAAGCCGATACCAACTCCATTACCATTGGCGACCAAATAGGTTTCGATATCGGCATAAAACTGCCCGAAAACTTTTCGGTAGAGTGGCCGCAGTTTGCCGACACCCTGTCACAACATATCGAAATAATCAAAAAATCGAATGTTGACACCTCATTCTCAAACAATACAAAAACACTTGTTCAACATTTGACCGTAACGAGTTTCGACTCGGGATATTTCAAACTGCCACCCGTAAAATTTGTTTTTCACCATAAAAACGACACAACAAAATACACCATAGAGACAGAACCCGTTTACCTTAACGTTTACGTTCCCGAGGTCGACACAACAAAACCGTTCCGTCCCATTGTCGCACCTTTCGAAGAACCGGTAACCATCGAAGAGGTATTGCCGTGGGTATTGGGTATTATTGCTCTGTTGGGATTAATAATTTTCGGTATCTATTATTACAAACGCCGCAAAGCAAACAAACCCGTATTCGGAAAAAAACCCAAACCCTTGCCGCCGCCTCATGTGGAAGCCTTGGACAAACTGGAAAATTTACGCCTGAAAAAACTGTGGCAAGCCGGCAAAATAAAAGAATATCATTCGGAATTAACCGATATCATGAGGGTTTACCTGAAACGGCGCTTTAACTTCGATGCCGTTGAAATGACTACCGGTGAAATCTTCGAAGAACTCAAATCAAAAAAAGATGTGAACGACACCGCTTACGAAAAACTAAAACGGGTATTCGAACTTGCCGATTTGGTAAAATTTGCAAAAGCACAACCCACTGCTTTGGAAAACGACCAAAGTATTTTCGACAGCATGGACTTTGTTAACGAAACCAAATTCGTCCCCCGGGTAAACGAAAACACAAAAGAGGAGGATAAGCAATGATGAACATTAGAATAGATTCATGGGCAAATCCGGAGTATCTATATCTGCTGGTACTAATACCGCTGCTATCGTTGTGGTATTGGTACAAACACAAAAACAGCATGCCGCATATCCGCTTTTCGGGTTTGGAAATGTTTAAAAATTTAAAACCGTCGTTAAAGGCAAGGCTGGTTCATTCGCTATTTGTCTTGAGGATGTTAATATTATCGTTGCTTATTATAGCTCTGGCACGACCGCAATCGGTAAGTTCAAAACAAAACATAAGCATTGAAGGAATCGATATTGTTTTGGCACTCGATGTGTCGAGCAGTATGCTTGCACGCGATTTTAAACCCGACCGTCTCGAAGCGGCAAAAAACATAGCTCTTAACTTCATATCAAAACGCCCCAACGACAGGGTGGGCGTGGTAATCTTCAGCGGCGAAGCTTTTACGCAAGTGCCGTTGACAACCGACCACGCAATGATAAAAACCATGTTCAAAGACATTAAAAGCGGTATGATAGAAGACGGCACCGCCATTGGCGACGGACTCGCAACGGGAGTCAGCCGCCTGAAAGATTCAAAAGCAATATCGAAAGTTATAATATTACTTACCGACGGCGTTAATAATTCGGGATCGGTTGACCCACTGTCGGGCGCCGAAATGGCAAAACTCTACGGAATAAGAGTCTATACCATCGGAATAGGTACCGTCGGTTATGCTCCTTATCCGGTACAAACTCCTTTCGGCACACAAATACAACAAATGAAAGTGCAAATAGATGAAAACCTTTTGAAAAAAATTGCCGAAAAAACAGGCGGAAAATACTTCAGAGCTACAAATAACAACAAGTTGAAAGCTATCTTTAACGATATCGACAAATTGGAAAAATCGAAAATCGACGTTCAGGAATTCAGAAAAAAACACGAACAGTTTTTCCCCTTTGCCTTATTGGCATTTGTGCTTTTTATAATTGAGGTTTCTTTAAGGTATTTATATTTTAAACGTTTGCCGTAAAAATTTTTTAAAGAAGATGATACGATTTGCACATATAGAATTTTTTTGGGCGTTGTTACTCCTGTTTTTCCTGTTGTTTTTGTATTGGTATTACAATAAGTGGAAGAAAAAAGCCCAACACATTATCGGTGACGACAAAACGGTGGAAAGACTAATAGAACAAAGGTCTTACTCCAAACCTTTGATGAAATTCATCTTACTGGTACTGGCATTCATCTTTTTGGTAATCGGAATTGTTGACCCCCGAATAGGCTCAAAACTCGAAAAAGTAAAACGCGAAGGCATCGACATATTTATCGCTCTCGACGTATCAAACTCAATGCTTGCAGAAGATATTAAACCCAACAGGTTGGAACGTGCCAAAATGGCAATCTCAAACCTCATCGACAAATTGGAAGGCGACCGCATAGGAATTGTAGTATTTGCGGGAAATGCCTATAAACAACTGCCTTTAACCACCGACTACGGTGCCGCCAAACTCTTTCTATCGGCAATAGACACCCGTATTGTCCCCTCGCAAGGCACGGCTATTGGCGCCGCCATTAACCTTGCCGCCTCTTCGTTCGACAACGACAAACACAACAAAGCCATTGTAATTATTACCGACGGCGAAAACCACGAAGACGACGCCGTTGGAGCCGCAAAAGCAGCAGCGGAAAAAGGAATTAAAGTTTTTACCATCGGTATGGGACTCCCCGAAGGTGCCCCTATCCCCATTAAAGACAAATACGGAAACCGCAGCGGGTTTAAAAAAGACCAAAAAGGTAGTACCGTAATTACAAAACTCAACGAAGAGATGCTTCAAAAAATTGCCGCCGCAGGAAACGGTTCCTACGCCAGAGCAAACAATGCCGGTGTTGGTCTCACGAAAATTTATAACGACATAAATAAAATCCAAAAAAAGGAGATAGAAACAAAACAATTTACCGATTACGAAGACAGGTTTCAAATTTATCTGGCATTGGCACTACTGTTTTTGATATTGGAAGTAATGGTTTCGGAACGTAAATCAAAATGGGCTGACAAGTTTAACATTTTTGGAAAACAGTAAAAAATGAAAAAGGTAAAATATATTTTGATATCAGGCTTTCTTCTTATCGCCGCCCTATCGCCGGGACAATCGGCTAAAAAGCTGGTACGCAAAGGTAACAATGCATACCAACAAAACAAATTTTCGGAAGCGGAAGTAAAATACAAAAAAGCCATCGACAAAAATCCCGGCTATTACAAACCTAAATTTAACCTCGGCGACGCTTTCTATAAAGATAAAAACTTTAAAGATGCCGACAGCATCTTTACCGATGTGGCAACTACCGCTAAAGATAATAATATTAAAGCCAAAGCTTGGTACAACAAAGGAAATTCACTGTTAAACCTGAAACAATACCAAAAAAGTATTGAGGCTTACAAAAATGCCCTGAGACTTAATCCTGACGATTCGGCAGCCAAATACAACCTTGAATATGCCCGTAAAAAACTGAAAAAACAACAACAGCAACAAAAACAACAACAAAAAAACAAAAAGAACAACAAAAACAAAAAGAACAACAAACAAAATCAAGACAAAAACAAACAAGACAAAAACAAACAAGACAAGAAAAAAGATAACAAAAAAGATAATAAAAATAAAAATCAACAACAGAAAAAAGAACAACAAAAAGATAAGCAAAACCAACAAAAACAAAACAAACAAGGAGACCAACAAAAACAACAACAGCAACAACAGAGAAAAAAACAACAAATATCAAAACAAGAGGCTAAACGAATGCTCGACGCACTGAAAAACGATGAAAAAAAGACTTTGCAAAAGCTGCAACGCCAAAAAGCCAAGGCGGCACATCACAAAACAAAAGTTATTGATTGGTAATGCTCTTTTTTAATATTTGTTAAACAAAAGGAAGTGTAGCACAATATTTGATAAAAAGGCACATTAAAATATAAATGAATTTTTTGAAAAAATTAAAATGATGAAGAAACGACTGCCGGGAATATTGCTTGTAATTCTGATAACCACCGCCGAAATTTTTGCGGGAAACGGTAATATCAGACTACAAGGCAGTACCAAAAAGGTGGTAAGTGTAGGCGAAACTTTTCAGGTCGTTTACCAATTGAATGGTGAAAGAGGCAGTTTCGAAGCTCCCGATTTCGGTGGCTTGCAAGTGCTTTCCGGACCAAATATATCATCGAGTTCAAGTGTTCAATTTATCAACGGACATATTAGCCAATCGCACACCGTCACATACTCTTTTTACGTCCAGGCCGTCAAAGAGGGAGTATTTCACATCTCGCCGGCAGCCGTCACCGTTAACGGAAAAAGAATAACCTCGAACAAACTTACCGTTAAAGCTGTAATGTCGGGCAGCGCAACAACACAAAACAATAACCCCAATGCAGGAAATACAAGACAAAACAGCTCCTCACAAAGCGGAACGGTGCTGTCACCCGACGATATCTTTATTAAAGCCAAGGTAAACAACACATCGCCATACCTCGGACAACAGGTAATTTTAACATACGAAATTTACACCAAAGTACCCACTTCGAATTTGAACTTTAAAAAAATGCCTTCTTTCGACGGCTTTTGGTCCAAAGATTTACTTGACGATAATGCCCCGTTAAAACAACAAAACAGGATAATAAACGGCGAACAATATGTTGTGGCCGAAATCAAAAAAACAGCTCTTTTTCCGCAAAAAACCGGAAAACTCACCATCGAACCCATGGAACTCGAATGTAACGTTCAAATAAGGGTACAACGAAAACGCCATTCGCGAGGATACGACCCTTTTGAAGACTTCTTTAACGACCCGTTTTTTAATAACAACGTTAAAACCATAAAAAAAATACTGCGTTCAAAACCCATTGTATTAAACGTAAAACCGTTGCCGCAAAAAGATAAACCGGCGGGATTTTCGGGTGCCGTGGGCAGTTTTACATTCAAATCGACACTCGACAGAAACAAACTTACCACCAACGATGCATTAACACTCGACATCTCCATCTCGGGACGGGGAAACATAGAACTCATTGAAGCCCCGAAGGTACAATGGCCTACCGATTTCGACACATACGAACCGAAAATCACAAAAAAAATCAATGCCACGGCTTTCGGTATCTCGGGAAGAAAAAAATTTGAATATGTAGTAGTTCCGCGTAATCCCGGCGACTTTATAATTCCACCGGTAAAATTCAGCTTTTTCAATCCCGACGAAAATAAATATTACCAACTGAAATCGGACACCATGTTCGTACATGTCGACAAGGGAAAAGGAGGCGGCACAACGGTTTACACTTCGCAAGGACAAGAGGATATACGCTTTTTGAACAGCGATATTCATCATATAAAATCAAACTGCGGAAAACTCAGAAAAAAAGGTGAATATTTCTTCGCTTCAAACCTCTATTACACCCTTTTGGCACTGCCCGTTATCATATTATTGCTTACTATTATAATAGTAAAAAACAGTAGAAAAAGACGTAATAATATTGTATCGGTAAAAAACAAAAAGGCGCACAAAATGGCAAGAAACCGCCTTTCGAAAGCCATGAAACTGAAAAAAGCCGGCGACGACAAAGCTTTTTACGAAGAGGTGGCACACGCCTTGTGGGGATACATTTCCGATAAATTCAACATTCCGCAAGCCGGATTGTCAATGGAAACCGTGAAAGAAAAACTGGAAAATGCTAACGCCGACAGCAATACCGTTGATATGTTTATTAAAATACTGAACGATATCGAATTTGCTCGGTTTGCTCCCGGCTCGGCAAAAGATAAAATGGAACAAATATATTCCGAAGCTTTGGATGCTATTTTAAAAGCCGAAAAAACAATAAAGTAATGAAAGTTAGTTTTAATATTAAAATACTATTTTTATTTTTTGCTCTGTTTGCAGCAGGCAATTCGTATGCCCTTTCCAAACAAAAGGCCGATTCGCTGTTTAAAGCTGCCAACAATGCCTATAATCAAGGATTGTACGACTCTTCGGCAGCCATATATCAAACCATACTTAACCAGGGTGTGGAATCGGGCGAACTCTATTACAATTTGGGAAACGCATATTTCAAAGCCGGTGATATCCCCTCGGCAATACTATATTACGAAAAAGCAAAAAAACTTATCCCTAACGACGAAGACGTTATTTACAACCTGAACATAGCAAACAGCCGTATAGTTGATAAAATTGAAAAAATTCCAACTCTGTTTTATACAAAATGGTGGAACTATTTTTACAACATGTTCACCGGCAACACGTGGGCACTCTTCTCAATAATAACTTTTGCATTGTTAATGCTTTTTGTAGGATTGTTTGTCTTGGGTCAAACGGCAAAAACCAAGCGCATAGCATTTTTCAGTGCGCTACTGTTTATGTTTCTTACAGCGGTTTCGTTCGGCATGGCATCGCAAAAATACTATTACGGCAAGTCACATACCGAAGCCATAGTCTTTATTCCTACCGTTACCGTAAAAAGTTCGCCTTCGGCAAATTCCGTTGACCTGTTTGTAATACACGAAGGCACTAAAGTATCCATACTCGACAAAGTTGATAACTGGGTCAAAATAAAAATTCAAAACGGAAGTATCGGTTGGCTCCCTGCACAAGATTTGAAAGAAATTTAAACCGGAACAATAAAGTTTCGCAAAAAAATTTTTTTCATTGAAGGGAAATTGTAAATTTGCTCTCAAAAAAAAGATACAGCTATGACCGAAGATGCATTATTTGTACTTGAAGAGGCAGAAGAAAATATGCAAAACGCCATAAAACACCTGGAGCGCGAATTTCAGAAAATTAGAGCCGGCAAGGCAAATCCCGGCATGCTAAGCGGCGTAAAAGTGGAATACTACGGTGTAATGACACCCATAGAGCAAACGGCAAATATCAATACTCCCGACCCCTATTCCATAGTGGTTCAACCATTCGATAAAAGTACAATACACGAAATAGAAAAAGCCATTATGAATGCCAACTTGGGATTTAACCCGTCCAACGAAGGCGAAATACTCAGAATAAAAGTTCCGCCTTTAACCGAAGAACGGCGTTTGGAGCTTGTAAAAAAAGCCAAACATGTTGCCGAAGAATCGAAAGTAGGTGTCAGAAATGCCCGCCGCAGCGCTAACGACGACGCAAAAAAATTAGAAAAAGAGGGGCTGGCGGAAGATGAATATAAAAGGCTTTTGGATGAAATTCAAAAACTTACCGACAAATATGTGGAAAAAATCGACAAAATCCTCGAAACAAAAGAGAAAGATATTATGACGGTTTAATCTGTTACCGGCAAACATAAAAAAGAGGCCGCCCATATCGGACAGCCTCTTTTTTTTATGCAAACCAATTTCTAAATCACACCTTGATCAAGCATCGCGTTTGCCACTTTAAGGAAACCGGCAACGTTGGCACCTTTAACGTAATTTATGTAACCGTCGTCTTCGGTTCCGTATTTTACCGATATTTCGTGAATGGAATTCATTATTTGCTTCAACTTGGCATCCACCTCACTTGTGGTCCAACCCAGTTTCATGGCGTTTTGCGTCATCTCCAACCCCGATACGGCAACACCGCCTGCATTTACCGCTTTTCCCGGCCCAAACGGTATCTTATTATCGTGAAAAGCTTTAACCGCTTCGGGCGTACATCCCATATTCGATACCTCGGCCACGGCTTGCACACCGTTTTTTATAAGAGTTGCCGCATCGTCGCCGTCAAGTTCGTTTTGGGTGGCACAAGGCATTGCAATGTCGCATTTAACCTCCCAAGGACGCTTTCCCCGTATAAAAGTAGAACCCGGAAATTCATCGGCATACGGCGCCACAATATCCTGATTGGAAGCACGCAACTCAAGCAAGTAATCTATCTTTTCGCCCGAAATGCCGTCAGGGTCGTAAATATATCCGTCGGGACCGGAAATGGTAACGATTTTACCACCCAACTCGGTAACTTTCAATGCCACACCCCATGCAACATTTCCAAAACCGGAAATGGCAACCGTTTTACCTTTAAACGACTCGCCGAACATACCGAGCATCTCGCTCGTAAAATAAACACCACCGAAACCGGTAGCTTCGGGACGAATTAGGCTTCCGCCCCAGCCGAGACCTTTGCCGGTAAGCACACCTGTATTTTCTCGCGCAAGTTTTTTGTACATTCCGTACAAGTAACCTATCTCCTTCCCGCCTACTCCAATGTCTCCGGCAGGAACATCGGTCTCGGGACCTATAATCCTCCACAGTTCCAGCATAAATGCCTGACAAAAACGCATTATTTCACCGTCCGACTTGCCCTTGGGATTAAAATCGGAACCACCTTTACCTCCCCCCATGGGCAATGTGGTAAGGGCGTTTTTGAAAATTTGCTCAAAACCCAAAAACTTCAATATACTTAAATTTACACTGGGGTGAAAACGCAATCCCCCTTTGTATGGGCCCAAAGCATTGTTAAACTGTACCCGGTAACCCAAATTTACCTGTACATTTCCGTCGTCGTCAACCCACGGAACTTTAAAAGTAAAAACCCTGTCGGGCTCTACAAGACGCTCTATTATTCCTGCGCCTTCAAAATGAGGATTCTCGTTAACAACATCCTCAATCGACTCGAGTACTTCACGTACTGCCTGAAGATATTCCGGCTCTCCCGGATGTTTCTTCTCCAAGTCGTTTATTATATTATTAAGGTTCATAGCCTTTTTGTTTGAAAATGATTAATAATTAATATTTTAGTTAAACTTGTTAAAAAAATAACAGTGCAAAATTAAATCAATTTGTTTAGCTGTTTAATAAAATAAGCTAAAATAGATACTTTTGTTGTTATTTAAAATAAATATTAATTATTAACAATTATTTCAGAATTTCATTAACTTATTAATTTTACACTCGTAATTTGTGTAACGGTTAACAGTAAAAATTATGATAGATTTATCCATTTCGTATTTGGGACTTAAATTAAAAAATCCGTTGATAGTAGGCAGCACCGGATTGACAAATTCTGTTGAAAATCTTGTTGAAATAGAGAAACAAGGAGCGGGAGCGGTTGTGTTAAAATCGTTGTTTGAAGAGCAAATACACAATGCCGCAAGCCATACCATAATGCAGGACGAGTACTTAAACCTTTACCCCGAAGCCGAAGATTACATAAGAAACTACTCAAAAGAAAACGACCTGAACATATATTTAAATTTGGTTTCGGAAGCAAAAAAACGGTTAACAATACCTGTAATAGCATCCATAAATTGCATCACCATCTCCGAATGGGTTGAGTTTGCAAAAAAGATTGAAAATGCCGGTGCCGACGCATTGGAACTTAATGTCGCCGTTCTTCCTTCCGACCCCGAACGCGACGGTTCAACCATCGAAAAAATATATTTCGACATTGCAAAAAAGATAACTTCCGCCGTAAATATTCCGGTATCTTTAAAATTGAGTTACTATTTTTCGGGGTTGGCAAAAACAATGATATCTCTGTCGTGGACAGGAATAAAAGGTTTGGTTCTTTTCAACCGTTTTTATTCTCCCGATTTCGATATAGAAAACCTTGAACTCAAATCCTCTTTCGTTTTCAGCTCTCCTTCCGATTTGGGTATTAGTTTGCGTTGGGTGGCAATGCTTTCGCCATACTTAAAATGCGACGTGGCTGCGTCAACCGGAGTGCACGACGGTGTGGCTTTTGTAAAACAACTTCTTGCAGGTGCCAATGCAGTACAGGTGGCATCGGTCCTCTACAAAAAAGGATTTAAAGAGATAGGAATAATTTTGGAATATCTGGAAAACTGGATGGTACGTCATAATTTCTCTACAATAGAGGAGTTCAGGGGCAAGTTGAGTGTTAAAAACGTGGATAATCCCGCCGCTTTCGAACGTATCCAGTTTATGAAATACTTTTCGGGCATCGATTAGCAAACCTTTTCGTATCGCCTTTTTAAGTACTTTCGTTGTGTGAATAAAAACAGCAAAACAATACTTGTTTGCCCAATGGATTGGGGACTGGGACATGCCGCAAGGTCTGTTCCCGTCATAGAAAATCTCCTGAACGCAAATGCCGGGGTAATAATAGCGGCTGCAAACAAACCTTTGGATTTTTTGCGTTTGAAGTTTCCAAAACTCCAATGGGTCCAACTGGAAGGATATCAACCCCGGTACCAAAAAAATATTCCTTTGGCACTTAAAATTGTTGCCGAAATCCCGAAAATGCTGAAATCAATAAAACCGGCACAAAAAAAATTACAAACTATCATCGACAATTACGGTGTCGACGCCATTATCTCCGACAACAGATACGAACTGTGGAACGATAATGTTTACACGGTATTTATGAGCCACCAGTTGGATATTTTGCAAGAGACACCTCTCAGAATAATAAACCCGGCAATAAAAAAGAGCCTCTATTCCTTTATCGAAAAACATAACGAACTATGGATACCCGATTTCGAAGAAAACAACGGACTGTCGGGTAAACTTTCACACGTAAAATCGTTTCCCCGCATACCACACTATTTTGTAGGCACATTATCTCGTTTCGAAAATATTGAAGTCTCAAAGCGTAGTAAAAATAATATTGACCTGCTCTGCATAATGTCGGGACCGGAACCCCAAAGAACAATATTCGAAAACCTGTTGATAAAACAGCTGGAAAACAGCAAATACAAAGCCGTTATCCTTTCGGGCAATCCGGCAACAAAAGAGAAAAGGATAACTAAAAACATCACCCTGTTATCGCATGCAAACGATATGGAATTTGCCGGTCTCATTAACGATGCAAAACTGATAATAAGCCGCTCGGGTTACAGCACTCTAATGGATTTGGCAACCTTCGGCAAAAAAGCCCTGCTCGTACCCACTCCCGGACAACCCGAACAAGAGTATTTGGCAAAAAGAATGATGAATAAAGGCTTTTTTTATTCGGTAAACCAAAACAGGTTAAACATTAATACCGACATTGATAAAGCATTGTCCTTTAAAGGGCTGAAGCTTACCAACAACTACAATGTATTAAACGAAAGAATTAAAAACCTGTTGGAGAAAATATAAATCCTCTTCCTTCATCAAAAAAAAATGAGTATAAAAAAAGGCTGTCTCGTCAAATTATGAGACAGCCTCTTTTTATCCGTTAAAAATTTTATCTGTTCACTATTCGTTTATTCTCATTTTATAGAACGAACGGTAAACGAAATACAATGCCACGGCAAGGAATGCAAGCCCGAAATAGGGAGCAACCTCTCTGAAGTGTTCGGAGATGGCAATTTCCATGGCAAGAAGCCCGAACAGAGTGGTAAACTTAATTACAGGGTTAAGAGCAACCGAAGAGGTGTCTTTGTAAGGGTCGCCGACGGTATCGCCCACCACCGAAGCGGCATGCAAATCGGTACCTTTTTCCTGCATATCAACCTCAATAACCTTTTTGGCATTGTCCCAAGCGCCACCTGCATTAGCCATAAACACAGCCTGATACAGTCCGAAGAAAGCTATTGACAAAAGATAACCTATAAACATTGATACGGGCAAGGCATTGGTAATAACCTCGGCTTTACTCATGCTTGTATCAACACCGGCAGGTGCCGAAAAAAGTGCAAATGCAAGAGCAAACGAGAACAGAGCTATAAATATGTTCCACATACCTTTCTGGGCATATACCGTACATATTTGAACCACTTTTTTCGATTTCTCGATATCGGCTTTCTTTTCAGCTCCGAGTTCAAGATTTATATTGTTCTTAATATATTCCGTAGCACGTCCGGCACCTGTTGTTACCGCCTGTATCGAAGCACCGGTAAACCAATAAATAACCGCTCCTCCGAGCAAGAATCCGAATACCGTATAAGGATTGAGCAGGTTCAAAATCATTTCGGGGTCAACTCCCAAAGTATTTTTAATTACCAAAATAAGCGAGAATATCATTGTAGTGGCACCAACCACGGCGGTACCTATTAGCACCGGTTTTGCCGTGGCTTTGAAGGTGTTTCCTGCACCATCATTGGCTTCGAGGTAATATTTTGCTTTTTCAAAATCGGGTTTAAAACCGAAATCGTTCTCTATTTCGGGAGTTACATCTTTTTGGTTCTCCTCAATAAGCGACAGTTCGTATATCGACTGTGCATTATCGGTAACGGGTCCGTAGCTGTCAACGGCAATGGTAACCGGTCCCATACCCAGGAAACCGAAAGCAACCAAACCGAAGGCAAAAATTGCCGGATATATCATTATGTCGCTCAAACCGTAATTACTTGCATAATACCCGATAAACATCAAAAGGAAAAAGACCATGCCTTGCCAAAAGGCGCTGAAATTTCCGGCTACCAAACCCGAAAGAATGTTAAGCGAAGCACCACCCTTTTTCGAGGCTTCCACAACCTCGTTTACGTGCGTCGATTTGGGACTGGTAAAGAGTTTTGTAAATTCGGGTATCAAAGCCGCACCCAGTGTGCCGGCACTGATGATAATGGAAAGTGTTATCCATAAATTATTGTCAAGGTCGCCAATGGTAAAATAACTTGCCGCAAAAGTGGCAACTATCGAAAATATGGATGTTATCCACACAAGTGAAGTTAATGGTGCTTCAAAATCCATATCATCGGCATTTTTATATCTCGAATGTGTAATGAGATTGTTAACCCAGTAAGAAACCACCGACGTAACAATCATCAATACTCTCATGACGAATATCCATGTAAGAAGCGAAATTTGGTCGGCGGGTTTTGCCACTGCCAAAACAATAAAAGAGATAAGGGCAACACCGGTTACTCCGTAAGTTTCAAAGCCGTCGGCTGTAGGTCCTACGCTATCGCCTGCATTATCGCCAACACAGTCGGCAATGGTTCCGGGGTTACGCGGATCGTCTTCACCGATTTTAAATATAACCTTCATCAGGTCGGAACCTACGTCGGCAATTTTGGTAAAAATACCGCCGGCAATCCTCAATGCCGATGCACCCAACGACTCGCCTATGGCAAAACCTATGAAACTTGCTCCGGCATACTCTCCGGGTACAAACATCAAAATTACCAGCATCATGGTAAGTTCCAGCGAAATCAAAACCACACCGATACTCATTCCGGCAGTAAGCGGAATTTGATGCAGTTTCACCGGTTTCCTTTCAAGCGATGCAAATGCCATTCGCGAATTTGCCAAAGTGTTCATACGAATGCCAAACCATGCCACTCCGTACGAACCCAGAATACCCAAAATTGTCCATCCGAGTATCATTGCCACTCCGCTAAATCCGAAACTGCCTTCCGACAGGTATCCGAAATAGAAAGCCACAATGGTACCGATAATTACAAACAGAATGGCAAGAAAACGTCCCTGCTGAATGAGGTATGTCTTTCCGGTCTGGTAAATAACATCGGCAACTTCAAGCATCGACTTGTGTGCCCTGATCTTCTTTACTTTCAAAAATTGATAAAGCCCGAACAAAAAACCTGCAATGGTAATGATAAATCCCCAGTACAAAATGGTTTCCGACTTCATACCCGCAGGAATTACCAAATCGGCTTCACTTGCCATACTGAATACCGGTACGGCAAACAAAGTCAGTAGTGTAAGAATTTTCTTCATAACAAATTGTTTAATTATTAATTAATTTTAATGATGATTTTCTATATTTAAAACGTTTGCGAAAGATGGCGCTAAATTATAAATTCAATTGGAATGACAATACATTTTTTTCATTAACATTAAAAAAAAAGAGCGCCGGTTTCGCCTCCCGGTATTTTTACAAGCTCATTATCAATATATTAAACATTTTTAGGTATAATCGCAATTTCTTTTACTCATTGATTAACAGAAATTACATCAAACGGACTCTTTGATTTAACACGGAAAATTATTCCCCGTGGCACAGTTACAAAAATGTACAAGCATCCGTAACAAACATTTAAAAATATTATTACGAAAGTGAATTTTTATAAACATTTCACAGACAATTAACGGTTAAGAAAGAGGGATTTTACCGGCAATTTTTTTTCTCAATAATTGTTATATTTGCAAAAAAGAGTAACAGGTAGCATATTCCGCAAACGCCTATGGAAAAAATAAAACTTGAGATTATCGGAATGTCGTACAGCCAGTCGCAAAGCGGCGCATATGCCTTAATACTCGGCGTGGCAGGAAAGCGTATAAGAATACCGATTATGATAGGAGGTTTCGAGGCGCAGGCAATTGCCATAGGTATTGAAAAAATGAAACCCCAACGCCCTTTAACACACGATTTGTTTAAAAACTTTGCCGTACATTTCGACATAAACATAAAAGAGATAATCATAAATAAATTTGAAGAGGGGATTTTTTATGCCCAATTGGTTTGCGAACACAACGGAAAAATCTCAAAAATAGACAGCCGCACTTCCGATGCCATTGCCCTCGCAATACGTTTCGATTGTCCTATTTATTGTGCCAAAGAGGTGGTTGACGAAGCCGGGATCGAAATGGACGACGAAGAAAATACCATGGAAAAAGAAAAAGCCGTTAAACCCGAAAGGGAAACCTCGTCAACTCATAAGTCGCGTTTCGAGGATTATCTTTTGGAAGAATTGGAAGAGATGCTGCAAAAAGCCATTGATGAAGAGAATTACGAAGAGGCTTCAATTATAAGGGATGAGATAAAACGGAGAAAAGAACTTTTGTGAAAAAATATATTTTAAACCGGTATCCTGCCGGCATTTTATTAAAAAATCGTTTTTAAAAATTATGAGACAATATTTGGAGTTGTTGAAAACCGTGCTTGACAAAGGGGTAAAAAAAACCGACCGTACGGGTACCGGAACCGTTAGCCTGTTCGGGTATCAAATGCGTTTCGACCTGCAAGAGGGGTTCCCGCTGCTTACAACAAAAAAACTTCATCTGAAATCAATCATTTACGAACTGCTTTGGTTTTTGAACGGCGACACCAATGTTAAATACCTTCAAGAACACGGCGTAAAAATTTGGAACAACTGGGCTGACGAAAACGGCGATTTGGGTCCCGTTTACGGCGCTCAATGGCGCAATTGGAATAACGAAGGAATAGACCAAATAAACATAGCCATCGACCAAATAAAAAACAATCCCGACAGCCGCCGCATTATTGTTGCCGCATGGAACCCGTCGGTTCTGCCCGACAACGGCAAATCGTTCAGCGAAAACGTAAAAAACGGCAAAGCGGCTCTGCCTCCATGCCACGCCTGGTTTCAATTTTATGTGGCTAACGGCAAACTCTCGTGCCAGCTCTATCAACGAAGCGCCGATATTTTTCTCGGGGTACCCTTCAACATTGCCTCTTATGCTTTGCTGACAATGATGATGGCACAAGTTACAGGATTGGAATACGGCGATTTTGTTCATACATTCGGCGATGCACACATATACCTCAACCATATCGAACAGGTAAAATTACAACTTTCGCGCACTCCGCGCCGGTTGCCCGTAATGGAAATTAACCCCGGCATCAAAGATATTTCAGGCTTTTCTTACAACGATTTCCAATTAAAAAATTATAACCCTCACCCCCACATTAAGGGCGAAATTTCGGTTTAACATTCTTTTTTAAATAAATTTTTCAATACGAAACCAAATGAATAGTAAAGGTAAATCAATTTCAATTATAGTTGCCATTGCCGAAAATAACGCAATAGGAAAAGATAACGACCTGCTTTGGCACATCTCCGAAGATTTAAAACGATTTAAAAAAATTACAAAAGACCACTGTGTGGTAATGGGCAAAAAAACATACTTCTCGCTCCCCGTAAGACCGTTACCAAACCGCACAAACATTATTATCACCGATATTCCGGACGAAAAAATCGATGATTGTATTATGGCATACTCCATTGAAGATGCCATTGAAAAAATGGATTCCGGAAAAGAAAATTTTATCATCGGCGGAGGCTCAATATACCGGCAGTTTTTGCCACTTGCCGACAAACTCTACATCACAAGGGTACATAAAGAATTCGACGCCGACACCTTTTTCCCCGAAATAGACAAAAACATTTGGCAACTTGCGGACAAACAAGATATTAATAACGACCCGCAAAACGACTTTACCTATTCGTTCGAAATTTACGAACGTAAATAATTATTAAAACACCCCCCTTTTTTAAGCAAACCAAAATGAAAAAAAATTTTTTTTTATATCTCTTTTCGGTTTTTACGGTTTTCTCAGCCTTTTCGCAACAAGACACCATCTACGACTGGGAAAATGAACAGATAACAGGTATAAATAAATTACCTCCCCATGTGGAGACAATTCCATACGCCACTATCGACCATGCATTGAAACAGGATATCGAGTTGTCGGCTTTCTATAAATCGCTAAACGGAAAATGGAAGTTCCGCTTTGTCAACAACCCTTTCGGAGTCCCCGCTAATTTTTATAAACCCTCGTACGATGTTTCGGGTTGGAAAACAATAGACGTGCCTTCGGATTGGCAAACCGAGGGATACGATTTCCCCGTTTACGTAAATCAACCGTATGCGTGGACCAGACATCCCGACCCGCCACATGTACCACACAAATACAACCCCGTGGGTTTGTACCGTACTCTGTTTACCGTGCCTGCAAACTGGAAAAACCGGAAAGTCATTTTACATTTCGGGGGAATCAACTCGGCCGCATATGTATGGATAAACGGAAAAAAAGCCGGTTATACGCAAGGAAGCAAACTCCCCGCCGAATTTGACATTACCGGACTTTTAAAAAAAGGCGAAAATGTTTTGGCACTGGAAGTTTTGCGTTACTCCGACGGCAGTTATCTCGAATGCCAGGATTTTTGGCGTTTGAGCGGCATTGAACGTAATGTTTACCTGTGGTCGGCACCAAAACAACATGTTTTCGACTATTTTGTCCATACCGATTTTGACAAAAAATACGAAAAAGGAATTTTAACAGTCGATTTTAAAACCATCGACTTCTCAAAGAAAAATAAAAAATGTAAACTGACTGCAAAACTGTTTGATGCAGATAATAAACTTTTGAACGATACCCTTATTATCCTTAATTTTGATAACGACACATCCTTTGCATCCATAAAATTCATTGTCGATTCCGTAAAAAAATGGTCTGCCGAAACTCCCTATCTGTACCGTTTGGTTACCGAACTTATCACATGGAACGGAAAACATATAGAATATCTGGGTGGCACAACAGGATTCAGAACATCGCAGGTAAAAAACGGACAATTGTTAATAAACGGTGTTCCAATACTCATAAAAGGGGTTAACCGCCACGAACACGACGAATTTAATGGTCACGTGGTTTCAAAAGAATCGATGCTGAAAGACATTGAACTCATGAAACGTTTTAACATAAATGCCGTCAGAACCTCACACTATCCCGACGACCCGTATTGGTATAAATTGTGCGACAAATACGGAATTTATCTCATTGATGAGGCAAATATCGAATCGCATGGAATGGGTTACCGTCCCGACCGCACCCTCGGAAACAATCCCTCCTGGCAAAAAGCCCACCTGGAAAGGATAAAACGAATGGTGGAACGCGACAAAAACCACCCTTCGATAATAATATGGTCAATGGGTAACGAAGCCGGCGACGGTGTGAACTTTGTGGCGGCGTCGAAGTGGATACACCGGCGCGACACCTCCCGTCCCGTACATTACGAACGGGCTCTGCTAAAAAAACACGTGGACATTTATTCACCAATGTATCCCGGTATAGATTATTTGAAATGGTACGCCAAAACCAATCCTTACCGTCCGCTAATAATGTGCGAATATGCCCACTCAATGGGAAACAGTACCGGAAACCTCCGGGATTACTGGGATGTAATTGAAAAATATCCGGCTCTACAAGGCGGCTTTATCTGGGATTGGGTTGACCAGGGACTGGCAAAATACGATAATAACGGTACAAAATATTGGGCTTACGGCGGAGATTTCGGCCCCGACACCGTCCCAAGCGACGGCAATTTCTGCATTAACGGACTTGTGCAACCCGACCGTACCCCGCACCCCGCACTTTACGAAGTGAAAAAAGTTTATCAATATGTAAAAATTAATGCCGCTAACCTGAAAAACGGAGTGTTCGAAATTACTAACATGTTCGACTTTACCAATCTTAACGATTTTGAAATTCAATGGCAACTGCTCGAAAACAACAAACCTGTAATGAAGGGAAAACTTAACAATATTCTGTTGGAACCACACTGCTCAAAAATAGTGTCAATCCCTGTCTCCAAACAAAAAATCGACAATACAAAAGAATATCTGCTTAACTTCTCGGTAAAAACAACAAAAAAACTTCCGTTCCGTAACAAAGGGTTTGAAATTGCCAAAGAACAATTTCTCTTTTCAAAAGCAACGAAACACAACAGAATTAACGTGTTTAAACTGGATAAAATATCATATTCGCAAAACAAAGAGATTACCGCAATAAAAGGTGAAAATTTTGAAGTTGACATCAACAACAAAACCGGTTTCATTGAACAATACAAAATCAACGGGGAAAACATTCTTGCCCAACCGGTAATGCCGCATTTTTGGCGTGCTCCTACCGACAATGATTTTGGCAACGGAATGGAACAACGTCAAGGAGTATGGCGATTTGCAGGTGACGACGTAAAACTTGAAAAAATGAGAGTGCAGTCGTCAAACGGCACCATTGTGAGAGTATTTTGCAAGTACTTTATGCGCGACACGGAGTCGCATTTAAGCATGGAATATGTCATCAGAGGCGACGGTTCGTTATCGTCCAAAATGAAATTCACACCCGGAGTAAGAGGCATACCGGATATTCCGCGTTTCGGATTCTATTTGGCACTCAACGGCAAATATGACATTTTGAAATGGTACGGACGCGGACCACACGAAAATTACTGCGACCGCAATACGGCATCCTTTGTTTCGGTGTACAACAGTACCGCTTACAATCAGTACTACCCTTACATAAGACCTCAAGAAAACGGTTATAAAACCGGCAACCGCTGGCTTACGGTTACCGACAAGTCGGGAAAAGGAATATTTATCAAAGCAACAAACACCCTCTTCGGATTTTCGGCTCTACATAACAGCGACCGGGATTTCGACCAGCTTTTCAGAAAAAATTATAAGCATACCATTGATATAAAACCGCGGAATAAAACATGGATACATATCGACAAAAAACAGATGGGGGTGGGAGGAGACGACTCTTGGGGTGCCCTCCCCCATAAACAATACCGTATCCCCGCGAAAGAATACCAATTTGAGTTTACCGTTAAACCTTACTATAAAGGAAACAACGAATTTGATTTGTGGAATAACGTTTATTAAATATCCAAAACAAAAGGAGACAATAACAACAAACGGAAAAACGTAAATGCCTCGTAATCGGAAATAAACCGCAACAAAAAAAGGTAGTATATTAAAACTTTCAACCGGCCTTAAACCCGGTTGGGTTAATACCGAAAGCCGGTATTCCACGTAAAAGTAGCGGCACCACTTTCGTTATCCGCTTCCTTACCTTACTTATTCGATTTATCCAGTTTGGCTGTTACCCTGCCGATATATTTTTCTATCTCGCGTCCCTCTTTACTGCCGAGATACTCGCTCTTTATCCTTTTGTAAATCTCCAAAGCGTCATCAAGTTTATTTTGCATTTCGTAAACTTCACCCGCTTTGAAAAGGAACAGGGGAGTTGTAAAATCGTTTACCGTATTTGAAGATGCCTTAAGGTAATAATCCACGGCTTTGTCTTCCTCACCTTTTTCGAGGTAAGCATCACCTATGGCACCTATTGCCATGGAAGAGACAATCTCGTCGTCTGCCGAAAAATCTTTCAAATATTCTATTGCCTTGTCGTAATCGTGTTTTTTAAGATAACAAATACCTGCATAATAGTTTGCAAGCTTGCCGGGTTTTGTCATGCCGTAATCGTCGGCAATATCAATAAAACCGAGATTGTTTCCGTCGCCGAACAGTGCTTTGTCGAGCGAATCGGCTTCAAAATATTTTTGCGCATTGTAAATCTGCTCCTGTGCCTCCTGTGTTTTAGGCTCCATATAATACTTTTTCCATCCGAAATACCCCAAAACAACGGCAATCAAAGCAACAACGATAATTATCAGTGTATTTTGGTTATCAACAATAAACTGCTCGGTTTTTGTTAACGACTCCTCAATATTACTTAATTGAGATTCGGCTTTAATTTCTTTTTCTTTTTTCTTCGACATCACTTCAAAATTTTGAGAGTGCAAAAGTATATTTTTTTCTTAAAAAAAATAGTAACTGTTAAAATTTTACTTAAATATTCTTTATTATTGAACATGCTACCTTCGAAATAACTAAATTTGCGAACCGTAAATCAAATAATTTTTGAAACACTATGAGTAGATATGCAACAGGAACACTTTTCTGCCTTTTAACATCTCTTTTATTAACAACGAACCTGTTTGCCGGCTGGGTTATTACCGAAAAAACCACAAACAGCCTTGGAAATTCATCCACACAAACAACTTTTATCCAAAATAACAAGGTGCGGTTCGAAGGGCAAACATCAATTGCCGTCTTTGATATTAACACTCAAAAGCTGATTATGATATTCCCCCAATACAAGGTATATTGGGAAGGCACCGCCAAAGAGTTCAGCAAAAGCACCACCCGGGCTTTTGAAAACCAACTTTTGCAAATGGTAGCCAAAAGTACCGGCGAGACAAAAGAACTATATAAAAAGATGTACGAAGATTTCAAAAAACAACTTCAAACCGGAGCAAACGACTCTGCCAAACTTGATGTAAAAATAAATGCAACCGGCAAAACAGATACCATATTGAAACATACGGCAAAAGAATATCAGGTTGTTGTAAACGACTCATTAAAGGAATACATCTGGGTAACCGACGAAATAAATCCTTACGACGAAATAGACTACAAAAAAATGATTGAGTTTACAAAAGCATTAAACCCGTACGACACCGAATCGGCAATTACGGCTTCGGAACCTTATGTAAACCTTATCTCCAAAGGAATGGTGCTGAAATCGGTTGAAAAACACCGCGGCATTGAAGTTGTCACCGAGGTAACCATGATAAAACATTTGAACTTTAACGACGACATATTTAACGCTCCGCCCAATTACAGAAAATCCAATGTAACCGAAATTATGCAAATGGCTCCCGAAGACCAACACATAAACCCGGAAGATATCGAAAGAATTGACAACGGTAACGGTATCGACGGTTTTGAAAAGTAACAACAAAAAATACCACTTAAAGTTAAAAACAGACACCAATGAACAATCTTAAAAAGATAATTGCGGTATTGTCCTTATTTTTCGCGGTTTTGAATGTCAATGCGGTTAACGACACCACGGAAAACATTATCGAAAAATGGTTAACGGCAGGTCCCGTTAAAATCTCGAAACCGGTATTTTGGCAAGAAAAAAACCTGCACGGCAAAGAATTTTCGGCTTCCGGCTTACTTAAATCACAATTTGCAACAATAAAATATCCTGAAGAAAACGAACCTTTTGCCGCCGGAAAAAATTGGAACAAAACAGTAACAGGAAAAGACGGCAATATCAATGTGACGAATGTCAACAAAAAAGGGTACCACCTTTATTGGCAGGTAACATATTTTCACATGACCGAATTTACAAAAATAGAAATAGGGGTGGAAACAAGACAATGCTTTGAGATGTATATCGACCGGAAAAAAGAATTGTCGGTCTATTCTTCCGCCGGCAAAAAGAAAAATATTCCACGGAAAACAAAAACACTCTTTTTGGAACCCGGCAGACACATTTTACTCTTAAAATCGTTATACAACAACGACACTTCCGCATTGCACTGGAAAATAAAAGTTTCATATTCAGTAAAAAACAATGCCGCAGACCCCACTGTAAACCTCTCACCCGTAACCCGCATGGATATAGACCATTTAATGAACGGAAAAAGTTTATCTTCGGTTAAGATTTCGCCCGGAGGCGACTATTGCATGTTAAAATACCGCGAAACTTTACCCCCCGACGGAAAAACGGAACGGTGGACACAAATTATTGAAAATAAAACAGGGAAAATTATATTCAGTTCAAAATTCGGTAACATTTCATCAATGGAATGGGTACCCGGCGAAAACAGTATAAGTTTTACCGCAAAAAAGGGAAATGACAGCTATTTGATAAAACACAACCTTGATACATACTCGGAAACTACTTTAATGAAACTACCCGAAAAATTCGATACTTACCATTGGTCGGAAAACGGTAATTTCATCATCTACACGGTATCCGACAAATTAAAAAGAGATAAATCGGGAGTGTATAAAATAGAGGGAATGCCCGACCGTTGGCCATGGTACCGCACACGTACGCAACTATTCTTTCTTGATGCAAACGACTTGTCAACAAAACAATTAACATACGGACATTTAACCAGTAATTTGCAGGATATCTGCCCTGACGGAAAAAAGATACTCTTTTCGCAAAGCATTCCCCAATATTCTGAACGCCCCTACTACAAACAAACTGTTATGGAACTGGATTTGGAAACACTTAATGTTGATACTCTTTGGGAACAAAACTTCAGTGCAACCGTAAAATATTCGCCCGGAGGAAAAAAACTTTTGGTAACCGGAAGTGCCGCAATGTTTAACAATGCAGGGGTTAATCTGAAAAAAAACAAAATACCTAACGACTACGACACACAGGCATACATATACGACCTGAACACAAAAGATGTCAAACCGATTTCAAAAAATTTCAACCCGTCAATAGAATATGCCGTTTGGAACAAAGAAGACAACAACATTTACATTCTGGCAGAAGACCGCACATACAAAAATATTTGGAAATACAACTTCGACACCGGAAAATTCGAGTCCGTACCCGTTAATGTTGATGTGGTTAACGGATTTTCGTTATCGCAAAAAGGAAAGAAACTCGCTTATTGGGGAAGCAGCATATCATACCCCGCCGAAGGTTTCATCATCGACCTTAACACGGGTAAACAAAAATTAATATCGAATCCGGCAAAATCATTCTTTAAAAATGTAATATTCGGAAAAACGGAAGATTGGACATTCGAAAACAGACACGGAATAACCATCGACGGACGGATATACTACCCCCCGGATTTTAATGCGGATAAAAAATATCCGCTAATAGTGTACTACTACGGCGGCACCAGCCCCACATCAAGAAATTTCGGAGGACGATACCCCAAAAACCTGTTTGCCGCCCACGGATATGTGGTTTATGTGCTGCAACCGTCGGGAGCCACAGGTTACGGACAAAATTTCTCTTCACTTCATGTTAACGGTTGGGGAAAAGAAAATGCGGAAGACATCATTGAAGGTACTGAAAAGTTTTTAAAAACCCACCCGTTTATCGACAAAAACGCCGTAGGCTGTATAGGAGCCTCGTACGGCGGTTATATGACAATGTATTTGCAAACACAAACCGGTATTTTCAGTGCGGCAATTGCTCATGCAGGCATTAGCAGCATCTCATCGTATTGGGGACAAGGTTACTGGGGTTATCTGTACAGTTCGGTGGCTTCGGCAAACAGCTTCCCGTGGAACAACAAAAAACTATATGTTGACCATAGCCCTCTTTTTAATGCCGACAAAGTTAAAACCCCCATCCTTTTGCTGCACGGAACTGTTGACACTAACGTACCTGCCGGGGAAAGCATTCAGTTTTACACAGCCTTGAAACTGCTGGGCAAACCCGTTGAACTTGTCGAAATAGAAGGACAAAATCACCACATAACCGATTATAAAAAACGTATTCGCTGGCAAAAAACAATACTGGCCTGGTTCGACAAATACCTGAAACACAATAACGACTGGTGGAAATATCTTTATCCCGAAAAAAACCTTTAAGAAAATGACGCAGGAGGAGAAAAAAAAATTTCTTGATTTTTTATCGCAATACATAACCGAAAACAGAAAAAAACTTTTTTACGAAGTATTGCAATACCGCACACGCCATATAACAATAGTATTGGAAGATATTTATCAACCCCATAACGCAAGTGCGGTTTTGCGTAGCGCCGACTTAACGGGAATACAGGATATTCATATCATCGAAAACCGAAACACTTACGAACCCAATCCCGAAGTGGCAATGGGTGCATTTAAATGGCTCAACCTTATTAAATACAATAAATACGAAAACAATACACTCGACGCCTACGAAACTCTTCGCAAAAAAGGATACCGCATTGTGGCAACAACACCGCACAAAAATCACTACTCCCTCGACACAATACCAATCGACAGTAAACTGGCAATAGTTTTCGGTACCGAACTCAAAGGTTTGTCGGATACGGCAATCGATAATGCTGACGAATACCTGAAAATTCCCATGTACGGCTTCACCGAAAGTTATAATATTTCGGTATCGGCCGCCCTTACCATGTTTACGCTAACCCAACGCCTGAGAAAATCGAATATACCTTGGCAACTTACTCCGGACGAACAACTCGATATACTCCTCGAATGGACAAAACGAAGTATTAAGCGGATAGAAAACTTTGAAAATGAGTTTTTTAAAAAATATTTTTAACTTTTTGTCGTACGTATTATTTTTTGTTATTATTTTGCAAGTGAATATTAACTAACTAAATCATGAAGTCGGAAAGGCAAGAACAGATAATAGAAGAAGCTATCAAAATTATTGACAGCAAAGGCATTCAAGGGTTGACAATAAAAAACATGTCGAAGGCAATCGGAATTTCCGAACCGGCAATTTACAGACATTTCGAAAGTAAAACGCACATAATTATTGCAATATTGGAGATTTTGCAAGAAACCGCAATAAGGTTTTCGCATATGATGGAAACAAAAACGGGGACGGCAATGGACAAGATAAGTTTTATGCTGAAAAGCATTGTTTCCATATTTAAAGATAAACCTTCACTTATCTCGGTTTTGTTTGCAGAAGAGATTTTCAAAAACGAACCTGTTCTGGAAGAAAAAACGGTTTGGGTTTTAAACAAAAATGAAGAGACAATAGAAAATATTTTACAAAAGGGTAAAGACGAGGGGAATATCCCTTCGGATTTGGATACAAGTATTCTTGCACTGTTAATTATGGGCTCTTTCAGACTGCTTGTAAAACGTTGGCAAATGGGTAATTATAATTTCGATTTGGAACGCGAAACAGATAATTTATTAACAACTTTAAAAAAATTAATTGTATAAAAGTTCCTCTATTTATTTATATGGTGTTTTATTGCAAATAAAGGTTATAACAAAAAATAAGGAAAGAAAATTTTTATGTAACCGGTAAATAATGAAACTATCAAAACAAAATATAATAAAGTTTAGACCAAAAATTAGTGAATATTAACAAACAAGAAAAACGATGAAAAAATTTTTGATAAACCTGTTAAAACATCCGGTAATAGTTTTTGTGTTGGTTATTGCCGTGACCATTATCTCTTTTTATCCCATAAAAGAGAATGCCCGCATGGAGACAAATCTGGACAAATACATGCCGGAGTCGCATCCTGCGTTTGTGTACAGCAACAAAGCCGAAGAGTGGTTCGGAATTAAAGACGGGATAATTATTGCCGTCGAAAACAAAAACGGGGTTTTCAATACCAAGACCCTTGAGGTGGTAAAGAAGCTTACCAAGGCATTGCAAAAGATGCCTGAAATAGACAAAGACGACGTAACTTCGTTGTACACTGCCGACAACATTGTAGGAACGGAAGACGGTATGGACGTAAAACGTTTTTTCAAAAGAGTTCCAAAAACAAAGGAAAAACTTTTAAAGATAAAACATAACGTAGAGAACAACGAAATGATTTTCGGGCGGTTGGTATCGAAAGACGAAACGGTTACCACAATTATTGCCGAAATAAACGACGGTGTTTTTTCACAGAAATTTTACAAAAAGATTTTGGATTTGGCAAATTCCTACAATTCTGACAACATTCACATATACGTTGCCGGACGTCCCATTGTCGAAGGTACCCTGGCGGTTTTAGGACCCGACGACATGAAAAAGATGGTTCCAATAGTTTTGTTGATAATAACCATCGTGCTTTACCTGACATTGAGAAGTTATAAAAGTACCATTACCACGTTGGCGGTTGTATTTTTCTCCACCATAATAACTTTCGGGTTAATGACCGCTCTCAACATTCCGATATATTCCATCTCTACAATGATGCCGGTAATGTTGATAGCAATAGGAGTTGCATACGGCATTCATATGTACAATCACCTCGATTTTCACCTGAGCGAACACCCCGACAGCACAAAGATGGAAGCTGTTAAAGTAATGGTTTCGGGTATGTGGAAACCCGTAGTGATGACTGCAGTTACAACAGCAGTGGGATTTATCTCGTTACTTACTTCACAGGTTTATCCCATAAAATATTTCGGTATTTTTACCGCTTTCGGCGTACTGGTGGCCATGTTTCTTTCGCTGGCTTTTATTCCCGCTTCAACCTTGTTGTTCGGCATGCCCAAATCGAAAAAATACAAGAAAAAAAGTGACGAAAACGAAGGAAAACACACTTTGGCTTACAATTTCGCCCGGTGGATTTTAAATCATAAAAACGTTTCGATAATTACTACTATTGTTGTTGTCGTACTTTCCTTATGGGGAATGCAAAAAATATGGATTAACTCCAGTTTTCTCGACAAATTCAACAAAGACAGCGACATTGTTCTTACCGACAAATTCATTAACGAACACTTCGGCGGAACAACAACAATAAACCTCATATTGGATACACACGGCAAAAAAGATGTATTTAAAAAGCCCGAAGTATTGAAACTTGTTGACAGCATGCAAAACGATGTGGAGAAAAAAATAGCCACTGTCGGAAATTCGTTTTCGCTTGCCGATTACATCGACCGTATGAACAAGGTCATGCATGCTGATGACGAAAAATTCAACTGCATTCCCGACAATCAAAACATGATAGCACAATACCTGTTGCTGTACGAAATGTCGGGCGACCCCGAAAATCTTACAAGGGTTGTCGATTACGATTACTCCAAGGTAAACGTCACATTCCAATTGAAAAGCGACAACTCAAAAGCCATTAATGCAGCCATCGGCGAAATAGAAAAATTCAAACCTCTCTTTGAAAAAGAGGGTATCTCCATGAATTTTGCAGGTAGCGGATACAAAGCAAAAGTATTTACCGACCTTATACTCGAAGGACAAATTTACAGCCTCCTTATGTCGTTGTTAATTGTCATAGTACTGCTTTCCATTATGTTCAAAAGCTTTAAAATAAGCTTAATAGGCTCGGTTCCCATTGTTATTACCGCACTGATAAGTTTCGGTATTATGGGCTTCCTGAACATTCCCCTTAACAGCACAACGGCTTTGCTCTCGAGTATTGCTATAGGTATAGGTATCGATTATGCGGTACATTTTATTGAACAATACCGCATTAACAGCAAGATATATAACGACAGATTAAAAACGGCTCAAGTCACAATGTCGCATTCGGGACGCGCAATTATTTACAATGCCATTGTTGTGATAGCCGGATTTTTGGTACTTCTGTTTTCGAATTTCCCTCCGAACCGGGAACTTGGAGCATTGGTTTCGCTAAACATGTTCACAAGTTTCATAGGTACTCTTACAATTATGGCAGTCTTATTGGACTGGTATTACAAAAAGAAATTTAAAATTAACGACAAATAATTATTAACAAACTAAAAAACTTAAAAAAATGAAAAGATTATTCAGAAATATGGCAGTAATATCCCTGGTGATTTTAACCGGGACTATCATGAATGTAAAGGCACAAAACCTTACGGGACGCGAAATTATGGATAAAGTTTACAACCGTCCTTCTCCCGACGATCAAATTTCGGATCTTACAATGACATTAATAAACAAATCGGGACAAACGAGAGTACGTAAACTGAAACAATTTATCAAAGACGACGGCAAAGTGGAAAAGAAAATAATGTTCTTTATCGCCCCGGCCGACGTGAAAAATACAAGTTTTATGAACTGGTCGTACGACAATAGCGACAAAAGTGACGACCAATGGATTTACCTGCCTGCTATAAAACGTGTAAAACGTATTTCGAGCGACGACAAAAGCGACTATTTTATGGGGTCTGATTTTACTTACGACGATCTGGGCGACCGCAAACTTGACGACGACACACATAAACTGCTTCGCGAAGAGACTATCGAAGGTAAAGATTGTTACGTGGTCGAAAGCGTCCCGAAAGATGAAGACTACATGTATTCTAAAACCGTTACATGGGTAATGAAAGACAACTACCTCGGACTTAAAAAGGAATTTTACGACGAAGACGGCGAATTGCTTAAAATATTGCATGTGGATAAATATCAGGACTTTTCGGGAATTTGGATTATCGAGAAGATTGTCATGAAAAACGTGCAAAACAACCACGAAACAAAAATGGAACTTACCGATATAAAAATTAATACCGGCATTCCCGATTCCAAATTCACTCAAAGAATGATGATGCGCGGACTGTAACCGCAATTTATTATTCAGTAACATGTTTAACGGCAAACAAACAGTTTACATCAATAATATAACATTGCAAACCATCAAACAACAGAATAATGAAAAGAGTAATAATAGCAATAGCAATGTCGTTTTTTGCACTTTCGTATGTAAATGCACAAAACAATGTTGATATTAACGGATTTGCAAGAAATTACACCGGAATCTTATACGATAACGGCGATTTTTCGATATTGCAAAACACATTTAATCTTGATTTTCAGAAAACCGGCGACAAAGTTGCCTTCAAAGTAAACCCATTGCTTTACACATACGGTACCGACAGTATAAACTTTCGCATGCGGGAGTTGTACCTCGATATGTATTTCAAAAGTTTCGACCTGCGTATCGGTAAACAACAGGTTGTTTGGGGCAAAGCCGACGGTGTGTTTATTACCGATATTGTGTCGCCGTTAAATCTTACCGAGTTTCTTCTCCCCGATTTCGACGAAATTCGCCGCGGTGTTTACGCCACCAAACTCGATTACTATCTCGGCAACAGCACTTTCGAGGTTATTTGGATACCTGTTTTGACCCCTACGGTTCTTCCGCAACAGGGTTCAATTTGGCACGTACAACCCGATTTTCCGGCGCCCCCCACATTCGACTATTCTAAAATGAATGTTAAAGCATCGCTGGATAACAGCGAAATTTTCGGAAAATATTCACTTATGTCGTCAATAATCGACATAGACCTTATGGGTGCTTATACCTGGGATGCTACCCCTACCATGCACGTCCAAAAACAGATTGAAATGGACTCCACCACTCACAAACCCGTTTTAAAAGGCCTGTTGATTACACCGCAACATCACCGCCTGACAGTAGCGGGCGGGTCGTTCAGTTCAACCATAAAGGGCTTTGTCCTGCGTGGAGAGGCTGCTTATTACTGGGGAAAGTATTTTCAAACCGCCGACCCCGCTGCTGTTGACGCCATTGTCCAAAAAGACTATTTAAACTATGTTGTGGGACTCGACTATATTAAAGGAGACTGGAAATTCAGCACTCAATTTATCCAAAAAAGAATTTTCGACTATCAAGAGGCAATTCAGGAAGACGAAGTTCAAAACATGATGACGGTTTTGATACACGGCGACATACTGCGTCAAACTTTGCATCTGGAACTTTTCTCTTATATCGGACTCGACAACTTCAATGCTCTGATACGACCCAAAATTACCTATGACTTTTCCGATGCATTCTCGGTATTGTTGGGCTCAAATATCTTTACGGGCGACGAAGACGGAATGTTCGGAAAATATGGCGACAACTCGATGATTTACACAAAAATAAAATATAACTTCTAAACAGTTTCATCAAAACGCTTTAACCCCCTTTCAATAAATTTAATTCCATTTAAGCGTTTTTTATTTTGGGCCGGTAAGAACTTAACGTTCGAACCGGCTTTTTTTTTAAAGGAGAAACCTGTCCCGCAAAATCATTTCAACACAAAAAACCCTATTCCATTGACATCAGATTTCAAAATTTACCGTAATATTGTTTCCGTGATTAATCAACGGAATTTACCATGATAACAAACGGTTACGAAACAATAAAAAAATTTCCGGAATGGAACGACATTGAAATTAAGGAACTTGCGGGTTATAAAAACTATAATTTTCTTATAAAATCAAAAAGGGGGAAATTTGTTTTCAAAATGTATCCTTTTGATGTGGCAACATCCCGTTTTTTAGAAGCCGAAACCGGTATTTTATTAAACCTGAATAAGGAAGCCGGCGGTTTTTACCCGCTTCCCATACCGCTTGACGGAAGTGCCTACATAAAGAGTGCCGTTATTAACGGACAAAAATATCTTTGCCGTATTTTAACCTTCCTCGAGGGCGAGTTTATAGGAAAACTGCCGTTAACGGCAAAACTCATGTCAAGTTTCGGGAATTTTTTGGCAAAGCTGGATTTAAAACTTATCAAAATAGAAAACACAACCATAAAATCAGTTGTGAACGAATGGGATATACAACATCTGAGTTTAAACGAAAAACTTTTTAAATATATAGGCGACCCTGACAACCGTAAAACCGTTGAATATTTTTACAATGCATTTTTCAAATATGCATATCCCTATCTCGAAAAATTACCAAAACAGATTATTCACAATGATGCCAACGAATGGAACACATTGACAAAAAACGGAATGGTAAGTTCAATAATCGATTTCGGAGATATGGTTTACAGCCAACGCATTAACGAGGCTGCAATAGCAATAGCATATTCATGTTTCAACACCGACGAACCGCTAAAACGGGCAACAGACCTCATAAAGTCGTATCACGAAATTTTTCCGTTGAACAGAACCGAAACAAAAATCCTGTACTACCTTATTGCAGCCCGTTTAATAACGAGTGTAAGTCATTCGGCCTACTCCAAAAAGAGTGAGCCCGACAATTCACACAGGTTTATAAGCGAAAAACCTGCATGGAGACTATTATACAAGTTAAAAGAGATAGAGCCTGACCAAGCCGCCGACCAATTTGAGAGGGCACTGTTTTAAAAAAAAACCGCCACACCTTCACGGCGGGCGGTTTTAGAGTAAAAAATAATTACAACTATGTTTTTTCTTAGATTTGAGGTCCTGCACTTACCAAGCGTTTACCCTCTTCGTTATCGGTAAAACTTTCAAAGTTTTTGATGAATTTTTGAGCAAGGCTTTTTGCAGCTTCATCCCATTTTCCCGGGTCATCCCATAAATTACGGGGATTAAACACCTTGCTGTCAACACCTTCGAGAGCTTTAGGTATTGCCAAATTGAAATATGGTAATGTTTCATATTCGGCATTGTCAAGAGTGCCGTCGAGAATGGCGTCAATAATTTTACGTGTTGTTGGCAAATCTATCCTTTTGCCCACACCGTAAGGTCCGCCAATCCAACCCGTATTTACCAAATAAGCTTCCGAGTTGTTTTGTTCCATCCGTTTAATCAGTTCGTCCGCATATTTTGTTGGATGCAACAAAAGGAATGCGGCTCCGAACGCAGCCGAGAACGAAGGAACGGGCTCGGTAATTCCCCTTTCTGTACCTGCGACTTTTGCGGTGTATCCGCTCAAAAAGTGGTATTTTGTCTGGTCTTTTGTAAGTTTCGAAACCGGAGGTAACACTCCGAAAGCATCGGCTGTAAGGAAAATAACTTTATTGGCATGTCCCGCTTTCGATACGGGTTTCACAATATTTTCAATATGATAAATGGGATAAGAAACCCTTGTGTTTTGTGTTTTTGACGTATCGCTGAAATCGATATGCCCGTTTTCGTCAACCACAACATTTTCGAGGAGGGCGTTACGTTTTATGGCTTTCCAGATATCGGGTTCTTTTTCGGGGTCAAGGTCAATTACCTTTGCATAACAACCACCTTCGAAATTAAAAATACCGTCGTCGTCCCAACCGTGCTCGTCGTCACCTATGAGCAAACGTTTGGGGTCGGCAGAGAGGGTTGTTTTTCCCGTACCCGAAAGTCCGAAAAAGATAGCCACATCTTTGCCGTCGCGGCTTGTATTTGCCGAGCAGTGCATTGCGGCAATACCTTGCAAAGGCAAATAATAGTTCATTATGGAGAAAAATCCTTTTTTAATCTCTCCGCCATACCATGTTCCTCCAACCAACGCAAATTTTTCTTTTAAATTAAACACGGCGTAAACTTCCGAATTCATGCCCATCTCTTTCCAACGCGGATTTGTAGTGCGGCATGCGTTCAGCATAACAAAATCGGGTTCAAAGTTCTCAAGCTCTTCTTCGGTGGGACGGATAAACATGTTTTTTACAAAATGAGCCATCCATGCTATCTCGGTAACCACACGAATACGCAAACGGGTATTCTCGTTGGCACCGGCATATCCGTCCTGAACATACAGTTTCTTGCCCGACAACTGTTTGGCGCTTATATCTTTCAGATACCTGTAATTCTCTTCCGAAAGGGGTTTGTTGTCCGACGATTTACGCTGTTCGTTTTTCCACCATATATTGTGTTTGGAAGTCTCTTCTTCAACAATGTATTTATCTTTGGGAGAACGTCCGGTAAAAATTCCCGTATCAACGGCAACGGCACCGGTATCGGTAAGAACACCTTTTGCGTATCCCTCGTTATTAGGGTCGAGTTCATGTTCATACAATTCGTCGTACGAAAGGTTATAATACAACTCTTTTACATCGGTTATACCATAACTTTTCAAATCTTCTTTAATTTTATTTAAATCTCTTGACATAATACTTAGTTTTTGATGAAATATTTAAAGCAAAACTATAAATTTATTATTGGGAAGTATAATTAATCAATATGTTTTTTAATAACAACATATTAATATTTATTCATTCAAAATAACACCGGTAAATCACCCTCTTTTTCACGGGTGTTTCACACGTCGATTTTTAAAAAAATTTCTCCAGCAATTTGTCATCGGCAATATTCGGGAAAGTCACTTTCAGTCCCGGAGTCTGTTCCATTTCCCGTTTTATTGCAAACATGGCACCCTTGTTTCGTGCCCAACTTCGTCGTGTAATACCGTTGTTAACATCCCAAAAGAGCATGGCCTTTAAACGCCGCTGTGCGTCGTCGCTTCCGTCGAGAACCATACCGAAACCTCCGTTGATAACTTCGCCCCAGCCTACACCTCCGCCGTTATGTATCGAAACCCAAGTGGCACCTCTGAAAGCGTCGCCGATAACATTTTGAATAGCCATATCGGCGGTAAATTTCGAACCGTCGTAAATATTTGACGTTTCGCGGAAAGGCGAATCGGTACCCGAAACATCGTGGTGGTCGCGTCCCAAAACCACAGGAGCCGATATTTCACCTCTCCCGATAGCTTCGTTAAATGCTGTGGCTATCTTTATTCTTCCCTCGGCATCGGCATAAAGAATACGGGCTTGCGAACCCACAACAAGTCTGTTTTGTTGCGCCCCTTTTATCCATTTTATGTTGTCTGCCATCTGGCTTTGTATCTCCTTGGGCGAATGTGCCATAATTTCCTCCAAAACAGTGGTGGCAATTTTATCCGTAAGCTCCAAATCCCCGGGTTTGCCCGATGTACACACCCAGCGGAAAGGACCGAAACCGTAATCGAAAAACATCGGCCCCATAATATCCTGCACATACGACGGATACCGGAAATCTTTGCCGTTAGCATCCATAATATCGGCACCGGCACGCGAAGCTTCCAACAAAAAGGCGTTCCCGTAATCGAAAAAGTAGGTACCTCTCGCGCTATGCTTGTTTATTGCGGCAACTTGTCTCCTTAACGATTCGCGTACCTTTTCCTTAAATAACTCCGGATTTTCAACCATAAGTTTGTTAGAGTCTTCGTATGACAAACCAACGGGATAATAACCTCCCGCCCACGGATTGTGCAACGAAGTTTGGTCCGAACCCAAATCTATATAGATATCTTCTTCATAAAACTTTTCCCAAACATCCACAACATTGCCCTGATAGGCTATCGAAACCACCTCTTTATTCTCCTTGGCACTTCTTACCCTGTTTACAAGTTCGTCCAAATCGTCAATAATAACGTCAACCCAACCCTGGTCATACCGTTTGCGTGCCGCCGCGGGATTTACTTCGGCAACCACCGAAACAACACCGGCAATGTCTCCGGCTTTGGGTTGTGCTCCCGACATTCCGCCCAATCCGGACGAAACAAACAGCTTCCCGGCAAACGGATCTTCACCCTCTTTTGCCACTTTGCGTGCAGCATTCATAACGGTAATGGTAGTTCCGTGCACTATTCCCTGAGGACCGATATACATATACGAACCCGCCGTCATTTGTCCGTATTGACTAACTCCCAAAGCATTAAAGCGTTCCCAATCGTCTTGCTTTGAATAGTTTGGAATAACCATGCCGTTAGTAACAACCACACGGGGAGCATCTTTGTGCGAAGGGAACAAACCCAAGGGGTGTCCCGAATACATCACCAATGTCTGCTCGTCGGTCATTGTGGCCAGATACTGCATCGTCAACAGGTACTGTGCCCAGTTCATAAATACCGACCCGTTTCCACCGTAAGTTATCAATTCGTGAGGATGTTGCGCAACGGCAGGATCCAAGTTGTTTTGTATCATTAGCATAATTGCAGCGGCCTGCCTGCTTTTATGCGGATATTCATCAATGGGGCGTGCATACATTTTGTAACGCGGACGAAAACGGTACATGTATATACGCCCGTATTTTTTCAACTCTTCGGCAAATTCAGAAGCCAACGTTTCATGAAACTTTTCGGGAAAATAACGCAAGGCATTTTTCAATGCCAAACGCTTCTCTTCGGCCGTTAATATATCTTTACGCCTCGGCGCATGATTTACCGATTCGTCATAAGGTTGCGGCTCAGGCAACTCTTCAGGAATACCCTGTAATATCGCTTTCTGAAAATCTGTTATGCTCATCTCTTTCTTTTTTTTCAATTAAGCAAAATTAATATTTTAACCTTTCTGCCAATAGGTTTCAAAATAATTAATTTTATAAAATTCATTGCCACCGGACATATTTTCCCAAACTATCCAATATTTTTCTATTTTTGAATTTTAAAGTTATTTTTTCACAAACAAAAATTAGCTATGGTACCTAAAATAACAACATTGAGCGGTTATTTACACGAATATCAAAAAAGTGTAGCCAATCCCACCGGTTTTTGGTCAAATATTGCCGAGACATTTTACTGGCGTAAAAAGTGGGATACCGTGCTGGAATGGGATTTTCACAATCCAAAAGTGGAATGGTTCAAAGGTGGCAAACTCAATATTACGGAAAACATTTTCGAGAGGAATCTTTTTTTGACCGGCAACCGGAATGCCATTATCTGGGAGCCTAACGACCCTGCGGAAGAGTCGCGTACATATACATACAACGAACTTTTTACCGAAGTACAAAAGTTTGCCAATGTATTAAAAAACCACGGTGTAGGCAAAGGCGACCGGGTGGCAATATATATGCCCATGATACCCGAACTGGCAATTGCCATGTTGGCATGTGCACGTATAGGAGCCATTCATTCCATAGTTTTTGCCGGATTTTCAGCCAGGGCCTTGGCCGAACGCATCGTTGACGCCGGCGCAAAGGTTCTGGTAACCGCTGACGGCGGTTTCCGTGCCGAAAAAACCATCAATTTAAAAGACACCGCCGACGAAGCACTAAAAGATTGTCCCTCGGTAAGTTCCTCTATTGTGGTAAAACGAACCGGACAAAAAATAGAATGGAAAGAGGGATTTGATTATTGGTGGGACGACGAAATGGAAAGAGCCGGCAATGTCTGCGAGCCCGAAATTATGGATGCCGAAGATCCGCTTTTCATATTATATACCAGCGGCTCAACGGGACGTCCAAAAGGGGTTTTGCATACCACAGGCGGATATATGGTTTATACCGCTTATACTTTCCGTAACGTATTTCAATACAGTTCGGGAGACGTGTTTTTTTGTGCCGCCGATATAGGCTGGATAACGGGACATTCGTACATTATATACGGACCTTTGCTCGAAGGAGCCGTTTCGGTAATGTTCGAAGGAATACCAACATATCCCGATGCAGGCAGGTATTGGGATATAATCCGCAAATACGAAGTAAATCAGTTTTATACATCTCCAACGGCAATACGTTCGTTGATAGCACAAGGACAAGAGTGGGTACAGGACTTGAATTTACCCTCTTTAAGAGTGCTCGGTACGGTGGGAGAACCCATTAACGAAGAGGCATGGCACTGGTATCACGACCATGTGGGTAACAATCGTTGTCCTATTGTGGATACATGGTGGCAAACGGAAACAGGCGGAATAATGATATCGGCAATTGCCGGGGTTATTCCCACAAAACCTGCATTTGCAAGCCTTCCGCTTCCGGGCGTTCAACCTCTAATAGTCGATAACGAAGGTAACAAGTTGTGCGAAAAAGGTGTCGAAGGAAATCTTTGCATCAAGTTTCCCTGGCCGGGAATGGCACGCACACACTGGGGCGACCACAAACGGTATGTAGAATCGTATTTCAGCCGTTACAAAGGGCTGTACTTTACCGGAGACGGTGTGAAACGCGACGAAGACGGATACTACCGGATATTGGGACGAATGGATGATGTTATTAACGTTTCGGGTCACCGTCTGGGAACCGCCGAAATTGAAAATGCCATTAACGAACACCCTTTGGTGTCGGAATCGGCGGTTGTGGGTTACCCGCACCAAATAAAAGGTCAAGGTATATTTGCTTTCGTGGTTTGTACCGATATTCCGCAAGGACACGAAGAGGAGTTGAAAAACTCAATAAAAAAGGGTGTAACTAACATGATTAGTCCCATTGCCCGCCCCGATCAAATACAATTTGTTAAAGGATTGCCGAAAACCCGTTCGGGGAAAATTATGCGGCGCATTTTAAAACAGATAGCCGCAGGCTCAAACGATTACGGAGACATTTCAACATTGACAAATCCCGAAATTGTTGAAGAGATAATAAAAGGGAAAATATAAAAGGACTTTTTTTAACAGTTACCTTTACTATCCGTATATTTTCAGGTCTGTATTAAACCTGCACGTCAAAATCCCTCAGAGCCTCGTTTAACGAAGTTTTTGTATCGGTTGACTCTTTACGCTTTCCTATAATCAGAGCGACAGGCACATGGTATTCGCCTGCGGCAAATTTTTTGGGTATTGAACCCGGAATAACCACCGAACGGGGGGGAACATATCCCCTGTATTCTACGGGTTCGTCACCGCTAACGTCAATAATCTTTGTGCTTTGTGTTATCACAACATTGGCACCGAGAACAGCAGCTTCTCCAATACGCACGCCCTCGACAACAATAGAACGGGAACCTATGAAACAGTTATCTTCGATTATTACGGGTGCCGCTTGTACAGGTTCCAAAACGCCGCCGATACCCACCCCGCCGCTCAAATGAACATTTTTCCCTATTTGTGCACACGAACCCACAGTGGCCCATGTATCAACCATGGTTCCGCTACCGACATAAGCACCAATATTTACATATGAGGGCATCATTACAACACCTTTGGCCAGATAGGCTCCGTACCGCGCCAAAGCATGCGGCACCACCCTGACTTGCTGCCCGGCAAAATCCTTTTTCAAGGGAATTTTATCGTAAAATTCAAACATTCCCGTCTCCATAACTTCCATATTCCGTAACGGAAAATAGAGAATCACCCCTTTTTTAACCCATTCGTTAACTTTCCACTCATCGCCAACGGGTTCGGCCACACGCAGTTTACCCTTATCCAATTGCTCCACAACACTCTCGACTGCTTCCCTTACATCATGCCGGTTCAACAATTCACGGTTTTCCCATGCCGCTTCTATAATATTTTTCATGCTTGTCATCTCCGCTCTTTTTATTTAACCTGATAAATTTATTATGCAAAGATAAAATTTACGGTTATTATTGTGTGTGTAAACTTGCCTCTTTTGCACGGCGGCAAATCCGCTTTTAAAAAGAAAATCATTTCTTTATCCGTGGTTTATAATTAAAAAGCATTCAAAAACAGCACAAAACCACAAGAGTTGCGGCCGGTATAGCTACATGCCCTAATTAGTATATTTTCAAAATATTTTTTCATTAACATTTTAAAATACAATACCGTCATAAAAATATTACTTTACAAATTAAATGGTGAATAATTATAATAAATTTGCCGCAAATAAGTTTCTTGAAAAACGATAACAAATTCGAGAATGATAAAAAACAAGATATTATATATTAATCTGTTATTCGTATTAATATTGGTTCCCTCTTTTTTGTTTTCGCAAAAAGCCTTAATTGAAGGGACGGTTGTCGATAATTCGGGCAATCCCGTAGAGCTGGCAAACGTCTCCGTTAAAGAGACAAACACGGGAACAACTACCGACGGAAAAGGACATTTTCGCATGGAAGTTCCGGCAGACAGGGAGTTGACCATAGGTGTAAGTTTTGTAGGATTTGAAAGTTCGTTTAAAAAGATAACACTTAAACAGGGTGAAAAACGCACTTTGGATTTTTCGTTGAAAGCCAATGCCACTAACTTGCCCGATTTTGAAGTGAGAGACGAAAGATTGCGGACCGAAAATCTGATACGGTTAAATCCCAAAGAGACGAAAGTAGCACCCTCCATTTCAAACGGAATTGAAAGCATAATACAAACATTGCCGGGAGTATCGTCAAACAACGAAATGAGTTCGCAATACTCTGTACGGGGGGGCAATTTCGACGAGAACCTTGTATATGTCAACGGCATAGAAATTTACCGGCCTTTTCTTGTCAGCACGGGACAACAGGAAGGATTGAGTTTTGTCAACCCCTCTCTTGTTTCAAGTGTTTTGTTTTCGTCGGGAGGTTTCGGTGCCCGGTACGGCGACAAAATGTCGTCGGTAATGGATGTAAAATACATCGTTCCCAACAATTTCGGAGGTTCTTTTTCGGCAAGTCTCCTCGGAGCCGATTTGTCATTTCACGGAACGGCATTCAAAAACAGATTTACCTATCTGATAGGAACACGCTACAAAACAAATTCGTATCTTTTGAAAAGCCTCGACACAAAAGGGAATTACAAACCCGCATTTTTCGATTTTCAATCGTTATTTACCTTTCAATTTAACGACAAGTGGGATTTGTCAATTTTGGGATACTACTCACGGAACAGATACAAAGTTGTTCCAACAGACAGGGAAACCGATTTCGGGACAATACAAGCCGCATTCCGTTTCAAAGTCTATTTCGATGGTGCCGAAATTGACAATTACAACATTATGCAATCGGCGGCCACCTTGACGTTTCATCCCAACAACTTTACAAACTTGCAATTTATTGCTTCGGGATACTCAACCGACGAGGCCGAGAGTTACGATATTCAAGGTCAATACTGGATAGGATTGTTGGAAAACAATCCCAAAGGGAATAATTACGGGGAAGCTGTTCAAACCTTAGGAGTGGGAACCTATTTGCACCATGCACGTAACAGGTTTTACGCAGAAGTAATAACCTTAAAACATCTCGGTTCGTATGTTGACGAAACCCATTTTTTACGTTGGGGATTAAAATACAGCCGGCAAAATGTTGACGACAGAATACGCGAATGGGATATGATAGATTCGGCAGGTTATTCGCTGCCCCACCCTTCAAACATTCCGGGAGACGCCCACCCTTCAAATCCCGACTTTATCCTGAAAAATTTTGCGGGAGGCCAAAACAACCTGCTGATAAACCGTTACTCGGCATTTATTTCCAACGAATGGAAATTCAAGTTGAAAAACAGAGACAAGATTACGCTGACGGGAGGATTAAGAGCATTTTATTGGGATTTCGGAAACGAATTTTTGGCAAGCCCGCGTTTTAATCTTTCGTACAAACCCCACCTTAAAACCAACGTTGTTTTCCGGTTTGCATCCGGAATTTATTATCAACCGCCTTTTTACCGCGAAATGCGTAATATGGACGGCACCATAAACAGAAACATAAAATCGCAACGCTCAATTCATTTCATCCTCGGCAGCGATTACCGTTTCAGGCTTTGGAACAGCCCTTTCATACTTACCACGGAACTTTATTACAAAAAGCTCGACAATCTTATTCCGTACGAAATTGACAATGTAAGAATAAGATATTTTGCCGACCAAACCGCCAAAGGTTATGCCGCAGGGATAGATTTCAGACTTTACGGTGAATTTGTCAAAGGTATTGACAGTTGGATAAGCATGTCGATAATGAAAACGGCAGAAGACATTATAGGCGACTACTATTACGACTATTACAATAAGAAGGGTGAAAAAATAGTTTCGGGAATAACAACCGACACCGAGGTGGCCGACAGTATCCGTATAGAGCCCGGATACATTCCGCGCCCAACCGACAGACGGGTCAACTTTTCCATATATTTTCAGGATTATATTCCAAAGCACCCCACATACAAAGTACATCTCCGGCTTATTTACGGCACAGGCTTCCCTTTCGGGGCACCTAACACACAACGCTATCAACAACTTTTACGCATGCCCGATTACCGCCGGGTGGATATCGGATTCTCAAAACAATTTATCGGTAAAAACAGCAAATTCAAAGCGGGAAATCCTTTGAAAAATATCAACCAAATGTGGCTTAGTCTGGAGGTATTTAACCTTTTTCAGGTATATAATACCGTTTCGTATATATGGGTTAGCGATGTGAACAACCGGCAGTTTGCGGTTCCCAATTATCTTACACCGAGGCTGCTCAATCTGAAACTGTCAATAGAATTTTAAAAATTCAGACATTTACGTAAAAGTTATACACAGTATCACGACATCTATCTACCGTAGTCAGACCGCATTGGTTTGAAACCGCATAAATGCAATTCCCGAGTCCAAATCATCTTTCATCATTTTTACGGTTTTTTCCGACAACAATTTGTACAGGTTTCCTTTGATTATTTGATACTGGTTATGAATAGGGCAGGGTTTGTCTTCGTTACATTCGTGCAATCCCAAACCGCATGTATCGAAAAAACCGAGTCCGTCAAACAGGTCAACAATATTCAGAAGCGAAATGTCCAATGTTTTAGCGGTGGCAAAAAATCCGCCGTTAGGACCTTTGGCAGAAGCGATAAACCTGTTTTTTGCCAAGGTTTGTAGTATTTTTCGCAAATAGTGCTCGGGATACCCCAAATCGGAAGCCAATTTTTGCACATCCACCTTTTTCTCTTCCGACGATTTCATAACAAGGTAAACAAGTACTCTTATCGCATATTCGGTCGATTTAGAAAAAATCATAACAGATATATTTTAAAATGTAATATTAAAAACCTTCTATTGCTTTTTTACCCTCTTCGGTAATCATTTCGGGCGACCACATCGGTTCCCACACAAGTTCCACGTCAATTTTATATCCCGGATAGTTAGCTTCAAGGACAACCTGAACATTTTGTATTATTACGTCACCGAGGGGGCATCCCCGTGTTGACAGAGTCATTACAACCTTAATGGTTTTGTTCTCCTCGTCAAGCGAAATCTCGTAAATAAGTCCCAAATCGTAAATATTAACATTCACTTCGGGGTCAACAACCGTTTTCAACAGTTGGGCAATCTCTTGTTCTTTAGGGGTTAAATTCTTTATATCACTCATTTTTCCAAACTTTTTTCTTTATGAAACACTATTTTAAAAACATTGTAATTATACAGCAAAGCGGTTATTAAAAATAACACTCCGGCAGCTTGTATCAACGGTTTTAAGTCAGACAACTCGCCGGCTATTAAAAAGAGAAATGCCGCCATAAATGTCTTCATGTGAATTTTTGCCACCGGTTCGGAATATAGTTCTTGGGGCAACGGCACTTTTTGTTTACCCACTTTGCTTTGATATTTTTCGAGCCAAATGATAAAGGGCAAGGTTTTATATGTTTGCCCCAACACCAACGCCATCAAAAAACCCAAAACGAAACTCATTCCGTAAACAATATCGATATGAATGCTTAGAACGCCCCAAAAACCTGGGAAGAGCAACGAAACAAGCCCGGCAAACAAAACCAGCAACAAAATAAAATATGCAACAGCTGACAGTTTCATTCCGGTATCCAAATTCTTACGAAACCTGTGTTTGTATGCATAATGAATATACTTCAAATATAAAATAACACCTGCAAACATTAATGCTCCCGAAATTATCATCAGCCATTGCTCGGGGTAAAACGACAAAATCAAAACCAACAGTATCAAACCGGCATTAAGGAGATGATATGAATAATCGAGCAATTTTTCAGGTAGTTTGTGGATTATTAAAAACATGGGCATAAGTTTGCTCGAAACTCCTATTACCAAAAACATAAACCAACCCACCAGTCCGAGGTGCATATGCATTTTCAACAAGTCGATAACCGAAACCGGCAAAAAGGGAACCGCAAAATTTATAACCATGGTAATTGCAAGCGATACCGTAAGTAAAAGATAAATTATTGCCGTCTTTACAAAAACGTTACCACGGGTTTTTACTTTCGATTTTGCGGCACTTTTCAATGTATTAACGGCAAACAGCGTTACCGCCGTCAAAATCATGGTTCCCGAAACCTCAAACCATAACCAATTTTGGTTTGCATCAAAAGATGCTTCCCAAAAAGATATCACCAAAATAGTTACTCCCGAAGTAAAAAGGTAAAAAGTGATATTAGCTATTTTTTCGCTGAAAAGTTTTACTTCCATTACCACGGGAATAAGCTGGTACAAGGCACCTATTATAAGGGTTGAAAGAAATCCCAAAACCGTCACATGCGTCAACACGAGCATTTTCGGATTGAGGTGAAACGGCAAAAGCAAATCTCCTGCATAAAGAGTCATAACAACAGCCGCCACCAAAAACGATACCGCTCCGAAAACAAAATGCGGCAATACCACCTTGGGCGAAGGAGCATTTTTTGTACTTAATCCGGCTTGCATTATTTATAAATTATCATTTTCAAATTATTGTCGTCAACTTTTCTTTCGGCATGTTTAAATCCGCGATTTTCAAGTTCGGGCAAGAGATATTGCGGCAACTGTTTATGGTGAACATACAAAGCTTCGCCCTCTTTCAAATTCTCCAACTCTTCCAGTATGGTAACCATCGGCATGGGCATCTCCATTTCATGAACATCAACCTCTCTCATTTTTCCGGCAAATTGCTTCTCAACCGAATCAAAATCGGCATTTGCGCCTGCCGTTTTCTCTTTTCCGGGTTCCTCTTTTGGCGGATTGGCCGATTTGCGCAAATAGGAATATACCACACCCGGCTCGGGACGTTCCACCTGATAATCATACCCCTTTTTCTTAAGCAAATTCAAAAGAGGTATGGGCTCAAAAGTATTTATTACCAAAAGGGTCTGGTTGTCGTCCATCCCCTTCAACGTCTTCATTATCTCCTCAAAGGGATCAACACCTCCCTCCAAGATAGGACGGGCATCCAATGTAACAAGATTATTTTTATCCATATTAAGCGTTTTTTTATTGTCAATTTCATCATCTGTTTTCCCAACCGGATATTCCACTTCAAAACCGTAATCTTCCAGTCGTTTTAAAAAATCATTAACATCAACTTTGCCGATACGTGCAGCATCTTTTATTGTTACACGAGAGGCAAGCATTTTGCACAATATGGGATTTTTCAATTTCCTGAAATGTTTGTTTATTGAAGCAATAACATCAACAACCCCCCTGTCGTGCTTTATCAATTCCGATACTTTCGTTTTTAAATTTACCTTCATCTTTTCAATCTTTTCGGTGTGCAAAAATAATACTTTTTTTAAAATAAAAGATATTAAGGTCTTTTTTTCTTTTATTTTTTTCATATTGCATAAATGGTAATTGCAACAAAGGTTGCGGTTTCAATCTTAAAAAAAAGTTACGGCAATTGTTCAGGCAAAAAATTCCGGATTGAAATTTACAAGAAAGACTTTTTGTGTGGAGCGGGTAACAGCCGTATAAAGCCAGCGTAAAAATTCCCTGTTCAGCATTTCATCGTTCAAGTAACCTTGGTCGATAAATATAAACGGCCACTGCCCTCCCTGGGTTTTATGACATGTCATTGCATAAGCGAATTTTATTTGCAAGGCATTATAGTAGGGATTTTTTTGTACCGACGCCAGACGTTTTTTGTAGGAGGGGATACCGGCATAATCTTCCATAACGTTTGTAAAAAGCAGGTTCTGTTTTTCGCGGGGCAAAGCGGGGGATTCGGCATCCAAAGTATCGAGTAAAAGTTTTACGTTAATCTCTTTTTGTCCGGGGTAATCGGACAACCTTATTTCGGCTTCGGCAAAATTAAAACCGTAAAGTTTTTCGGTTTTCACCACCCTTGATATTTCGGCAATATCACCGTTTGCTATAAATCCCGCCCTGCTTTGGTCATCGAGCCAATAATAATTATTTTTAACAATCATTATTTTATCGCCGGCTTCCAAAACATTTTCGCGCTGCAAAATTCGTTGGCGAACCTGTTTGTTAAACATGTTAGCCCTTTTGTTTGTACGGCATACAATAATGCTTTTATCATTGTTGTCGTATCCGTAAAACGCCTCTTGTAAATACTCTTCAAAAACATCAGCCCGTTCTATAATTTCAATGTCGTTTTTAAAGGTTTTTTTAAAGAAATAGGGAGGAGCGACACTGTTTTCCTCAATTTTTTTTCGCAACATTGTAGCGGCATACAACACCGGAGAGTCGAGTGCTTGCCTCATAACCTCTTTCATTTCGAAGGAGTAGGCCGTCACGTTGTACGAGGCTTTCAGATATTCCTGATTGAGTGCGGGGCTCAAATCCATACCCACCGGGGGAAGCTGGGCTACATCGCCCACAAGCAAAAGTTTGTTGCCCGTTCCCGAAAAAACATAGTCCAACAAATCGTCCAGAAGGTTGTTTTGCGAAACATAAATACCTCCGTTTTGCGAGCCGTCACCTATCATGGACGATTCGTCAATAATAAAAAAGGTGTTTTCGAGTCTGTTTTTGCTTTTTATCATTCTTGTAATACCGTCGCTTCCGGTGACAAACATATATATTCTACGGTGAATGGTAGAGGCGAAAAAACCGGTATATTGCGACAGAACCTTTGCCGCCCTTCCGGTGGGTGCCATCAAAACAAAGCCTCTTTTGCGGGTTACCAACATTTTTACAAAAGCACCTATCAGCGAGGTTTTACCTGTGCCTGCATAGCCTTTTAACAAATAGAGGGGATTATTTTTTGTGCTTGCCGCAAATGCCGCAAGATGCTTCATAACAACGGATTGATCATTTGTGGGATTATGCACAAAAAATTTTCTCATCAAATTTTCCATAATCTCTCTTTGGTGCATAATACCTTATATTTATTAAAACGGGTATCCTATTCCGAAGTTACCTACAATATCTTTTATTTGCCAATAGCTTATTCTCAAACGTTTTCCTTCGGGATAAGCAGGGTTTACCACCGGTATTGCCATATCGAATCTGAAAATAAAATAGCTGAAATCCAGACGCAAACCCAATCCCACATCAGCGGCAAACTGTTTGTAAAAAGTATCGAACTTAAAAGCCCCTCCGGGAAACGTTGACGACTCGCCATATGTCCAAATATTACCAATATCGGCAAAGAGGGCGCTTTTCAGATATTTATATACCGGAAAACGGTATTCGAGATTTGTTTCCAACTGAATATCACCCACCCTTTCGTAATCGCTGATTTTCGTATATCCTCCGGGGCCCAAAGTACGGAACCGCCAACCCCGCATGCCGTTTGCACCACCGGCATAAAAGCCTTTCTCGTAGGGAATGTCTTTGGAATTGAGAAAAGGAATTGCAGTACCGACAACAGCCCTGTAAGCAAGCATATCGCCATCTTTGGTAAAATAGAAAAAATGGCGGTAATCGAAGTCAATACGGACATATTGCGAATATTTAACTCCGAGAAAGTTGTAAAACCCGTCGGCATCTTTTTCGCTGCCTGCAAGTTTATCAACCGCATAAAGCAGGTTTCCCGAACTCTCAACATTAATTCGCAAGTAATTGAAATGTCCTGAAATGCCTTGACGTTGATTGTTGTATATATAACTGTATTTCAAACCGAAAATCATGTGGTCGGAGTACTGTTCTTTAAGCCTTTGGTCTGTTTCGTTTTCCAAAATTTTCTCAAATTCAGGTGTCGGATCGATATTAACATAATTTATGTTTACGGGTGTAAAGAGGTGTTTTACAAACCGGTTGAAATTCCACGAATATCCAACGCCCACATTAAAAATGTTTCTTGAATAATAGGGGCGTCGCTGGTAATTGAATCCCAAATTAAGATTTGTTTGCGGATTGTATTTTAAATTAAAACGTTTGAACTTAACAGGAGTGACAAACCTCGGGAAAAAGATAGTGGCATTTAAACCGGCTTCGAAAGTATTGAAAAGCGACGCACCGTTATTCCGGTTTGCGGAGTCGGGTATCTCGGCAAGTTTTTGAGCCTCGAAACCGCCGAGAAGACTCAATTGCAGCACTTCGGCTCCTTTAAAAATATTTTTGTTCAAAAAAACAATATTTCCCCTTACTCCCAAATCGCCGCTCGAGTTGGTACCTATAGCCTCTATTCTAAACCTGTTTAACTTGCCGGGTTGCATTTCGATACGGCTGTTCAAATAGCGCACATTGCTTTTGCCCTTATCCGAAGGAACGGTATCGAACAAAATATTTGCCGATGACAAAATGGAAAAATTGAACAACCTTCTGTATGTTTGTTGAACATCGTCTGCCGAATAGGGTAATCCGGGTTTTATCTTAATGGTTTGGTCAAAAGTTGAGAGCCTGAACATGTGTTTCCCCGGCAAACACAAAAAGTTGTAACGGTATGCGGTATCGCCCGGAAAATTTATTATATGGTCAATGGTGTCGTAACCCGAAACAACGGGATTAAACACGGGAGTTATATTCACGTTTTTTATAAAACAGCGCAAATGAGGCAAACTCTTTTCGCTGTTACCCTCTTTGCGGTTGAAAATCCGCATGGTAACATCCATTTTGCGTGCATTAAAATTGCTGTCTATAACAAATTGGATATAATTTCTGTTAAAATAGTAATATCCGTTATTTCTTAATACCGAGGTTATTCTGTCGCGCTCGTCGTCAAGGGTATAGGCATTATAAACATCCCCCTTTTTAACAAGCCTGTTTTTGAGCCCGGCAAACACAAAACGGCGAAGCATAGTGTCGGGGATATCATACTTTACGGTATCAATAATGTAAGGACGCGAAAGTTTAATGTCATATGTAATTACAGCCTTCTTTCCGTAAAAATCGGTATTAAACGAAATTCCCGAATTAACATACCCCACATCGGCAAGATACCGTTTCATTTTCAATATTGATTTTTCAACATCCTCTTTATAATACAGACTCGGCTCCTCTCCTATCTTGTCGTATAGCCACGCATTGAACTTGGAAGGTCTCTTCTTGTTACGGTAATATGCCCAAACTTTAAGGTTTAACATAAGAACCTTTTTGTTGGGTTTGGGATTTATGAACGAACGCAAATCGCTAATCTCCACATTTTGGGTCTTGGGAGTAACTTTAATGTTGTATTTTTTTACAAGGTATTCGTCTTTGTTTAAATATTTTGTTACCGAGCACGACGACAAAAATCCCGTTAACAACAAAAAAACAAAAACCGTTTTAAACCCCTTAACTCTCAATTGTGTAAATTTTCTATTTAATGCAAAGGTAAAAAAGTTTATTTCCCGTCAAAAAAGAGTGATACGCATAATGTTTTTCTATGAAATCGTTACTTCTTCATTGTGCCGGAACATACTGTTTTTGTGTCCTTAAAAGGCACCGGCACCCGTTGGGAGTTTTATAACCTGAATATTGAAAAAAGTATTAAGAGAGGCCTTGTTGTTTCGTCTCTGTGCGGCCATAAAGAGACGAAAGAGTGTAACAAATATCCTGTTTTACAAAGCTAACTTTCCATTATTCCGTTAACGGCTTTAATCATCTCTTTACCTTTTTTTGTTTCTATAAAAAGTTTTTTACCATTCTTCAATTCCAAAAAAAGCCCCGTTTTATAAGTGTTTTTACTTTTTTTTCGCGATTTGCGTTTTATGTAATATCTCTTTACATTTTCGCTCTTCACCAAATGACCATTTTTTTCGAAAGGTTTCATCCTGTAACGTATTCCTTCCGGTTCAACGGTTGTCCTTAACTTAATAAAGAAAAGCAGGGATGTTGACGAGACAAAAATCAACAATATCAGCGTAAGTCCTATAAACGACACCGGAACCTGCAAATAACGGAATGGTTCGACAAATCTGCTTAATACAATCAACAGGTAAACAACAATCTCGGCAACAAGCATTATAACGATTGCTTTTTTACCGAAACCAAGCTCTTCGGCAAAAAAAATTTTACCCTTTTCCCCCTCAATATCTTTGTTTTTCAATTAATTTTAATTTTGTCTTTATCAATTATTCTTTATAATTTTGTGCCATTAAATATTTTTTTTGTAAAAATATATAAAATGCAAGTCGAATATGTTATTCTGGTAAATAAAAACGACCTCCCTCTCGGGACGATGGAAAAAATGGAAGCGCACGAGAGAGGCGTACTACATAGAGCTTTTTCAATATTCATTTTTAACAACGAAGGCAAGTTGCTTTTGCAGCGGAGGGCATTGGAAAAATATCATTCTCCGGGTTTATGGACAAATACCGTATGCAGCCATCCCCGTGCCGGCGAAAAAACCATTGAAGCCGCACACAGACGTTTAAAAGAGGAGATGGGGTTCGACTGCGAGATTAAAGAACTCTTTTCGTTTGTTTATAATGCCAATGTTGGCAACGGACTCCGCGAACACGAATACGACCACGTTTTTATTGGATTTTCAAATACTATTCCCCAGCCAAACCCCGACGAAGTAGGCGATTGGAAATATATGGATTTCGACGAAGTGTATAACAGCATTGAAAAAAACCCTGAACAGTACACCGTTTGGTTTAAAATAGCCCTTAAAGAGATAAAAAAGTATAAAAGCAAAATTTTTGCCGCAAACCTCTCCTAACCCTTTTGCCCGCTTACCGCTTGCAAAAATATTTGATTAACACTAGGTAAAATTTCATTAAAAGCCAAAACTTCGGTTTGCTCTATCAACTCTTTTAACAGCGAATTTGAAGTGCTTCCGTTTAAAATTTTAACCTCGGCAGTCACCGTATTGTTATCTGCAAATTTTTCGTTAATTATTTCAAATGAATTTTGAGGCAAAACGACACTTGTTCCGCCACGGTAGGTAACCGAATATGTATTTGTTTTAAACCTCTCTTTTATTTCGGATATTTCACCGGCAAGAATTGCTTTGCCGTTGTTTATCAATGCAATATTATCGCAAAGCTCCTCCACGGAAGCCATATTATGGGTCGAAAACACAATTGTGGCACCGTTTTTCCTCAGGTTGAGAATCTCGTCTTTTATGATATTTACATTTATCGGGTCGAAACCGCTGAATGGTTCATCGAAAATAAGAAGTTCGGGTTGGTGAATCACCGTAACGATAAACTGCACTTTCTGTTGCATACCTTTCGAGAGGTCTTCAACCTTTTTTTCCCACCACGACTCGATTTCGAATTTTTCGAACCAGTATTTCAAACGTTTCAACGCATCGGATTTCGACAAACCTTTAAGACGGGAGAGATATAGAGCCTGCTCGCCAACTTTCATTTTTTTATACAATCCTCTCTCTTCGGGCAGGTATCCTATACGCAAAACATCGGGTTCTTTCAGAGGTTTTCCGTTCAGAAGCACCTCTCCGCCGTCGGGAATTGTTATCAAATTTATTATCCGTATCAAGGTGGTTTTTCCGGCGCCGTTAGGTCCCAACAATCCGAATACCGAATTTTCGGGAATATTTAACGATATAGCGTCAAGCGCTTTATGGTTAGCAAAACTCTTTGAGATGTTTTTTACCTGAAGTTTGTCCATATCATTTTATGATGAAAAAAATTCCCTCATACGTTCAAAATAACTTTTATCTTGCGAAGTGGGTTTCGGAGCAAAGTTATCCGATTTTTGGAGTTTTTCCAGCAACCTTTTTTCATCCTTTGAAAGATGTTTCGGCGTCCAAATATTCACATTTACAAGCAAATCGCCCTTTCCGTACCCGTTAATATCGGGAAGGCCTTTCCCTTTGAGCCGTAAAACTTTACCGCCTTGTGTGCCCGGGGGTAATTTTATCCTGGCTTTGCCGTCAACGGTAGGAATTTCGGCCGATGTACCGAGTGCGGCATCGGGAAAACTAATGTACAAATCGTAAATAAGATTGTTGCCGTCGCGGGTAAGCTCGGGATGAGGTTCTTCTTCGATAAGCACAATCAAATCACCGTTAACACCACCTCTTGCGGCGGCATTTCCTTTGCCGCTCAAACTGAGTTGCATCCCTTCCGAAACGCCAGCAGGAATATTTATGCTAATAACCTCGTCGCTGCGTACAATACCGTTTCCGTGACAAACCTCACACTTATCGGTGATAATTTGTCCCTCTCCCCCGCACTGCGGACAAGTGGATGTCGTTTGCATCTGTCCGAGGAATGTATTTGTAACCCTTGTCACCTGTCCGGTACCACGGCACGTGGGACAAGTGGTGTATGAACTTCCGTGACGGGCTCCTGTACTGTTACAAGCCTTACAAGCTACATATTTTTTCAGTTTTATCTTTTTTTCAACTCCGTTGGCAACCTCATTGAGTGACAATTTCACCTTTACACGAAGGTTGGAGCCTCTGTTAACACGCCTTCTGCCTCCTCTGCCGCCGAAACCGCCGCCGCCAAAACCGAAATGGCCTCCGAAAATATCGCCGAAATGCGAAAAGATATCATCCATACTCATACCTCCGCCGCTAAAACCGCCGCCAGCGCCGCGCACCCCTTCGTGTCCGAAACGGTCGTAGCGGGCACGTTTTTCCTCATTGCTCAACACCTCGTATGCCTCGGCAGCCTCCTTAAACTTTTCTTCAGCCTCTTTGTCGTCAGGATTTTTGTCGGGGTGATATTTCAATGCCATTTTTCTGTATGCCTTTTTTATTTCGGCAACAGTAGCACTTCGCGAAACCCCCAAAACATCGTAATAATCTCTTTTGCCCATTTATTGTTCCTTCAATGGTTTTTCAGATAAAAATCTATATTAATCCGGCAAAATTAAAAAAACAACAACCGCACTTTAAACAAAGTGCAATTATTTACCCACAACAACTTTTGCATACCGCAAAACTTTTCCGTTCAGCAAATATCCGCGCTGCACCACGTCAACAACTTTACCTGCCATATCTTCGGCGGGTGCCGGTATTTCGGTAATGGCTTCGTGATAATCGGTATCAAAATCCTTACCCTGCGCATCCATAGGCTCCAAGCCGCGCTGCTTAAGTGTTGTCATCAACTTATTATAAATAAGTTCAATACCCTTTTTTGCCTCGTCGCTCAAATTGTGTTCTTCAAATGCTTTTATAGCCCTCTCAAAATCGTCGAGAACAGGCAACAGCGCAACTATCAAATCCTTTGATGCCGATTTTTGCAATTCGATACGCTCTTTTGCGGTGCGCTTACGGTAGTTGTCAAATTCGGAATACAAACGCAGGTATTTGTCGTTAAGCTCCTCTATCTGCTCTTTAAGTTTCTCTATCTCTTTTTCGCTTTTCGACCTGCCGCGTTTTTTCGACGACGATTGTTTTGCTTTGCTTTTCTCTTTTTGTTCCCTTTTTTCTTCGCCTTCAAATGTTACATCTTCAACATTTTCAACATTTTCGGCATTATTGTTTTGGTTTTTTATATCTTTTTTTTCACTCATGATTTTCAAATTTTATTATTTCGCAAAGCATTAGCAAAATTATTGCCATACCCGTATTACGGTCAATTTGACAGCAACAGGTTTTTATACTGACATTTTATTTAAAAAAACATTCCAAAGTTTCCCTGGTGGCGGGGGAGCAACAATAATCAATTTTTCCTTTTTTACGGGATGAACAAAGGAGAAGGAGCGTGCATGAAGACTTATCGAAGCGTCGGGATTGCTGCGGGGATAACCGTATTTCAAATCGCCCTTTATCGGACAACCTATCGCCGAAATTTGCGCTCTTATTTGGTGATGGCGTCCCGTTATCAAGTCAACCTCAAGGAGATAAAAGCTGTCTGAACGCGCCAACAATTTATACGAAAGCCGGGCTTCTTTTGAATTTTCCACAGGGTTGTCATATACGAACGACTTGTTTTTATTGCTGTTACGTACCAAATAATGCGTTAGCGTACCGCTTTCAGCCGGAGGTCTGTTTTTCACTATCGCCCAATATTTTTTTTCGGTTTTCCGCTCTTTAATCAACAAATTCATACGCGATAATGCTTTACCGGTTTTTGCAAACACCACCACACCGCCCACAGGACGGTCGAGTCTGTGGACAACACCCAAAAAAACATTTCCGGGTTTATTGTACCTCTCTTTTAAATACAATTTAACATGCTCGCTCAAAGGGATATCCCCCGTTTTATCGCCTTGTACTATTTCGGAGGGCAATTTGTTCAGAGCGATAAGGTGGTTATCCTCGTAAAGAATGCGTTTTTCGAAACCGGGTGGAAGTTTTATTTTCATATTAAAAAAACCAGCCCGTTAATATTGCTCTTTGCTGTTAGGGAAATCAACATTTTTAACATCATGAATGTATGCCAGAAAAGCCTTGATTATTTCGTCGTGCAAATTGTGATAGCGGCGTAAAAATCGCGGTGAAAACTCCTGGTTTATTCCCAACATATCGTGCAAAACCAAAACCTGTCCGTCAACTTCATGACCGGCACCTATACCTATTGTGGGTATTTTAACCGACCTGGTCACTTCGGCGGCAAGTTTCGAGGGGATCTTTTCCAATACAATACCGAAACAGCCAACCTCTTCCAAAACTTTGGCATCGTGTTTTAGCTTATCAGCCTCCTCCTTTTCGGTGGCACGCACCACATATGTTCCGAATTTGTTTATCGACTGCGGGGTAAGTCCCAAATGTCCCAACACAGGGATACCGGCACTTAATATTCTGTCTATGGACTCTTTTATCTCTTCGCCTCCTTCAAGTTTTATGGCGTTTGCCCCTGACTCTTTCATAATACGTATTGCCGAGTTTAACGCCTCTTTTGAGTTTCCCTGGTAAGTGCCGAAAGGTAAATCAACAACCACCAAAGCACGTTTTACGGCACGCATAACCGATGATGCATGATATATCATCTGATCGAGCGTAATAGGCAGGGTTGTGGCATGTCCGGCCATGACGTTGGAAGCCGAATCACCTACAAGTATAACGTCTATACCCGCTTCGTCAAGCAATCGGGCCATGGAATAGTCATATCCCGTAAGCATGGCTATCTTTTCCCCTTTGAGCTTCATCTCTTGAAGCACGTGTGTGGTAATTTTGGGAAAATCCCTTGAAGTGTTCATAATCCTTTGTTTGTTTATCGGGGCAAAAGTAAATAACTTTATTATTTATACAGCCTATTTTTATCAAAACAAGAAATATATTAAACATGGTTTAAAAAAAATTTATAATTTTACGCAAAAATTGTTTACACAAAAAATTATAACATCATGGGAAAAGGCGATAAAAAAACAAGAAGAGGAAAGATTGTTAACAAATCTTACGGAGTAAGAAGGCCGCGAAAATCCTCAAAAAACAAGTTTCCGGCTAAAACCGCAACCATAGAAGTTGAAGAAGAAAAAACAGTTGCCGAAACAAAAGAAGAAACTCCCAAAAAGAAAAAAACAACAACAAAAAAGAGTACAACAGTAAAAAAAGAGACAAAAACAACCGCAAAAAAGAGTACAACAAAAAAGACAACGGCAAAAAAGACAACGAAAAAGACTGAAAAAACTGATGTGAAAGAGGAGACCGAAAACAAAGAAAAACCGGATGAAAAAACCGAAGAAAAAAAATAAAAAGTTCAGTTTTCATTAAAGCCGCTTGTAAAATCAAGCGGCTTTTTTATGCGTAAATAAATTTTAAAATCCCACTCAATAACATAATCCGACACAACTGTCCGTCTCCATGAAACTGGCATGTAACAAGCAGTGCCGCAATAAAACAGGTATGTCCTAAATATTGTTTCCGGCATTGCTGATGCCGATTGTGCCGCCAATATCAGAGGCACACTTTTTTGTCAGGCACGAAATTTGAGCACACAGTAGCTGACTAATGATAATTATGTGTAATTTTGCACTCCTTTTTTCGTGAATGTTCATTGACATATGGGGCTGACCGGTTTTGACAGCAAGTAGAAGGGATAAGTAAGCATGCCGGGCAATGTAACTCAACCCGTAAAACTGTGTTGCAACAATCTTAAATGGCGAAAATAATTTTGCTCTCGCAGCCTAATCGAAGTACAGTAGATAGGCTCTATCCTCCGTCAAGGTTACGGGGGACGAGACGGCTCGCAGGTGGACTCGCCCGATTCCGTCCTGACCAACGAGTCGCATCGTAATTTCGGGCTGGTTCCGTCCTTTGTCCCGCAGGCGGAACGAGATTTAAGGGACTAAGGTAGTGTTTTGGGTGTTTGTCCCCGCACACTACCCGACAACCAATGACAAACTAAGCATGTAGAAAGCTTATCTGTTCCTTGTTTGGACGAGGGTTCGACTCCCTCCAGCTCCACTATATTTCATGTTCCGGTCCCGTAGTTCAACGGATAGAATGTCAGATTCCGGTTCTGATGATCCGGGTTCGAATCCCGGCGGGATTACAAATCAATAAAACCTGTTGCATCTCCTTTTGCACAGGTTTTTTTTGTATTTGACCCCATTTAATTATTATTGTATTTTTACACTCTGAATAAATTGCATTTATAACATGGAAATTGTAAAAACAAAAATACCCGACCTTGTAATTTTAAAACCCAAAGTTTTTGAAGATGAGCGCGGATATTTTTTCGAATCGTACAACAAAGAGGTATTTCTTCGTTTGGGAATAGATCAAAATTTTGTTCAAGACAACGAATCGAAATCCGCAAAAGGAGTGTTGAGAGGGTTGCATTTTCAAAAACCTCCTTTTACACAAGGAAAACTGGTAAGAGTAATGAGGGGAGCTGTCCTTGATGTTGCCGTGGATTTAAGAAAATCGTCACCCACATACGGACAATGGGCGTCGGTGGAACTGACCCAAGACAACAAATGGATGTACTGGGTGCCTCCCGGTTTTGCCCACGGTTTTGTTACTCTCGATGACGAAACGGTATTTTTTTACAAATGTACCAACGTTTACAATAAAGCATCGGAAGGAAGCATAAGGTGGAACGACCCCGACCTTAATATCAATTGGGGGATTGAAAATCCCATATTGTCGGAAAAAGATAAAAACGCCCCTTTTTTCAAAGATTTTGTCAGTCCGTTTTAATTTCGAATTTACCAGATGAACAAAACAATAGCCTATTTTCTCTTACTTCTTACGGTGTTGTTGCTGATAAGTGCGAGTGTGGTATTTCAACAAACCGGCAAACATTTTTCCACCCCGGGAATAAACCGTCAATACTATAAAATTGTCTCGTTAACAATTCCCGACACCTTATCGTTTGCCGGCGAACGGGTTCCTCTCGACATTTTTTACGTCCGCGAAGCTCTCGACAAAGAGTTGTCGGTAAATACCTATTGGCATTCGTCAACATTGCAACTTTTAAAACGTGCCAACCGCTATTTTCCTGTTATCGATACCATATTGAAAGCCGAAGGCGTTCCTTCCGACTTCCGTTTTATGCCGCTAATAGAAAGCGGGCTTGAAAACAAGACATCGCCGGCAGGAGCAAAAGGGTTTTGGCAACTGTTAAAAGGAACGGCAAAAGAGTACGGTCTGGAAGTTGACAGGGAAGTTGACGAAAGGTATAACTTGCGGAAATCAACACACGCAGCTTGCAAATATCTAAAAAAGTCATACGAAAAGTTCAACAATTGGACACTGGTTGCGGCATCGTACAATGCAGGACAATCGCGCTTAAAAAAACTAATGGAAAAACAAAAATGCAATTCGTTTTACGACATGCTTGTTTCCGACGAAACATCGCGCTACATTTACAGAATGCTCGCTTTCAAACTTATTTTCGAAAATCCGGAACAGTATGGTTTCTACCTGAGCGAAGACGAAAAATACCCTCCCGTACCGGTTCATTACGTCCAAGTTTCGGGAAAAGTGAAAAGTTGGGGCGATTTCGCACACGAACACGGTATAAATTATAAACTCTTAAAATATTTCAATCCGTGGCTGCGTCAACCCTACTTGAAAAACAGAAAAAAGAAAACATATTTTATTGCCATTCCCGACAGCCCTTTTAATTTAACCGATGAAAAGTTGAGTAAATAGGACTATTTTTGCAAAAATTTTTCCCGTACGGATAAAATTCTCGAACAGAATATAACTATTGATGGAATACCGGCAATATCTTGAAATAAAAGGTGCCAGAGTGCACAACCTGAAAAACATTGACGTTTCGATACCGCGCGATAAACTTGTCGTAATAACGGGATTGAGCGGCAGCGGCAAATCGTCGCTTGCTTTCGACACCATTTACGCCGAAGGACAACGGCGCTACATGGAGACATTTTCGGCATATGCGAGACAATTTATAGGACACCTGGAACGCCCCGATGTAGATCAGATACACGGTCTAAGCCCCGTCATTTCCATAGAACAAAAATCGGTTAGCCGCAATCCGCGTTCAACGGTGGGTACCATAACCGAAATATACGATTTTTTGCGTCTGCTTTTTGCCCGTGCTTCCGATGCCTATTCGTACAACACAGGCGAAAAGATGGTAAATTACACCGAAGAACAGATTCAAAAATTGATTATCGAAAAATACAAAGGAAAAAAAATCTATATTATTGCTCCCGTAATACGTGCACGTAAAGGACACTACCGCGAACTTTTCGAACGCATACGTCAACAAGGATTTTTAAAAGTAAGAATAGACGGCGAAATACGTGAAATATCTTTCGGGCTTCAACTCGACAGATACAAAGTTCACGATATCGAAATAGTTATCGACAGGTTTCCCGTTGAACAAAACATGGAAAAACGTTTGAAAAATGCCGTTAATCTCGGAATGAAACACGGCAAAAACGTAATTATGGTAGTTGACGAAAGCGATAATTCGGTACGCCATTTCAGCAAAAAATTGATGTGTCCCACAACAGGCATCTCGTACGATGAACCCGAACCAAATCTTTTCTCGTTCAACTCACCATACGGATATTGTCGAAAATGCAAAGGACTGGGAGAAATAAACGAAGTGGATTTGGATAAAATTTTCCCCGACAAAAACAAAAGCATTGCGCGCGGCGGCATTGCACCGCTCGGAGAATATAAAAACAACTGGGTATTCAACCAACTCGAAGCAATAGGTCAAAAATACGGCTTTACCCTGAAAACACCTGTAAAAAACATACCCCCCAAGGCCATGGATATCATTCTTAACGGAACTGACGAAACCGTTGAGATAAAAAAGGAGTATCTTGGAATAACATCCTCTTACCACCTTAAATTCGAGGGCGTTATCAATTATATCACAAATTACGGCAACGATAATTCATCACGTTCGGCACGAAAATGGGCCGAAAACTTCATGAACAAAAAGGTATGTCCGGTTTGCAACGGTACTCGCCTGAAAAAGGAGGCGCTCTTTTTCAAAATAGACGGGAAAAACATAGCCGAATTGTCAAACATGGACTTGAACGAATTAAAAACATGGCTCACGGGAATTGAGAAAAGATTGTCGGAAAAGCAGGTGAAAATATCGCGCGAAATATTGCGCGAAATAAGAACACGGCTCGACTTTTTGCTCCAAGTCGGAATTAATTATCTGAATTTAAACCGTAGTGCAAAAACCCTTTCGGGCGGCGAATCGCAACGCATACGCCTTGCCACTCAAATAGGCTCCAAACTCACCGGCGTTCTCTATATTCTTGACGAACCCAGTATCGGCCTGCACCAACGCGACAATCATAAACTTATAAAATCGCTAAAAAACCTGCGCGATATCGGAAACTCGATTTTGGTTGTCGAACACGACAAAGACACAATACTATCGGCCGATTACGTTATCGACATTGGTCCTGGAGCAGGAAGACACGGAGGCGAAATAGTTAGTACGGGAACCCCTCTTCAGATAAAAAACAGCAACACACTTACAGCCGACTATCTGCAAGGAAGAAAAAAAAATAGAGGTACCCGCAAAAAGACGTGCAGGCAAAGGAAAATCGATAATTTTGAAAGGGGCTTCCGGAAACAATTTGAAAAATATAGATGTTGAATTTCCGTTGGGAAAATTGATATGCATTACCGGAGTCTCGGGAAGCGGTAAATCAACTTTGATAAACGGAACCCTCTATCCCATATTGAGCCGGCATTTTTACCGTTCGATAATAGACCCTTTGCCATATCGGAGCATCGAAGGCATAAATTACATCGACAAGGTAATTGAAATAGACCAGTCGCCCATAGGCCGCACCCCGCGTTCAAATCCGGCAACATACACCAAAGTGTTTGACGAAATAAGAAAACTTTTCGGACAACTGCCCGAGTCGAAAATAAGGGGATATAAACCCGGACGCTTTTCGTTTAATGTTAAAGGCGGACGATGCGAAACCTGCAAAGGTGCCGGAGTACAAACAATAGAGATGAACTTTTTGCCCGATGTTTATGTGGTTTGCGAAGATTGTCAGGGCAAACGTTATAACCGCGAAACACTGGAAATAAGATACAAAGGCAAATCAATCAACGATGTTCTGGAAATGACGGTCAACACCGCCGTTGATTTTTTTGAAAACATACCTTCCATTTCGCAAAAATTAAAAACTCTGCAAGATGTGGGACTGGGATACCTTAAACTCGGACAACGCTCTACAACAATATCGGGAGGCGAAGCTCAACGGGTAAAACTTGCCGCCGAACTGTCGAAAAAAGATACCGGTAACACTCTTTACATACTCGACGAACCCACCACAGGACTACATTTCGAAGATGTTAACGTACTTTTAAATGTTTTGAACAAATTGGTGGACAGGGGCAATACCATAATTATTATTGAACACAACATGGAAGTTGTTAAAGTAGCCGACCATATCATAGATTTGGGACCCGAAGGCGGTAAAAACGGCGGCGAAATTTTATGCACGGGCACTCCCGAAGAAATAATCGCAAATAAAAACAGTTATACCGCCGAATATTTAAAAACAGAGTTGGGATATTAAACGAACTTCTCTATAAGTTCAACAAGACGGCTCGAATACCCCATTTCGTTATCGTACCATGCAACAACTTTAACCAACTTGTTTTTGTCGCCCAGCACGGCGGTCAAATTGGCATCGAAAACCGCCGAATGCCTATTGCCAATAATATCCACCGACACTATGGGGTCTTCGGTATATTGCAATATTCCTTTTAGTCGTCCACCGGCCGCCTCTTTAAAGGCAAGGTTAATCTCCTCCACGGTGGTTGACTTTTTAAGGGTACATGTCAGGTCGGTAAGCGAACCGTCGGGGACGGGAACTCGAATACCCGCTCCTCCCAGGTTGTTTTTCAAATGTGGAAATATCTTTGTGGAGGCTTTTGCGGCACCCGTTGTTGTGGGAACAATCGAATATGCCGCCGCCCTGCCCCGCCGCCAATCCTTATGGGGACCGTCAACAAGATTCTGGTCTTTTGTATATGAATGCACGGTAGTCATAAATCCTTTTTCTATTCCCCACAGTTCGTCAAGAATCATTATCAAGGGCGCCACATTATTGGTAGTGCACGATGCATTTGAAATAATAACATCGTTCCTGTCTATTATATGGTCGTTTACACCAAGGACAACATATTTCACATCGTCACGCTCTCCCTTTGCCGGTGCAGATATTATCACCTTTTTCGCCCCCGACATCTCCACATGCTTAATGGCCTGGCGGCGTTCCACAAACTGCCCCGTCGATTCTATTACCACGTCAATGTCCAACTCTTTCCACGGAAGATTTGCGGGGTCGGGACGATTAAAAACAAGAACCTTTTTCCCGTTTACAACAATATGGTCGCCATTGTGCTCCACCGTCCCTTCAAAGGCGCGCTGAACCGAGTCGTATTTTAACAAATGTGCAAGATTAGCCGGATCGGTCAAATCGTTCACGGCAACAACCTCCATATTATCCTTTTGCTGTATGTTTCTAAAAGTAATACGTCCTATTCTTCCGAAACCGTTGATGGCAACTCTTATTTTCGACATGTTCCTCTTATTGATATTTGCGCACAAAGGTATTAATTTGATTGTTGTTTCCTTTCTAAATTGTGTTTAAATTAAGTGGAAACCATTTAAGCCGCAAAAACCGTTTTCCTTCCCTGTTCGTAAGCAAAACCCGGAGTATTAATGCCGGAAACAAATACCGTCAATAAAAAAATTCCTATTTTTGAAAAATCGAGGCAAAAACAGAGCCTGTGATATACCGGGACTTTTGATTCTTATTGCATGAGTAATAAATAGCAACAAGTTTAGAGTACCGCAAAAGGCAAGGCAACTGTAAGTTTTTTTAAATATCAGTCTTTATTATTAACAAACCTGACAACTCTTTTTAATATGATTTACACTCTCGGCGAATCGCTTTTGGATATAATTATTGCAGATGACGGCAAAACGTCGGCAAAACCGGGCGGTGCTATGCTCAATGCCGCAGTTTCAATGGCACGAAACGGGATGGAAGTGTCGCTAATAACCGAAACCGGCGACGACTTGACGGCAAAATATATTATCGACTTTTTAAAAACCAACGGTGTATATACATCTTACATTACCAAATACAAAAACATAAAAACTCCGTTGGCACTCGCATACCTCGACAAAAACAAAAAAGCCTCCTACTCATTTTACAAAAATTACCCCGAAAACAGAAAGTTGAAAATTCCAAAATCGTTTTCACCAAACGATATACTTCTTTTCGGCTCTATTTATGCAACAGACACCGCCGTTTCGAAATACATCACTGAAATTATCGATAAATTCACGGCTTCGGGAGGACTGCTCATTTACGACCCCAATATCCGCCGCAGCAACAATTTGAAAGATAAAAACATAAAAGATAAAATTGACGGATATTTAAAAAAAGCCGTCATAATAAAGGGTTCGGACGAAGATTTCTCCAACATTTTCGGAACAGTAAATATTGAAACACAGCTTGAACATCTACACTTGCTCAATCCGCATGCACTTCATATTATAACAAGGGGCGAAAAAGGTGCAATAGGTAAAATTGAAGATTTGAGAGCGGGACAACAAGCATATGAAATAATTCCGGTAAGTACGGTAGGTGCCGGCGACGCTTTTAGCGCGGGAATTATATCATATCTGTACAAAAATAAAACCTATGCCAAACCGTTAAAAGAATTGGGCAAAGATAACCTGAAAGCCTTGCTGAAAACAGGTGTTGACTTTGCCACTAAAGTATGTCTTACCGAAGAAAACTATATATGAAAAAGAGCAGTGCAATTAAAACAACAAATCTGTTTATCACAATAACAACGTGTTTATTTCTCTTTTTTGCGGTTCAGACAACCGAAACAATGGCACAAAAAACCGCCGGCAATCGCGGGTTTATTGTAAAACCGGGTGATACGGCGCCTCAATTCGTCATGCACCTCGATACGGGCGACACAATTGACATTAGCGACTTGAAAGGCAAAATAGTGGTGTTGCAATTTACGGCAAGTTGGTGTTCGGTATGCCGCAAAGAGATGCCCCACCTGGAAAAAGAGGTCTGGCAGGTATTCAAAGACAAAGACTTTTTGTTAATCGGTATTGACCGCGACGAACCGTTGAATGTGGTGAAAAATTTTAAAAAACAGATGAGAGTAACATATCCCTTTTCGTTAGACCCCGGCGCAAATATTTTCGGGCTTTTTGCCGATAAAAAAAGCGGCGTAACACGAAACGTGGTTATTGATAAAAAAGGAAAAATAGTCTTTCTTACACGCCTGTACGACAAAAAGGAGTTTAACGCAATGGTTGACAAAATAAAGGAGTTGTTGGCAGATTAAGAAAAACATCATGCTTTTATAACAACTATTAGTCAGGATTTAAAACGGTAATATTCCGCAAATTGCAACTTACTCAAAAGCAAAAAGTCTATTTGTTCCGGTACCACTCCACCGTTCTTTGCAAAGCCTCTTGCAATTCAATTGCCGGTTTATAGTTAAAATGTTTTTTTAGTTTTTCAATACTGAAATGATAATCCCTCCCGCCGTTATTTACCCGGTAAGGAGTAAGAAAAGGCTCAGACTTTATTTTAAACAGTTTGTGGAGGGAATAATATGTCTTTGCGGCAGCCATAGCCACGGGAAAAGGGATGGAAACCGCCGGCAATTTAACGTTTAATGTTCCGGCCAATATAGAATTGAATTGGTGCCATGTAATATCAAGTCCGTCGGTAGCGATGTATGCATTGTTAACGGCTTTTTTTCCAAAGGAAACCATCATGATTACATCCACGAGATTTTCGATGTAAACGGGGCAGGTTTTACTTTTTCCGCGGTTTATTTCGGCAAACTTGCCACTTAGCAGGGCATCGATATATTTCGAGATAAATGTACGGTCATTAATACCGAAGACATTACCCGGACGTACCGCCGTAATTTCCATTGATGTTTTTGCGGCAAAATTCCAAAGCCACTGCTCTGCCAAATATTTTGTACGGGCATACGGGATAAGATTTTTTGCCGGAGGCGACTCTTCGGTCATACCCGTTTTACCGAAACCGTGAAAAGCCACCGTACTGATATATATAAACCGCTTTGCGCCGGCATCTGCTGCTGCCCGGGCAACGTTTTTTGTCCCTTGCAAATTTATCTTTTCAAACAGGGCATACGGACCCCAGTCGGCGGCAAGTCCGGCAACATGATACACCCTGTCAACATTGGCAACGGCAGGAGCGAGAGTCTCTTTTTCGGTGATATCGCCGTAAATAAGATTTAAATCGAAATCTTCAAGGAATTTCAAATCGGAACTCTTTCGAACAAATGCCTTTACGCTGTACCCTTCGCGCAAAAGCCTTTTTACCAAATTGCTTCCGATAAAACCGTTTGCTCCGGTTACCAATACTCTCATACTCAATTAAAATATATTATAAACAAATCGGTAAAAACACCTATTGAAGCATGAATCAGAAATACATACCAAATGGATTTGCTGCGTAAAGCAATCATTCCGAAAAGCACTCCCACCACTATGGAACCTATAATTTCGCTTTCAGGTTTACCTATGTGTACCAAACACGACGATATTGTTTGTATCAGTATGGCATTAACATCGCCGAAACGCTCCCGCAAACCGAAAAGGAGAAAACCCCTGAAAAAAAATTCCCAAGCAACATAATAAAACAAAACGTATGCACTTTCGTACAAAAAAAGAGCATCCCTGTTATGCAAAAGGGTTTTTGCCAGAGGGTATTCGACACGTAAACCGGGCATCTTAGAGGCTACAAACATCAACGGAACAACAAGCAGGGGTATTGTTAACAACCATTTTACTCCGTATTTTACATCACCCAAACCCCATCCGAAATTGCCGAGAGGTTTGCGCATTACAAACTTTACATATACAACAGGGAGAACAAACATCAAAAGGAAGAATATGGAAAATTGCCAATATGCGGCAATAACATCGCCCCCCGGCACAGCTCTCATGCGTGGAAAATAACCGAAAAAATACTGCGGATAACCGTGGTATCTGTATATGGTCAACAACACCGGTGCACTCAACAGCATTACATAATAATGAATATCCTCTTTTCGAAATGTTATTCCCTTAAACATCGTCAATCTTTATAATAAGGTCCTAAATGTTTTTCAAAGGCTAAACTATGAATTTTTTCGCCTCCGAAATATGCAACAAGAGATATCTCAATCCCGGCGACAACATCAATAAAATAGTGATAACGGCAATAGATTACGGCAACAAAAATACCCGCTACCACCGGAAGAAAAATGTAAAAGAGTCGTTTGTTGTATTTGGACATAAGCATTATTGTTGTGAGCGACACGGCAATATGCAGGCTTGGGAAAGCATCGAACTTGTTTGGTTCTAAAAACATAATGATATCTCTGATTGGTTTTGCCAAAAATATTCCGTCCAAACTTTTTTGTTGCAATTGCATAATGGGTTCGTAAAACCTCGGTCCTGTTGCAGGAAAGAAAAAATATCCCAAATAGCCCAAATAATATGTTACCAGCAAAACGAAAACGCTCTTGTCGAGTTCACGCAGTTTTTTCTTTACAGCAAGCCATACCATAAGAAACCAAGGCATGGGAAAATAAATAATGTAAATCAGGCACAACAAATCGGTAAGCCACGGATGCACAAACCTCTCAATCCAAACAGTGGGATTAACACCGAGTATCATTAAATCGGTTTTGGCAAACAGGGTATCGTAAGTAACCGGATTAAACCACGGTATTATCATAAAAAAACTTTCGAAAACCACAAACAGAAAAAAGAGGGGGTAAAAAAACAAAAGTATTTTCAGCAATATGTTTTTATTCTTTTTTCTCCTGAGGTAAACAGCACCCGCAACAAGCAAGCCCGAAAAGGCAAATATGGCCAAGGGCTCCCATTTGTACGGCGAATGTGCGACAGCCGACAGATAAAAAAGAAAAAGCACGAATATCAATCCAAGATTAAGCAGGTCAACCGGACTAAAACGGCTTTTATCATTATTCATAACATTACATTAAAAATCAATTCCGTAAATACGGTAACGTTTGTACGGGTCGGCACCTATATTCAATAAAATCCTGTTCATCATTACATTATCTTCAAGAATCCAACTTGCTTCGGCCTCAACGAAACCGCGTTTTTTTGCCGATTTAAATGAGTAGGCATAAAGCACGGTATCTATTCCGGTATTCCGGTATTCTTCGATAAGTCCCATTGTCAAAACACGCAATTTTTTAACCTTTTTCTTAAAATTAATAAGTTTTAAAAAGTTAAACGGAAAGAGTTTCCCGTCTTTAAAGTTTATTAATATCTCGTTGATATCGGGCAAATTCGCCACAAAAGCCACCGGGTTGCCTTTGTCTTCGGCAATAAAAACCAAATCGGAGCTTGTAACCATTTTGAGCTCTTTAACAATTTCGGCAAACTCTTCGTCGCTCATGGGTATAAAGCCCCAGTTTTTCTCCCATGCTTTGTTATAAATAAATTGCAATTTCGGGGCTTCGGTTTTGATATCTTTGAAATTTACCTGCCGGATGACAATACCCCGTTTTTCGAGACGCTCTTCAATCTTATCGGCAAGAGTAACATAACGTTCCGGAAATTTATCCACATACAGTCTGTACGAAAAAAGGTCCATACGTTTTTCAAAACCATATCCCGAAATAAGTTTATCGTAATAAGTTTTGTTGTGAACCATCATAATATAAGGTGGAGTGTCGAAACCGTCAACCAAAGTTCCGCAAGTATCGTTGGTTGAAGGATTCATAGGACCGTAAGCCCCCTTAACACCTTTCTCTTTAAGCCATTTCATGGCGGCATCAAAGAGTGCATCCGATACCTCTTTATCTTCAACGGTTTCGTAAAACCCGAAAAAACCGTAATTTTCGTTCCAATGTTTTACGTAATTTTCGTTGGTAATGGCGGCTATTCTGCCCACCACTTCGCCCTCTTGATTTTTGGCTAAAAAATACTCCGCTTCGGCATGCTTGAAAAAAGGATTTTTCTTTTTGTCGAGAAGTTCTTTCACTGCAATTCTCAATTCGGGCACATAATTTTTATCCCCTTTGTACAGTTTGTAAGGAAAATCAATAAATTGATTAAGTTCCTTTTTTGTTTTTACAACTTCTATTGTTACCATGATAAGAATAATTTTCGCCAAATGTACATTATTTTTTTAAATGGGTTGTCACTACGGCGCCGTTAAGCAGGCCGGCACACCTTACTGAAAAAACACCGGTAAAAAACCGAAAAGCCCGTTTCGAAAAATTATTTCCCGTTTTCTTTAATTCAGAACACATTTTTAAAGAGTAAATATAAGATGTTTTTATAATTTACCTAAATTTGCCGTTTTCTTAACAAGAAACATCTATTCTCGAAACAAGACAACAGTTAAATAATGAGCATATTACAAAACAGAGTAAAAGAATATACCGAACCGCAAAAAGCAAAAGAGGCGGGGATATACCCCTATTTTCGCGTATTGCAATCGGCACAAGACCCTGAGGTAACAATTAACGGCAAAGAAATTTTAATGTTCGGTTCCAACAGTTATCTCGGTCTGACGAGCCACCCTAAAGTAAAAGAAAAGGCAATAGAAGCCATAAAAAAGTACGGCTCGGGGGCTGCGGGTTCACGGTTTTTGAACGGAACTCTCGACATACATATAGAACTTGAAGAACGTCTTGCCGATTTTGTGGGGAAAGAAAAAGCTTTGGCATTCGCCACGGGTTTTCAATCAAACCTCGGTGCAATACCAACCATCGTAGGACGAAAAGATTTGGCAATTATCGACGACCAGGCACATGCCTCAATTATCGACGCCTCGAGATTATCGTTCGGCAAGGTGCTTAAATACCGGCACAACGACATGAAGTCACTGGAAAAAGTATTGACCGTAAACAATTACGGCGAGGTGAGACTGATAATAACGGACGGCCTTTTCAGTATGGAAGGCGATATTGCCAAGCTGGACAAAATAGTGGAACTTGCGAAAAAACATAACGCCTCGGTTCTTGTTGACGATGCACACGGACTCGGCGTTCTCGGCAACAACGGCTCGGGAACGGCAAATCATTTCGGACTCGACGGCGAAGTCGAAGTTATTGTGGGCACATTCAGCAAATCGCTGGCTTCGGTGGGTGGATTTGTTGCCGGTTCGAAAGAGATAATTAACTTTTTGCAGCACAATGCAAGGTCGATGATTTTCAGCGCAAGTCTGCCACCTGCTTCGGCGGCAAGCGTAATTGCAGCACTCGACGTAATAAAAGAGGAACCGGAAATTATCGATAAACTATGGGACAACACAAACTACGCAATAAAACTTTTTAAAGAACTCGGAATTGATGTGGGAAAATCGGAAACGCCGATTATTCCCGTTTACATACGCGACAATCAAAAGGTCTTTCTTATTACAAAATATGCTTTCGAAAACGGCATTTTTGTTAATCCCGTAATTTCACCTGCCGTGCGTCCCGAAGACTCACTATTGAGATTTTCACTAATGGCAACCCATACTTTCGAACAAATAGAACGCGCTGTAGAAGTGATTTACCAAACGGGAAAAGAGGTCGGCGTAGAGTGGTAAAAGTTTAACATTTTCAGGGTAACAATAACAATATGTCCGATAAAGTACTGTCCGTAATTATTCCCGCCTATAACGAAGAGGGGACAATAGAAGAGATATTAAACAAAATAATTGATGTTAAACTTATAAATAACATCAAAAAAGAGTTGATTGTTATTGACGACTGCTCAACCGACGGCACCACCGGTATTGTAAAAAAGTTCATCGGGGAAAATCCCGGCGAAAACATCAGACTTGTAAATCAAAATACAAACATGGGAAAGGGTGCCGCCATTCACCGTGGTATTGACGAAGCTACAGGCGACTATTTGATAATTCAGGATGCCGATACCGAATACGACCCCAACGAATACAATAAACTGCTAAAACCCATAACAGACGGTTTTGCAGACGTAGTGTACGGAAGCCGTTTTATGGGTGGCGAACCGCACAGAATTCTGTTTTTTTGGCACTCCATAGGTAACAAATTGCTTACCGGCTTTTCAAACCTCTTTACAAACCTCAACATGACAGATATGGAGACCTGTTACAAGTTGTTTAAAACATCCCATTTGAAAAAACTGCTCTTAAAAGAGAAACGTTTCGGTTTCGAACCCGAAGTCACCGCAAAAATATCACGAATCCCCGGCATAAGAATTTATGAAGTGGGCATATCATATTACGGAAGAACTTACGACGAAGGAAAAAAAATAGATTGGCGCGACGGTTTCAGAGCAATCTATTGCATATTGCGTTATAATATTTTCGATAAAAAGACTTTCAGACAATAAAGCATACTTCATGAACAAGCGTAATAAAAATAACAAATATTCAGCCTTTACCTTGCTGTTTATTTATATTTTTCTTTCGTTTATGCGCTTTCAAAATCCACCCTCCAATCCTATCTCGTGGGATACTTTCGGCTATTACCTTTACTTGCCCATGACTTTTACCTATCACGATTTGGCTATAAAAAACAAAGAGACCATAGATAAAATTTTTGACAAATACGACCCTTCAAGCACATTTTATCAAGCCACAAAAGCACCAAACGGAAACTGGGTAATGAAATACAGTATGGGCATGGCCTTTTTCTATGCCCCCGCCTTTATTGCCGGAAATATAGCCGCAAAAATTTCAGGATATCCCGCTGACGGATTTTCGAAACCGTATCAAACTGCGCTGGTAATAAACAGCATCCTCTTTTTTATGCTCGGATTTTATTTCTTAAGGAAAGTCCTTCTGCTATTTTTCGACGACAAATTGACAATGCTTTTGTTGCTGCTGCTATTTTTCGGAACAAACTACTACACATATGCGGTTTTTTCGGGCGAAATAGTGCATAATTACCTTTTCGGAATGTACGCCCTGATATTGTGGTTGAGCTATAAATGGAACACATGGCACCGGAAAAAAGATATCGTTTTGCTTGCTGTTGTTATAGGTTTTACAACACTCGCAAGGCCTACCGAATTAATCTCGATAATTATTCCACTGCTGTGGGGAGTAACCGGCAAAGAAAGTTTCAAAACAAAATTGAAACTACTGCGTAAATACAAAACACAACTGTTCACATTCTTTTTAATACTTGCAATTATCGCCTCTTTTCAAATAGCTTATTGGAAAATTATCACGGGACATTTTATTTATTACAGCTATGTAAACCCCGGGGAAGGTTTTGAATTTTTATGGCCATACACATTAAAGGTTTTGTTCAGTTTCCGCAAAGGCTGGCTCATTTATACCCCTTTGATGATATTTGCCGTTTGGGGTTTTTACAATCTTTATAAAGAAAAAAAGGAGATTTTCTACAGCTTGTTCATATTTTTCGTACTGAATCTGTATATCGTTTCAAGCTGGTCGTGCTGGTGGTATGCACAATGTTTCGGACAAAGGGCATTAGTGCAATCGTATGCCGTTATGGCTATTCCTTTAGGATACTTTTTAAACAACCTCCGTAAACAAAAACCGTGGAAAAAATTCGTTGCAACCCTTTTTATTTTGTTTTTTGTAACCCTTAACCTGTTTCAAATTTGGCAAATGCGCCATCATATCCTCAGCTCCGACCGTATGACTTTTGCATACTATATAAAAACTTTCGGAAAAACCAGCGTAAACCCACAGTACGAAAAACTCTTGCTTGTAAAAAGAGATTTCGGAGGCAAACCCGAACATTTGAAAGACGAAAATCAATATATAAAAAAGAGACTCGCATTTTTCGACTTCGAACAAAAAGGGAAACACTTTACCACAAAATACTCACATTCGGGAAAACAATCACTCAAAATGGACAGCACAATCAACTTCTCACCGGCATACCGCATTAAATACAAAGACCTTACAGACAAAGAGTATGCGTGGATAAGGGTGAGCGTTTGGGTTTATCCCGTACATCCCCTGTCCGAAACCCCGGTATCGCTTGTTACGACATTTCAATTTCACGGAAAAAATTACAAATACCGGACAGTAAATTTGAACGACCAAAGTGTAGCCGGAAAATTGAAACTTAACAGTTGGAATAAAATTTCAATGGACTACCTTACTCCCGAAGTAAGAAGAAAATCGGATAACCTTATTACCTATGTATGGTACAGGGGCAAAAAAGATATCTATTTCGACGATTTTAAAGTGGAACTGTTTGAACCCGAAAAATAATTCATTACCTTTATGTCGTTTTGTCATACCTAACTCTTTTTTTCCTACAAAAACGGCAAAGCATACAGTATTTACGTTAATATACTGATACAAAAAAAGATAACCGCCAGGCCGTATAAACCGTATCACTTCTTAAACTGACATATACACCAAAAAATTATTATTTGATTATTTGGCATAATCATTGAAAACCAATAGCCGACAAAAAAGAAAAGATAGTAATTAACAAAAAAATAAAAAAGGAGAATAAAGAAATGGGAAAAATTATAGGTATAGACTTAGGAACAACCAACTCATGCGTTGCAGTAATGGAGGGTAACGAGCCTGTTGTTATACCCAACAGCGAAGGTCATCGTACCACTCCTTCGATAGTTGCTTTTACCGACAACGGTGAAAGAAAAGTGGGTGAACCCGCTAAACGTCAAGCAATAACCAATGCAAAGAAAACAATATTTTCCATAAAACGTTTTATGGGAAACCGTTATTCGGAAGTTGAATCCGAAGTAAAACGTGTTCCTTACGACGTTGTTAAAGGAGAAAATGATACGCCTCGCGTAAAAATCGACGACAGATTATATACTCCTCAGGAGATCTCGGCAATGATTCTTCAGAAAATGAAGAAAACCGCTGAAGATTACCTGGGACAAACTGTTACCGAAGCGGTGATTACCGTTCCGGCATATTTTAACGATTCGCAACGGCAGGCTACAAAAGAAGCCGGCGAAATTGCAGGATTAACCGTTCGTCGTATCATAAACGAACCTACGGCAGCCTCGTTGGCATACGGTCTCGACAAAAAGAAACAGGATGAGAAAATTGCCGTGTTCGACCTTGGCGGCGGTACGTTCGACATATCAATACTTGAACTCGGCGACGGCGTTTTCGAAGTGAAATCCACAAACGGAAACACTCACCTCGGCGGCGACGACTTCGACGAGGTAATTATGAACTGGCTTGCCGACGAATTTCAAAAAGACGAAGGCGTGGACTTGAGAAAAGACCCAATGGCACTTCAACGTTTGAAAGAGGCAGCCGAAAAAGCCAAAATCGAACTTTCGAGTTCGGTGGAAACCGAGATAAACTTGCCTTATATCATGCCTGTTGACGGTGTGCCGAAACACTTGGTACGCAAACTTACACGTGCCAAATTCGAGCAACTTGCCGACCATCTTATCAGGGCTACCATCGAACCTTGTAAACTGGCTCTCAAAGATGCCGGACTGAATGCATCGGATATTGACGAAGTAATTTTGGTGGGAGGTTCAACACGTATTCCCGCAATACAAAAAATAGTTAAAGATTTCTTCGGCAAAGAGCCCTCAAAAGGTGTTAACCCCGATGAGGTTGTGGCAATTGGTGCTGCCATTCAAGGTGGTGTTCTTACCGGTGAGGTAAAAGATGTGTTGTTGCTCGATGTCACTCCTTTGTCGCTCGGTATTGAAACCCTCGGAGGTGTTATGACAAAACTCATTGAAGCCAACACCACAATACCTACCAAAAAGACGGAGGTATTCTCAACAGCGGCCGATAACCAACCTTCGGTTGAAATTCATGTGCTTCAAGGAGAAAGACCTATGGCAAATCAAAACAAGAGCATAGGACGTTTTCACCTGGACGGTATTCCGCCGGCCCCGCGTGGAGTTCCGCAAATCGAGGTGACTTTCGATATCGACTCAAACGGTATTTTGAACGTTTCGGCTAAGGATAAAGCTACCGGAAAATCGCAAAGCATCAGAATTGAAGCCTCTTCGGGATTGTCGGAAGAGGAAATCAAAAAAATGAAAGCCGAAGCCGAAGCAAATGCCGAAGCCGACAGAAAAGCACGCGAACGTGTTGACAAACTCAACGCCGCCGACGCTTTGATTTTCCAAACGGAAAAACAGCTTAAAGAGTATGGCGACAAATTGCCGGCAGACAAAAAAGCTGAAATAGAATCGGGATTGGAAGAGCTGCGTAATGCTCATAAAGCCCAAGACATTACCGCTATTGATGCCGCAATGAGCAAACTTAACGCTTCGTGGCAAAAAGCAAGCGAAGATATGTACAAAGGTGCTCAAGGTGCTGCCGGAGGTGCACAAACTCCTCCCAACCAAGACAACCAAGGCGGAAATACCGGTAATGAAGGAGGCAACGGCGACGACGAAGTTACCGACGTCGATTTCGAAGAAGTTAAATAGAAATACAAAGATTGTTCATAATAAAAAAAACCGCTTTTTTCAAAGCGGTTTTTTTTATTTCCCAAAACGTTCAAACGCCGGTATCTTACTTTTTGAATTTTTTCAATATCTTTTTCGGAATAGCCTTTTTATTAACGGCAATCCCTATTGTTTGCAGTCTTACATAAGGAACCGAAGCGTAAAAATAACCTTTATATTTTTGGTCGGTACCCCACGAATTTTTCACCTTGTAATATTTATTTCCTTTTTGGTCTTTGGCTATACCCACAATCAACATACCGTGGTCGTCGGTAACCTTGTAATTATCGTAATATTGTTGGCGCATCTGTTCGGTAACCGTTACCTCTTGCACTATAGAATCGAAGCTGTACAGTTCCTTTTTTTGTTCGTTTTTCGACAGGGCTTCCCAACGTGCCAAATCGGTTCCCGACAAATCGGTAGGATTTTCATCAGGGATTATTGCAATTCCTTTTTTCCAGTTAAAGCCGCGGTCGCTCACATCGGCTCCCCAGGCTACGGTATATCCGTTTTCGAGAGCATTGTCAATAATCTCCATCATCTCGTCCAGAGGGACATTCATCGATTTTGCCCAAAGCCAGTTGTCCGGTATTTCAACGGCATATTCCTCATAATAAGGATGATCGGTATATGATGTAATTTCCAAATAATCATCCATATTCAAACCGAGCATATCCCTGAAACTCTCGGGAGTGTATTCTTTGCCTTCGTAGTTGAACTTTCCCGGAAGTTCGCCGAGATAGGTATCCAAAACTTTATCGAAACCTTCGTGCCAAACAGGGGTGAGTTTTCTGTTTTTGTTTTTCACAATAACATCAACATAACTTTGGAGTAAAGCATCGAGTTCGCCGTGGGTATGCATATCTTCGCCGTATTGCAATCCCGAATAAACACTTTCGGGAACAATTCCGTATTTTCTTATTACCCTGAAAACGTCTGCAAATTCGGCACCGGAACCAAAATTCAATTTACCGTGCAGTCTGACATATTTTACCGCTTTGTCGCGATAGGTGTGGTTTACGCAAAACATCTCCGAGAGATCGTACTTTTTACCTGTTTCACGTAAAATTTCGGCTTCGATAAATCCTATTCCCGAAAAGCTCCAACACGTACCCGAACGGTACTGGTTTTTTACCGAAGTATGAGGGACAACGGTCACATCGGTAATAATGTACCCCTTCTCCTCTTTTTTCTCTTTTTTCTCTTCCTGTGAAAATGCCTGAAGATTCAGAAAAAACACCGAAAGCAATAAATAAACAGTAAATTTGTATTTCATGATTTTTAATATTTAATAATTAAACAACACTATTTTCTTTTCATTTTCAACTTTTTGTTAACAACCTTCGACTCGTTTTTGGAATTTTCAATAATATCTTTCAAATGTTCCGTTGTAAAATGAAAATTCCTTTTCAATTGATTTATTGTATAATCGTAAGTGACAGATTTCGGAATGCCGAGTTTGGTTTTCAGAAACGGCAAACTGATTTCATTCTTTTTTGCCACCTGGCTAAGTGTCATTGTATCGAAAACCACGGCATGAAAATACTCTTCGGGGGTTAATTCGGGAAACTTTTTAATATTGGGAGAGGTTTTGGTTTTATTTTCAGTGCCAAGGGTTTTTTCATGAATTTGTCGCCGGTTGTTTTGTTTTTTCTTGCCGCTTTGATTGCAAGCTGAAAAAACGATTACAATAGTTGCAATTGATAAAAGAAAATACTTTTTCATAATACAGAAAGTTATAAATCAAGACAATGCTAAAACAATTAAGGTTGTCATTACTTAATGACAACCTTAATTTTCAAGCGATTAAATATCGAATTTTATTCCTTGAGCCAGAGGCAGGTCGGTACCGTAATTAACCGTGTTGGTTTGACGGCGCATGTACGCTTTCCAAGCATCGGAGCCGGACTCGCGACCGCCGCCGGTATCTTTTTCGCCTCCGAAAGCGCCACCTATCTCGGCTCCCGAGGTTCCGAGGTTTACGTTTGCTATACCACAATCGGAACCCGCATACGAAAGGAATGTTTCGGCTTCGCGCATGTTTAATGTAAAACAAGCCGACGAGAGACCTTGCGGAACATCGTTTTGAATGGCAATTGCATTTGTGATGTCGCCACTGTATTTTATGAAATAAACGATAGGAGCAAAAGTCTCCTCCTGCACTATTTTATAATGATTTTCCGCTTCGGCAATACAAGGCACAACATAATTACCCGACTCGTAACCTTCGCCCTGAAGCACCTGGCCGCCGAAAAGAATTTTTCCACCCTCTTTTTGCACCTGTTCTATTGCATTTTGGAACAATTCGACGGCAAAATTGTCGATTAACGGTCCTACAAGGTAGTCTTCGTCAAGCGGGTTACCGATACGTTTTTCTATACCTTTGTATGCGGCAATAAATTTATCGCGAACTTCGTCGTAAACATCTTCGTGTATTATAACACGGCGGGTTGTGGTACAACGTTGTCCGGCAGTACCCACGGTTCCGAATACCGTTGACATCACAGCCATTTGGATATCGGCACTCGGGGTGATAATCACGGCATTGTTTCCTCCAAGTTCGAGGATTGTTTTTCCAAGACGTTTACCCACAATGGCACCGACATGTTTTCCCACGGCCGTAGAACCTGTAACCGAGAACAGGGGAATTCTTTTATCGGCAAGGAAATTGTCACCCATTACCGACGATTTTGCAATAACAAGGTTAAAAACGCCTTCGGGAACATTATTTCTTTTCAAAACATCGCCAATGATACGCATTGTTGCTATAGCTGTCAACGGCGTTTTGGACGAGGGTTTCCAAACCACAACGTCGCCGGCAACGGCTGCAAGTGCCGTATTCCAAGCCCAAACGGCAACGGGAAAATTGTAAGAGGTGATAAGCCCCACTATTCCCAATGGATGGTATTGCTCCGAAAGGCGGTGATTAACACGTTCCGATTGAAGGTTTACGCCGTTTATCAAACGGGCCTGCCCAACAGCAAAATCGCAAATATCAATCATCTCTTGAACTTCTCCGAGACCTTCCTGGTAAATTTTACCCATTTCGTAGGTTACCAAAATACCAAGTTCTTCCTTATACTCGCGAAGTGCCAATCCGATTTGACGGACAACTTCGCCACGTACGGGTGCAGGCACCTTACGCCATTCCACAAAAGCTTTTTGTGCTTTTTTCATCACCATATCATAATCGTCCATGGTGGCGTTTTTCACTTTTGCTATCTCTTTTCCGTCAACCGGAGATACCGAGGAGGTTATATCACCTTTTGTGTCAAACCATTCGTAACCGGTGGTTACACCAAGGTTTACATCTTTAATACCAAGTTTTTCGAGAACGGGCTCGACAGAATGCAACTTACTCATAATATTATTTTTTTATTTAATCCATAAGGTTTTACAAAACATTTAAAGTATGCAAAGGTAAAAAAAGGAAATAATCGGCAATGGTTTTTAAGTAAAATTAAGCAAAAAAAGATTTCACTTTATCGCAAACAAAATCAACCAATTCGAGTGGAAGCTCATAGAAGAACGGTAACCGTAAAAGTGTTTCTGAAAATCTAACGGAATTTTCAAGAATCCTGCCGTCGTGTTTATTTTTATAATATGGGCTAAGGTGTAGAGGCAAATAGTGGAAAACGGAATGCACATAATTATCATTTAAATATTCCAACATTCTGTCGCGCTGAGATTTATTTTTCAACAAAAGGTAAAACATATGCCCGTTGTTTTCGGCATAACCGGGGATATGGGGCAAACGTAACAGTCCCTTTTCGCTCAGCGGTTTAAGATTTTGATAATATCTGTTCCAAATGGCAATACGTTTTCTTTGAATATCGTCTAATATTTGAAGTTGGGCATACAAAACACCGGCAATAATATCGGAAGGCAAAAACGATGCACCTATGTCCACCCATTCGTATTTATCAACTTCGCCACGCGAAAATGCAGCGCGGTTAGTTCCTTTTTCCCAGATAATTTCGGCACGGTCAACATATTTTTCGTTATTTATCACCAACAAACCACCTTCACCGGCACTTACATTTTTGGTTTCGTGAAAAGAAAAAGTTGCAAAATCGCCGAAACTTCCCAAAGGTTTCCCTTTGTAGTGCGAGTCAATGGCATGGGCAACATCTTCTATCAACGTCAAATTATATTTTCCGGCAAGGTAAACAGCCTTATCCATATCAACGGCAACGCCACCGTAATGCATCACCACCAGGACTTTTGTCTTTTCAGTAATTAGACTTTCAACTTTGTCAATATCAATACCGGGGCAATCGGCACGACTGTCGGCAAAAATTATTTTTGCACCTTTTATCAGAAAAGGGTTGGCGGTTGAGACAAAAGTAAACGAGGGCATTATTACCTCATCGCCGGGTTTCAAATCCATCAACATTACCGCCATCTCAAAAGCATCGGTACACGATGTGGTTAAAAAAACCTTTTTAAATCCGTATCTCTCCTCAAAAAAGTTGTGACACAATTTGGTATAAACACCATTGCCCGAGATATGTCCGTGATAGGCCGCATTTACAATATTTTGTATTTCGCCGCCCGCAAAATAAGGTTTATTAAAAGGTATCTTTATCAATTTCGGTTATCTTTTTCCGGCAAAGATAAATCAAATAGTCGTTTTGCCGGTTATAAATTTCCACAACAAAATATCAGGCGGCAGACAGGAATATATTATAGGACTTTTATAATGTTTAAAGACTTTCACGTTTAAAATATTAATTCCGGCATTTTTACACGGCACAAATAAAGTGTACACACTTTTTCTTCCCCCTATTTTTTCAATTTCGTTTACATCCCCAATCGAAAATCGAAAATCGAAAATCGAAAATCCCCAATCGAAAATCGAAAATCGTCAATCATCAATCGAAAATCGAAAATCGTCAATCCCCAATCCCAAATCCCCACTCAAAGATTCCTCCTTGCTGTTTTTTTACTTGCCACAACTATCGACAAAATTTCATTCATCTCTTTATACAACGGCGACACCCTCTTTTTCAGCCCGCTGTCAAGCTCCAACAAAAGCTCAAGCCAATATAGAGTTTCATCGGCCTCTTCTTCCACAATACCGAGTTTAGCAATAAAATCGGCTTTTGATTTTCCTCTGCAAGCGGCACGATAATTTGCTCCTACCGAGGTAGCGGAACGGATAATTTGTTTACTTATGACATAATATTTGGTATCTTCCGGTAGTTCGTCACAAAATTTAATAATTTCAACAGCCAAATTTTTTGTTCTGTTTTTTATCTCCTCTTTCATTTTAAAATTTTCATATCCCAAATCGCAAATCATCAATCGTCAATCGAAAATCGTCAATCGAAAATCCTCAATCGAGAATCCCCAATCGTCAATCATCAATAAAAATCCCCGTTATTATTAATAACTTCGTTAAAAACGCCGAGGGAAAAAAATACCACTATTATAAAAATGGAAATCAAAATTGTTATTAACATAATCACCGAATTAATCACAAAAAACGTATTTAGTTTTTGTTGCGCCTCAATTAGTGCCTGCTTATTACCCGTATGATATGCCATTTCAACTTTGTTAGCGGCGCCATTTACCAGGACACCAAGCCAAACCGGGAGCCAAGCATACAATATTCCCACAATTGAAAGAGCCGCCAGCACACCCGTAATTATTGTAATAATACCGTAAAATTTTAACCAACTTTTACCTTTGTAAAGCGGGTAACTTAGCTCGCGTACCAGATTTTCCATATTTTTTTCGCTTTCGTATTCCATAATATTTTTATTTAAAATTTGAGTTAAAAATGTAAAATTCGTAATTTTTATGAATACTTCAATTATAAACCGCAAAAAGTTTATAAAATATCAACCTCTGTTATTCATTTATAAAAATATGGTATATTTTTGCCGCTATCCGGAGCATATAATAACACTTATGAAAAAATTGTTTTTTAACAAATATTTTCTTGCCACACTGATTTTTGTGCTGCTTATAATAATATCAAAAAACAACGGTATCATACGTCAAATAAACCAGACGAAAGAGATTAACCAGCTGGAAAATCAGATAGAGTACTACAAAAACGACATAGAAAACATAAAAAAGTCGATAAACGCATTGCGTTACGACACCTCCCACCTTGAAAAATACGCACGCGAAAAATATTTTATGAAACGTGACAACGAAGATGTTTTCGTTATAATAAGGAAGTAAGCCGGCAGGCCACAGACGGTTGGCAGCCGTAACATTCCGGTTTCACCGGCCCAATCAATACGGCAACGGGCAAACACTTTGGTACCGTTTACACATCAACACCTTGTTTTTTTCAGCAGATTTTACTGAAAGCCGGATTCAATTAACAGTCCCGGGAAAGCATATCAATTTTCCACTTTTACAACGTCAACCTCGAAAAACAGAGTAGTGTAAGGTTTTATCTGTTTTCCGCGTCCGCGATCGCCGTATGCCCATTTCGAGGGAACGATAATCAAAGCTTTTTCGCCTTGACGCATATTTTTCATTCCCTTTTCCCATCCCCGGATTACCGAGTGTGTACCCATACGGAATTTGAAAGGATTTTTCTCTTTTGTATTATCCCAAATCAGAGTATCTTTAATATCCCTCAATTTGTAGTAAATACTTACATCCGAGCTGTCGGTTATCATGGGACCGTCGCCCTCTTTTAATGTTATGTGATAAATACCGTTTTTATCGGGTTTAACATTGTATCCGTGACTTTTAACCCAATTTTTTATTTTTGCCGTCTCTTCGGCTTCTTTCCGTTGTTTTTCAACAGCCCGCTTTTCGGCTTTCTCTTTTCTCTCTTTTTTTAGCTCTTCGAGGGTTTTGAACTTGGCAAGAGTAACGTCGTAAATAATGGTGGTATAAGGTTTTACCGCCGGCAGTCTCCCCGTACTTCCCACACCTATTTGCGAAGGAACAATCAGTTTTGCCTTTTCGCCTTCGTGCATCATCGAGAGTCCTTCCATAAGTCCTTTCGTATCAAAGTTTCCTCCGAATTCGATATCTATCATTTCGTTGCTTCTATCCCACAAAACCGTACCGTCGATAGTTTGAACTTTAAGATAGACGCCACATATATCACCTTTTACGGGTTTTCGTCCTTTACCCTTTTTTTCGGGGATAAAATAGAGTCCCGAGGGAGTTGGAACCGCGGTTATATTATTATCCTTTAAATATTTTCGGAGAGTCTCTTTTTCTTTGCTTTTTTGTTCTTCTTCGTAAGCTTTTTGTGTCATCACCTTTTTCAGCTTCACGTCAAAAAACATAGGCGTACCCGGTTTCACATATGCCGGAAGCTGCTTCATCATTGCTGTTTTAAAGAAAAAACTGTCGGCTACCACTTTGAAAGTCATAGAGTCGCCCGGCGACATTATTGCCAATCCGTCATAAAGGTCGCCCTTGAACATGGGTTTTATCATCGGGAACATAAGTTCCTCTTCGAGGTTTTTACTGTCGAAAAGGACTGTATCGGGAAGATAATAGCGCATATTAACAAACACCAAGTCGTTGAGCCGCGGATGAACAGTATCTTTCGACTTTTTGTAAACATGATACAACAAATTGTTATCCCCTTTTTGAAAATCGAGGGCTTCGTGTTTTTTGTCGGCACACGAAAACATAAAGAGCCCCGACAGAAGAAACAATACGACATTAATTTTTTTCATGGCAATAAAAAAGTGCTTTTGCATATGCAAAGATAAAATCAATGCAGGCAAAAGCACCTTTTTTAAGATATTTTAGGAGTTTGAAAATTTTATATTATTTTTTTCCGTTTCCTTTGGTAAAATCCACCAATTCCACATCAAATACAAGGGTTGCATAAGGCGGAATAGGTCCCATTGAACGTTGTCCGTAAGCCAATTCCGAAGGGATTATGAGAGTTGCTTTACCTCCTTTACGGAGCATGGCTATACCTTCGTCCCAACCTTTTATCACCTGACCTTTTCCCAGTGTAAATTCAAAGGGTTTACCCCTGTCGAGCGAACTGTCGAATTTTTGTCCGTTTAAAAGATATCCCGTATAATGAACTTTTACTTTGTCACCGGGTTGCGGATGTTTTCCCGTACCTTTTTTTACGGGAATAAAATACAATCCGTCGGCGGTAGGCTTCACGTTAATATTATGCTCTTTAAGATAAGCTTCCCTTTCGGGCACTTCGTTTTTCTTAGCCTCTTCCATTTTCACAAAATGTTCGTGTTGAATATCCTCGGCTGTTTTCAAATTCAGCAGTTTAATATCGAAATAAACAACTTTGGCAGAATCAAGTTCTTTTGGTTTGGGCATACGGAACAAAATATTGAATATCGAATCGGCATTACATAAAAACCTTGCGCTGTCACCCACATGCATCATGGCAAAACCTTCGTATATATCCCCTTGGAATACCGGTTGACGAAACGGAATTTCCATTGTTTGAGGATTTTGATTTTTGCTACTGAAAATCAATGTGTCGGGATTCAATGTTCCGTAATCCATGTAAACTTCCAAATAATCGGAAAGTTTAGGCGAAGTAGTATCGCTACTTTTTGTAATGAATTTGTAATACAAACCGTTTTCCGTTTTATCGAAACCGGGATATTCCGATTTTTTTTGATTACAAGCCGTAAAAAACATACCGGTTAACAATCCGGCAATAATAATAAGATGGTGTTTTTTCATAATAAAATTTATTTAAGATCCTTTAATTCAACATCGTAAACTATGGGCATTTTCGGCGGTATTTTATTATCATCGCCATGCAATCCGAAAGCAAGGTGCGAAGGTAATATGAATTTTGCTATATCGCCCTTTTTCAGCATTAATATTCCTTCTTCAAGGCCGCTTTCCACTCCGCCTTTTCCTATTCTGAACTCTTTAACTCCCGATTGTTTCGACGAATATACGACATCGCCGGTAATAAGACGAACCGTATATTCAATTACGGCAACGTCACCTTTTTTTGCTTTAGCTCCATTACCGTGTTTAATTATCATATACCTCAAGCCCGTTCCCGTACTTTTCATTTTCAGATTGTGGCGGGTTATGTAATTGTCTATGGTCTCTTTTTCGGTACGCGCCAAATAGCGGTTTGCTTTGATAAGTGATTTTTCGGAGACGAATTTTTTTTTGGCGGGGGTATTGTTTCCGGCCTCGTTACATCCTGCAACCGCGAAAAACAAAACCAACCAAATTAAAGCAAAAAATTTCATTAATACTTTATTTCGTAATCCAATTCGTTTTTAAAACGCAAAAATACTTTTTTAAGTTTTTCCATTGTCTCTTTTAAACCGAGATATGAATTTCCGCCCGACGCATTTTTATGGCCTCCCCCGTCGAAATACTCTTTTGCAACTCTATTTACCGGAAAATCGCCTTTGGAACGGAACGAAAGTCTGAAAACGCCCTCCCTTTGGGTAATAAGTACCGAAACATTAACATCTTTCATGGAAAGAGGATAGTTTACCAATCCTTCGGTATCGCCAATCCGGTAATCGAATTTTTGCAAATCGGCTTTATCGAGAGCTATTACGGCAACCCTCAGGTTATGCCAAACGGTCATTTTCTCCGACAAGGAATACCCCAACAGACGCAATCTGTTTTCGGTAAAAGTATCGTAAACAAGCCTGTGTACAAGACTCACATCCACACCTGCAGAAATAAGCCGGGCAACTATTTCGTAAGTTCTTGCATTGTTGCATGAATAGCTGAACGATCCGGTGTCGGTCATGATAGCCGTATATAAGGAAACGGCGACATCTTTGGTTATAAGTTCTTCATCACCCAAACCGGCAATCAGTTCGTAAACAATTTCTCCCGTTGACGAGGCAGCAATATCGGAAAAATAGAGATCAAATTCGTCCGTTGGTCCGGGGTGGTGGTCTATCATAATTTTCATACCTCCGGCCTGTTGCAACAGTTCCGACATTGCCCCCACCCTGCCGGTATCATTAAAATCGAGACAGAAAACCGTCGCCGCATCTTTCAGGTTTTTCTTTACCGCATCCGGCTGTTTTTCATAAACAAGCATATTTTCAATGCCGGGCATCCATGCATAAAAGTCAGGAAAACCGTTGGGAACCATCATCGAAACATCGTGCCCCCGGGAGACGAGGTAAAAATAAAGAGCCAACGCCGAACCTATGGTGTCGCCGTCGGGATTTTTATGAGCGATAACCGCTGTCTTTTGGGGACGCGACACCACCTGCTTCAACTTTTCTAACGATTCTCCTTCGAACATATCAAAATAATAAAACAATGCGCAAAGATAGACAAACTATTTTTCCGCAACGGGATTTTAAAAGATTAAAAAATTATTGTTTCATGGAAACAGCACTTTACACTAACAAAAGTCAGAATGAAAATGTAATGACATTGGCGCCGGATAAACCGCACAATGTTATTCAACTTTTTTTACCACAAGCTGAGCATTGCGATAGCCGGTTACTTCGATATCTTCGTCCTTATCGATAAACCCCAATTCGGCAACAGCGTCAAAGGTGTCGCCTTCAATAACGACTTTCCCCGCAGGACGCAATTTGGTTAAACTTTTTCCTGTTTTTCCGGTGGCCGACAGATACTTTTGCGATGCCGACGTATATCCCAGTTTGCGTTGTTGTGTTTTATATAAACCGAGGTGTGCCGCCGAATTTTCCGAAAAGAGTTTTTTTGCAAGATAAACCGACAAAAACATTGATGCCGTAAAGGCGATAATAACAATAAAAAGAGCTTTTATCATTCCTTGGAAATCGAAATCGAATATTCCGGGGCCGGTGGATTTTACCATACTCATGGTTAATCCCGTAACCGTAAAAACGACACCGAGTATTCCCGTTATGCCGAAACCGGGAATAACAAACACCTCAACGGCAATAAGAATAACTCCCGTAACAAACAGAACAATTTCCCAGTGTGTTGCAAGTCCTTCCACGTACAGAGGGGCAAAATAGAGCAAAGCGGCAACGGCAGCAGCGGCAAGCGGGAAACCTATACCGGGGGTCTGCAGTTCGAAATATATTCCCCCTATTATTATCATTATTAATATACCGCTCACAAAAGGATTAATAAGAAAACCTACTATTTTGTCGGATATGGTCTCTTTATGTTCAACAATATCGTAATTTTCAATTTTGCAACGTTTCAAAATCTCTTTTACGGAATTTACTTCGGCTTCGCAAAAACCGTTTCTGACAGCTTCGGAAGGGGTAAATGTCAATACTTTTCCCGAGTCGCTGATACCTGGCACCTTTATTGAGGGGTCAACCATGGCTTCGGCAATTTGCGGATCTCTTCCGTTCACCTCTGCCGTGGAACGCATAATCGAACGCATGTACGATTGATATTTGTCGGGCATTGGTTTTCCCGTTTGGTCAACAACAGTTGCTGCACCTATGCTTGAACCCGGCGCCATGTATATACTGTCGCATGCCAAAGATATAAGCGCACCGGCAGATGCTGCGTTTTTGTTTATAAAGACAAAAACCGGAACAGGGCAGTTTAAAATTTTTGTCCGTATGGAATCGGCGGCATCAAGGGTACCACCGTATGTATTCATTGTTATTATTATCAAATCAGCATTCTCATTTACAGCACTCTCCAAAGCTTTTTTGGCGGTGTGCCACGAGGGAGGAGCAATCATTTTATCGATGCTGAACATATATATTTTAATAGGCTTGGCGCTATCTTCCTGTCCCGACGACAGCAAAGGGGCTACCGTTAAGTAAAATAATGCCGCAAAAAGCATTGCGAAACGTCGTCTCATGGTTATCAAGTTAGTTTACATATGTTGTTTTGCACCTATAATTTCTGTCGACATCTATTCGTCTGCGGCGCCATTTTGTTCTTTACCACCTGCTTTAAACAACTTTTTCCAATTATTACGTTCCCAGTATTTTCCCCATTTAATATTTGTCCAAAGGCGTTCATGCAAATAATAGAGGATAAGTTTTGCCACAATATCCACACTTGTAATTACCGATGCCGTTTCAAGAATTTCGTTAAAAGTTTTTTTTGTGTATTGGCTGAAAATAACAAAACTTATTATGAAAGTTGCGCCCGACGCCACCAACCTCCAGCTTATGGCTTTGAGGATACTTCTTGTGGGGGTGTCTTTTTCAACGATATTTTTATTTTGAGTACCCATAAAAAAATTTTTTACAAAGCTACTTAAAATTCCGGTTTGCCAATGGCAATAACAGGTTTTCGTTTTTTCAGGGGTTTACCGTTAAAGCCGTAAATAATGCTACGGGATGTATATTTGAGACATGAATACATATTGCAACAAGCCAACATACCGGCACATGATTATTCATGCCTGTTGTCTCCGAAATATTTTGTCAACACATTCAAAAAACCGTTATGAATAATACCGTTTGAAGCAACAATCTCTTTTCCGAAAACAAAACCGGTACCGTTACCAAAATCGGTAACATTGCCTCCCGCCTGTTTTACCACAAAAGCACCGGCAGCCACATCCCAAGGGTTTAATCCGTATTCGTAAAACAAATCGAACCTGCCGGCAGCTACGTATGCCAAATCGACGGCTGCGGAACCGAGCCTTCTAACTCCGCGGCTAATTTTCATCAAATCTTTAAAAAGTTCGAGATATGAGTCGAGCAACGAATAATCGCTATAAGGAAATCCGGTGGCAATAAGCGATTTATCAAGGTTATCGGTTGACGACACTTTAACCTGCTTGCCGTTTAAAAAAGCGGGGGAACCTTTCCATGCATAAAAGGCCTCATTCAAATTTATTTCGTAAACCACCCCAAGGATAATATCCTCTTTGTCGGCCAGTGCCACCGAAATGGAATAAACCGGTAAAGAGTGAATAAAATTGGTGGTTCCGTCCAGAGGGTCAATTATCCAGTTGAACCTCTCTTTCCGTTGCAGCGATGAGTCTTCCTCGGCAATATATCCGGCTTGTGGGAAAATTTTTTCCAATTCGCCCACTAACATCTTTTCGGCGGTTTTATCCACATAGGTTACAAGATTGTGAACCCCTTTGTACTCAACTTCATCTTCGCCTATTTTTCCGGCTTGTTTTTTTATAAAGACTCCCACAGCACGGCACAGGTTAACAACCTGTTTTGCGGTTAATTCCAAATCCAGTTTCATCGTTTTAAATTTTACAATTATCTGATAATAAACAATTAATTTTTTTCAGGCACAAAAACCGCTTTAGCTTACTGCACTTCAATTATTTTGACAATTTACCGCCGTTAATAAATTTCACATTATTACCGTTTTTGTCAATTTTAATAATTGGTCGTGAATTTTAATGATTTGAGGGATTAAAAACCTTTTACCGTCGTTTACAATAACGTAATGCGACAAAGAGGCTTTTTTGTTTTCATCCCATTGGTTTTTCATTCTTTTCAAAACATCGTCGCGCGCCGAATTATCGCGCTTAACAACCCTCGTCAAACGCACATCCGGAGGAGCGGTTATGCATATTATTTTATGAAAAATATTTTGCAAACCGCTCTCGAACAACACTGCCGCCTCGTGAATGGTATAAGGTGCTTCATTATGTTTTATTAACCACTCTTCATATCGCTTTATTACGGCAGGATGGATTATGCCGTTTATTTTTGCCAAAGCGTTTTCGTCTGAGAAGACAACTTTTGCCAAAGCTTTGGTATCCACTTCACCGCCACTGAAAACGTCATCGCCAAACACAACCCTCACTTTTTCCTTAACCTCTTCGTCAAGATATAACCTACGCGCTTCTGCATCCGCATAAAAGACGGGAATGTTCAGTGTTTCGAAAATACGGCAAACCGTTGATTTACCGCTTCCGATGTTTCCCGTTATTCCCACTTTTAACATAAAAATCTATTTTACAATTAAAAACTCAACCTCATGCGGCACCATTCTTACTTGCGACACAAGTTTGGGCTTTCTTGAAAGTTTTAACGAAATTTTGTCGGTTCCCTTCAAATCGACACCTTCCAAATCGGGCACCACTTCAAACATATTGGCATGAATGGTATTGTAATCTTTCAAAGCAACATGATAAAACACCCTGACTTTTGAGGGAAAAGTACGAATATTAACTTTTTGTTTCGATACGTCAACGGGAATATCCAAAACAGCTTCGGTATATTTTTCAACATCCACAACAATATTAACGTTAGCGGGAACAATATTCAAAAGTGCGGGGTAGGGATTTTCCACTTTCACTTGCTCGCTGAAATCGGAAGAAAGATTATGTTTTTCGAGGGGCTGAGTATATACTGCCGACAGGGTGTCGAGCAGCGATGCAGGACCGAAAACTTTAACCTCGGGAGGCTCAATGTCAATGTTGTACAAACCGTATTGACTTTCAAAATCGAAATCGGTCTTCACTTTTAGTTTTACAACCTTTTTTGCGTTTTTTTCCAAAACAAACCGCAAATATGGTTGCGCTATTGTGATATCCGCCTCGGGCACATCAAGATAACCCGATAAATAGTTTTTCAACTCTTCAATATTTACTGTATATACATTTCCTGCAAACTTGTCGTAACCACACTTTTTCAAATCGACGACAACTTCACGTAATTTGCCGTTAATCAAATTTCCCAAAACCTTATATCCGTCCGACGATATGTTAATATGCAAAAGTGTATCAACCTTGGAAGTGAGGTGCATATTCACCGGAATGTTTTTATAATCTACTTTAAGCATATAACTTTCGGTATATCTGTCAGACAGTTTTATAAAAAACCAAAAAATCAACGAAATTGCAATGCTTAACAAAAAAATATACCTGTCGGAAGTAAAAAACCTTTTTTGTTCTCCGCTATCCTCTAAAAAATTGTTTTCACTCATAATTATTCCGTTATTGCAACACCCGTTAATATCATTTATAGTGTTTAAGCACAAGCAACGACTCCACGTAACTTATGCTTTTCGGGAGCAAATCTTTTTATTTTTCAAATGTAATCATTTATCCAGTAAAACATATTTTCACGGCAATAATTTTCTAAACGGCTAATTTTATTTACCGCTACTAATATCAAAAAAAATTGTAAAATTTATTACGGTAGTGTACCGGAAACAGCAGAACCAATGTCACACCGACAGCAATATATATTTACATAAAGAGCTGCATAGAGTTTATTAAACCGTTAAATATCTATCTTTGTACCGGCGGCGCCAAACAGGCACGGCATTGTATTTTTATGAATAAGAGTAAATTACCCACACAATGATAAAAGATATTGCACGTAAAACTTTAAACGCCTTACACATTGATTTAACAAAAAACTTAAAATACGACCGTCTTACAAAAAAATTGATGTCGGAGAGGCTAAAAGTTGATTCGAATTGTATCGACGTTGGTTGTCATAAAGGCGAAATGCTCGATTTAATGCTCAGGTTTTCGCCCCGGGGAAGACATTTTGCCTTTGAACCGATACCCGAAATGTACGACAACCTCAAAGTAAAATATAACGGGAAAGCCACCGTTATGCCGTATGCATTGAGCGATAAGGAGGGAAAAACCACATTCAACCATGTAAAAAACGCACCGGCGTATTCGGGTATAAAGAAACGCAAATACGACATAGAAAATCCCGAAATAATAGAAATAGAGGTAAAGCTCGCCAGGCTCGACGATGTTATTCCCGATGATATCAAAATAGATTTTATAAAAATTGACGTGGAAGGTGCCGAATTGGGAGTATTAAAAGGGGGAGGAAAAATCATCTCAACCCATAAACCGTTAGTGGTATTCGAATTCGGGCTGGGTGCCAGCGACTATTACGGCACAAAACCCGATGATATTTACAATCTTTTGGTTAACGATTACGGAATGAATATTTCGAACCTGAAAGATTTTATCAAAGGGAAAAAACCTTTGACTTTAAAGGAATTTTCAGACACTTACTTTAAAGCCAAAGAATATTATTTTGTGGCACACGGATAATTTTGGCATTTTACAGGAATAAAAGCTGTCAATCCGTCTCAAACTTCATCTTTTTTTCAATTTTGAACCCCCTCAAAAAGGCGTCTGCAGACATACGTTTCCTGCCTTGGCTTTGCAGTTCGGTAATATTTACAAATCCGTCGGCTGCCGCCACTTTCAAATATTTTTTATTGTCGGTTACAATAGTGCCGGGTTCCAAGTCATGAGCGCTCTTTTCAGGAACCGCCTTGTATATTTTTATTAATGTTTTTTTGCCGTCACCGTTAATCAAAAAGGAGAAAGGGGCGGGAAAAGGGCTTAATCCCCTTATTTTGTCATATATCCGGCGCACAGGCAAATTCCATTCTATTTTGCAATCATTTTTAAAAATCTTCGGAGCAGGTTTCAACTTCTCAGTACCCGGTGCCATACTTTCCTGGGGAATCTCTTTTGCCTTGCCCTCCCTTATTAAATCAACGGTTTCGAGCAATAAACGCGCTCCTGCTATTTTCATTCTGTCGTGCAACGAGTCAAGGTACTCATCATCTCCTATACTTATCTTTTGTTGCAAAATAATTTTCCCCGTATCAATCTCTTCATCAAGAAAAAAAGTTGTGAGCCCGGTCTCTTTTTCCCCGTTTATCAAAACATGGTTTATGGGTGCCGCCCCACGATATTGGGGTAACAAAGATGCATGTAAATTTATTGTGCCGAACTCGGGCAGTGACCAAACCACACGGGGCAACATTCTGAAAGCCACCACCACACCGAGATGAGGTTTGATACTTTTCAATTTTTCGACAAAAGAGGTCTCTTTCAATTTAACGGGTTGTAATACTTCTATCCCTTTTTCCAAAGCATATCTTTTTACTTCCGGTTGTTTGAGTTTTTTGCCGCGACCCGCAGGCTTATCGGGAGCAGTAACAACAGCCCGGATATTATATCCCGCTTTATACAGCATATCCAACGAGTCAACCGCAAACTCCGGAGTACCCATAAACACTATCCTGAAATCTTTGCGCTCCATTTTACCATTGCAAATTAAAAACTCTTATAAAAGGCAAATAAACATATTTTTCGCATAACTCGTCTTCGAAAAACTTTTTTAATATTTAAAACGTGCATATGACGGCACACAATGCCGGAACGAATAAATTTTAACCGGCGCGGCATAAAGCGGGGAAAAATGTTAATTTTGTTTTTTTAAAAACATATGGCACTCTCTCCTGAAATAATAAAACATATGGTAAACAACCTGTTTAACGAACTTGTTGCTTACCGGCGGCATTTTCATGCCAATCCCGAATTGAGTTATCACGAGAAAAATACAGCCTCATATATATCGTCGTTACTTGCAAAATGGAACATTGAACACAAAACAGGAGTGGCGGGATACGGAATTACCGGCATTCTTAAAGGGAAAAATCCCGCAAAAAAGATTGTTGCCCTGCGTGCCGACATGGATGCCCTGCCCGTAACCGAAAAAAACAACGTTCCCTATCGCTCTATGAACGAAGGAGTAATGCATGCATGCGGTCACGACGTACATATGACCTGTTTGCTGGGCACCTTGAAAATACTAAACGCCATAAAAGAGAAATGGGAAGGCAGTATCAAATTTATTTTTCAACCAGCCGAAGAGAAGTTGCCCGGCGGAGCACAAGGCATGATTAAGGAGGGGGTACTCCAAAACCCTAAACCGCAAGCAATTATAGCCCAACATGTATTCCCCGAACTTGAAGCCGGCAAAGTGGGTTTCAAAACGGGAAAATACATGGCTTCGAGCGACGAGATAAATATAACCGTGAAAGGTAAAGGTGGCCATGCGGCAATACCGTCGCATTTCGACAATACCGTGCTGGCAGCGGCAGAAATAATAACATCGCTCGAAAACGAAATAAACGTAAAATCAACAAAAGAGTCACCTACAATACTCTCGTTCGGAAAAATAATTGCCGACGGCGCACACAACGTAATTCCACCCAGGGTTTATATTTTCGGAACATTCAGAACTTTTGACGAAACATGGAGAAAGAAAGCATGGCAAATAATAAAAACACGCTCGCAACAAATAGGCAAAAAGCATGGCTGCAAAACGGATGTAAATGTCGATGCGGGATATCCTTTTGTTTTAAACAATAAAAAAATCACCGAGACCCTTAAAAAAGCCGCTGCCGTTTATCTGGGGAAGGAAAACATTGTGGATTTGGATATACGTATGACAGCCGAAGATTTCGGATACTATTCGCATGTCATACCCGCTACATTTTACCGGTTGGGTGTTGCCAACAAAAAGAGGGGAATTGTATCGAATTTGCACTCCGACACTTTCGACGTTGATGAAAAAAGCATATTGACAGGTACGGGATTAATGATTTGGAATACTCTTTATTTGCTTAACAATTTGTAACAATCTCTATTTTAATAATTATGTTAGTTAACGACAAATCGTATCAAACCGTATGGATGGAAGGAGAATCGGTGTTTATGATTGAACAAAACCTGCTCCCTTTCCGCTTTGAAATATTGGAATGCAAAACATACTGGGATACCTGCATGGCCATAACCGACATGATAGTCAGGGGTGCGGGAGCCATAGGAGCCGCAGCGGGTTTTGCCATGGCTCAGGCGTTTTTGGCGTCGCGAAGCAAAGACAAAGCCATTTTAATACGCGAAGCACGCCAGGATATCGAATCGACAAGACCCACGGCAAACAACCTCTTTTATGCCGTTGACAGGGTTTACAAGGCAGGACTTATATCTCCCGAAAATGCCGTGCTCGAAGCCATGCGGATAGCACGCGAAGATGCCTTGTCGTCAAAGGCAATAGGGGAATACGGAGTATCGCTCTTCGGGAAAAAAACGAGGGTATTGACACATTGCAATGCGGGTTGGCTGGCATTTGTCGATTACGGAACGGCATTGGCACCGGTGTATTTGGCAAAACGCAAAGGAAAAGATGTTTTTGTTTACGTTGATGAAACCCGTCCGCGAAACCAGGGAGCACGGTTGACAGCATGGGAATTGAAAAACGACGGTGTCCCCCATTTAATAATCCCTGATAACGCCGCCGCCGCACTTATGGCAAAAGGCGAAATAGATATTGTTATCGTGGGTGCCGACCGTATTGCCGCCAACGGCGACGTGGCAAACAAAATAGGCACTCTCGACAGGGCTGTCCTCGCAAAAGAGTTTGATATCCCCTTTTATGTGGCGGCACCTGTTTCCACATTCGACCTCGAATGCAAAACAGGAAAAGATATTGTTATAGAAAAACGCTCGCCCGACGAAGTGCTTTATCAAACAGGTACCGACAGTAACGGAAACCTCGTAAAAGTACTCGTGGCTTCACCGGGCTCCGGCGCTCTTAATCTCGCTTTCGACGTTACCCCGGCAAAATATATTACAGGTATTATTACCGACAAAGGAATCATCAAACCGCATCACAACTCCATAAAACAATTGTTTAAAAAGCCCGAAACAAAATAACCGATGAAAAAAAAATATTTGAAACAGGAAATATTTTACTGCATTAAAACATTCTTCATTTCACTGTTTACGGCAATGCCGGCACTTTGGACTATTTTTCTGTTTTCGGGTCTGGTAACACTATATTTCAGCTACGACTTTGACATTTACGCCCGTTTCGGATTAAAAGGTGTGGAATTTATTACCGCAAAAGATTCGCCGGCATGGACACGCGACGCTACGGTTACAATCTATTTGGCAAACCCTATACTGTCGTTCTTTTCGGGATTAATTTTCATGTTTCTGTTAAGGTTTTTAAAAAAGAAAAGCAATCCTGTATTTTGGTTTCTGCTGTGGATGACAATCTTTTCGTTTGGAAACGCCTTCGGTGTACTTATCGAAGAGGGCATATCAAAAAGCGGATTTTACGAAGTGTCAAAAGTACTCGACCTCGGCATTATAGTTTTGATAATTTCCGTTGCCGTTTCGCTTTACCTCCTGTACCTTAGCGGAATAATTACAGGAAAACTCATTTTGTCGGCAATTGACGAAAATTATAAAAAAGACGGCAAACTGAAAACAAACATGTTTCTATCGCTGCTACTTTTTCCGTGGCTTATCAATTTAGCGGTATTTATTTTGTTAACCCGGGCAACCAATATGTCGCAAATAATAATTTTTGTAATGTCGCTAATAATTGTCTTGCCGGTGTTGTGGGTTTATCCTTCGCAAGTTAAAGACCCCGGAGCAAAACTGCCTGCAGCAGGAAATTACCTCGATATAATAACTCTGATTCTTATGATGATATTGGCTTATACCATCTATTCGGCAATAAAACATGGTATCGAATTACCTGTAGTGTGGTAAATTCTTTAGACGCAAACAGGGAATACCATTTTTCAAACCGGTAAACAGTATGATTTTGCACCGGAATTAAAAAACAGACGAAAACATAAAAAGAAACACTACCTTTGTGGCATAAAACAAACTTCAAAAAAAGAGGTGAAAATTCATTTAATAGCCATTGGGGGTGCCGCAATGCACAATTTGGCAATTGCCTTAAAACTGAACGGGCATGAGGTTACCGGCTCGGACGACGAAATTTTCGAACCTTCGCGCAGCCGTCTGAAAAGATACAACCTTTTACCGGAAAATGAGGGTTGGAACCCCGCCGCTATCACGGGCGACATAGATTTAATAATCCTCGGAATGCATGCACGAGCCGACAATCCCGAACTTTTAAAAGCAAAAAGTCTAAACCTTAAAATCTATTCCTATCCCGAATTTCTGTATCACCATTCCATAAACAAACAACGTATTGTCATAGGTGGCAGCCATGGCAAAACCACCATAACGGCAATGGTAATGCACGTTTTGAAATACTACGGCAAAAATTTCGATTATATCGTCGGGTCAAAACTCAATGATTTCGAAGTTATGGTACGGTTGAGCGACGATGCTCCGGTGATGATTTTCGAGGGAGACGAATATTTAAGTTCAGCCGTTGACCGCCGCCCCAAATTCCATTGGTATCACCCTCACATAGCCTTGCTTAGCGGCATAGCGTGGGATCACATCAATGTTTTTCCCACATTCGAAAATTACAAACAACAATTTGTTCGCTTTATAGAGCTTATCGAAAATAACGGCAGTTTGATTTACAACAAACTCGACTCCGTACTCCGGAACATTGTAAACTCAAAACCCAATAACAAAATAGAGTATATACCATACAACATCCCTAAATACTCCATATCGGACGGAATAACCGGAATAGAGGAAAACGGAAAGGTCTATCCTTTAAAAATATTCGGAAAGCACAATTTGCAAAATCTGAAAGGGGCACAACTTGTTTGCGAAAAAACCGGTATCACGAGCAACGATTTTTTAAAGGCTATTACCTCTTTTGAAGGTGCATCCAACCGGTTGGAACCCGTTTTTAAAAACGATGACATTATTGTTTTCAAGGATTTCGCTCATGCCCCTTCAAAACTGAAAGCTACCGTCGATGCCGTTAAGGAACAGTTTGCCGGAAAAAACATCATTGCCTGTTTTGAGTTGCATACATTCAGCAGCCTTAACGAAAATTTTTTGAAACAATATAAAAACTCCATAGACGGTGCAGACAAAGCATCTGTATTTTACAGCAAACATGCATTAAAAATGAAACGGCTAAAAATGCTCGATAAAAATTTGATAAAAGATTCTTTTTCGCGTGCCGATTTGGACGTTTTCGACGACATCGACGATTTAAAACGGTGGATAACGCAAAACACCGGCAAAAACAGTGTATTGTTAATGATGAGTTCGGGAAATTTCAATGGGTTGGATATTAAAAAACTTGTACAACAACTGTCAAAAAGATGATAAAATTTCAATTTCGAACAGTTGTATTTTTCCTCTTATGCTTTTCATACGCAAAAGCACAAACCGACACCTCGTACCTGCTAAAATATCCGTATGTAATAGGCAACATAGCATTTGCCGTTGACAGTTTGGAAACCCCCTTGGGAAATATTCCACAAGGCGGCGACACAACCATAACCATAGGGCTGTACAATAAAGGCAATAAAAACATTAAGCTTATCAGCGCCAAAAGCAACCGCTTTGTGGAAATAATTTACGAAAAAACATCAATAGCTCCCGCCACAAGCACAAAAGCCCGGGTGATAATAAAGGTTCCGGGCGATATGCCGCCGGGTGACAACAGGTTTGAAGCCGTATTCGAAACCGGTGACGATATCAACCCTTACAAGTTTTTATATTTTACGTCACAAATAATAAAAAAGAGCCTCTTTGCGGCAAATGAAACTTTAGACACCGTTCCCCGTTTGATTTTCGACAACTATCTTTACGACTTCGGACATTTGCGGAAAGGGAAAACTCTTTACCACTCATTCTATTTCACAAACAGGGGTACAATGGACCTGTTCATCAGGGAGATTGTAGTTGATAAAGGACTGGTTATAACCGAATTGCCTTCTAAAATCATAAAGCCGGGAGGGAGTGGTCATATTACCGTAAAAATCAAGGCAAGAAGGTATGTGGGGGTTTTGCATAAAAGTATTAAGATAGTTTCGAACGACCCCGTAAATCCGGTTTTAACACTTGGAATACACGGAACCATAAAACAGATACCTTCTAAACAAAATCCCACCGACTATTGCATAGATTGAATTTATACCTTTGCCCGAAAAGTTCGTTAATATGATACGATTAAGTGTAAACATAAACAAAATTGCAACATTGCGTAATGCCCGCGGCGGAAATTTACCCGACGTCCAAAAAGCCGCAGTCGATTGCGAACGTTTCGGGGCACAAGGAATCACCGTCCATCCTCGTCCCGACGAACGGCATATTAAATACAAAGATGTGGAGCTGTTGCGTCCGTTAATAACCACCGAGTTCAATATCGAGGGCAATCCTATCCCAAAATTTATCGACTTGGTTTTAAAATTTAAACCCGATCAGGTAACATTAGTTCCTGACGATCCTAACCAGCTTACATCAGACCACGGATGGGATGTCGTAAAAAACCGCTCTTTCCTCTCCGAGGTTATATCCCGTTTTAAAGAGGCGGGAATAAGAACTTCGATATTTATCGATGCCATCCCCGAAATGGCCGAAAAAGCCTGCCTTACAGGAACCGACAGGGTGGAACTATACACCGAAAGTTATGCAACGGGATACAAACATGATAAATATGCCGCCGTTAAACCCTTTGTCGAGACGGCAAAAATCGTTAAAGAGACCGGCCTCGGATTAAATGCCGGACACGATTTAAATTTGGAAAACCTGCACTTTTTCGCCCAAAACATTCCCTTTTTGGACGAAGTCTCCATAGGCCACGCCCTTATTTGCGACGCTTTATACCTCGGACTCGAAAACACCATTCAACTATACCGCAGAGCATTGCGTACCGAATGAAAAAATGACAGCCTTTTTACGGGGGAACAAAATTTGTTTTGTCTCCGCCAAAAAGGAGAAAAACCATGAGTAAATTTAATGATATAATAAATTCGAATAAGCCCGTATTGATAGACTTTTCGGCGGAGTGGTGCCAACCTTGCCGTATGATGCCGCCTATTCTTAAAGAGGTGAAAAGGGTACTCGGCGAAAATATAAGGATACTTACCGTTGACGTTGACAAAAATCCGGCCGTTGCCCGTAAGTGGATGATACAAAACGTACCTACACTTATGATATTTAAAAACGGACAGGTGCTTTGGCGGCAGGCGGGAGTAATTCCGGCACATCAACTAACCGAAATAGTAAAGAGATATGTATAATACATTATAATGAAAAACAAAGAGATAGTTTTCAAACCGATAGGGATAATTCACACCCCTTTCGGCAACGATAAAAAAAAGATACCGCGGCAAGGGCGATTCGGGGAAAACAACGACGGAATCGCCGAAGTTTTCCCCGAGTACGCCGGTGGTCTCAAAGATTTGGAATCGTTTTCTCATCTTTACCTTCTGTTTCATTTTCATAAATCGCAAAACTACGACTTGCTGCAAATAACACCCCGGAACCACAATTTGAGAGGAGTGTTTGCCATTAGAAGTCCGCGCCGCCCCAATGCGTTGGGACAAACCATTGTGAAAATTTTGAAAATAGAACAAAATAAAATTTTTTTTACCGGTGCCGATATGATTGACGGAACACCATTGATAGACATAAAACCTTATGTTCCCGAAATTGACTATTATCCCGGAGCTGTAAACGGTTGGTTGGAAAAAAAAGATTAACAACTATTTTCCGACGGCTTCGGCAACATGTTCGCCCACCTTTACCGAGGTTTCAAAGCCTTGCGAAGTGTTTATCAGCAAATCTTCATCGATTTTTACCCTGTTTTTTTCAAAAAGCAATATTATCGATGAGCCGCCGAACTTAAAAAATCCCTTTTCGGCTCCTTTAACGGCAACATCACCTTTGTAGGTCTGAATTATGGTACCCACCATTGTAGCACCTATTTCCGACATAAGCATATCGCCGAACAGTTTTGTTTTTATCAGGGTAAACATTCTTTTGTTCTCGCAAAATATCCTGATTTTATTTTTAACGGCAAGGGGCGAAACGGAATAATAATCGCCTTTTATCGAATTTTGAGCAATAATCTTTCCGTCAACGGGGAAATGAAATCTGTGATAATCGGCCGGGCTCAACCTGAATAACAGCAGGCTGCCGTTTTTAAACTTATTGAACAAAGTGTCGTTCTCCAGAAAATTTCTCAGATTGAATTTATGCCCTTTGACAATAAAATTTGTATTTTTTATCACACTCCAGGCAAACACTTTTCCGTCGGCGGGAGAAACAACGGCCCCCTCTGATGTATCTATGGGTCGTGCTTCGGGTTTCAGCTTCCTTGTAAAAAAATCGTTGAAACTGTTGAATTTTTGTTTTTGGGCTATTGATAAATCAATACCGTATTTTTTCACGAACAGGGGTATTCTTTTTGCAGAAGAGGGTTTATCCATCAGCCTGCCGTAAAAAGAGGAAATTATTTTTCGCTTTATTATTGTTTCCAACGACAATTCACCCACCGGGTTGTTGTATAGCCAATACAACCAAAACTCACCGGGCACCCTCTCCACCAATGTGTCGCCGGTTTGTCTGTCTATGTATTGTATTCTTTCCGGTTTGCCAAATGGATAAAAAATCATAAAAACAAGTAATAAAAGTAAAGCAAAAAATTTTATTAATTTACTCCGTCTCTTTTTCGGTTTCATCTTTTTTATAGCGTCTTACGGTCAATTTTCCCTCACTGAAAACCGCATATGAAAACAGCGACAACCAATCGCCGAGAATAACAATTTGCGTGTGTCCGTTAATATTTTCCTGAACAACCCTATGATTGTGTCCAAATATAAAATAGTCTATTCCGTTGTACTTTTCCAGCTTTTTTTCAGCGTAAAGGTACAACATTTCCTCTCTTACGGGAATTTTTTCTTTTCTCTTTTTTCCTTTGATATACTTGGCAAGCCGGCTTCTTCTCGAAAAAAAGAGACCCAGCGATATTCCCAAATCGGGATGTAACCACCTGAAGAGAAACTGGTTTATCCTGTTTTCAAAAATCTTTTTCAGCATTTTGTATCCTGCATCGCCCGGACCGAGGCCATCACCGTGGGCAAGAAAAAAACTCTTTCCCTCAAATTCAAAAATATCGGATTTCCGGTGAAGTATTACTCCCACCTCCTTTTCCAAATAATCGAATGCCCATAAATCGTGATTTCCCTTAAAAATATGAACGGGTATTCCTGCGTCGGTAATTTTTGCCAACGCTCCCAACAGACGCACATAACCTTTGGGAACAACCTGTTTGTATTCATACCAAAAATCGAAAATGTCACCCATAAGAAATATTGCGGCTGCATCGCGGCTTATTTCTTCCAGCCAGTTTACAAGCAATTTTTCCCTTGCCAAACTACTCTCGTAATCGGGTATTCCCAAATGGAAATCGGAGGCAAAATATAACTTTTTATTGTTCAAAAGAGATTAATTAAAGTTCTTTAACCAAGTCTTTAATTATTTGTACCAGTTTCGGAGTCACCTGTTTAACGGCTGCAATAACCTCTTCGTGTGATATCTCTATGATTTTACCTTTTACACCCAAATCGGAAATAACTGAAACGGCAAACACCGGCAGGTTCATATGACGTGCAACAATTACTTCGGGTACCGTTGACATGCCCACGGCATCGGCTCCAAGCACTCTTATGTAATGGTATTCCGAAGGGGTTTCGTATGTGGGACCCGATACTCCTGCATAAACACCCGTTTTGAAACGTATTCCGTGGTGGCGTGCAATACGTGAAGCAAGACTCAGCAGCTTTTTGTCGTATGCTTCACTCATATCAACAAAACGGGGACCCAGCTCGTCAATATTCCGGCCTATTAACGGATTTGGCAACAGGTTGATATGATCGGTAATGAACATTATGTCGCCAACTTCAAAATCGGGGTTTACACCACCGCTGGCATTCGAAACAAAAAGATAATTGATACCCAACTGTTTCATTACCCTTACCGGAAAGGTAACCTCTTGCATTGAATACCCCTCGTAAAAATGAAATCTTCCTTCCATGGCAACCACATCAACACCGTTGAGTTTTCCAAACAACAACTTTCCGGCGTGTCCGTTTACCGTCGAAACGGGAAAATTAGGGATATCCTTGTAAAATATTTCGGTTTCTTTCTCAATGTCATTTGCCAAATCGCCCAAACCCGAGCCGAGAATGATGCCTATAAATGGTTTGCTGTCAATATTTTTGTTTATAAAATCAGTTGTTTCTTTTATTTTCCCTAACATATTTCTTTATTTGATTTTTAAAATTGGTTTCGTCAAGTCCGTGAAATTTTACCTGTACGGGTAAATAATAGACCGGCAAATCTTTCAGGAGGCGAAGGTAGGGAGAATTTATCAAACGCATAACATCTTTTTCCGTGGTAACAATAACTTTTTTTCTTGTAAACTGATTATCAAACGTTTTCTTTATCAGTTCCACATCTTGTTTTCTGTATTTATGATGGTCGGGAAATTCCAAAGCTATAAGTTCGCTGCACTTATCGCGCAAATGTTCTTTCATGGGATATGTATTGGCAATACCCGCAAACATAATAATTGCGCTGTACTTTTTATCGTTCATATCGGGCAAATCGAACCCGGGAAAAGGTTTGCACTTTTCATGAACCAGATATGAAAAATAGAGGTTTTGGTGTCCCGAAATGTTCAACTTGTTACGGACATTCTTGCGAACAATGGGAGAAAGCACCTTATCGGTTTTCGTCACTATTATTATGTCGGCACGTTTTGCCGAAGCAACGGTGTCTCTTAACGTTCCTACGGGGAAAAGATAATCGTCAACGTAAAGGTTGCGATAGTCGGTCAATAAAATAGACAAACCCGGTTTTACATATCTGTGCTGAAATGCATCGTCAAGCAAAACTACGTCGAGGTCTTTGTCGTTTTGCACCAGATTGTTTATTCCGTTTACCCTGTTTGTGTCAACCGCCACGGTAATTTTATTGGAAAACTTTTTTACATATTGCAAAGGTTCGTCGCCAATATCTTCGCAAGTGGAGTATTGATTGGCGATTATAAAGTTATTAGTTTTCCGTTTATAACCCCGGCTAAGTATTGCAAGATTGTAATCAGGCATCAACAAATTAACCAAATACTCTATATGCGGTGTCTTTCCTGTGCCTCCCATTGTAATATTTCCAACGCTGATTACCGGCAATGAAAATTCAACCGATTTCAAAAGCCCCAGATCGAAAAGCAGATGTCTTAGAAGCACTGCCGCTTTATACAGCAATGCAAAAGGAAAAAGAAAAATTCTCCACACGTTTTAATTTATGTATTAATTTGCGATACTTTTACCCTTTGAAAAAAAATTGCGTAAATCTAATAAAAATTTAAGCATACAAAATACTTATTTTAAAAAAATTTTTATCTGTTAAATATGAGAGTTAAAGAAATAACCGGTTTTTTGGAAACATATGCTCCTTTGCAGTTACAAGAATCGTACGATAATGCGGGATTGATAGTAGGCGACAAAGAGAGCGAAGTTACGGGAGCACTAATAACGCTCGACGTAACCCCGGAGGTATTAAACGAGGCCGTATCAACCGGCAAAAACATGATTATTGCCCACCACCCCCTGATTTTTAAGGGCATAAAAAAACTAACGGGATCAAACACCGTGGAACAGATAGTGATAGATGCAATTAAAAACGACATTGCAATTTATGCCGCTCACACCAATCTCGACAATCTCTTTGAAGGTGTAAATAAAATTTTGGCCGGGAAACTTCAATTGGAAAACCTGAAAATACTGAAACCTCAAAACAATTCGTTAAAAAAAATTGTCTGTTTTTGCCCCGTTTCGCATGCCGAACAGGTACGCAATGCCATTTTAGGTGCAGGCGCAGGAAATATAGGCAATTACAGCGATTGCAGTTTTAACGTTGAAGGAACGGGAACCTTTAAAGCCGGCGAGAACACCAATCCCTTTACCGGTAAAAAAGGCAAACTCCACTTCGAACAAGAGGTAAGAATAGAAACCGTTGTTCCCGAATACAACGTCAACAACGTAATTACGGCAATGAAAGAGGTTCATCCTTACGAAGAGGTGGCTTACGATATTTATCCGTTGGACAACTTTTTCGAAAAAACAGGTGCGGGAATGACAGGGTATTTGAAAAAAGCAACAAAACCGGAAGAGTTCCTGAAAACTGTGAAACATACTTTGAAGGGAGTATTACGGCACAGCCCTTTGGTAAACAGAAAAATTGAAAAAGTTGCCGTTTGCGGCGGCAGCGGAAGTTTTTTAATAGATGCCGCTTACAACTCGGGTGCCGATATCTTTATTACGGCCGATATTAAATACCACGATTTTTTCCGGTATAACGGCAGCATGACAATTGTTGATGCAGGACACTTTGAAACAGAACAATTTGCAAGAGATTTATTGTTTGACATTTTAAAGAAAAAATTTCCTACTTTTGCACTCCAAATTTCAAATGTAAATACAAACGCTGTTTCTTATTTTTAGAAAAGAAATTATATAATCATGACAACAGAAAAAAACGGAGCAACCGAAGAAAAACAGGTAAGTATAGAGCAAAAACTTATTGCGCTATACAACTTACAACAGATTGATTCACAGATTGATAAAATTAAAATTATTCGCGGCGAACTTCCCCTTGAAGTACAAGACCTCGAAGATGAAATTGCAGGACTCGAAACCCGGATATCCAATTTCGAAGAAGACAAAGAGAAACAAGAACACTTTATTGTTGACAGAAAAAATGCCATTAAAGAGTGCGAAGCCCTTATCAGCAGGTACAAAGAACAACAAAACAATGTTCGAAACAACCGCGAGTACGACTCTTTGACCAAAGAGATAGAATTTCAAACATTGGAAAAGCAACTTGCCGAAAAGAAAATCAAGGAGGCCGAACTCAAAATTGAACAATTGGAAACCGAGATAGCAAACGCCAAAGAGATATTGGCAGGAAGAATGCAAGACCTTGAGGCAAAGAAAAACGAACTGAAAGATATTGTTGCCGAAACCGAAAAAGAAGAGAAAGAGCTTGAGGAAAAATCGAAAGAGAACGAAAAATATATTGAAGACCGTCTGCTGTATGCATACAAACGCATTAGAAAAAACATGCGCAACGGCTTGGCTGTGGTTGAAATCCAGCGTGATGCCTGCGGCGGATGTTTCAACAAAATCCCACCCCAACACCAAATGGACATTAAATTGCACAAAAAAATTATTGTGTGCGAATATTGCGGACGTATTCTTGTTGACGACGATATTGTAAATGCCGTTAAAGGCAAAAATAACGACTAACGCCCCCTTGAAACGGAGGAGCACTCCGTAAGAAATCCCAAAACAAATACTGCCGGTGCATCCCAGTTTATTGCCGTTTCGTTTGAAGCGTAACTTGCTTCCGCATCAACATAACTTTTTGCCTCGAAACCGGAGGGATAAGTAACTCCGGCAGCAACATCTTGCCTTTGAGAATTGGGTCCACCGACTATTAATCCGGGTATGGGTTCTACAATGCCGTCGCTTGCACAAATGCGGTTGTGGACATGTATGGGGGTTTTGCCGCCGAAACCCGTCATAAACGAATATCCGGTTGCATTTTTCCCGAAAATGTAATCCGTAGTTTCGATTACACCGTACAAATATTTTTTGTTTCCCGACAATTTGTAAGCATACGCCAAAACCATTGCGGCATCCAAAATGTCGCTGTTTGACCCCCAAACAAAATTATCGACGGGAATACGGTAAGGTATTGTTCCTGCAATTTTTAAAAGAGTATCTGCAGTGGAAAACAATTTAGCGTTCAATGTTTTTTTCAAAGACGAAGGAATTTTCTTTGCCGATACCAAAAGTGAAAAACTTCCCAAATTCCCCAAAAAAGTCCTCCAATTTTCACCTGCGGCAAATGTAAGATATGGTTTGCGGGTTAAGAGGTAATTTTCGTACAACTCATCCCCTGTTGTCAGGTAGAGTTCTGATGCTGCCCACCAAAATTCCTCGGTAAAATCGGTGTCGCCGTACTCACCGGTACTAATATCATCAGGATTTTCGAACGGAACATCAGGATTTTCAACCGCCCATTTCCATGCTTTTTCTGCCGTTTTCAAACACCTGTCTGCAAAACCGGCATCATAACTTTTATAAATTCTTGCTGCCATTGCCGTTGTTGCAGCAAGATTTAAAGCGGGTGCCGTTCCCGTTCCCACAAAATATCTTTTCAACGTATCTTTATCGGGCATGACAAACCGCGAAAAGGTTTTCGAAGTCAACTTCATATTGGCAGCTCCGGTCCGGGTTTGCATTGTCAACAACCAATCGAGTTCGTATTTTACTTCATCCAAAATGTCGGGAATGCCGTTACCGCTCTCCGGAATTTCGGCAAACATGTCACCGGCAATACCCGGACACATTTCATACAAAGCCAACAACGTTCCCACCGATATTCCTCCGTTTACGACATACTTGTTATAGTCACCGGCATCGTACCAACCTTTTGGCGAAGGGGCAAACCCTTTTCCCCTTTGGGCCGATTTGTGGAAAAAACACAGGGTGTCGGGATGTCCTCCTTTGCGGCTCCACTTTCCGCCATATTTTTCCTCAATATCAATACCCGAACGTATATAGTAAAAACTTTTCAGGGCAGCCCGGAATGCCGAAGAATACAAATCGTCACTGATTTCGAAAATATGACCGGGAGGGGCATCCTTTACCGAAAGGAAATATTTTCCCGGTAACGAAAAATCGGAAAAATCGGCAATTTTAACATTTTCGCCCGATTTGTCCCAGTATTTCCCTTTTGTCAGTATGTATTCATATACAGTATTTCCCTCAACGGTTTTAATTTGAAATTTTGTTGATTTCGTGTTAACAACCACAACTTTTTTAACCGACCGGGGATAATATCCCAATTGGTTCAGCCTTATTGCCGCTCCGCTTTTTTCTTTTTCCACCGTCCGGCACGAGACGAGCGGCAATAAAAACAGAAAGAAAATCAGGGTTCTTGCAGTTGTTGTTTTAATATATGACATCAAACTTGTTTTTTAACATAATCAAACCGTTTCAGCAACTTCGTCTTTTCTTCTTTTGTTTAGTTCAAGAGTTATTTTGTCAATGGCATTTTGATTAAGAGGATAAAGTGTCATTATTCCTGCCGCAACAAACGAAACAATAGCCGGAATCCAACTCATCAACATAACAATTCCCGGTATTGCACCCTCTATGGAAAGGGTATCTTGCCCGTTATAATTGAAAGCCGCCAATACAAATCCGATTATTGCACCTGCTATTCCTCCGCCGAATTTTGTAGCGAAAGAACCTGCCGAATAGATAAGTCCGGTAGCCCTTCTGCCGTTTTTATATTCGGAATAGTCGGCAGCATCGCCAAGCATTGCAAAGAAAAGCGTGGGGAAAATAGCCGCACCGAATTCCGAAACGATACCGAGTACGAAAATAGGAATAATATCACCCTGTTTGCAAAACATAATAAAGGCATTAACAACTCCCGAAAAGAGCAAAGCAATAATAAAAAGCCCCTTTTTACCCCATTTTCTTCCCAGAGGAGCGGTAACCATAGCCCCCACAATGGAAGCAAGAGTCAAACCCACCATAAACGATGCAGCCAAAAGCTGATTGTGCAGATAATGTGCGAAATATATCACCACAATACCCTGTTTTATGGAGTTGTATATGTTGAAAAGCAGTCCTATTGCCAGCAAAACGAGCCATGGTTTGTTGTGAATTAAATCGGAAAAATCTTTTTTCAGGTTACTTTTTTGCATCTTCGGAGGTTTTACCCTCTCTTTGGTACTAAAAAAAGTAATGAACATGGCAAGAGACAAAACCACCGACAACAGATAAATAGAATAGCTGTAACCCTTTTTTTCGTTTATCACCGAAAAACTTTCCACCGTAAGAGCCGGTTCTCCTGTAACGATAAACGAATATTTTTCATGAGGCATCATTTCGAAACTTCTGCCTTGGGTGGGAACATTGTTTTTGTTTGTATCGTTTGCTATTTTAAAAAGTGCTATGTGATTTTTAGTATCGATTTTTGCATGCTCAACATGATTTGTAGAAGATACCGTTACTTCGTATTTATTGTTATCAAGTTTTTTCAATTCCACCTCTGGGTCAACATTGCCGAAATAGAGGACCAGATAAAGCAAGGTTCCCTGAACGAGCATACCACCGGCAAAAGCGCCCACCATACGGTACGAACCTATACTTGTACGCTCTTTATCGTTTCCCGTCATTACGGCCATTAAGGCTCCGTAAGGGATATTGCTTGCCGTATAAACAAGTGTAAACAAAATATATGTAGTATAGGCATAAATTATTTTACCCGAAGGACTTAATGCGGGAGCGGTAAACAACAACGACAAAATTACTCCGAAAGGGATTGCCGTCCACAATATCCAGGGGCGGAACTTGCCGTATTTCGACTTTGTTCTGTCACCGATAATACCCATTAAAACATCGCTTATTCCGTCGCTAAAACGGGCAACAAAGAATAACACTCCTACCACAGCAGGTGTCAACCCGAAAACGTCGGTATAAAAGATAAACAAAAAGGTTGCCACACCTCGCCACGCAATATTTGCAGCACCGTCGCCCAAAGCATATCCTATCTTCTCGGCTATGGGCACTTTGGCACCGGGGTCGAAATTTGTTCCCGATTTACTCATATATTTTTATAATTGTTTTATCAATCAGATTTTAAAAACACGTTTCCATTCAGCTATTTACGCAACATCCCGGTTGTAATTGCGCTTTTTGTTTGTGCTTTTACGTATTTAAAAGTCACAATATATTAAAAAAGGGCAATTTATTTTGTTTTAAACTCACCGAATTTTCCCGGCAATTTATCAAGATATTCTTTTAGTTCATGTTTCAAATCGTCCAGTCTGTCTTGATAGGCCGGATTTTTAATCAAATTATCCTGTTCTTCCGGGTCGATGCGCAAGTCGTACAACTGGTCGGTATCGTAGTAGTGTTTATATCTTTGTGTCGAAGGGAACTCTGCATCGCCGCCGCCGGGTATCAACATTAAATGAGAAAAGGGCATATTGGGGTCGGTAAAGTGGTAACGCAATTTATTTTTTATTCTGAAATTGTTCCATTTGTCCAGAGCCTCTTTTCGTTGTTCGTAGGTCCAGTTCATTGCAAATTGGGGGTATCTGAGGGCAATATATTTCAAACTGTCTTTCAACACTGCTCTCGAGAATCCCATTTCGAAATATAACGAATTGTGAATTTTATCGGTTTTACCTTCAAGCAGGGGCAAGAAACTTGTCCCGTCGAACGATTTAACCTTTTGAGGGTCGCCACCCGCCATATCGAGGATGGTAGGCGCAAAATCGATATTCGAAACCAAAGCCCTGTTAACATTTCCGGTATTGAAACCTCCGCTTTTCCAAATAATGGAAGGTGTACTTATCCCGCCTTGGTATAACGACCCTTTTGCGTAAGTACCATGGTCGTTAAAAAAGAAAATAATTGTATTGTCGAGTTTTCCCTGTTCTTTGAGTTTATTTAATAATGCTCCCAAAGCATCGTCTATCCACAAATTGTTGGCACGGTCGTCGGGGATATTATCTTTGGTAGCCAAACCCGCTTTGATAAGACGCTCGGGGATTGTGGACTTATCGGGTAAAACATGAGGCGGTTCATCGAGAATGCCTTCGGCAGTCACCCTTCTGTCTCCGTTCCACGATTGTGAGGCATTGCTGGGACCGTGAGGTACCGTGGTTGCAAAATAGAGAAAAATTGTGGAGTCTTTTGTTTTGTCAAGAAACTTCAATGCTTCGTCAACAACCCAGTCGAGGTTTTGAACTCTAAGTTTTTCGGGTCCGAGGTAGCTGGGATTGTCTTGATATAGAGCTCCCGAATAATCAAAGCCGCATTTTTTCAGGCTTTCGCTTATGATGCGTGCATTTCGTTTTAACACCTTAACGGCTTCGGGCGATGTGGGGTCGGTATCCAAAGGAAGTTTTTGCCAACCCGGTGCTTCCACGGCATGATTTTTACCGAAAAAGCCGGTCACATATCCCAATTTTTTCAACAACTTGCCTATTGTGTTCTGACCGGGCACAATGTACGAGTTCCACTGCACAACGGTTTCGCCGTCCATGGCTTTTGTAGTTGTATCGAAAGCATGGTTTACAGCCCTCGAGGCATACTGCCCCGTAAGACAAGAATACCGGCTCGGAGTACATACCGACGAGCTTACATATTGATTTAACATTAAAACACCTTCGCCGGACAACTTATCCAGATTGGGTGTAAGGTTTTTGCCCTTACCTTCGGGCAAACAATTAAACATATCGCGATGCATATCGTCGGCGATAAAGAAAATGATATTAGGTCTTACGGGTTTTTGTCCGCTCTTTTTTTGCTTTTTTGAACCCGAACAAGAAAACATTGACATTAAAACGGTTAAAAAGAGTAAAAGAAAACCGTTGACTTTTAATATTTTCATGAATCTTATTTTTAAATAAACCATAAATTTATTCGATAACAACCTTTACGTTGTAACTTTTGCTTTTACCGGGCAGGGGGAGCAAACCGTCAACCTTTTTACCGTCGAGTGTAACATTAATGTTTTCGCCTCCTTTGTTAATTATTTCGATAATATAGTCGGCTCCCCTGAATTTACGTTTAACGGTAATTTTTTCAATTTCGTCAGGCAAATGCGGTTCTATTTTCAACCCGTCATATTCGGGTTTAATACCGATAATATACTGTGTTACGGCATAAAAACTCCATGCCGCCGTCCCCGTAAGCCATGAATTTTTTGCTTCGCCGGGTATTGCTGCATCTTTTCCCGCAATCATTTGCGAATATACATAAGGTTCGGTTTTGTGCAATTCCGAAATATCTTCCAAATATGCCGGTGTTATCCTTTTGTAATAGTCGAAAGCCCTTTCGTTGTTTCCCGTAATTGTTTCGGCAATAACAATCCATGGGTTGTTATGGCAAAACACTCCGGCATTCTCTTTATATCCCGGGGGATAGGTTGTTATTTCGCCGAGGTGCAACCTGTAATATGTATAAGCGGGGTTGTTGAGCATAATACCGTAAGGGGTTGCCAAACGTCTGTTAACGGACTCGAGGGCTTTTTTCGCTTTACCGTTATCGAGACCTATTCCGGCCATAACGCAAAACCCCTGCGGTTCAACAAATATTTGACCTTCGTTATCGCTTTTGGTACCCACTTTATTTCCGTAATAGTCGTAAGCCCGCAAAAACCACTCGCCGTCCCAACCGAAATCTTCCACAACGGCTTTCATCTCTTCTACATATACCATGGCTCTATTGGCCTCTTCATCTTTTCCGACACGTCTGCATATTTCGGCGAATTCGTATCCGTACAAAGCAAACATACCCGCAATAAATACCGATTCGGCGACTCCTCCGGCTTTATTGGTTGTTGTTTGAAACGATTCGCCGGGGGTACTCGAAAAACAGTTTAAATTCAGGCAATCGTTCCAATCGGCACGTCCTATAAGAGGCAAACCGTGAGGTCCGAGATTGTTTACGGTATAATAAAAAGCCCGTCGCAAGTGTTCGAAAAGAGGCGCTTTTAAAATCTCATTGTTTTCAAAGGGAATTTCCAAATTCAAAAAATCCCAATCGCCTGTCTCCTTAATGTAGTTCGACACCGAAAACAGCAACCATAAGGGGTCGTCGTTAAAGTTGTCGCCAATATCTTTATTACCCTTTTTTGTCAGAGGCTGGTACTGGTGATAAGCCCCGCCATTAACAAACTGTGTTGAAGCCAAATCAATAATCCTCTGTTTGGTTTTTTCGGGAATCATATGAGCAACACCTATCAAATCCTGGTTTGAATCGCGAAATCCGATACCCCTTCCCGTCCCCGATTCAAAATAAGATGCACTACGCGAGAAGTTGTAGGTAACCATACATTGATACTGATTCCAAATGTTAATCATACGGTTCAACCTGGTATCGTTGCTTTTGATAGTGAAGTTACTCAACAGGCTTTGCCAATATTCCTTAAGTTTTCCGTACTCATGTTCTGCGGCAATACTGCTGTCGAACTTTTTCAGCATGGCAAATGCTTTCTCTTTATTCAACACACCCGGTGAAACAAACTTCTTACCGGGAGGATTTTCGGCATACCCCAAAACAAACACAAAATCTTTCTCTTCACCGGGATTTAAAGTTATGTCGATACGGTGCGAGGCTATTGGAGACCATCCGTGTGCTAAGGAGTTTCCCGAAGTTCCCGCTTCAACCTGTTGCGGAGCATCAAAACCGTTATACATTCCCAAAAAGGTATCGCGGTCGGTATCAAAACCGTCAATGGGTACATTAACGCCGTAAAAAGCATAATGGTTTCTTCGCTCGCGATATTCGGTTTTGTGAAAAACAGTATTATTTTCCACTTCAACTTCTCCCAGCGACAATGTCCGCTGGAAATTTGTCGAGTCCTCAACGCTATTGTAGAAAGCCCACTCCAAAAAGGAGTAAAGTTTTATCTTTTTTACGGTATCATTCTCGTTTATAAGTTTACAGTGGTGTATTTCGCCGTCGAAATCCAAAGGGACAAAATAAAGTACCGAAAGGGTCAAACCGTTTTTTTTTCCTGTAATGCGCGTGTAACCCAATCCGTGGCGGCATTCATATTTATCAAGTGGCGTTTTCACCGGTTTCCAACCCGGCGACCAAATACTATTTTCGTCTTTTACATAAAAATATTTACCACCGTTATCCAAAGGCACATTATTGTAACGGTAACGAGTAAGTCTGCGTAATCCGGCATCTTTATAAAAACTGTATCCTCCCGCCGTATTCGAAATTATTGAAAAAAAATTTTCCGTACCAAGGTAATTAATCCAAGGGAGCGGTGTTTCAGCATTAGTAATTACATATTCTTTATTGTTATCATCGAAAAAACCGAATTTCATATTTTTTAAAAATGTTTAATTACAATTTCACTTTCTTTAAATCCAATCCTCTGAGCCACAACATATAATATTTGTCCTTTTTTAATTTTCAGAGGTTTGTAATAGAGTTTCCAACCGCTATCCAAATCCGGGGAGATATCTTTTTCCGATAGGATATAAGCGATAGATGCTCCTTTTGTATTGCAAAATAGTTTAACGGTTGTTTTCCCTTCCGTTTTAATAACGGGCTTTCCGGTAACGGGTTGTATTCCTCCCGGCCACATTTGCAGGAACATCTGTTTTTCGGGGAGAGCTCCCATGTCACCCGTAGCGGCAAGCCAATCGTCCATTGCTTTGCGCATTTCCGATATTTTGGCGGTATAGCCGGTATCGTATATCAGATTGTGAAGATTGAAAGGGTCTGTTTTGCAGTCGTAAAACTCTTCGGGGGTCTTTTTTATGCGAAACCAATAATTCTGGTCTCTGTTAAGTTTTCCCAATGAGTTTAACAACAACAACCTTCTCATCATATCCATCTGTTTTCTGTACCTGATATCTTTGTATGAGGGGAGTTCGGGGTGATAATTCCGCACATACAGAAAACGTTTGTCTCTAACAACCCTAATTCTGTCGGTAAATTCGTCGAAACGGTCGCCCGAAGCGAAAATATATTTTCTTTCCGCCGGCTCTTTTTCTTTACCGAGGAAAGCCCTTCCCTGCATATATTCCGGAATATTGACACCTGCCAACGAGAGAACCGTTGGTGCCAAATCGACAAAAGATACCAGTTCGCCGCGAAATTCTTGTTTCAGGTTATCAGGAATTCTCACAAAGAGAGGTGTTTTCAGGCCCGAGTCGTAACTCAGGCGTTTTCCGCGGGGCAAAGGGCCACCGTGGTCGCTAAAGAAAAAAATTATGGTATTGTCAAGCAAGCCGTCTTCTTCGAGTTCTTTCAGGCGCTGCCCAATACGCTTATCGAGGAGTTCAATATTTGAATAGTTACGTGCCACATCTTGACGGACAACCGAATCGTCGGGAAAATAAGGTGGCAACGGAACCGAATCAGGACTTACCGTTTGCGGTTTCGATTTGAATTTCCATATTTTGGATTCATGTGTTTCGTTATAGTTGAAAACGGCAAAAAACGGTTGTCCTTTTGCCCTGTGACGCCAGTGTGCATTCGGATTGTTTTCGTCCCAAGCCGACACCGGTGCTGCAAATTGATAGTCGGTTTTGTAATTGTTAGTACAATAGTAACCCGCTTTGCGCAGATATTCGGTAAAACATTTCACATATGGAGGAATTACCGCCGAATAAAATGGAACATTGTCGCCGTTAATATCTTTGGCATTACTTTTTCCCGAATAGTCGCGTTTTCCCCACCCCATAATATCTTTTGCGGTACGCATGTGCATTGTACCTATCGAGGTGGGATACATTCCTGTAATAATTGCCGATCTGCTCGGGGCACACACGGGCACAACGGCAAAAGCGTTGGTGTAAATTTTACTTTCGGAAGCAAGCCTGTCCAAATTGGGAGTATTTGCAGTAGAATCGCCGTAAGCCAAAAGATAGGGGCTTATGTCTTCGCAAGTTAGCCACAATATATTGGGTCGCTTTTGCGAAAACAGCGGCAATGTTTGTAACAAAACAAATAATACTGCAAAAATTTTTTTCATCATTTCGGCAAGCGGTTAGTCTGTACTAAAAGTTTATGTTTAAGAAGTTTGTACCTGTAATTTCTTTGGGCTCTTATTTCACCGAAATCGGTATCAGTAATTTTTCTAAACTCGTCGAGCGAGGCGGTATCGCCAACTTCAATCATAAGTTTTTTAAGTTTTGATTGCAAGCTGTCGGCAATTTTTTTGTATTTGGGGTCGTAAAAGACATTGTTAAGTTCGTGAGGGTCTTTTTCAAGGTCGTAAAGTTCCCAAACATCAATATTATAATAAAAATGTGCAATTTTATATTTGGCGGTACGCATACCGTAGTGAGGTTGTACATGGTGCCAGAATGGCCATTCGTAATAATGAAAATATACCGCATCTTGCCATTTCACCACCTTTTTACCTTCGGCAATATCCATAAAGCTGTGACCTTGCACCTGAGCGGGAGCCTCAACCCCTGCAAAGTCGAGCAGCGTAGGAGCAAAATCCACATTAGAGATGAGGTGGTTATCGGTGGTTCCAGCTTTAATTTTGGCAGGATAACGCATTAAGAATGGCATTCTGAACGACTCTTCGTATATAAAGCGCTTATCGAAGAAGCCGTGTTCTCCGAGATAAAAACCTTGGTCGGCGGTGTAAACCACGATGGTATTATCAGAGAGTCCGTTTTCGTCCAAAAATTTCAACACCCTTCCCACGTTGTCGTCAACGGATTTCACACAGGCCAAATAGTCTTTAACAAAACGCTGGTATTTCCATTTACGTGCCTCTTCTTCGGTTTTACAACCCGGGGGCATCCAATTTTCACCTTTATTATTACCGTAATTGTACCATTTTTGCAGTTCTCTTCCGGTTAAGCCTGCCGGGGGTTTAAGTTTCATATCCTTACGGTTAAGATAGTCCATGGTCATCCAGGTATCGCCGGCGGTTTTTTCACGTGTTTTGTAATCGTCGTTAAAGGTTTCGGGATAAGGCAACTCTTTGTCGGGATACATATTTTCGTATTTTTTATCGGGAAACCAGTTGCGGTGAGGTGCTTTATAATGCAGAAGCATAAGGAAGGGTTTACCTGAGTCTTTAATGCGGTCGAGCCAAGCAAGCGCCGAGTCGGTAGTTATGTTTGTGGCATATCCGTTAATTTTCACCTGTTTTCCGTTGTAATCGTAAACGGGATTCCAGTAAAAGCCTTGCTGTCCGGCATTGTTGTGATACATGTAATAATCGAACCCTCGCGGTGTTGAACCCAAATGCCATTTGCCGAGCATGGCAGTAGTATAGCCGTGTTTATGAAGTTCTTGAGGCATTGTCCACTGCGCAGGGTTGAAATGACCACCATGTTCGTTTTTGTAGTATCCGTTTTTATGGCTGTATTTACCGGTAATAATAATGGCGCGGCTGGGTCCGCAGATTGCATTGGCGCAATAGACATTATCAAATCTTATACCTTCGTCGGCAATACGGTCGATATTGGGTGTTGTAAAAAATTCGGCATACCTTTTATTATAAGCAGTAATGGCTTGTGTTGTATGGTCGTCGCTCATTATAAACAATATGTTTGGACGACGGTTAATGTTTTTGGTACTGTTTTTCGACTTGAAACTGCTTTTGCACGAAGTAAAAACAGAAGATGCAAAAACAGTTAGTACAACAAGCAAAACAAACATTTTGCAGAATGTACAAATACCGTATCGTTTTTTCATAACCAATATTTTAACAAGTTGTTAATCATTTTTTATTATTAATCACAGTTAAAGTTTTTTTCAACAGAGATGAATTTTTGGAAGATGCCCCTACCATAATAGTAAAATCGCCCGGTTCCACAATTTTTTTCATATTAATATCATAAAAAGCCAATTTTTCAGGTGTGATAAAAAATTTCACCCTTTGGGTTTGCCCGGGTTCCAATTTTAAGCGTTTATAATCTTTCAGCTCTTTTACGGGTCTTGTTACCGACGAATAATTGTCGTTTATATATAGTTGAACTATTTCGCAACCCTGACGGCTACCCGTATTTGTAACCGAAACTTCCACAACGGCAGTGTCGTTGCTTTTTATGAAAGCCGGTTTTACGGTTAAATTTGAATATTCGAAAGTTGTATAGCTGTATCCTTCGCCGAAATACCATAAAGGCTTTGAAGGGATATCGATATAGGGGTGGAAATATGCCGTTGGTTTATGATTGTAATAGCTATGAATTTGAGAAACTCCGAAAGGTATGGTAACAGTTAATTTTCCCGAAGGATTTACATCGCCTTTCAATATTTCGGCAATTGCCTGACCTCCGAAAGCCCCCGGCTCCCAAGCCTCTATTATAGCGGGAATATTTTCTTTTATCCATGGTTCGCTCAATGGCCGGCCGTTTACAAAAACAACAACAACGTTCTTGTTTCGTTTGTAAATCTCTTTTACGAGTGTGAGTTGATTACCTTGTAAATTAATATTTCCCCTGTCGATATTTTCGCCGCAATTTTTTTCTTTTACGTCGTAACGCAACGAATTGGACCCCACAACAATAACAACCGCATCATAATCCGCCGATTTTTCAATGGGGTTCTTCAACAAACTGTTGTCAGGATGGCGCAAACTTTCACCGCTGTTAATAAAATCCACTTGTACCCCTTTGAATATCTTTTTCATTCCTTCGAATACGGTGATAACATGCGATGACGGCTGTTTTAACGCCCAATCGCCCAAAATACGTTGGTTGTTTGCATTGGGACCCGTTACCAAAATCTTTCCCGCTTTATCCAAAGGAAGCAAATTGTCGTTTTTCAACAGTATAATTCCTTCACGGGCAGCAATGAGAGCTGTTGTTTGGTGTTTTTCGGAGAAAAGTACTTTATTTGCAGCTTTTTCACTTGTTAAAGGATCATCGAACAATCCCAACATAAATTTTGCCGTTAAAATTCTTTTTACCGATTTGTCAATTCTTTTTTCGGAAACCGTACCGTTTTTAACCATTTGGAGCAAGGGCTCGAAAAATCCGGGACCGTGCATATGCATATCTATTCCTGCATTCACAGCCATTTCAACGGCTGTTTTTCCGGTTTCGGCAACATGGTGTTTGTCGTGTAAACGTTCTATATCCATCCAGTCGGAAACCACAAAACCTTTAAAATCCCATTCGTTGCGCAGGATGTCAGTCAACAAAAATTTACTGGCATGGGCAGGTACACCCAGGACTTCGTTGTGCGCTGCCATAAAAGTGTACACTCCGGCATTAACCTGGGCTTCGAAAGAAGGAAACCAAATTTCGCGCAATTCCCTTTCGGAAACATCAATAGGAGCGGCATTGGTGCCGTTAACAGATTCTCCGCCTCCAACAAAATGTTTTGCACATGCCAGAATATTCTCTTTACCGAGATCTCCTTGATACCCCTGGGTAAAGGCCACTCCCAATCTTGAAACGAGATAAGGGTCTTCCCCGAAAGTCTCACCTGTCCTGCCCCAACGGGGGTCCCGCGCAATTTCAACATTAGGCGAAAAGGTCCAGTGCATTCCCGTAACCCTCACCTCTTGTGCCGTCTCTTTTGCCACTTCGTATAACAAACTGTCGTCCCACGTACTCGACAGCGAAAGTTGAGTGGGATATACCGTTGCCCCCCAAAAAAGGGCATGCCCGTGTATGGCATCAATGCCGAGAAGAAGCGGTATTTTTAGTCGCGATTGTAAGGCGAGCTCCTGCAACATATTTGCCTCTTCAACTGTTTTTACATGCAAAAAAGAGCCTATCTCTCCTTCAACAATTTTCCGCTTCAACTCATCAATGCTCAATCCCGGATAAAATCCCAACCGGTCACTGTTTTTATCGGTTTTGCCTTTTAAAATTTTCCTTGAATTTTCTATGTGTTGTATGCCTATGTATTGACACATTTGTCCTATTTTCTCTTCAAGTGTCATACGCCGCATCAAATCGTCAACCCGTTTTTCAACCGGTAATTCCGGATTTTGATAAGGAAATTCCGTCTTTTGCGCACAAACCTGCAAAACAAACAAAATGTGTACAATTGTCAAAGTGACAACAGTGCGTTTTCTAATTGCTTGTGTTACAATTATTTTTGTACTGTTTTTCAAATATTTCCTTATCATAAAACCGTTACTAAGTGTAGAAAATACGCATACAAAAGTAAATACTTTTAATTAAAATAAAAGTTTTTTTGATATTTTTTTTCAATAAATAACTGAAAACATTAAATAACAGTAAGATAAATACAAATAATTAATAAAAAAGAGAGGGAGTAAACGCAAATTTTGTTAATTTTGCCGGAAAGTAAAAATAAACCCTAAAATTTTTATGAAGAGAGTTATACCCAACATATCTGTTGATTGTTTGATATTCGGATTTGATTTTAAAGAGTTGCATGTTTTATTGAAAAAACGGGAACTGATAGACGAAGAAGGAAATAAGGTTATTTCGGATTACACGTTGGCAGGGCACCATGTTTTTGAAAACGAATCGGCAGAGGAGGCTGCATACAGGGTTTTGTACGATTTAACCGGTTTAGACAACATATATCTCGAACAATTTTACTGTTTCAGCAACCCCGACAGGTTAAGCAAAGAGAAGGACCGCATATGGATAAAGCATTTAAACCTGAACATATCGGAACATGTTTTCAGCATAGGCTTCTATTCGCTGGTTGACAAAAGCAAACTTGTAATAGACGAACAGCACAAAAATGTGGAATGGTTTCCGATAAACAATCTACCCCAATTGGCATTCGATCACGATGTAATAATAGAAAAAGGGATTGAGTGTTTAAGAAAAAAATTCAAACTCGAGCCCATAGGTTTCGAATTGTTACCCGAAAAATTCACTCTTACCCAGTTGCAAAAGCTATACGAAGCGGTTACGGGTAAAAAGTACGACAGACGGAATTTCAGAAAAAAGATTAACCAGTTGAAGTATATTATTCCGTTAAATGAAAAACAAAAAGGAGTTCCCCACAAACCTGCCCAGGTTTACTGTTTCAGCAAAGAGGTCTATTTAAAGACAAAAAAGGAAAAACTGATATTTGCATAATAACGGTTATTCGCCGGAAGACATCCTGTTATATAAAAAAAAGCTGCCCGAGGGCAGCTTTTTCCAATGATAAACCAAAATTCAATTTACGAAAATTACAAAACAATTAAAAGGTTATTCGGCGGGTTTGAAACGCCAGAACCAACCTTTTTTCTGGGCCTGATACAGTACTAAACTACTATCGTTTAACACGGAAATGGTGTACAAACCGTTGTTCACGTTTTCAGGCAAAACATTAGGGTGTGCGTGGTCGGGGATATGGGTATCCTTAACAGTAAGTTTTTTATTCACCATATCCAAAATAAAGGAGCCGGTAATTGCTTCTCCCGACTCGGGAATAAATGTACATAGCGTATTTGCTCCGTCAATCTCAAACCTAATGGAAGCATTTTCATCTTGATACCACTCATCGCCTACCGCTTTGGCGGGGTCCCACCATATTTTTTTCCATTTGTTAGCATTAGGAGGTCCGAGGTAACAAAATTTGCCCCATGTACCATCGGGATATTGTGTTTTATCGTACACCCACGTTTTACCGGTACCGTTACCTGTAAGTTCGGAATATCCGGGTACGGGATATGTCATCTCATCTATTGTCACATCAACATTTTTGTCAACGATACCGCCTGCCGTGGTGGCTTTGTAAGTAACCGTATAAGTTCCCACAACGGGTACCACAACGGTATCAATCATTTTTGTTGATGTTCCGAATTTATAGTCCCACATACCGCCGAATTGCGGAGAGTTGTTTTTCAGAACAATTTTGTTGCTGCCGTCAATAGAAGTAACGGAAACGTCAATTTGCTCGGGAGTGGCTAAATCGCCGAGTTCCAGTCTGTCTTCAATGGGATTGCAGGCATAAAACGTGGTAATCAATCCCAAGGTGAACATTACTAAAATATTTTTCATTTTCATTTTTTTAATAGTTAAACCAAAAACTTAAAATACCGTTACCAACCGGGGTTTTGAGTAAGCACACCACCCGACAAACGTATTTCGGTAGGCGGTATTGGTAAAAATCCGTTGGTTTCGGGACGGAACACTGCAGTATAAAAGGCATCGTGTCCTTCGTTTTTAACGGGTATGTTTTTCACTTCGTCGAAAGCTTTTTGAAGGTCGTGCCAACGCATCAGGTCGAAATAACGCAAACCTTCGAAAGCCAGTTCGTGACGGCGTTCGGCTTTAATGTTTTCAAGAGTAACGGGTTTGGAGTCAAGTCCCGCCCTTGTTCTTACGGCGTCGAAATACTCTTGTGCTTTGGGGCATTCGAGTTCGGCTGCCATCAACAAAACATCGGCAAAACGCAACACTACCAAATCCTGCATATTCCAAAGTTGCATATTGTCTTGTCCGCCATACATCAAGTAATAGATACCTTTCCAGTTTCCGTTCTCATCTTTACCGTTGATTGGAGTGTATTTTTTAATGTAACAACCTGTTTCGTACTGGTACTGGTTTCTTCCGTATTGAAAGTTTCCTTCTTGGTACTCTTGATTTTCTTCGGGATAGCCGATTTTCAAGATTGAGCCTGCCTGGCGCAAGTCACCCGTTTCGTAGCTGTCCCAGAGTTGAGGATTAACGGAGCCCCAGCCCCAGCCTTTACCTATTACACTACCGTTATTGCCGCGCAAACCGACAAAGAGGTTAAAATTGTTGCAATAATATAACGACTGGTCGCCGCTCCAACCTGCATACGGTCCGAATTTAATGGCGAAAATATTTTCGGGGTTAGAAGCATTTTCGCCTACCCATTTCAGGTTGTTAACCCGTGCATATTTATAATATGTGGTGTCATACGAATAGGGCCACAAGTTTCTGAAATCGGGAACAAGAGCATGTCCGCTGTTATCAATCAAATCGACAAGCCAGTTTTGAACATCGGCTTTTGTAATATCGTTATCGTATGTAGGCAGCGAGGTTTTGTTGTAAACCCCCGTATAGAACAAAAATACACGTGCCATCAAACCTTCGGCAGCCCATTTCGAAGCATGACCGTACTCCAATTCGTTATAGCTTTTAGCCGCCATTAAGTTTATGGCCTCTTTCAAGTCGGAAGCTATTAAAGTAAATATCTCTTCGGGAGATGCTTTGGGTTGGTTGGGATTAGCCAAAGGGTCGGTAATAAGAGGTACTTGCCCGAAAAATTTGGCAAGACGGAAATAGAAATAAGCGCGTAAAAAGCGGGTTTCTCCAATCACCTGATTTTTATCCTCTTCGTTTTCCCATGTGGCGTCGTCTTTATGCATCAAAATCATATTGGCGCGAAAAACTCCTTGGTAAGCTCTTTGCCATAAGGCATCGTACATATCCTCTTTGGTAAGTTGAAAATTGTCAACACCTTGAGCGGCAATGTCGCTGGGTCCTCCACCGGGGAGGTTATCGGGCGAAAGCAAACAAGCAACCATAAAGGGGTCGCCGGTTCCTTTTCCGGCCATGGCGGAATATACAGCTGTTAAAGCTTCTTTTACTTTTTCGGGTTTTGTATAATAATACGATTCGTCTTGTTGTGTCAAGTTTTTTCTGTCGAGAAATTTGTCACCGCAACCGCTGACAAAAATCATCATCAAAACCAACGAAAATATTAAATATGATAAACGTTTCATAACTTACTTATTTATTTTGTTTTAGAAATTAACAGTTAAACCCACAATTAAATTACGTGACGGGGGATAAGTACCTATATCGATACCTGATGCCCAGTTTGTGGGTCCCCAAGCCACCTCAGGATCCAATCCCGAGTAATTGGTAAATACATAGAGGTTTTGTCCTTGGAAATATATCTTGGTTTTGGGAAGTTTTCTCCAAAAGTCCAACCTGCTCAAATCGTATCCAATGGTAAGGTTGCTAATTCTGAAGAAAGATGCATCTTCGATAAAGAAATCGGACATAAAGAGCATGTTTTGGTTACCGCTTGATGTAAGTTTGGGATAAGTGTTGGAAGTACCTTCACCGTGCCAACGGTTAAATACATCGGTAGTATAGTTGTCATAAGGATAGTTCCACGAGCGGTACGATTTGGCAATTTGCATGCCGGCTTGTCCCACGCCTGTAAAATTGCAGTAGAAGCCTTTGTATGCAAGGTTTATTTGTATTCCGAAGTTCATGTCCGGATTCGGGTCGCCAAGATATACTTTGTCTTCATCGTCAATAACTCCGTCGCCGTTTTGGTCAACATATTTGAAGTCGCCGGGTCCGGGAACTATGGCACGCGGGTCGGAAGTAATTTTGCTGTTGTAACTGTCTGCTTCAGCCTGGTTTTGAATTATTCCGTTGGTTTGGAAACCCCAGAAATAGGCTATCGGATAACCTACTTGTGCTCTGTATATTTCCGACATTCCGTGTGTAAGAATGTTGGAAGGACCGTGAATAATTTTTTCGTCGTTTGCAATTTCTGTAACTTCGTTATGGTTGTAAGCGAAAGTACCGGTAATTCCATAAGTAAAGTCTCTGTTTCCACCGTTCCAGCCCACAGCAATTTCAATACCTCTATTTTGAATGTTACCTCCGTTAATGTCGCTTGGGTTTGTTCCCGCAGTGGCAAGAATAGGAGCCGTAACCAACCAGTCTTTGGTTACCTTGTTGTAATAATCGACATTCACTTTCAACTTCGAGTCGATAAAATATGCATCAATACCTATGTCGGTTTGTTCCGAAGTTTCCCAAGTAACGTCGGGGTTCGGAACTCTTGAAGGATAGCCGCCGAGATAAATAATAGTTTTGTCGGGGCCGAAAAAGTAATTTCCTTTATTGTAGGTAATGGTTGAGGTATATTGAAAAGCACCTATATTTTGGTTACCGTTTTGTCCCCAGCTTGCGCGCAATTTCAAAAAGTCAATCCATTTAACATTTTCCATGAATTTTTCGCTCGAAATCACCCAGCCTGCGGCCACCGAAGGGAATGTACCCCAACGGTTTCCTTTTGCAAAATTGGAGGAACCGTCGGCACGAAGCACAGCAGTAAAAAGATATCTCTCTTTATAATTATAGGTAATCCTACCGAAATATGACAAAACGGCTTGTCCGAAATTGTCGCTGCCGCCGAGAGTTGTAAGAGTCGGGTCTATTACAGGATAGTTGTCGAGATATGCATATTCGGGATCGTTAAAGATACCGTTCATATTTTTTCCGTAAATATTCAAAGCCATGGTCTGCTTGTACATTTCGGTACCAACCATAGCTTTAAAAAAGTTATCCTTGTTTAAACGGTATTCGTACGAAGCTGTATTTGTAAAGGTATAACTGTAGTTGTTGTACATGCTTTGATAAGTCCATTCGTACGGGTTAAGAGTTTTTTCAGACAAATCGTACTGCGGAACCCAGTGGCGGTAAGAACCTATACCCGAGTTAAATCCGTAGCTTGAACGAATAACGAAATTTTTAACGGGCTGAATCTCCAAAAAGAGATTACCCACGGTACGGTTCGTTTTAGGCCATTGATACCGCATGTCGTATTCCATAAAGCCTAAGGGATTTGGAGCTTTTGTGTACCAGTCAACGGCATAGTGATAATCTCCGTTTTCGTCGTACACAGGCATTAAAGGATGTGTTGCAATAGCGTTTCTAATGTCGTTGTAATAAATGTTACCGGCTTTTATACCTACCTTTTCACTGTTGTTGTAAGTAAAGTTTTCGCCGAATTTAATGATATCCATATCATCTTTTTTCCAGAGGACATGGCTTGAGTTAAAACGCAAAGTAAGACGTTTGAAACGCGGGTCAGCCTGTTTCCCAAGCACACCGTCTTGGGAATAATAGGAGGCTCCCAACGAATAAACCGAGCGTTTTGTTCCCCAGTTCACGTTGAGCGAATAATTTTGCATAACGGCATTTTGGTTTCTCATTTCGTCAAACCAATTTGTACCTTTCCATTCGCCACTTTCGATTTTATCCCAATCGGGAACCATTGACGCAAAATCCCAAGGTTGCAAACCGTCGTTAAGTCTTCCTTCGTTTTGCATTAATACATACTCCTGAGCGGTCAAAACGTCAGGCATTTTATAAACGTTTTGAAAACCCACAAAACTGTTAAAATTAATGCTTACTTTGTTTTCACCTTGACTTTTTGCTCCTTTACGGGTAGTAACAAGTATAACACCGTTTGCGGCACGCGAACCGTAAATAGCAGCCGAAGCCGCATCTTTCAAAACATCAATGGACTCAATGTCGGAGGGGCTTAAATAATCAATATTGCTAACGGTTACTCCGTCAACAATATAAAGCGGATTGGAATTTCCGATAGTACCCATACCCCTGATGTTTATTTTTGCCGTTGCACCGGGCATACCGTTGTTCCGTGTAAGTGAAACTCCGGGACTAATTCCTTGCAGAGCGTTAATGGCATTTGCAGGGGCGAGTTTCGAAATTTCGTCACCTTTTACATTCATATTTGCACCTGTCACCAGCTTTTTCTTCGTCGTTCCGTATCCAACAATAACAATCTCTTCAAGATTTGTTTTTTCGGGCTGCAAAACAACGTCAACTCTTTTCTGGTCGTTAATCTGAACTTCATAGGTTTCGTAACCGACAAAACTGAATACCAGTGTACTGCCGGGAGCAACTTCTATGGAATAGTCCCCGTCAATACCTGTTACAGTGCCTATTGTGGTTCCTTTTACCACAATATTAACACCGGGTAAACTACCCGTTTGGTCTGATACCGTCCCGGATACCGTATGCACCTGTCCGAAAACGGACGGTGAAAAAACAAGTGCCCAAAACAGTACTAATGTAAGTATTGAATTCTTCATACTTTTGGTAATTTGGTTAATAATAATTAAGATTGATTAATTTACATAAATAATATAAACATTTCTCTTCCAATGCACGATTTTCTTGCATACTCCGGTTTGCCGTTTCCATTTCCGTTAAATACAATTCAAGCCCCCTTTCAGGCATCATTATTTCTTTTCTAAGTGTAAAAAGTACGCATACAAAAATATATATTTTTATTTTATATCAAAGAAAAAATGTTAAAAATTTTTAAAATAATTTTTATCTATCTGATTTTGCGATTATTAAAAACGCAAATTTTTTTATGATGTGGTGAAATAATTTAAATTCCCGGTAATATTTTTTAGCTGTTACATATGGGACAAGGCTATTCCGTTACATTATTAGTGTAAAAAATACTCTATTAACAAAGGTTTAGAAAGCGGGGCACAAGGTTTAAACAAAAAAGGGGGCTCTATTTTTAATTAATATTTTGCAACAGTTGTTTTGCGGAAATATCCGAAGGGTGCCCGGATATCCATTGTTTTAAGTAAAGTTTTGCTTTGGTTTTATTGCCGTTATTCAGGTAAAAACTTACAATGGCCGATAAATATTTAGGGTTGTCCGGAGAAAGTTCAAAGGCTTTAAGCAAATTATTTACGGCGGCGTTATTATTATCAAGATACTGTTCAACCAAACCGAGGTTATAAAAAACAGCCGGATTGCCGGGTAACAATTCCGATGCTTTTTTCAAATACTTTTCCGAACCGGAAAAATCCTTTTTTTCGGCCGAGAGTAATCCCAGGTAATAATAGACTTCGGAGAATGAAGGATTCTGTTGAATAACTCTTTTGAACAGTTTTTCAGCTTTATCATTTTCACCGGTTTTGTTGTAGAGCAAAGCAAGATTAACGAGCGACGGATAAAAAGCCGGGTCGATGCGTATGGCTTCGAGATAGTTCTCTTTGGCTTTTTCAATATTACCGGTATTGGAATATATGTTCCCCAAATTGTGGCGGCTCGGTGCAAAATCGGCACTATAATTCATTACGGCAATATATTCTTTCAAATTTTTTTCAAACTTACCTTTAACACCGGGTTCCATTTTTGAAAGGGGCACATTCGACAATGCGTAGGTGGCGTTAATGCGCACCGTACGTACCGAGTCGGTCAACAACGGCGCAACGTATTGAAGCAACAGAGCGTAATTGTAAACAGGAAAACCCGAAATTGCCTCGGCACGTACCAGAGGGTTTTTATCGTTTAAACTCCGTATCAACGCTTGTATTGATATTTCATCTTGAAATCTTCCCGTGTACATTGTTGCCGTTGCTCTTATTAAAGGAGAAACACCGGTATCGGCAACCAATTTTGTCAGTCCGTCAATACAACTTGTGTCGTTTTTCATTGCCGAGGCAAAAATTTCGGCATAGTGACTCCCCTTTTCACTTCCATACCATTTTGCCGTATAACTTGCCGCCCACTTGTCGGTTTTGTTTTGATGACACTGGCCCGTACAGGCATTGGGTATTCCCAATTTCAGCGACAAATCGGGACGTGGAATACGCATTGAGTGATCGCGACGGAAATCAACTCCCATATAATAGCGCCCCGGCATATGACAGTTTACACATTTGGAACCTTCACCCACGGCAATAACCTTTTTGCCGCCGTTCATAATCAAATCCTCCCCTTTTTCACCGGGATATTTGTGAAAATGGTGCCGCTTTGTATCGTATATATTTTTGTCGTGACATTGCAAACACAGTCTGTTACCACCGTTATATTTAACTTTTAAACTGTGTGGATTGTGGCAATTTAAACAACTCACGTTATAACGGTACATTTTGGACTGAACAAAAGAGCCGTAAACATAATCTTCGTCCAAAATCTGACCGTCTATATAATAATAAGGTGGCACCGGTAATTGCGGGCGGATAATATCGTAAATATTACCGTGCGGAAATTGAAAATCGCCGAACGAACTTCTGCGCGAATGACAATATGCACACCGGTCTATCACCCTGTGTGAATTTACATTGCCTGTACTAACCGCCAATCCCATATCCGGATATTTTTGTCTCTCTTCAGGCGACAGTTCCGCCCACCTCAAATGCTCGGAAGCGGGACCGTGGCAAGCCTCACAACTCACATCAATTTCCGACCATGTGGTTTTGTAAATATGTGTTCGGGGGTTGTAATTTTTTTTCAAATTTGTAGAATGGCACTCGGCACACATTCCATTCCAATTTTGACCGTTATTTGTCCAATACAACCAGTCGTCAGGCTTTATAGTTTCGTTTTTGTGTATTGAATCCGAAAGATGAAACCACCTCTTTCTTTTGGTGTCCCATGCTATTTGCAAACATTGTAACCGTCCGCTGTCGAAAGGCACCAGATACTGTTGCAAAGGGTTATACCCGAAAGTGTATGCTATTTGATATTCGGCGGGTTTGCCGTTTTTCCCTTTCGTGTAAACGTAAAACTTCCCCCCTTTTTTGTAAAAACGGCTCGTAAAACCGTTTCTTGTAAATGTACTACTGTCGAAATCGGCCAAAACGGTTTGCGCGGTAGCGGTATCCATAGCCAAGTCGTGGTCGGAACCGCTGTATTCGTCATACTCCTTTTCATGACACTTTTTGCAGCTTTCTCTTCCCGTAAATACAGCTTTATCGCCGTCAATGTTTTCGTACCTGTTAATACATCCTTCTTGAAAAAAAAACTGGGAAACCAACAAGGAAAATATCGCCAATTTTATCGACTTCATAAAAAAATAAACATTTTGTCAAAAACGGTCAGGCAAAAGTAAATCTTTTTTCACAAAGCATTTTGTACAAACACCATTACTTTTTAATAATGGCCCAAACGCTTTTCTTTGTAAGGGATATTTTTGTGTTTTTGATAATTTTATATCTTTACCCCACCGTTTGTTTATAACAAACAAGCTTATAAGTATGATTGTCAGACATTTAACTCGTATTTTATGATTAAAAAAGTATTAATTGCAAACAGGGGCGAAATTGCCATTCGTGTAATGCGGACCTGCAAAGAGATGGGAATTTCAACCGTTGCCGTTTATTCCGAAGCCGACCGCACCTCAAAGCACGTACACTATGCCGACGAGGCATACTTTATAGGTGCATCGTCATCGAACGAGAGCTATCTTGTAATTGACAAGATAATAGAGGCTGCAAAAAAGTCGGGAGCCGATGCAATACATCCCGGATACGGCTTTTTGTCGGAAAATGCAGGTTTTTCGGAGCGCTGCAAAAAAGAGGGCATAGAGTTTATAGGACCGGGAGCATATGCCATAAACACCATGGGAGACAAAATAACGGCACGCAAAACAATGATTGCAGCGGGGGTTCCCGTTGTACCCGGCACCACAGAACCCATAAAAGACATTAAAGAGGCTGTTAAAGTCATCAAGGAGATAGGATTACCGGTAATGGTAAAAGCAAGTGCCGGTGGCGGCGGAAAAGGAATGAGATTAGTAACCAAAGAAGAAGATATTGTTTCGGCGGTAAATGCCGCCAAATCGGAAGCAAAAGCCGCTTTCGGCGACGATGCCGTTTATGTGGAAAAATACATTAACTCTCCTCATCATATCGAGTTTCAGGTGGTTTGCGACAAACACGGAAATTGTGTTCACCTTTTCGAACGCGAATGCTCCGTACAACGCAGGCATCAAAAAGTTATAGAAGAAACACCTTCGCCCATAATGACCGACAAAGTACGGAATGAGATGGGAAAACATGCGGTAGCGGCAGCAAAAGCGGTGAATTACGCAGGCGCCGGAACCATAGAGTTCATTGTTGACGACGACCTGAACTACTACTTTCTGGAGATGAACACACGGCTTCAGGTGGAACATCCTATCACCGAAATGGTCGTGGGAGTCGATTTGGTAAAAGAACAGATTAACATTGCCAACGGAGAAAAACTGTCGTTTAAACAAGATGAATTGTCGCAAAACGGTCATGCCGTTGAAGTGAGAATTTATGCCGAGGACCCCGACAACAATTTTATGCCCAGTCCGGGGAAAATCCATCATTTGTGCGAACCACTCGGTTTTGGCATAAGACACGACGGCTACGTGTACCCCGGGTACGAAATACCCATGTTTTACGACCCCATGATTTCAAAAATGATAGTATGGGGCAAAACACGTACCGAAGCAATTAACCGTATGAAAAGAGCTTTGGAAAATTATAAAATTACAGGCGTCAAAACATCAATATCATATTTGAGGAGAATAATGGATGTTCCCGCCTTTGTAAACGGCAGATACAACACCCATTTTGTTCAGGATCATGCCGACGAACTTAAGCCTGTTGTAACGGAAAACCGCGAAACCGACGACATTACCGCCATTGTTGCATTTGTCGATTATCTGAACTCTTTAAAAACACCGGAAAACAACAACGCCAAGAGCGTAAATGCATGGAAATTTTTCGGAAGAAAACGGAGTGTAATACGTTTGTAAAACCCTAAATCAATTAATATGTCATACCAAATAAATATAAACGGTGAAGATAAAGATATCGCCGTATTGAAACGGAAAGGAAACATTGTTGAAGCCGAAATAGACGGACGCCGCTACACACTTGATGTTTTGGAAGTTCAAAAAGGAGTCTATTCGGTACTGAACAACGGGAAAAGCCATAACATAGAACTGGTAAAAACAGGAAACAAAAAATATGTTGCCCGCAACGGTTTCAACAATTACGATTTAGAAATTATTGATGCCGAAACAAGATATCAAAGAAGCGTCAAAGGCGAAGATGCCGACGATTCAAACAGCATACAAACTCCTATGCCGGGCAAAGTGGTTAAAATACTCGTAAAAGAGGGTCAGGAAGTTAAAGCCGGCGAAACCGTCATCATTGTTTCGGCAATGAAAATGGAGAGCGAATACAAAGTGGCAAAAGACCGCATCATTAAAGAGATACTTGTAAAAGAGGGCGACAATATCGACGGAAATCAACCTCTGATAATTCTTGAATAAATAAAAACATAAAAAAATAAGAAAAATGTCATTGGAATCGAAAATAAAAGTTCTTGAAGAGAAACACCGCAAAGCCGAATTGGGCGGCGGACAAGAGCGTATTGACAGACAGCACAAAGCCGGACGTTTAACGGCACGCGAACGGATTAACGCTTTGTTAGACCCCGGCACTTTTGTAGAAATAGACAAATTCGTAACCCATACCGCCACCGACTTCGGCATGGACAAAAACAAAATATTGGGCGACGGAGTGGTAACGGGATACGGCAAAATAGACGGCAGGCTGATGTATGTTTTTGCCCAGGATTTTACCGTTTTCGGAGGGTCGCTCAGTCGTGCCAATGCCAACAAGATAACAAAAATAATGGATATGGCAATGAAGATGGGAGCTCCCGTAATAGGGCTTAACGACTCCGGTGGAGCCCGTATTCAGGAAGGTGTGCAGAGCCTTGCCGGATATGCCGACATTTTTTACCGCAACGTAAGAAGTTCGGGAGTGATTCCCCAAATATCCGCCGTACTGGGACCTTGTGCGGGAGGAGCAGTTTATTCGCCGGCAATTACCGACTTTATTCTTATGGTAAAAGAGACCTCGTATATGTTTGTAACAGGTCCCGATGTTATCAAAACCGTTACCAACGAAGAGGTTACAAAAGAAGAGCTGGGCGGAGCAATGACTCATAACAAAAAAAGCGGAGTGGCTCACTTTACCGCCGAAAACGACGAGCAGGCAATGATGATGATTAGAGAACTTATGAGTTTCCTGCCTTTAAACAATATGGAAGACCCGCCGGTGAAACCCTGTACCGACGACCTTACCCGTGTTGAGCCGAAACTGGACAACATAGTGCCTGTCGACCCCAACAAACCGTACGACATGAAAGAGATTATAACCGCGGTTATTGACAACGGTCATTTCTTTGAAGTTCAGCCGCATTATGCTCAAAACATCATTGTGGGCTTTGCCAGGATAGGAGGCCGACCCGTGGGTATTGTTGCCAATCAACCTCAGGTTTTGGCAGGAGTTCTCGATATCGACAGCTCCACAAAAGCTGCCCGCTTTGTACGGTTTTGCGATGCTTTTAACATCCCGTTGATAACCTTCGAAGATGTTCCCGGATTTTTACCCGGCACAACACAGGAGTTCGGAGGAATTATCAAACACGGCGCCAAACTGTTATACGCCTTTGCCGAAGCAACCGTTCCCAAAATTACAGTTATTACCCGTAAGGCATACGGCGGAGCTTACGATGTTATGTCGAGCAAACATATAGGCGCCGACGTTAACTATGCTTTCCCAACCGCCGAAATAGCAGTAATGGGTCCCGAGGGAGCCGTAAATATTATTTACAAAAATACCGACCCCGAGGAACGGAAACAAAAGGTACAGGAATACCGCGACAATTTTGCCAGTCCGTATAAAGCTGCAGAAATAGGATATATCGACGAAATAATTTATCCGCGCGAAACACGTAAAAAACTGCATGAAGCATTGGAAATGACTTCCACAAAATCGGACAGCAATCCGCTGAAAAAACACGGAAATATTCCGTTATAAAAAAAGGAGGCTGTCTCATAACTTAACGGGGCAGCCTCTTTTTTTTTATAAGTGCAATCCACGTCTCAACTTCAACCAACAACAAGTTATCCTGTTATTGATTTTCAACGGCAATCCGCAATATCGTCCGATGTATTTATCACTTTCCACCCAAGCATTGTGCTTTAAATAATAACGGGCGGCTTTGCGGTACATAATTTTTTTCTGTTTAAAATTCAACGAATCAAGAGCCCCTTTATAATAATTCATATAGCCTTCCATCAATGAATGCGGCACATTTATCTTGGTCAAAAAAGCCCATTTGGAGACAAATTCCGGTATTTTCACATTCGACTCCCTCGTAAAATCAACATACTTTGAAAGTTCACCGTTCAACGGTTCGAGATTGAGGAAAATCACTTTATCCAAAAACATAACTTTCCTTTCCTCAAAAGGTATTTTATTTAAAGTAGCGGGGTCGCTTTTTCGCAACAAAAATTCCGCAATATTTTTCTTAATTCCCGAAAAAGCCGCGGCATCAACAAAATAAGCGCTTACTATTTCGTTTAAGGTATCATTGGGATAAAAATACCTTTGGCGCAAAAAGGTAAACATGGCCATAGGATAATTTTTTGTATAAAAATAACTCATTCCCAACTCTTTGAAAAAATACGATGCCAACAAATCGTCTTTTTGTTGAACGACAGCCTTAGCTGCAAGCCCGCCGACACTGTCGTTAACTTTTGCCTTGTGAACAAAAAATAGCGAATCGGCGGTTAATTCGGCATTCCGCAGGTTGTCTTTTATCAGCATTTTATCCTTTTGTCCGTTGACAAGCCGGAGGTACACCAATTCGGTATTAATTGATTGCGCAAAAAGAACAACCGACAAAAACAAAAACATTAATGATGTATATATCTTTTTCACTTTGATAATTTTTATTTACACTAAAAATCGTATTGCACTTTCAAACCCGGATAAACAATATTTTTAACGCCGTTATTGAGCGTTCCGGTTTGTAAATTAAATTTTAAGCCGTATTTGTAACGTATATATTCCTGCTTTTTATCGAGCCGGTGTTTGCCGTGAATCCAATCGAAGAGATAAGAACCGAAAATCAGACCGAAAGAGGCTATTGCAATATTTTTTTGATTTTTAAATTCCTGATAATCCGGCAGGTCGGTACCATCTTTTGAAAACAGCTCTTTTATAGTGTAATTACCTTTTAAATAAATGTAAGCCAGACCTCCGAAACCCGCAATTCTTACGCCGGCCATTGTCCAACCCACGCCCGGGTCTTTGGCTTTGAAATGCACATATCCGGGAACCACCATTGCGTAAATCATATCTTGCAAACGCAACGTCCGGTTCAACAGTTGAAACTCTTCCAAACTCATCTGTTTGTTCATGTAAGGAAGTTGATAGTTGGAATTTTTACGTTTTTGGTAAATATCCAAATCTTGAGCAGATAACAATTGTACCGTAAACAAAGCCACAAGGGTTATTATTATGTTTTTCATCTGATGTTTTTTTAAAATGGCATCCTATTTTTCGTAAAAATGCATCTCTTTAATATAATGATAGACCTTTTCAGGCATATAAAATTCCATATTTTTGCCGGCTTTAATACCTTTACGTATAAAACTCGAAGAGAGTTCCATTAACGGAGCATCGTAAAGATGAATATTTTTATATTTTTTGTACTCTCCCAAACCGTATCCGGGGCGAGGGTAAACATAAAAGTCGTACAAATCCAGCAAAACATCGTGGTTTTTCCACTTTTTAAAGGATTTGAAAATATCGGTACCGCAAATCACCGAAAATTTCCTGCCGGGATATTTCTCGCTCAACCAAGTTAACGTATCGATGGTATAAGATGGTTTCGGCATCTTAAATTCTATATCGGTAACTTTAATCTTGGTACAATCTTCCAAAGCGAGACGTACCAATGCCAAACGATGATAATCGGCAAGAAGGCTTTTTTTCTCTTTTAACGGGTTTTGAGGCGACACCACCAACCAAACCTCATCCAGATCGGTAAACTCGGCCATATAATTTGCCAGTATCAGATGCCCCGTATGAACCGGGTTGAACGAACCGAATAAAAGCCCCGTGTTTTTCAATGCCTTTTCTTTTATTGTATCCATAATACAAGGCGTAAAATTAGGAATAATTACAATTTATTAAAGACAATGGGGTAAAAAGGATAAAGTTTTTATTTTTGTTTACTTAAAAAAGAGTAACAACGGTTATCGACAAGGGTAATAAGCCTCCATTTTACATATCCCGGTTTCTCCTGTCATTCCGGTTTGATAAGCGGTAATTAAATTTTCAAAAAGAGAGCTGACAAAGGATGTAATTGCAACCAAAGCTGAAAAACACGGACAATTGACTTTTATCTATTTTGCTGAAAGTTTCCTGTTTTCCAAATGCCGGTTTTTGTCGCGCGATGTTTTTTTCGCCAAATTTTTTTCGAACGCCTTTTCGAGGTCCGTACCTGTTTGGTTGGCTATACAAATCAAAACAAACAAAACATCAGCCATTTCATCGGCAAGGTCATGCTCCAAATCGGAATTTTTAAACGACTGTTCGCCGTATTTTCGTGCCATAATTCTTGCCACTTCGCCAACCTCTTCGGTAAGCAATGCCATATTGGTAAGTTCGTCGAAATATCTGACGCCAAATGTTTTTATCCATTCGTCAACTCTTTGTTGAGCCTCTTTCAGAGTCATAATAATTCAATTTGTTCGCCCAATCACTTATTGTACAGGTAAAAAATTAATCGTTAAGTTTGAGAACCACAAGGAAAGCCTGTTGCGGCACTTCCACATTGCCCACCTGTCTCATACGTTTTTTACCTTTTTTCTGTTTTTCGAGCAATTTTCTTTTCCGTGTAATGTCGCCGCCGTAACATTTGGCTGTTACATCTTTTCTAACGGCTTTTATGGTTTCGCGGGCAATTATCTTTGCACCTATTGCGGCTTGAATTGCAATATCGAACTGCTGGCGCGGGATAAGGTCTTTAAGTTTAACACAAATACGGCGTCCGAAACTATATGCGTTATCGTGATGAATAAGTGTTGACAGGGCATCCACCGATTCGCCGTTAAGCAAAATATCGAGTTTTACCAATTTTGCGGGACGGTAACCCGATATATGATAATCAAACGAGGCATAACCTTTCGAAATACTTTTCAATTTATCGTAAAAATCGAAAACTATTTCGCCGAGCGGCATATCGACGGTAATTTCCACACGGTTTCCCGTAAGGTAAACCTGGTTTTTCAACTCACCACGTTTATCAAGGCAGAGTGTAATTATAGGACCTATGTATTCGGTACGGGTAATTATTTGTGCTTCTATGTAAGGTTCTTCTATATGGTCGATATATTTTTGTTCGGGCAATCCCGAAGGGTTATGCACCTCAATAACCTCTTTTTTGTTTGTAACCACCCTGTACGAAACATTGGGCACGGTGGTAATAACGTTCATATTAAACTCACGGTCGAGACGTTCTTGCACTATTTCCATATGCAAGAGTCCCAAAAAACCGCACCGGAAACCGAAGCCGAGTGCAGCGGACGATTCGGGTTCGAAAGTGAGCGAAGCGTCATTAAGTTGCAATTTTTCCATTGCCGTACGCAAATCTTCGTACTCGTCGGCATCGATGGGATAGATACCTGCAAACACCATGGGTTTTACATCTTCGAAACCGGCAATTGCACTTTCGCAAGGATTTTCGACATGAGTAATGGTATCGCCCACTTTAACCTCTTTTGAAGTTTTAATGCCCGATATTATATATCCAACATCACCGGTTTTAAGCACCTTGCGGGGTTCTTGCTTAAGCCTTAGCACACCTATTTCATCGGCGTTATATTCTTTTCCGGTATTTACGAACTTAACCCTGTCGCCCGCATGAATTTCGCCGTTAAAGATTCTGAAATATGCTATTATTCCCCTAAACGAGTTAAAAACCGAGTCGAAAATTAGTGCTTGTAAAGGAGCGCCGGGGTCACCTTCGGGGGGCGGTATTTTGTTTATTATCTCTTCGAGTATTCTGTCGACACCATAACCTGTTTTTCCGCTTGCCTCAATAATATCGTCGTAGTCGCATCCTATCATATCCACTATTTGATCTTTAACTTCGTCGGGCATAGCGTTGTCAAGGTCCATTTTATTAAGTACGGGAATAATTTCCAAGTCGTGGTCTATTGCAAGATAGAGGTTCGAAATTGTTTGCGCCTGAATGCCCTGGGTTGCATCAACCACAAGCAGTGCACCTTCGCAAGCGGCAATGGAACGCGATACCTCATACGAGAAATCCACATGTCCCGGTGTATCTATCAGATTTAGTTTATATTTTTCGCCTCCGTGCTCGTAATCCATCTGAATGGCATGACTCTTAATGGTAATACCGCGTTCGCGTTCCAACTCCATATCATCGAGCACCTGAGCTTGTAAGTCGCGCTCCGATACCGTTCCCGTAAATTCCAACAGTCTGTCGGCCAAGGTGCTTTTGCCGTGATCTATGTGAGCTATAATGCAAAAATTTCTGATATTTTCCATGTGCGCAAAAGTACTCAAAAAGTTGTTAGAGGCAAGTTTTTAGTTTACACCGTTGCTAAACAACGGGCAAAACAAATCATATTGTAAACGAGGAGTGGGTTTTGCTGCTGTCGATGGGATAATGCCCTTTGTAAACATTCCCGAGCGAGCCGTCCAGTGCTATTTTATCACCTGTTTTAAAATTAAAATCATTCAGCACACAGCGCTTTTTGTCTTCGTACACAAGCAGTCCCGTACAATTCACTATTGATGTTTTTCCGAGCCTGACGGCAGTTACGGCGGCATGCGAAGTGGCACCGCCTTTGGCTGTAAGCAAAGCGTCGGTTTCGAAAATCATACCTATATCGTCGGGAACGGTATCGGGACGGATTAACACTATAGCATCGCCGGGGTATTTTTTTCTTAAAAGTTCTATATCCTCCATATCAATGGCCACGCGACCGTTAAGGGCACCGCCGCCGATACCAATACCCCTGCCTGCAAGTTTCATTTTATCAACGGGGACACTAAATCTGTCAACAGTTTCGTAAGCCGCCATATCCATATCGCGAATTTGCAATATGTATAAATCTTCCGCCTTTTCCGATTCAAAAGTAAACTCTATCTCCTGATGGCTGTATCCGAGGTTTTCGGTAAGTTCCACTGCCATGTCGTAAAGCCGTTTGTATATTTGCGGGAAAAGCTCTTCGAGGGATAAATTATCACCGTTTTGTCCGTTTACTTGCGATTTGCTTACCGGACGCGGCTTTATCAATCCCGCAACAATATCTTCGCCTTGGCTTCGCATACTGAAATCGCCGTACAGGTGGACACCCTGTTGCTGTTTTTTGGGATTTTGGGTAAACACAACCCCGCTACCCGAATTTACGGTTTTATTGCCGAAAATCATCTGCTGGACAATAACAGCAGTACCCCATTCATTAGCTATCTCAAGATGTTTTCTGTAAACAATAGCCCGTTCGGACGACCAGGACTCAAATACAAGATTAATGGTTGTTAACAACTGTTTAAAAACGTCTTGCTCGAAAACAATATTTTCGTCATTGAGTTTTTGTTTGTAAGCGAAAGCTATCTCGCGCATCATCTTTCCGCTGAAATCGGTTTTTTTGTTGATATTGTAATCCACCTTGAATCTGTTCATTATGGCATCGAAATCATCGCGTTCCAAACCGAAAGCCATGCCCCAACTTTGCAGCAGGCGGCGGTACGAGTCCCACGCCGACCACTGAAACCCCGGCTGTTTGGCAAGGCTCTCCGTAATTTTATCATTCATACCCACGTTAAGAAGCGTATCCATAGCTCCGGGCATTGATATTGCCGTTCCTGAACGTACCGACAAAAGAAGAGGATTTGCAGGATTGCCGAATTTCAACTTTGTACGCTTCTCCATTCTGTTTAAATGTCTTTTTATCTTTTCGTGCATCTCTTTTCTCAATTCGGGATGCGACAATATAGCTTTGTGACGTCTGAACACCTCGGTAGTAAGAACAAATCCGGGAGGTACCGGAAACCCTTTCATCCTCAAATTTTTCAAATGGTAAGCTTTGGAGCCGAGAAAAACCTGATTGTCGATATCGCGGTTCGGTTTGCTCAAACGTGCTATTATCAAATCGGAATTGTACGACATAATCTCGCGTATGGTATCGGGCGACAGGCTGTCGGCCATGGTACGCAACGATTCGGTTATTCTCAAAACAAAGTTGTCGAGAGGTTGCATTAAAAATGCTTCGGCCATAATATCGCGGTAAAACTGTTCGGATATGCGGTTTACCTTTTCTTCCAGTTTGCGCCCTTTTAGTTTTCCGTCTTTGTTAAAAAGTTGAGGCACTATAATTTGCAACGGCAACTCGTACGACTTGAAAAAGTATTTATTCAAAGTGCGTTTTACATCATCGGCTATAAACTTAAAAATATTAATATATTGATGAAACGAAAAACTCTGCGACCTCAAGCTGTATTTGAGCATAAGGAGGTTTGAATTGAAACTTTGATTTGTAATTCCGTCGAGTTCCAGCCCTTCGCGAAAATATTCCAAAATAGTGTGAATGTTGCTTAGGGTTTTGGCGGATATATAATTAAGATTTATCTGCTCCACCACCTTCTCCATAAGACGTGTGGCAACCTTTTCGAGTCTGAATGTCAAACCGAGGGCTTCGAATTTGGGTTCGCGGTAAACACCGTACATAGAAGGAATGCCTATGGCAATGTGGCGTTTGTGATAAATATTTTCCCAGGCTTTACTCGGTTCGGGATTAAAAATTATCTCTTTCAGCTTATTCATAAAACTGTAAATCAGCTTTAACGAGTCTTCGAAATCGTTTTCGTCGAGGGCTTTACGAAGTTTGTCAATATCTTCATCGGGAATGTAAGAGTAGTGTTTGAGCAGTTTTATTATATCCACCGACTCAAAGGAGTACTTTTCTTTAAGGAAAGCATACAAGCGGTGTATATCGCGCAAACGTTCCAAATCCAACTCATTGGTTTTTGTAAGCTTATTTAAAAGCCGCTCATAGCGTTCATTATCAAAATTCAGAAGTTCTTCCGGGCTTGCATTTTCCAAACGGCACATCTCTTTTACCATACTGTGAACCGGAGCGAACCACTTGCTTTTTTTGTCTATACTGTCGTAAACATTGTGAGGCAGAATGTTTTTCAAAGCATTCAAATTACCGTCGCACCAAAAACGGAATATTTTTTCGGTAAGACCGATAAGGGTGTTGTTGCTTTCGGTATGAACCTGTTTCCGCAAAAAATGTATCAATTTATCTTGACGATGGGTAAGTTCGTCCATAGTTGTAGTAACCTTCCTTATATCACCCTCGGCACCTATTTCGTTAAAATATACGGGAAAGATACGCGTCAGCTGTTTTACCTTTTTGTAAAAAGGGGCGATGTTCGAGTTCAGTATCTTAGTTATATCGCGCTGAAACAAATCGGTATCGCTAATGAAAATGCCGCCGAGTTTCAAATTTACGATAAGAGCCGACAAAAGCCTCTCCATTTCCGATTGCGAATACTCAATAAGTTCCAACCATACCCTTATGTTTTTTAAATGGTTATCGTTTACGTCGAGTTGCCACTCCTCATTGACATACACCATTCCGGGGGTCTCGAAACCGAAATTTATCAACTTCGACTCGAAATATGCTATCAACGGATTTTCGCTTGTTTTGCTTATATCAATAACTTTTTTTCCTACGGTGAGAAAGATATCCAATACCGACGACATGTGTTCTTTTCGCAACTCTTCGGCATATTCGAAAATTTGATCGATAAACTCTTTGATTTTATCCGGCTCTATCTCATCCATTATCTGTACGAGCATCCTGTTGAGTTTCCATATTAGACGCTCGCGGTGCAACTGCATACCTTCCAGTTTTAACAAGAAAAAGATAAAATAAAATTTTTCCATAAAGGTTTCGAAGATATCAACCGTTGCGGCGAACCTGTCGGCGATATCATCAAAATCGGGAATCTCTTCCGTCAGCACTTTCCAACTTTTTATTTCTCGGGTTCTTTTTCTCAATTGTTCAAAATATGGTTTCCCTATACGGTTTATTATTACCTTTTCGTCCGTTTTTATAATGTCCCTCCTGTCCGAAATCCATTCTTCCACAACGGCACTATTTTCCCAAAAGGTAATGTTCGCCAAATATACTTTTTGAGTCAAGCCGAAAACCTCATCTTTCAGTTCGTTGTCGAGGGCAATATCTTTTAAATATTTTTCAAAATATTTTGCAGCTTCTATATATGAACGTTCGTTTCCTTTAAATCCGTAATTTAATATTTGGCAAACCCTGTTAACAAGAGTACCGGGAGTTTTGTCATCGCCGTATATTTTTTGCGCAAATTCGAGAAGCGTTCTTATAACGAGCAAGTTAAGTTCCACGGGATGGTGCTCGCCCAAAATATTTTTCAGAAGCTGAAGGGGAATTTCAAAAGCTTTGGCGGGATTTTCAACGGTGCAATAAAACCAATAATCGGTAAGCAAAATCTTGCGAAGCTCTTCAACCACAAATTTTCTGTTTGAAAAGGGGTGCTGATATTCTATTATGCAATCGTTTGCGCGTTTATGGATTCCGTAGTATTTTTTTGACAAATCTATAAACTCCTGATATTCAGGTTTAATTTTTATATCTTTATAACGTGTTTCGGCAAGGTTTGCCTCAAGGGCTTTCGATACGAATTTTTTTTCCATAACTTAAAATAAGAATGTATTTAATAACGCGTTAATTGATACTTTTGCAAAGCAAAGGACAATTACAAAGATACTGTTATTAAATTAAAAAAGAGTTGTTAATTAAAAAAAACTAAAACCATGACAAAAATTAAAATAGGAATTAACGGTTTCGGACGAATAGGACGAAACGTTTTTAAAATTGCTCTCGAGAGAGACAACCTCGAAGTAATAGGAATAAATGACCTGACAAGCACCAAAACACTTGCACATCTTCTTAAATACGATTCGACACAAGGAAAATTTAACGGCACCGTTGAATACAACGACAACAGCCTTATCGTTAACGGGGTTGAAATTCCGGTAACCGCCGAACGTTCGCCCCTTGACATTAAATGGGCGCAAACTCCCGATGTGGTGGTGGAATCGACAGGTATTTTCCGCCAAAAGGAGAGTAACAAAGGCGGCTACGGCGACCACCTGAAAAACGGAGCCAAAAAAGTTGTTCTTACCGTACCTGCAAAAGACGATATAGACAACATGATTGTTATGGGAGTAAACGACAACGAATTGCGCGATACCGACCAGTGTGTGTCGAATGCCAGTTGTACCACCAACTGCCTTGCACCCGTGGCAAAAGTTTTGAACGACCGTTTCGGCATCGAAAACGGGCTTATGACCACCATACACTCTTACACTAACGACCAGCGCATTTTGGATGCACCACATTCAGACCTGCGCCGTGCACGCTCTGCAGCGGTTTCGCAAATACCTACCACTACCGGCGCCGCCAAAGCGGTCGGAAAAGTTATTCCCGACCTTAACGGCAAGTTGGACGGCATGGCGGTGAGAGTTCCGACCCCCACAGGTTCGCTCGTCGATTTGGTGGTAAACCTGAAAACAGAAGCATCGAAAGATGAAATAAATGCAGCAATGAAAGAGGCCGCCGACGGACCCATGAAAGGCATCCTCGAATATTGCGAAGACCCAATTGTTTCGGTAGATGTTATTCACAATAGCCACTCGTCGATTTTCGACGCACAATCAACTATGGTACAAGGAAAAACCGTAAAAGTGCTCTCATGGTACGATAACGAATGGGGTTACTCTAACCGCGTGGTCGATTTGATTGAAAAAATGACCTACTAATCTTACTTTTCATAAAAAGTTTGTATTCAGCCGGTGTAATGCCGGCTTTTTTTTTAATTCTTTTCAGATACCAATGCATGAAGGTTTAATCCTGCATTTCCACCAATTTAATAATTTCCGAAAAATTTTCTAAGGAACCACTCAAGGGCAAGAAGGAGGAAAATAAGCAGCGCCACAACAAGAATATCGAGAAACTCTTTGTACCGTTCGTTATAGGATATTGTCTTCGGGAATTTTCCCGATTTTTTTAAATAATACGGAATTGAATCGATATTTTCTTTGAAAAACATTTTTCCCCGGTGTTGCGACGAAAGTCTATTAAGGATAGCGGCGGAAGCAACGGTATTCATACTTTCCAAAGTTACATTGTTAACCACAAACGAGCCTTTATCGGTATAGGTCTCTTTTCCCTGTTGTGCAACCGCTTCGTAATGATAAACTCCAGCCGGGAGCCTTCCCAGATTCAACGAATAGGTTTTTTCTTCGGGCAAAAACGAATAATTGAAAACATCCCCGTTTTCTCCGGTTAGTTTCAATGATATTTCGGCATTGGCAACAGGATTGTAAGCTTTGTCGTAAAGTTCGGCACCAATGACAATATCGGAAAGTAAATTGTATTTTTCGCGGGTTTTTACTTTAAAAAGGCGTTTGTCAGTACGTGTCACAAGATATTGAACCGATTTTGTGACGAGATTGTCGAAAGCCGCGGTATTGTCAAATTTAAGGAAGTCGTGAATCCGCCAAAGCCAAAGCCCCTCACCGCAAACGAAACCGGTTTTCACTCCCCCTTTTTCTCCGAAAACCAACAAAGGATATTTTGTATTTAAGCCTGCAACTTTTTGATAAGCCAAAACCGAAAAGGCGGGGTCGAACGACCAGTTGCCGAAAGGCACAATAAGAGGCGGCATCTGCTCCAGCGCCGTTCCGTCATCCTCGTCAAACCCGAAAAGCGTAAAACCTTTGTTAAAGTGCGCCAAAGCGTCTTCCGTCTTTCCTATGGTCGATTTCACCTGTAAACCCGCATTCAGACGGTTGAAAAGCGAAAAATCCATTCCGGAACCCAAAATAAACAGAAGCGGTATCTCTCTTTTTTGAATATTTTTTACTGTTTTATACTCGCTGTAATTCCGGGGAATTCCATGTAAAATTATCAAATCGTAGTTTAACGGTGCGGGCAGTTTGCCGTTTATGTTGCGCACCTCCACCCTGTTATCTTTTCCGTTTTCCAAACTTCGCCGCAAGGCAGCAACGTCGGGATGGGGCGACGAAACAAGAACGAGAATTTTTTGCCGGTTTTTCAACACATTTACAAAAAGATCGTAATGGTTGTTGTTTTCATTGTTTTCGTGAGCCTGCGACACAAAAGATATTTTGTAATGAATTTTTCCCGCCTTTTCCGGAGACAGAAAAAATTTCAATGTTTTGTTAAACCTGTCGCCGGTAACCGTTATCTTTTTTTCACTTACCTTTTTTTTACCGTCAGTTATCAGCAATTTGGCATTTACCCCCTTCATTCCGTTTGCCAATACGGTTACTTCCACAGGAAAGATGTCGTTCTTATAAACAATGGAATTGCATCTAACCTCTCTTATTTTCAAGTCGCTGTAATGTGTAGTATCGCCAAGCAGAAGAGTAAAAACGGGAAAGGTAACGTTTGTTGCGGCATCGGAAGGGTCGAAACCCCTGTTGAATATGCCGTCTCCGGCAACAATCATTGCAGCCGTTTTTTCCCCTGCAAAATCACTCGCTATTTTATTGAAAAGCATTCCGTAATCGGAGACCCCGTCTTTAAATCCGGGAGTACCTCCGGCGGTAACTTGCGAGCCGAAAAGCAATGTGTCTATATCGAAATCCGGGCTTAAATTACGATATAATTTGTGAAGCAAGAGGGGATATTTTTGTAAATACCAAGCAGAATCGTCGTTTAAGAGAATGGAAGCCGAATTGTCTTGCGCAAAGATAAGCAAGGGTTTTTGAACGTTTTTGTTTTTAATTACCATGTAAGGCGATAACAGTAAAAATGCTATTAGGAATACCGACAAAAACCTTAAAATACTCAGGGGCACTATCCATTTTGCGGGGAGTTTTCCGTTTTTGTTTTTATAATAGAGCAGAAGAGTGTAAAACAGTGCCGTTGCCACCACTGCCGCCACCGTCCATCCTTGATATGATATGCTTATGTTATTGAACAAGGCAATAGATTTTTATTAAAACAGTTCCAACTGTCCCGTTTCGGGGTCAACTTTTGGGGGCCGGGTAGCCGTATTGTCAGGAGGGGTTGTATCGCCTTTTGAGGGGCTTCCGTTTTGGCGGGAGCTGTTTTCACCGTTTTCATCTTCCTGCGCCTCTTGGTTTACCTCTCCGTTGTCCTCCCCATCTTCTACTTCCGGAGGAGTATAAGGCAAAGGGTCAATAAATTTAATCTTTTTCACCTCCTTTGTTGTCAACCGTTTTCCTTTGGCTTTGTAACTTTTAACGGCAATAAAGTCGGCTGCGGGAATAATTTCGAACTCTATTTCATTGTTTTTCCCAGGATTTAATTCCATTTCCACCCTCGGCAAATAATCCAACGAGAAGGCTATGAGTTTGGAGCCTTTGGTTTCGGGGACAAAAGCGTATTTTTTGTTTACCACACTGCTTTCAGGAATTTGAAAACGTTTCAGATAATATTTTTTTTGTTCGCCGTCGAGATATATAGCGGTAATGATTTTCGCCGGGTCGAATTTTTCAATAAATATCATTTCGTCGTCAAAGTGGGTTGAGAGGTCGTAAGATGTAAGTTTGAATTCGCCTGTAGAGAGAATGGTAACTATTTTATCGTCGGCTTTAAAAGCTCCGACGTATTTTCCCCGTTCGTCGGTATTAAGACGGCGTACTGTTTCATCGTACCAGATATCGCGCGCACCCAAAGTAGATACACCCTCTTCGCGTTTTGTAATACTCTTTATAGGATTTTTCCAAAGTATATTACCTCTGGAATTTCTTCCTTTGATAGCAAGGGTACTGAAATCGAAATCGAAACTTGTCTTTTTCATTTTGGGTTTGGGACGGAGATGGACCTTTACTATTTCGGCTTCGCCGTTGGGGTTTGCGGTAAAATAAACCACCTTTGAACCTTCGGTACCTGCCGTCAGGTCGTACTCTTTGTCGCGAGTAACTCCAAGTACCGAAAAGCGTTTTACATAATATTTTCCCCTTGTGCCGTCGCGGTAAATCATGTTGTAAACAGTTCTGTCGTCGTTCTTTTTAAAGACATCAACATGAATAATATCTTTTCCGACAAAGACTTTGGGAGCCACTTTGGTTACCGTAAATGTTCCGTTTTTTCTAAAAACGATAATATCATCAATATCGGAACACTCCGTAACATATTCGTCTTTTTTCAGCGATGTTCCGATAAAACCCTCCTGGCGGTTAACATAAAGTTTTTGATTTGCCACAGCTACCGATGCGGCCTGAATGTTATCGAAATTGCGAATTTCCGTTTTCCGCTCCCTGCCTTTGCCGTATTTCTTTTTAATATGTTTGAAATAGGATACGGCATAATCTATCAGGTGGTTTAAGTGGTTTTTCACCTCGTCTATCTCGTATTCAACACTCTTTATATATTCGTCGGCTTTAAAAGAGTTGTATTTAGAAATCCGTTTTATTTTTATTTCGGTAAGACGGACTATATCCTCTTTTGTAATTTGCCGCTTCAACAATTTTTTAAAAGGTTCCAATCCTTTATCGATTGTGGAAATAACACATTCCCACGTTTCGCATTTTTCGATAAGCAAATAGATGCGGTTTTCTATAAAAATTTTTTCGAGCGAGGAGTTATGCCAACTATCTTCGAGTTCTTGCAATCTTATTTCGAGTTCTCTTTTAAGCAAATAAACCGTTTGGTCGGTATTCCGTTTCAAAATCTCTTTTACCGAGATAAATTGCGGTTTTTTGTCGGCAATAACACACGAATTGGGCGAAATCGATATTTCGCAGTTTGTAAAAGCATAGAGGGCATCAATGGTTTGGTCGGGCGAGACGTTATTGGCAAGATAAATCACTATTTCGACATTTTGCGCCGTGTTGTCGTCAATTTTTTTTATCTTTATTTTGCCTTTATCATTTGCGGCGATTATTGAGTCGATGAGCGAGCTTGTGGTTGTGGAGTAAGGTATTTCGGTAATCACCAGTTTGTTTTTTTCGAGTTGCGAGATACGGGCACGTATTCTCACCTTTCCTCCCCTAAGACCGTCATTGTATTTCGAGAAATCGGCAAGTCCCCCGGTCAGGAAATCGGGATAAATATCAAAATCCTTGCCTTGCAAATAACGTATTGAAGCATCGATAAGTTCGTTAAAGTTATGAGGCAAAATCTTTGAGGCAAGTCCCACGGCAATACCTTCCACCCCTTGGGCAAGCAGTAGAGGAAATTTTACGGGAAGTGCCACGGGTTCTTTATTTCTTCCGTCGTACGAGGGTTTCCATTTTGTTGTTTTGGGGTTAAATACCACCTCTTTGGCAAATTGCGACAGTCGTGCTTCGATGTATCGCGGAGCGGCGGCACTGTCGCCGGTGAGAATATTACCCCAGTTTCCCTGCATATCTATCAAAAGTTCTTTTTGTCCGAGCTGTATCAAGGCTTCCCCTATGGAGGCGTCGCCGTGCGGGTGAAACTGCATGGTATGCCCAATAATGTTTGCCACTTTGTTAAACCTGCCGTCGTCCAAACGGCTCATGGCATGCAATATTCTGCGTTGAACCGGTTTTAACCCGTCTTCAACATCGGGTACGGCACGTTCCAAAATAACATATGAAGCATAATCGAGAAACCAATTCTCGTACATTCCGCTCAAATGACTTTTCCTGACTTGCTGTTCCGGCTGGCCGTCAACATTCTCCGGTGTCTGTTTGTTTTCCTGTTCCTCCATTTACATCTTTATTTCCAAAATCGCAGTATTATTGTCTCAATCAAAAGCATTAAAAGTGCGAAAATAATAAATAGCTTCCATAAAAACGATGCCTTCTGCGGGGTGTTAATAACTTCTTTCAATATTTTTGTGCTGTTACGTGCAACGGTATAATGCGGCAATCTTTTAATTTTCAAAAGGCTGTCGAGTGCTAAGGCGGTATAAAAACCGGGGTCCGACTCCAGCCTGTTATAATTAAAAGCACATATTTCCAGTGGTTTATCGCCGGATAAAATGGTGTAAAAGCCCTCTTCGCCGCCTTCGTTTTCCAACGAAAGGATAATTTTTCCCTGTTGCCGTCTTTGCGCCGGAATAAATTTTTTGCCCGACGGCAATACTATCTCCAAGGCTTTATCCCTGTTTGCGGGCAAATTATCATTTACAACAATAGTATTTGCGGCACCTAAAAAATAGTAAAGCCTTCCGGCTCCCGTTCCTTGTGTTGCAATTCCGTACATCAACACGGTAAAAAGGGGATGCGTTTGAATATTGGAAAAGTTCCTGTCCAAAGGTACCGAGAAGAGAAATATTTTTCCGTTACCACTCTTTTTCATCGAAACCAAATCGTCGCCGTTAAGAAGACTCAGCAATGTTTGCATACCCGAACGGTAATGGTATTGAAGTCTGAAATGTTTATAAACACTTGGGAAATCAGGGTTTCCGGGTATTTTCGATATGGCTTTTTCAAACAAAGGACTATTCTCTTTGAGGGCGGCAACCCTGCCGGGTAAGGTGTCTAAAGCAACGAACGAACCCGCATCGAATTTTTTAAGCAAAGCGTTAATGTCAAAATTATTATCGTTTGCCGAAGGGATAACCAGCAAATTTCCACCACCGTTAACAAAAGTAACGAGCAATTGTGCCAATCCGCTCGAAACCGTAGTCAAACCGTTTAAAATTATGAGATTATATTTCGAAAAACGGTAATTGTTTATTTTGAGATATGTTACCGAAGTAAAGTTAAATATGGAGTCGGACGAAAAAAGTGTTCGCGGGTAATCAAAAGCACCCGAAACCTTATCGTTAATCTCCAAAATTTCCACACTGTTTTTTATTTTAAAAGTAAAGAACAGTTTGTCGTCGAAAGTTATGGGATAATCATCAATACGCACAATCCCTTTGTGCCACCCTTGGTTTTCCACCCTGAAACCCAACTTGACCAGGGCGCTACCGTTTGCCGGAATATCAATTCCCGCCAACGATTTCTGCTTACCGTCAACAATTAGCTTTACGCTGATTTTTTCTACGGGCGAAGCTGAAACATTTCGTACACGCACTTTTAAAAACAGCTGTTTACCCGGCAATAAATCGGGATTTTCAAACGAACAGGAATCTATGTAAAGGTTGTGAAGGGTCTTGTGGGAATAGGGTAAAAAATAGTAAAACGATGAGGTATCGAAACTTGTATTTAAAATATCCGTTTGGTTTTTTTGAAAGTCGGAAAAGAGGAATACCTTGTTAGCATGCAAATTGTTTTTTAAGGCTATACGGTTTTCTTTTTTTATTACTGCCGAAAGCATTTGCCGGTTTTCACCCACAACGGTTTTTCCGAGAAACAGTCCCGCTTCTTGTTTGTTGACCAAAATGGCGCTTTTTGCGGGATTGTTCGTCGAAATGTAAAATCTTTCGTCTTTAGGTGATTTTTTAACATATCCGGCAGCTTGCCGCAATGCCTCATCAAAAAGACGTCCTCTTTCGCCTTCGGCTTTCATACTATACGAATTGTCGAGATATATCATAGAAACTCCGCTGCCCGGCATAACCGCCTCGTTACGGGGAAAATACGGTCCTGCAAAAGCCAAAACAATAAAGACAATCGCCAATATGCGAGCCAAAAGTACCAACAGGTGCTTCAGCCTGTTTTGCTTTTTCGTCTCTATGGTTATGTTTTTCAAAAAAGCAATGTTGCTGAAAAACAACTTCTTGTGACGCCTGAAATTAAACAGGTGAATTATCACCGGTAATATTACCGCCAATAGCGCATACAGAAATTCGGGATGATTAAACCGCATACTGAAATTTTGTGAAGTGCAAAATTAATGAAATTCGACTACTATCAAGGGAGGGAGCAATGTTTTTGTAATACCGTATCCGTTACACCCTTTTTACCTATTTTTGTTGTGGTACTTCACCGCTGAAGATTTTATTGCGGCGGTATTAACAAAATTTGATAAGACTCGGACACAAGTGACAACAGAAAAAAATTAAAATAATTTCCGGTTGTCCGGTTTACCAACCTCAAACCTGCGGCAACCGGAAAACAAAAAACAAACAATGGATTACAGAGACAAAGTATTCATAAAAGTTGCCGAAAATTTAAGCTTCTCGAAAGCGGCAAAAGAACTTTTTATAAGCCAACCCGCCGTAACAAAACACATAAAAGAGTTGGAAAACAATCTGAAAACCTCACTCTTTCAAAGAAAAGGGAATAAAGTTTTCCTGACAAAATCCGGTAAACTCACTTACAATTATCTAAAAAAAATAAACCGAATGTACAGGGAACTTGAATTTGAGATTGGCATATTGAACGATACTTTTAAAGGTGTTTTACGAATAGGGGCAAGTTCCACCATTTCACAATATGTTATACCTAAAGTTTTGGCGGCTTTTCATAAACGCTATCCGAAAATAGAACTCTTTTTATTTAACGGAAATTCTTTCGAAATGGAGCAAAAACTTCTAAACAACGAAATTGATATAGCATTGGTGGAAAATGCTGCCTCACACCCAAATATCAAATACATCGATTTTTCGGACGACGAAATAGTAACGGTATCGGGTTGCAACAGTGTTTATGCAAAAAAGAAATACATATCGATTTCCGAATTTTATGAAATACCCATAGTATTAAGAGAGAAAGGTTCGGGAACACTCCAGGTTATCAAAAACGCTTTTGCAAAACAAAATATCGATTTTGACAAACTTAATATACTTATTCATTTGGGCAGTACCGAAGCCATTAAGAATTTTTTATGCGATTTTGACGGAATCGCTTTGGTATCGGAAAAATCAATCGAAAAAGAATTACGACTGAAAGAGATAGTAAAGTTGAATGTTAAAAACATCAGTTTACGCCGCAAATTCAGAGTTGCCACAAGACAAGGATACCATGCCTCCTCTTCGAAGTTGTTTATCGACTTTCTTTTTAATTATAACCTATAGTTATCGTTAATAACTATTTAGTATTTTGATTAGTTATAAACGACCGCTATTTTTGCCCTGATTTTTAAACGGGACAGATATATGACAACTATGATTTTTATTTCGGGGATTTTGTTCGGGGCAATTCTGCAATATGCAAATCTGAACAAATACAATGTAATAAGCGGTTTGGCAATAAGAGAGAATTATGCCGTAGCCAAAGCAATTGCCATTGCAATAGGTGCCGGAGCCATAATGTTAAACATTGAAATTGCAACCGGATTAGCCGGCTACCACATCAAACCTTTTATTTTGGGAGGATTAATTACAGGCGGATTGATTTTTGGTTCGGGAATGGCAATTTTAGGGTATTGCCCCGGAACCTTAGCCGTATCGGCGGGCGAAGGCTCTTTAGATGCCGTTACAGGAATTGCCGGAGGGCTGACGGGCGGGCTCTTTTATACTTTAATACTGCCATATATCAAACCCTTTCTTGGTCCAAATCTCGGAAAAATATCTCTGAATACCGTAACGGGAACCAATGCTTTGTTTTTTGTTCTGTTGTTGTTAACCGGTATGGTTTTTATTTTATTGTCTTTTTGGTTGCACAAAAAAGATAACGACAAAAGTAAAAAGTGGGTGTTTTCAGGTATCGCTTTGGCTTTGCTTAATGTCATTCTGTTTTCAAACAATTTTGCAGGCAGACCTGCCGGTGCGTCAACAACTTTTCCGTACTTATCGGATTTGTTAACGGGAACAGTAAACAACAACTATTTTGCTGAAATAAAAACAGCCGGACATTGGGAATTTATTTTCTTGATTGGCGCATTTGTCTCGGGCTTAACAATATCACTGATTAAAAAAGATTTTAAATTGACATTAATACACGAAAACTGGAAAATACATAAAGGCAATTCCAAAATCAAAAGAGTTTTATGGTCATTTGCAGGCGGTTTCATTTTAATAACGGGAGCAAGAATGGCGGGAGGATGTACAAGCGGGCATATACTGTCGGGGGGAATGCAATTAGCCTTTGGCAGTCTGTTTTTTGCTATCTTTGTTTTTGCAGGCTTATTGTTAACCGGTAAATTTTTTTATAAACAATAAATTAAACGCTTATCCGAAACAAAAAAACCGCAACAAAGAAAAACAACTGAAATTTCACAACTAACCGTTTAATAATTTTTGTAAAAAAAGGAAATAAACCTTGAACAAAATCGGTTAACCGACTTTTATACGCAGTAAAACATCCCGAAGAGGCTCACATACCGCCAGCTATCTAATTATTTTTTATATGTTTGTAAATATTTTCATTCATTAATAAAAATAAAGTTTACCGTTATGAAATCAAAGTTCATTTACTTACCGGTTTTGTTTTTGGTATTATCGCAATTAAACCTGAATGCCCAGGAAAAGGGGGAAAAAATAAAACCTTTGCTCGGAGGAAGCGCATCAATAGGATACGGCATAATGACGGACAACATTTCGGAATATGTGAACAACGAACTTTTGTTACCAATAACTTTTGACCTCATTTACAAAAATTTTGTTTTTCAAATAAATCTCGACGGAGGTTACTCGAAAATCAAAAAGAGTATGGAGTTTGACGACGGCAAAAAGTGGCACGAAGGCGACAATGCTTGGCACAACCAGGCAGGTGTCAATTTGGGATACGGCATTCTTAACAACGACAAAATAATAGTATCGCCATACGTAGGGTATTCGCTCGGGTTAATTTCAAAAAAATGGCTCGGAGCATCGGACATCAGCGAACACGAACCTTCGTGCAACTATTTAAATACGGGTATTTTTGTGGACATAAAAAAGAAAAGGTCGGATAAAGGTGCAAATAAAGGTAAATATGCACCTTACAGCGGAATCAGATTCACGCTCGGCGCCTATGTTCATTTGGGCGACGAAAAAGATTATCCCCAATATTTTAACGGTTCAATAGTTTACCTCTCGGTTGGTATCCCGCTGTTTAAAACCAAATAAAAACGCTCTCCATAAGAGGACGGCTACCTTTTATATTTCCTGTATACCATAGCACCTAACCCGTAAAATACCGACAAAACGGATGCAATTATAAAAATCCACTTCCACGATGTACATATAGCGGCAAAATGAGCGGCGCCATTACTTATCCGGGGATAAGTTGTTGCCAGATACCGTATTGTAAAATTCTCGAAATAGTCGAACAGAGAGGCAATAAAAGGAAAATATATCAGATAAAAGGTTTTTGTATTCTTAAACGGGAGGTACAGCAGGGTTGAGAGCAACAACGCATAAACCAGCGGATAGACCATATCGATAAGTTGTATTTTCATATACTCATCAATTCCTTTGTCACCATAAAGCGTAAAAAGATTATATATAAAATCATGTGTATAGTAAAAATGCACATCGGGCATCGAAACGCCTCCGGCTATCTCTTTCAGGTGTGCCATACTCACTCCTAAAAGTCCGTTAAAAGCAAACTGAAAAAAAACATACAAGGCGACAATTACCGTCAACCACACGGGTTTCGAAGTTTTTTCCAATACGGGATAAAGAAATCTTTTTTTCATTTGCAATATTTTTTTCAACGAAAAACCATTTCCGGATTCCCGTCTGTTTCAAATACGGGGTTTTCTGTTTTATCACAACCGTTTTCCCGAAAACAGGGTGACGACTTCAACCCTCCAACACTTTGCTAAAATACGAAAAATTGTTAACCGTTTGTACCGGTTGGTATCGAGGCGACGCTAAAAACAAGTAAATTTGCCGAAAAAGTAGAAAAATGAATTTTGTCTTTTTCAGAACACCCAAACCCAAAAGGTTTTCATTTAAACCGCGTTATTACGACCCCGAAAAAGAGGAGTGGGAAAGAAAAAAAGCCGAAAGGGGATTAAAATCAGATATTGGCCGGCGCGAAAGTTTGCGCATGGAAATGGACAAGCGTTGGCGCAAAGGCGAAACCGGTGCCGGAGAAAAATCACTCCTCTCAAAACTTATAACATATCTGTTCTTTTTCCTTTTTATCGGGGGAAGCATTTACTTTATCTTGTTTACCGATTTTATAGAAAAACTTATTGCCATTTTCGGTTTTACTCATAAATAGGATAATAGCATGTCGAACATCATAAAACTTTTGCCCGAAGCTGTTGCCAATCAAATTGCCGCAGGAGAGGTTATTCAACGACCCGCCTCCGCAATAAAAGAGTTGCTCGAAAATTCGGTGGATTCGGGGGCAGGTGAAATAAGTCTGGTACTTAAAGATGCCGGCAAAACCCTTATTCAGGTAGTTGACGACGGTTGCGGCATGAATGCCATGGATGCACGTATGAGTTTCGAAAGGCATGCCACCTCAAAAATCTCCAAAGCCGACGACCTGTTTGCCATTCGTACACTAGGTTTCAGGGGCGAGGCTCTTGCTTCCATTGCGGCTATTGCCAGGGTAGAGATGAAAACACGACCCAAACAGGACGAACTGGGCACCTGCCTCATCATCGAAGGCTCCAAACTTGTAAGCAGCGAACCATGTGCCTGCAAAGCGGGGACAACAATTTCGGTAAAAAACCTCTTTTTCAACGTACCCGCAAGACGCAATTTTCTCAAATCAAACACTACCGAAACACGCCACTCGGTCGAAGAGTTTATCAGAGTGGCTTTGGTCTATCCGCAGGTGGGTTTCGCAATGTATCACAACAACAAACTTGTTTATAAACTGCCAAAAGCCAATTTTAAACAGAGAATTGTAGATATTTTCGGAAAAACATACCGCGAACGCCTGTTGCCCGTAAATCAAAAAACCGATATCGTTTCCATTAATGGCTTTATCGCCAAAGCCGAATTTGCAAAAAAAACAAGAGGAGAACAGTACTTTTTCGTTAACGGCAGGTATGTAAAACATGCATATCTCAATCATGCGGTAACATCGGCTTTTAACGAACTTCTACCTGCCGACGCATACCCTTCCTATTTTTTAAATATAGTGATTAACCCCGCCGATATCGACATAAATATTCACCCCACCAAAACCGAAGTAAATTTCAAAGACGGCAGATATATCTACTCGGTGGTACACGCTTCGGTCCGCGAGGCTATCGGAAAATACAACATAACACCAACCCTGAATTTCGACGAAGACAGGGAACTTAACGATGCTTTCCATTCGCGTCCCTCCGGCAAAATCAAACCGCCTTCCATCACCGTCAACCCCGATTACAATCCGTTCGAAAGCACTTTTAAAAGCAATGAACAATCACGGATATCATCCGGATTTATTAAAAATCGTAATTCCGGTGACAAAAACTGGGAAAACCTTTTTGAAAATTTTGAAAATAAAACATCAGAACAACTCCAATACAGCGACTCAAGCCTGGAAGAGAGCCAAAACAAAGAGACATACAAATTTTTCCAAATTCATAAAAAATTCATCTGTTGCAACGTACGCTCGGGATTGATGATTATTGACCAGCAAAAAGCCCACGAACGTATTTTGTACGAAAATTACATGAACAAATTCACGGAAAAAAACCAAGCTTCTCAACAACAACTTTTTCCGCACGAAATTCATTTCTCCCCTTCCGATATCGAACTTATAAAGAGTATCGGCAATGAACTCAAAACTTTGGGATTTACCTTATCTACCGGTAAAAAAGGCGTTATTGTTAAAGGCGTACCTGCCGATTTGTCCGACAACGACATTGCAGGAACACTGGAAGCCATTGTCGAAGACGCCAAAAAATTTTTAAACAAACCGGGAACCGATAAAAAAATACGCCTTGCACGTACTCTGGCTTCACGCACATCGATAAAACAGGGAAAAGTTCTGACAGAAGAGGAGATGACTGACATTTTTGACAAACTCTTTGCCTGCTCGCTCCCCGACATAGCTCCGGGAGGCGAAAAAATAGTTGCAATTATCCCCGTTTCGCATTTGGAAAGCTTTTTGAAGTGATAAAAAATAATATTTTAAAAATTAGAAAAATAATAATATGAACGAATACAGACCGAGAGGTTTCAGAATATTGCCACCGGTGGTAAAAAACCTCGTTATCATCAATGCTCTCTTTTTTCTGGCAACAATATCGCTATACAGATACAATATCGACCTGACAAGCATTTTGGGATTACACTATCCGGGAGCCCCGGGTTTCAAACCTTACCAGTTTATCACCTATATGTTTATGCACGGCGGTTGGGACCATATTTTATTCAATATGTTTGCCCTGTGGATGTTCGGCGGCGTTATCGAAAACATCTGGGGCGGAAAAAAATTCCTGATTTTTTATATCCTCACGGGAATGGGCTCGGCGGTAGTGTATATCATATGGATTCATTTTACCCTGGCTCCAAACCTCAATATGCTGAACGAAATAACGGCTCACCCGACAGCACAAGCCATTCAACAATATTTTAACGAATACGGTTTCCATATAAACCCTTATGCAAGTTCTCTCTCGCAAGCCGATATCAATACCTTTAACCGGAACGTAAACCTGCTCGAAATGGGAAGAGCACAACATAATGTCATTCAACAAATTATTTTGTTTTTATCCGAATACAAAGCCGAAATGCTTAACCAAATGGTTGTTGTAGGAGCCTCGGGAGCAATTTTCGGACTGTTGCTCGCTTTCGGTGTTATGTTCCCCGACTCCTTAATTTATGTCTATTTTGCCATTCCCGTAAAAGCAAAATGGTTTGTTCTCGGATACGGCTTGCTGGAACTCTTTTCGGGAATAAGAAACAACGCAGGTGATAATGTGGCACACTTTGCCCATGTAGGTGGTATGTTGGTCGGATTTTTGATAATTACATATTGGAAAAAAAGAGGTAAATTGTTCAATTACGAAATTTAGATTTTTATTTCTGTTTGAGTATGTACGGATATTATCAACAACCTTACGGCAGCGGAAACAGGGGTGACTTTTTCAAACACCTCTTTTTCGACAACAATGTTTTATCCCGATTGTTGCTCGTCAATTCGGCGGTATTTGTCTTTGCCGTGTTGTTAAACCTGCTGGAATGGCTTTTCGACCCGGGAGTGCCGGTAACATTCGTAGAACGTTGGTTTGCTTTGCCGTCAAACATCCCAATGCTCCTTACAAGACCGTGGACACTCCTTACCTACATGTTTTTACACGAAGGGTTTCTGCACCTGCTTTTTAATATGATAATGCTGTATTTCGGCGGAGTTGTCTTTTTGGAATATTTCAGCGGCAAAAAATTGTTGTGGACTTATATTGCGGGAGGATTGACCGGAGCACTGTTCTTTATCGCCGCATTTAACATATTCCCCGCTTTTGCAACGGTAAACCAACGCGCAATAGTCCTCGGCGCTTCGGCCTCGGTACTCGCCATAATTATTGCAATTGCCACCTACATACCCGATTATTCGGTAATTCTTTTTCTTATCGGACGCGTAAAACTGAAATATCTTGCAATAGCTTTTGTATTGCTCGACCTTTTAAGCATACGGTCGGGAAACCCCGGAGGACATATTGCACACCTCGGCGGCGCCCTGTGGGGTTTTATTTATGCCATGTCGCTGAAAAAAGGAAACGACTTTTACGGGTTTTTATACACAATCAAACTCCCCGACTTCAGCATCTTCAAATCGGCAAAAAAACCAAATTTCAAAACATCGCGCCCCAATAACGGACGCCCCCTCAACGACGACGAATACAACAAACGTAAAGCCGATAAACAGAAAGAGATTGACCGCATCCTTGACAAAATATCCAAATCGGGTTATTCGAGCCTTACAAAAAAAGAGAAAGAATTGCTATTTAAATCGAGCGGGAAAAATTAACACCACCTTATAAATCAAAAAAAAAGTGCTTCTCCGTTTGCGAAAAAGCACTTTCTCATCTTGGCGTTAAAATCTAATAACGGTTTCTCGGCCTTGGAGGTTTTGCTTCGTTTACAACCAAATCTCTTCCGTTCAGATTGTAACCGTTAAGTTCAGAAATTGCATTATTAGCATCATCTTCGTTTGTGAAAGTTACAAAACCGAAACCTTTGGAACGGTTGGTAAACTTGTCTTTTAAAATAATTAAGTCTTCGACTTCACCTTGTTGGGAAAACAAATTGTGCAAATCATCTTCCGACGCACTCCATGCAATGTTCCCAACGAATAACTTTTTGGACATAATAAAAAATTGAATAATAATTAAATAACCAAATCATCATATTTCAAAAGAAAACGCGGAAAAAATTTCGTGTCTGCAGGTGAGCAATGATAATTTTATGCAAATGTAACCAAATTGTAAAACAAACCCGACTTTTTGAAAAAAATATTACTCCCCCTCCTAAAAACCAAAAAATATATATCTTAGCATAAATTATCATGTCGAAATTAGTAACCATACTGGGACCTACCGCCACAGGTAAAACACGTCTCGCAGCTTTGGCCGCATCGCGGATAAACGGTGAAATAATAAGCGCCGACTCACGCCAAGTTTACAAGGGCATGGATATCGGTACCGGTAAAGATTTGGACGATTACACCGTTGACGGCAAAAAAGTCCCTTATCATCTAATCGACATTGTTGAACCCGGATACGAATACAACGTCTTTGAATTTCAAAAAGACTTCCTTAAAGCATTTTACGGCATCATTGACCGCAACAGGCAACCGCTCCTTTGCGGAGGGTCAGGACTTTACATCGCCTCGGTTTTGTCGGGATACCGGTTTAGCCAAGTGCCTGAAAACAAAGAACTCAGAAAAACTCTTAACACCCTCTCTCACGCCCGTCTTATCGACATACTCAAAAAATACGGAAAACTGCACAACACTACCGACACTACCGACCGTGAACGCACCATCCGAGCTATAGAGATAAAAGAGTACGAAAAAAACCACTCTAACGAAACTCTTTTCCCCGAAATAGATTCATTGAACATTGGCATCTTTTTCGAAAGAAGCGAATTAAGAAAAAGAATTACCCTCAGGCTCGAAAACCGTATCGAAAACGGACTTGTCCAAGAAGTTGAAACACTCCTGAAAAAAGGTCTAAAACCTGCACAACTCACTTTTTACGGACTTGAATACCGGTATGTCACCCTGTATCTTACGGGCAAAATCGATTTCCGCACCATGTTCGAAAAATTGAACACGGCAATACACCAATTTGCCAAACGGCAAACAACATGGTACAGAAGAATGGAAAAACAAGGAACCAAAATCCATTGGATTGACGGAATGTTACCCGAAAAAGAAAAATTATCCCGGTGCTTGCAACTGATAAACAAAGAGCAACGGTAAATCCCGCCGCACCCCCGCTCAACACTCTTAAAACACACTCTTGGTATACGGCACAATCTCTTGCGATGCAAAATCCTTTTCCAAAAACTTGTAATAGGCAACAATGGCTATCATCGCCGCATTATCGGTGGTAAAACGCAAGGGAGGCAAAAAAAGTTTCCACCCTTTTTCAGCGGCTTTTTGTTGCAGTGCCTCACGCAATCCCGAATTTGCCGCAACACCTCCGGCAAGTGCTATTTGGTTTATACCCTCGGCAGCGGCGGCTTTCTCCAGCTTTTTTATCAACACTTTCACTATTGTATGCTGTATCGAAGCCGACAAATCGGCCATGTTCTCCTCTATAAAATTACCGTTCTCTTTTAATCTGTCGCGCAAAAAATACAAAAACGATGTTTTTAGCCCGCTGAAACTGTAATCGAAACCTTTGATACGCGGCTCGGGAAACGGAAAAGCATGCGGATTACCCTCCTTCGCCAACCGGTCTATATGAGGCCCGCCGGGATACGGCAGCCCCATAATTTTTGCAGCCTTGTCAAAAGCCTCTCCCGCGGCATCGTCTATGGTCTTTCCCAAAACACTCATATCCGAAGGACTGTCCACCCGCATTATTTGAGTATGACCTCCCGATACCGTCAAACATATAAAAGGAAACCGGGGACTCACGGGCTGATCGTCGCTCTTTATGAAATGCGACAAAATGTGTGCTTTCAGGTGGTCAACCTCAATTATGGGTACACCAAGGGCCAATGCAAACGATTTGGCAAACGACGTCCCCACAAGCAGCGAACCCAACAACCCCGGCCCGCGCGTAAAAGCCACGGCATCAAGCTCTCGCCTCTCAACCCCGGCAGTACGCAAAGCCATCTCCACTACGGGAACTATGTTTTGCTGATGTACCCGCGATGCCAATTCGGGAACAACACCACCGTATTGACGGTGAACCTCCTGGTTGGCAATTATGTTCGACAAAACCTCCCTGTCGCGCAATACTGCCGCCGAGGTGTCGTCGCACGACGATTCTATACTCAATATGGTTACACTCATTTTTTCTCCTTCAAATCAAGGCGCAAAGTTATTAAAATGTTTCTTGAACCCTGCCCGGTCTTCTTTTTTCACACAAAAGCACCTGATATTTATCTGTTTGGGCGGCAAACGGGCTGTCCGCTAATAGTCCTCGGCGGCGGCGCTGTTCGGCAACGGCGTTTTCAGGGGCTTCCTCACGTCAGCCCTGCCTCCGCCTGCCTCACTAACGCCCCCGCCTCCGGGCTGCCGCTCCCATCCCTG
>CAZJUQ010000049.1:0-14233 GCA_964549335.1 uncultured Lentimicrobiaceae bacterium | reverse complement strand
CGGCACAAACGCAAGCGCCTTTTGTTTATTTCTACGCAATTTGCCATTCACGCCGGCGCGGGCTCGCCGTTTCCGGGGGCCTGCCCGCAGCGGAGCAGGAGGCGTGGGGGGTGATGGTTTTTTTTGGGTAGGTGGTTAAGCTTGGGGGATGTTTTTGGTTTTATTGGTTTTTGAGAATAATTTTACCCTTCTTAATTTCTTTGTAACGAAATAAAGAAAAGCGCAAAACGCAAAACTCGAAACGCTTATCACTCACAGCTCATCGCTCAACTTCGCAACTTCTAACGTTTCTCCCTTCTCTTTTCATTTCTTTGTGGCGACAAAGAAACGAAACAAAGAAAGCGCCCGGAAACGTATGCTTCGGCCCGCTCTGTCAAATTGCTTGAAATAATACAAAAGTAGTGTGCCGTTACCGGCACAAACGCAAGCGCCTTTTGTTTATTTCTACGCAATTTGACATTCACGCCGGCGCGGGCTCGCCGTTTCCGGAGGCCTGCCCGCAGCGGAGCAGGGGGCGTGGGGAGGGTGATGGGGTTTTTGGGGTTGGTGGTTTGGGGGGCAAAATCTATTGTGTTGTTTTATAATTTTATATATACAAAAAAAATTGCATTTGCCGCTTGAATCTATCTATGAAGTATATATGAATAAAAATATTTGTATATTTGTTTACTAAATCAGTCCAAATAATAGGGGGTTGGTGCAAAGACACGGGTTTAATAACCGTTTTTAAAAGTGTAGTGACATAATGTTTTTGTTATCGGTTTATTGACCTGAAAAGTTATAGATATTGCCGCTTTTGTAAGTTGTGGTTTTTAAAGGTTTGGTTATGAGAATGATAAGGATTATTTTAACAGTAATAATTGTAATAAACGCATTTTTGCTGTCGGGACAGCAAAAGATTTATATAAAAGGCACTATTTACGATTCATCGACACTAATACCCGCTGAATATGTTAATGTCGGAATATCAGGCAGAAATATAGGAACTGTATCCGGTAATTCCGGTCTGTTTGAATTGGAAATTCCCGGCGGTTTAGTCAACGATTCATTAACATTTTCCAAAATAGGTTATTTTGATTTGAAAAAAAGCATTAAAGTTCTTTCAAAAGAAAAACCGAACAAGATTTACATTGCTCCTAAAACGTATCAACTGGATCAGGTAACAATAATATCGAAACATTTAAAAGAACATACAAAGGGTAACAAATCAAGATCGGGGAAAATAGTTTTGGGATTGAGTAAATCTTTGAGTTTGGGAAGGGAAATTGGAACCAAAATAAAATTGCCCGAAAAGGATGTTTTTTTAAAAAAGTTTACGTTTCATATTGTATATAACAGGCCTGATTCGGCAAGATTCAGACTAAACATTTATTCGTATGACAACAAAATAGATACCAATATTTTGACAAAGAACATCTATTTTTTGATAAAGGGAAATTATACGGGTGATTATTCTCTGGATTTGTCGAAATATAATATAGTGGTTAAAGGTGATGTTTTCGTGTCGTTGGAGACTGTGGCGGTTTATATTTCGAAAGGTCCGGACAAGGAAAAGAAAAACGATCAATATTTTTATGACAGAATAAATATATCGGGCACTGTGGCGGGTGGCACCTGTTACAAACGTGAGGTGAGTCAAGGGTCGTGGGAAAAGGTAAAATCGTTTTCACCGGGATTTTGGTTGACAGTTTTATATTATTGAACAAAAATTAATCTTTATGAAAAAAACAGTTACTCTTATTGCAATATCGTTGTTTTTCTCGGTTTCGGGTATTGTAAAAGCCCAGTCTGAAAAACAAACCGGAGGATTTCGGTATGATAATCTTAGTTTTAATCTCTCGTATTACGGCGAAACCGTATGGTACCCCGGCTTAAAAGCCGGTGCCGAATATGTGATATCCGAAAAGAAAAAGGAAAAAGTCAAAAATTCGAAAAGAAAAGGAGAATATACCAAAACAAAAATTAATCAGTTTATTGTTACTGCAAATTTGGGATATTTTTGGCAGCCGCATAATTTCGGTTCGGTTTTCCTCAATACGGCATTATTGTATCGTCACACCGGAAACAGGGGATTCCAGTACAATTTGGGTATCTCTCCCTTGGGTATGAACACATTCTTTTTTAACGAAACCTACAATGTTTCAGACGACGGTACTGTGGAAAAGGCGGTTATGCCCGCACGTATTTTTTATTCGCCATCTCTTGTTTTTGGACTGGGGCATACCATGAAGAAAAAGACATTAACGGCATGGTTTCTCAATTTTCACCTTACGGGATTAATTCCGTATAACAACGCCGTTAACTCGTTAATGTTTGCGGAATTTGGTTTCAGATTTAATATTGACAAATTTGATAAAAACAATTAATAAAAACTAAAAAATAAAACAATGAAAAAGATATTACTGTTATTGTCGGGATTGATATTATTGTTTAGTGCATGCGAAAAGGACGATTTATCGGGAACGTTGAAAGATGTACTTTATGTGCGTTATAAAAATGCCGAAATGCCTGCTTACATATATGGCAACGGAAAAGATAAAATATTTTTGATAATTCTTCACGGCGGTCCCGGAGGGAAAGGTATTGAATACAGAATGGGGGGGATTAAAGAGCTTGAAGATAAATATGCAATTGTTTATATGGACCAGCGCGGCTCGGGAATGTCAACGGGAAACTATTCCGGCGACGAACTAACACCCCGGCTTATGGCCGAAGATGTTATGGCTCTTGTAAAAGTGCTCAAATATAAATACGGGAACGACTTGACACTGTTTTTACTCGGACATAGCTGGGGAGGGGCTTTGGGAACCGAAGTGTTGCTTCAAGATCAAACCCCTTTTGCAGGTTGGATAGAGGTTGACGGAGGTCATAATCTTAAAGGGTTGTTCGATAGCCAAATAGTACGCTACAATCAAGTTGCCGACCAACAAATTGCCGCCGGAAAAAATGTCGATTATTGGACCGATTTGAAAAAAAAGGTTAACGAAATTGCTTCGGAGGGTTACAGCGATGAAAATATGGACGAGTTGAACGGTTTGGGACACAGTTCCGAAGATATTCTTGCCGAAGACGGCTTGGTTCCCGACACCGGCAAAGTTAATGTTAACCTGCCCAATTATTTGTATGAAGAGAGTCTTCTCCTTGCGGGAATAAGCTCAATAGTTGTAAACAGCTCACTGAGTTATATCTGGGAAAACCTCGATTATACCCCGCAGTTGAAGAATATTACAATTCCTTCGTTGATAATGTGGGGCGAATACGATTTGGTTATACCTTACGATTTGGGACAACAGGCTTACGACTCAATAGGCAGCGCCGATAAGACATGGGTTTTGTTCCATGCTTCGGGACACTCGCCAATGGTAAACGAACCGCGAAAATTTGCCGATGAGTTGGATAAATTTATCGAAGCGCACAAATGATAACGTTTTGTGCGGTTACTTAATCGGGCGGGGATATTAATCGCATCGTTATTGTGCAGGAGTATCCTCTTTTTCAAGCACATCGTCAACAAGGAGAGCCTGAAAAACCTTGTAGGTAATAGCCAATACAACAGCACCTACGAAGAGCCCTATTATTCCCGAGAGTATCATGCCTCCGATGGCACCCAGAAGCACTGCAAGCATGGGTACGTCAACGCCGCGTCCGAGAAGCATCGGTTTCAGAAATGCGTCGCTCATACTTACCAGAACGGCATAAACCGAAAAAATAACCGCCGGTGTTGTGTCGAGAACCGTAAAACTGTATATGGCAACGGGACCAAGAATTAATATGGGCGGCAATTGAACTATTGCCAAAAACAGAACTCCCATTGCCAGCAAACCTACTCCCGGGATATCTATAACCAACATGCCTATTGCGGCTAACAGCGATTGAATTATGGCAATGCCGAGAATTCCTTGTACCACGCTGCGGATTATTTTTGCGGACAATTCCACGAAATTTCTCCCGTGGCTGCCTATCAGTGTGTTGAAAATTGATTTTGCCGCTTTGCTTCCGGCTTCATGCTTTGTAAAGAGTGCTCCCGCAATTATTATGGAAAAGATGAATAGAAGCAATGTTGAACCCAAACTTGCTGCAAATGACAGTAGCTTGGGGGCAAATTCTTTTATTTGAGGTGTAAATTCCGTTAATGCTTCATCAATGTTTGTCGAAAAAAGTTTCCATGTTTTATATACGGGTTTGCCTATTACCGGCCACTGGGCAACATTTTCGCCGGGCTCCGGTATATGTAGATTGCCCGATTGCATATCGCCGGCAACTTTTCCCAATGACTCCGCGGTGGAATTTATCAATAACACCGAAGGCACAATAAGAATGGATAACAAAACCAACGTGATTATGGTGGCAGCCAATTTTTCCTTTCCGCCGAGTTTTACCGACAACTTTTGAAACAGGGGAAAGAGAGCCACAGATATTATTATTCCCCATAGCGTAACCATTATAAAAGGTTTGATTATTAGAAACGACCAATATAGCAGTATTGCAATAAATCCGATTCTAAGCGCCGTGTAAATGGCTTTTGTATAATAGGCTTCGTTGTTTTGCATAATAAGATGTTTTAAATTTACATTTATTTTGGGCGGTACCGTATGCCGTTACAAAAAATCACATACAAACATAAGAAAAAAAATAATGTAAAAAAAACAGCCGTAAGAGAGCCCTGCAAAACAGGCGGGATTTAACACGGAAAATCAAAGATATATGTTTCCGTTTTTACGGTTACAATGTGGCTTCAATCCATTTTTTTGCATTTACGAAAGCTTCTATCCACGGCGTTACCTGGTCGGAAGTCCTTTCGGCAGGGTAGTATGGCCATTGCCAAGGCAGAAACGAGCGCTCCAGGTGCGGCATCATGGCAAGGTGGCGTCCGTCGTTGGAACATATTGCTGCGGCGTTAAAATCAGAGCCGTTAGGGTTTCCTGGATATTTGTCGTAACTGTAAACAATGGGAATTTTATATTTGTCGGAATAGTACGGAAAACCGAATTTCCCTTCACCGTGTGCAATCCACGCACCGAGGCGTGTTCCCGCAAGGGTTCTCAGCATTACCGAATTGTTTTCGCCGATATTTAAATTTACAAATCCCGATTCGAATTTTTTCGAGTCGTTTAACAACATGGCCGGTTTTTCGGGATGTTCAGGATAAATGAGTCCCAACTCCACCATTAGCTGACATCCGTTGCAAACACCAAGACTTAACGTATCATTGCGTTTATAAAAGTTATCGAGGCTTTTTTTAGCTTTTTCGTTAAAAAGAAAAGCCCCTGCCCAGCCTTTTGCCGAACCCAAAACGTCGGAATTTGAAAAACCTCCCGTAAATACAATAAAATGTATGTCGTCGAGGGTCTCGTTTCCCGATATCAGGTCGGTCATATGGACATCTTTTACATCGAAACCGGCGAGATATAACGCATAAGCCATTTCCCGGTCGCCGTTTATCCCTTTTTCCCTTATTATGGCGGCTTTTATTCCCGATTTTCCTCTTCTTTCGAGATCTATTCCCAGTGTGGAAGCTTTACCGTCGAAATGTTTGGGGAATGAGTATTTCAAGTCCTGTTTTTTGTAATTTTTAAAACGGGTATGAGCCAAATCGCCTGCCGTCTGTTTTTTGTCGAAAAGGTATGATGTTTCGTACCAAATATCGCGGTAGTCGGCAATGTTAAAGGTGAAATTATTCTCACCCTTTTTAATGCCGAGGGTACAACTGTTAACAACGGTTCCTATGGTGTAATGAGATATTCCGGCGGATTTCAATATTCCTGTAACTCTCTCTTTGTCTTTTACCTGTATTACTACTCCCGGGTTTTCGCTGAAAAGGAGTTTTACCGGGTCCTTCTCGGGGATGCTGTCGAGAACGATGTCCATACCGTAATCGCAGTTGGCGAAATTCATTTCGAACAATGTTGTAATAATACCTCCCGAGGAAATGTCGTGACCTGCCAATATCAGATTCTCTTTTATCAGCTTTTGAACGGTATCGAAAGCGAGGGCGAAATATTTTGCGTCGGCAATATCGGGAGTTTGAGTGCCAACACGGTTCAGGGTTTGGGCGAAACTGCTGCCTCCCAGTGCAAATGGTGATTTTGAAAAGTCGATATATATCACATGAGTATTTTCAATGGTTTGGATGTTGGTGCGGACAGCTTTTTTCACATCTTCTACTTCGGCGGCGGCGGAGATTATTACTGTTCCCGGGGCATACACCACCGTGCCGTCGGGATATTTTTGTGTCATCGAGAGGGAATCTTTTCCCGTGGGGATGTTAATTCCCAGCTCTATGGCGAAGTCGCTGACGGCTTTTACCGCTTTGTACAGGCGGGCGTTTTCCCCGCTGTTTCGTGCGGGCCACATCCAATTGGCGCTAAGCGAAACTCCGCGTAATCCTCCTTCTATAGGTGCCCAAACGATATTTGTCAGGGCTTCGGCTATGGAGAGGCGCGACCCTTTGGCGGGGTCTGCCAACGCTACGGCGGGAGCATGACCTATTGCCGTGGCGATACCTTTTTTGCCGTCGTAGTCCAATGCCGAGATGCCCAGGTTGTTCAATGGCAATTGCAGTACCCCGGTACATTGTTGCATGGCTACTTTTCCGGTTACCGAGCGGTCCACTTTGTTTGTGAGCCAGTCTTTACACGCTACAGCCTCAATTTGCAAAACATTAACAAGATATTCGTTCAGTTTTGAAAGAGAGTAGGAGGGCTCTTCAAATTTTACCTGTTCAGTGGTGTCTGTTAAGACTGTTTTCGGTGGTTTCCCGAAGAGTACTTCAAGTTGTAAATCCACCGGACAGTTTCCCTCTTCATCCTCTATAATTAGTCGTTGATTCTTTTTTACCGTTCCTACTTTGTAAATAGGGGAGCGTTCGCGTGAGGCAATTTTTTCGATATGTTTATAACTCTCTTCATTAACTACCATCCCCATACGCTCTTGCGATTCGTTTCCGAGAATCTCCTTTATTGACAATGTGGGGTCTCCGAGGGGTAATTTTCCAACCTCAATAACGGCACCGGTCTCTTCCACCAGTTCCGAAAGGCTGTTCAGGTGTCCTCCTGCACCGTGGTCGTGAATAGAGACAATGGGATTGTTATCCGATTCCACCAGAGCTCTTATGGTATTAGCCACCCGTTTTTGCATTTCGGGATTAGCACGTTGAACGGCATTCAGCTCTATATTTTGTCCGTATTCTCCTGTTGCTACCGACGATACCGCACCTCCTCCCATTCCTATCCTGTAATTGTCGCCACCCAAAACAACAATAATATCACCCTCCCGGGGCATATCTTTTTGTCCGTCGCGTTTATTGGCAAAGCCGATACCTCCGGCAAGCATTATAACTTTGTCGTAGCCGTAGATTTTGCCGTTTTCGGCATGTTCGAAAGTAAAAAGACTTCCGTTTATTAACGGTTGCCCGAACTTGTTTCCGAAGTCGGAAGCGCCGTTTGAGGCTTTTATTAAAATATCTGCGGGGTTATGATACAACCATCTCCTTACGGGAACATTGTTTTCGTATTCTTTTACCGATGTAAGGCGTGGGTATGAGGTCATATAAACGGCGGTTCCCGCCAGGGGAAGACTGCCTTTTCCTCCTGCCATACGGTCGCGGATTTCGCCTCCGCTGCCTGTTGCGGCACCGTTGAAAGGTTCGACGGTTGTGGGGAAATTGTGAGTTTCGGCTTTCAACGAAATAAGACTTTCAATATCTTTAACCTCGAAATATTCAGCACGGTCCTGGTTCCGGGGGGCAAACTGTTTTATTTTTGGACCTACCACAAATGCCACATTGTCTTTGTATGCCGAAACTATTTTGTTAGGGTTCTCTTTCGAAGTCTTTTTTATTAGTGCAAACAGGCTTTCGGGCATCTCTTTGCCGTCGATAATGAACTTGCCGTTAAATATTTTATGCCGGCAGTGTTCAGAATTTATTTGAGCAAAACCGTAAATTTCCGAATCGGTTAGTTTTCTTTTTATTTTTTTGCTAATACTTTCCAAATATGCAACTTCGTCGTTGCTCATGGCAAGTCCTTCGGCGAGGTTATATGCTGCAATGTCGTCTATGTAGCGTACGGGCTCGGGTTTTATTTCTATGGTAAAGGTGTTTTCGTCAAGGCCATCGTAAATGGCTTCGAGCATGGGGTCGTATTCGGCATTTTTGCTTGAAACGGTTCTGAACCTTTCAATACGTTCTATGCCTCTTATTCCCATATTTACGGTTATTTCCACGGCATTGGTGCTCCAAGGGGTAATCATCTCTTTGCGTGGTCCCGCAAACAGTCCCTCTATTGAACTTTTTGTGCACAATTTGGCTTCGCCGAAAAGCCACGATAATTTTTGTTGTTCCGAAATGTCCAATTGCCTGTTAGAGGCTACAAGGTAATAGCTTTTTTTGTCAGAGGAATAAAAATATACCATGCCCGTTTGTTTTTATTACTACGGTGTGCAAAGATAGAAAAGGAAACGTGCGGGGTCTAATTTTACCGAATATTTTTTTTTGCAAGTATGACGGTTTTTGGTTTGACCGTTGATAGCGGGAATTAGAGGAAAAAACATTTTGTTTCAGTTGATGATACTCAGTTTGGCAAACCTGAGGAGAAGGGTTTTTTGACCGGCGCTGTTAAAAAATACAACGGCTTTTTTGTTGGGGCCTTCGCCTTCCATACTTAATATTTTACCGGTGCCGAATTTGGGATGGGATACCACTGTTCCGGGCATCAACTCGTTGGGATTTGCAATATTGTTTTTATTATATGCCGGTTTATCGTTGCCATTAACATATCCGGTTTGATTTTCGGAGTATGCGGCGGAAAGATGAGCCGGTTTTTTTACCTCTTTTTTGTACGATTGAGCATGTTCCAATAAATTTTCATCAATTTCATCCAAAAAACGGCTTGGTTCGGCAAAGTTGAATTGTCCCCACCTGTAACGGCTTTCGGCATGTGACAAAAACAGCCGTTTTTGAGCCCGCGTAATAGCCACATAAAAAAGTCGCCGTTCTTCTTCGAGTTCGGCACGTGTATTTAACGACTGAATAGAGGGGAAAAGGTTCTCTTCGAGACCCACAACAAAGACGTAAGGGAACTCCAATCCTTTGGCGGCATGTACCGTCATGAGCAAAACTTTGTCGTTGTCGTTGGGATTATCTTTGTCGGCATCGGTCATAAGTGCCACACTCTCCATAAATTCGGCAAGTCTTCCCTGTGACGACAGGTCGCCTTGATTTGCTTCGGCACCTTGCTCGGCAAACTCTTTTATGGCATTTAACAGTTCTTCGATATTTTCGAGCCTGTTTTGTGCTTCGGGGCTGTCATCGTCGCGGTACATTTTTAATATTCCCGATGCGGTGGCGATTTTTTTTGCGGCTTCGTAAGCATCTTTTTTTTCCGCATCCGCCTTAAAACTTTTTACCATCGTTGTAAAGGAGTCCAGTTTTTTCAGTGTGCCTTGGTTTACGTTCAGTTTGTACGCAAATGGATTGTTAATAACTTGCCACATGCTTACGTTATATTCGGTAGCGGCAATGTTTATCTTCTCCAGAGTGGTTTTGCCTATTCCCCTTGAGGGGATGTTAATAGCCCTCATCAGGGCTTCTTCGTCGTTTTGGTTAACTGTGAGTCTGAAATAGGCTATAATATCCTTTATCTCTTTTCTTTGATAGAATGAGAGTCCTCCGTAAATCCTGTAAGGAATGTTCATTTTGCGCAAGGCTTCTTCTAAGGAGCGCGATTGTGCATTTGTACGGTAAAGCACGGCAAAATGGCTGTTGGGGACTTTTTCGTTCATCTTTATTTCGAAAATCGTTTGAGCCACCTTTTCGCCCTCTTCGCTGTCGCTGAGTGCTCTGATGTAACCGATGGGTTTACCTTGTTCGTTGTTTGTCCAAACGGTCTTTTTTATTTGGTCCCTGTTGTTTTTTATCACTTTGTTGGCGGCATCCACTATAATTTTTGTTGAACGGTAGTTTTGTTGCAGTTTGAAAAGTTTGTAATCGGGATAATCTTTTTTGAAATTTAAGATATTACGGATGTTTGCACCTCTGAAGGCATAAATGCTTTGGGCATCGTCACCTACAACGCAAATATTTTCGTTTTTTGCCGCCAGTTTTTTAATTATAAAATATTGAGCCTCATTGGTATCTTGGTACTCGTCCACAAGTATATATTTGAACTTTTGTTGGTATTTTTTCAGTACGTCGCGAAAATCGCGGAATAGGACAAAAGTGTTAAAAAGCAAATCGTCAAAATCCATTGCATCGGCACGTCTCAACCGGGCATTGTATCTTTTGTAGATATCTTTTATTAAGGGTCGTTGAGCGCTTTCGTCGGCAGAAATTATTTCAGGGTTCCGAGCATAATCTTCGGGAGAGATAAGGAACGATTTTGCCATTGAGATTCTGCTTGAGATATACGAGGGAGTATAAGTTTTGGGGTCCAGCGCCATGTCTTTGATAATTTGTTTTATCAGCCGTTTTGAGTCGTCGGAATCGTATATTGTGTAATTGGGAGGATAGCCGAGGTGGTGTCCGTCGATACGTAATACTTTTGCAAAAACGGAGTGGAAAGTTCCCATCCAAACGTTTCGTCCTTCGCCGTCGCCAACAAGTTCAATAATTCTCTCTTTCATTTCGCGGGCTGCTTTGTTGGTAAAGGTAAGAGCCAAAATATTAAAGGGGTCGATACCCTTGCTTATCAAATAGGCTATTTTGTAAGTGAGCACCCTTGTTTTTCCGGCACCGGCACCGGCAATAACCATACTTGGTCCTTCGGTATTTATCACTGCATCGTATTGTTCCCGGTTCAGTTGACTTAAAAAATTTTCCACTCTCAATATTTTGGTGCAAAAGTATGGTTTAGGATATTAACTTGGAAGCTGCTGAAAAATCTTTTTTTCAACAAAAAATAAATAAGAAAGATTATAAATTGCCCGGGATATGTTTTTTTAAGTAAATAACGTATATTGAAATTTTGGTAAAATTGTATTTTCGTGCAAAATTTTGCAAACGATTTAAATGAAATCTTATGGCTAAAATCAGAGGAGCAATTGTTGTTGACATTGATGCGTGCAAAGGCTGCGGAGTATGTGTGCCTGCTTGCCCCACCGATGTCATAGCACTGGAAAGTAAAGTAAACGGCAAAGGGTATCACTATGCTTATATGGCAAATCCTGAAGCATGTACCGGATGTACAAACTGTGCCGTTGTATGCCCTGACGGAGTAATAACCGTTTACAGGGTAAAAATTTAATTTTTCAAATAATAAAAAAACAAGAAATATGGGTGAATTAAGATTAATGAAAGGTAACGAAGCATTGGCCGAGGCGATAATACGTGCCGGTGCCGATGGTTATTTCGGATACCCGATAACCCCTCAATCGGAGGTTGTGGAATATCTTACCGCCGAAAAACCTTGGGAACGCACCGGAATGGTTGTTTTGCAAGCCGAAAGCGAGGTGGCTTCCATAAATATGCTGTATGGCGGCGGCGGCTCGGGAAAAAAGGTTGTTACTTCTTCGTCAAGCCCCGGAATAAGTTTGATGCAAGAGGGAATATCCTATATGGCAGGCGCCGAAATACCGGCACTTATTGTTAATGTTATGCGCGGCGGTCCCGGACTGGGAGATATTCAACCCGCACAATCCGACTATTTTCAAGCTACCAAGGGCGGTGGTCACGGTGATTACCGTTTGATAGTTTTGGCACCTTCGTCGGTTCAAGAGATGTCCGATTTTGTTCCCGTGGCATTCGATTTGGCCTTTAAATACCGCATGCCCGTGATGATGTTGTCAGACGGTGCTATAGGTCAAATGATGGAAAAGGTTGAGCTTTTCGAACCGATACCGCGCCTTACCGACGAGGAGATAACGGAAAAATATCCTTGGGCTACCAATGGAAAACCCAAAGGCGGCGAACGGCGTATTCTTACTTCATTGGATTTGGACCCGCAAAGATTGGAAGACCATAATAAACATTTGCAAGAAAAATACCGCCAAATAGAAGAGAATGAAGTTAGATTTGAAGCCCTTGATTGCGACGATGCCGAATACATTATTGTTGCATACGGTACCAGTGCAAGGGTTTCGTTAAAAGCCATTCATTTGTTGCGCGAAAAAGGTCTCAAAGTGGGACTTATCAGACCTATTACTTTGTGGCCTTTTCCAACGAAAAAAATTCAAGAACTTGTTAAACAGGGCGTAAAAGGATTTTTGTCGGTGGAAATGAGCGCCGGACAAATGGTGGAAGATATCCGTCTTGCCGTTAACGGTAAAGTAAAAGTGGAACATTGCGGGCGTTTGGGAGGTATGATCCATTCGCCGGAAGAGGTTGCACAATCGTTGGAACAAAAAATTATAGGAGGATAAGTTATGTCAGAAATTAGTGTTCAAGATATTATAAAGCCTGAAAATCTGGTTTATAAGAAAACCGATTTGATGACCGATAAAACCCTTAGTTATTGTCCCGGTTGCGGACACGGAACAACCCACCGTTTAATAATGGAGATAGTTGAAGAGTTGGGTCTTGAAAACGATACCATTGGTATTGCCCCCGTGGGGTGTTCGGTATTGGCATACGAATTTATGAATGTTGATATGCAGGAAGCCGCCCACGGACGGGCACCGGCATTGGCAACGGCAATAAAACGTTTGTGGCCCAAGAAAACCGTGTTTACCTACCAAGGGGACGGCGACCTTGCGGCAATAGGTACCGCCGAAACCATCCATGCTTGTAACCGCGGCGAAAAAATAGTCATCGTTTTTATTAATAACGGTATCTACGGAATGACCGGAGGGCAAATGGCACCTACTACACTGCCGGGAATGAAAACTTCCACAACTCCATACGGGCGCGATGTTTCGATGATGGGAAACCCGTTAAAAATAACCGAATTGGTTGCCGAATTGCCGGGCACATATTATGTTACCCGTCAGGCGGTTCATACCCCCTCGGCGGTACGCAAGGCAAAGAGAGCCCTGAAAAAGGCTTTCCAAAACCAATTGGACGACAAGCCGGGCTTGAATTTCGTGGAAGTGGTTTCGAACTGTAATTCGGGTTGGAAAATGACACCCGTTGACGCCAATAACTGGATGGTGGAAAATATGTTCCCCTTTTATCCTTTGGGTGATATTAAAGTTGACGGCAAAAAAGTTAATTAATTTTGAATATTAAAAGCTAAGAAAATGACTGAAGAAATAATCATAGCAGGTTTCGGAGGGCAAGGAGTTTTATCCATGGGTAAAATTTTGGCATATTCCGGAATTATGCAAGATCAGGAGGTGAGTTGGATGCCTTCGTACGGTCCCGAAATGCGAGGAGGCACAGCTAACGTTACCGTAATTTTAAGCGACGAGCGTATTTCGTCTCCCATATTAAGGGCTTATGATACGGCCATAATACTGAACCAGCAATCGATGGATAAATTTGAAGAGGCTGTAAAACCGGGTGGCGTGTTGTTGTACGACCCCAACGGAATTTTGCATCATCCTACACGTGAGGATATTAATATTTACAGGGTTGAAGGTGCAAAAAAAGCCGCCGAAATGGGTAATACAAAAATTTTCAATATGGTGGTTCTCGGTGCCTATCTTAAAATAAAACCTATCGTTAAATTCGAAAATGTTATCAAAGGACTTAAAAAATCGCTTCCGGAACGTCACCATAAACTTATCCCCCTTAACGAAGAAGCAATAAAAACGGGGATGAAAAGTGTAGAAGTGGTGCAAGAAGTAAAATAAAGGACAATTACAACTTACATTGCAATAAAAACCGGTATGTTTATCATTAAATATCCCGGTTTTTTTATTTTATGATTTTTATACATCACCGTCCGATAAAAATGCAAATATTATTAAAATTGTTGTTATAGCCCAATAAAACCGGATAACAGACACCGTTTATAATATCTGTCGCTTTTATACTTTTCTGCCGTCCGAGAAATACCGGCTGGCAAAATGTATTTTAAAATTTGTTTAATTGTCGGCACTTCGCTAAAATTTGTACTTTTGTTCATATCTTAATTTTTATCGTAAAAAACCAAGATGTAAAAAAGCGGGAAATCTGATAAAGAAATCCCGCTTTTAAAAAGTTTATCGGACATTAATTTAAAAAAATCAGTATTTTTCCTGAGCTATTGACTATTGTATCACTGTTTAAAAAGATTTTTCTTTAACTCTTGCCATTCTTTTTTCATATTTTCCAGATCCCTGATTTTATTTTGCATTACGCTAATTTGTTGTTTTTGCC
>CAZJUQ010000048.1:0-6497 GCA_964549335.1 uncultured Lentimicrobiaceae bacterium | reverse complement strand
TTTTTCATATGTTTCTTTTACATCGGGGTCGTTATCAATTCCGGCAATAACTTCTATTCCCGCCTCACGCATTCCGTGAGTCATTCCACCTCCGGAACAGAAAAAATCAATTGCTTTTAATTTATCATTTTTATTCATATTACAAAAATAACCATATTTTATGGTTTGGCATCTATTTTTTCTTAATATCTTCTCATATGCTACACAACGCCTATGTAACACTAATCCCCTTTACAATGGCTGTAATTCAACCGGGTTTTGGCTAACAATTTTTTTTGAAAATTTAGTTTTTCAAAGATAATAAAAATGAGTAAAAACCGAAAAGCGTTTACCGTCCGGTTTTGCCTATATTTTAATATAAGTGCGTTTTGGTTTGTATGTTTTTTTTGGACGGATATTAAAATAATGTCCGCATCTTTTTAATTTCATAAAAGTGCTGATATTTAAAAGTTTTATTGTCAGTGTTTCGGATTTTGTTGCTTTTCCCCCGCTTAATTTTTTTTGAACTGTTGACAAAAATTGATAAAAATATATCGTTAATTTGCGATTAACTATAACCGTTTATTATTTTTGCGTCATGAATAGAACTTTAACTAATATTGAATACGATGACAGCTTAAAGGAGATTGCCAGATTTGCCAAAGCGCTCGGGCATCCCACAAGATTATTAATTCTTAAATATCTTGACAATCAATCGTGTTGTTTTACGGGCGATTTGGTTGATATTTTGCCAATTGCCCAATCGACGGTATCGCAACATTTGAAAGAATTGAAGGATGCAGGATTAATACAAGGCGAGGTAAATCCTCCTAAGATTAAATATTGCATCAATCAGGAAAACTGGAAGAAAGCGAAACGGTTATTTTCAGATTTTTTCAAATAATTTTTTTGCAAAGGCTATCGTTTGTTTGCGGTATGCCTTTATTTTATGTTATGGAAGCAATTATTTTTATCATATCGTTTATAGCCGCATTTATTTTTTCACTCGGGGGAGTTGGAGCCGCTATAATATTGATACCTGTACTTGTGTCGCTTGGGATACCGGTTAACATTGCCAAACCCGTCGGTTTGTTTTACAATACGGTAAGTCTTACGGGAGCGAGCATAAACAATATAAAAAACAAACGACTTGATTTTAAAGCCGGCATTCCCATTATCATTGCATCGTTTTTATTTGCAATAGCAGGTGCATATATTACAAGATATATTCCCGACCGTATAATTCTCATTCTCTTCACCGCATTTCTTTTGTTTTCGGGTTTTATGTTTTTGCTTCACAAGAAGAGAGATGTGGAAAAATACAGGGACGATGTTCCTGTTGTTAAACTCGGTTTTATCGGTGCATTTGCCGGATTGCTTTCGGGAATGCTTGGTATTGGCGGTGGAGGAATCATCTCTCCTTTAATGTTAATGGCGGGGTTTAATCCCAAGAAAATTACCGCAATTACGGCTTTTGTGGTTCCTTTTTCATCCTTTTCGGGATTTTTAACCTATTGGGCCATGGGCAATATTGATTGGAAAATTTTATTGATAGCCTCTGTGGCGGGAGTGGCAGGTGCCACACTCGGAACGGTGTTCATGCAAAAGCGTCTTAATTCGCAAACAGTTAAAAAAATATTAGCCGTTATTCTTTTAATAATGGCGGTGAAATTGATTTTTAAAATAATATAAAAAGGTAAAAATGGAAAACACGCTAATGAAAATGGATTTGGAGTTTTGTGGAACCGGAAAACACAAAATATCCCTCGAAAAGTTATTCGAAACCGGAAATGTTATTTTTCTTGATGTGCGAGACGGCAAAGAGGTGCAAACATTGAGTTTCAATTTGGAAATTTTCGGGATTGAAACGCTTAATATTCCGGTAAACGAACTGCCGGACAGGTTAGGCGAATTACCCGACAACAAGATTATTGCCTGTTTTTGTTCTTCGGGCACGCGGTCGGCGTGGGCTTACATCTATCTGTTTTCGAAAGGCTACAATGCTAAATGGCTTGAGGCTTCCAACGAAGATTTGGCTAAAATGCTGAAACCCGGAAAAATATTTAAAGCAACCAAATGAACTTGAAGATGAAAAGGTTAATGTTTGTTTTGTCACTTTTTTATTTTGCAAACCCCGCATATACACAAAAAACAAATTTTGTTAATTCAATTGATTTCAACGGTTATATCCAATTAAGAGGCATTACCGATTTTGACGATTATACAAGCTTTTCGGTAAGGAGGCTAAAATTGTGGATAAAATCAAAGCCGGAATTTTCGGAGCATTGGAGCTATAAAATTCAAACAACATTTTCAAGTTTTTCGCAGGAGAGATTTTTTTTGCAAGATGTGAAAATCGGATACAAATCAGGTTTGTTTTCGTTGGATATCGGGCAGTTTGTTCCTCAATACAGTCTCCAGCGCTTTCAATCCGATTTTAAAATGGCGCCTCTTGAAAGAGCAAGAGTTATTAACGCACTTATACCTGACGGAACTTTGGGCGTAAGGGATATCGGTGTACAGCTTAATTTCGGGACAAAAGACAAACGTTTTGAGACACATTTGGGATTGTTTAACGGTTACGGAATCAAAGAGTACCGCTTTAATAACAAAGGTTATATGATAACACACAAATCATTGTTTCGAATTCCGTTTGGGCATGATGAAATTAAATTGGGGTATTCATTGCAATACCGCTATGCCGTTAACTTGCAATTAAGGTTTATTTTGCCCGATACTGTTCTTTTTACAGGAAATGATATCAGATATAATTTATTTGCAATGTATAAAAGCAGAATATTCGAAATACAAGCGGAGTATTTAAATGCAGACTTTGACGGCAATAAAGCCGGCGGATATTATATTTTATCCGCTGTAAACCTGAATAAAAATCAAATAGTCCTCTCTTGCGAAACCTATAACGATTTGATTGAAGAAACTTCCGACAAACCCTATTACCGTATCGGTTACAATTACCTGGTAAAAGGAGATAAAATAAAGTTGTCGTTTGATAATTATTTTCAGTTGAATGATAATAAAATAGAGAAATACTTTGCAAGTTTGCAAATACAACTCTTTTTAAAATAGTTACTATGAATATAACAATTGTAATTGCTGCCACAGTTGTAACGATAATCTCATTTTTGTTTGACAAGAACAAAACATTGCAAGGGATAAAGAGGGGAGCGTTGATGTTTTTGAAAATATTGCCTGTTCTGCTGTCGGTAATGATACTGATAAGTGTGGCGCTCTATTTTGTGTCGAGCGACACGCTAACCGCATATCTTGGAAATAAAGCCGGTGTCTGGGCATACGCATCAGCTGCCGTAATAGGAGCGGTATCGATAATTCCGAGTTTTATTTCGTATCCCTTGGCGGGTGTATTGGTAAAGACGGGAGTTAGTTACGGTGTTATCGCTGTGTTTATTAACACTTTAAAAATGGTCGGGATATTAACCATACCCATTGAAGCTAAATTTCTCGGTTATAAAATGAGTATTCTCCGCAACATATTAGCGTTTACAGGGGCTTTGGTGGTGGGTATTTTAATGGCATTAATTTACAGCATAACCTAATTGAAATGAAAAAGAGAAAAAATAGCAGGTTCGATTTTATTGTGATATTTGCTTTTGCACTGTTTGTATTATACTCGTATGCTACAGGTTATGCCCCTGGAATAAAGATTGCGGAAGAGAATTTTTGGGGCTTTTTAAAAGAGATGATTTTGTTGTTGCCGGTAATGTTTATTCTGGTTGGCTTGTTCGATGTATGGGTGCCCAAAGAGAAGGTGCAAAAACACATAGGCAAGGCTTCGGGAATTAAGGGCGTGTTTTTGGTGATGATACTCGGCTTTCTTCAGGCCGGTCCCATTTATGCGGCTTTTCCCGTGGCATATATACTTTGGAAAAAGGGAACGCCGGCAACAAATGTTTTTATTTACCTGAGTTCGGTTTCCATTCTGCAAATTCCGGTAATTGCATTTGAGGTGGGTTTTTTGGGGTTTAAATTTTTTATTTTAAGAATATTGATATCCTTTCCTGTTTTTGTTGCTCTCGGTTTTATCCTTGGAAACTATTTCGATAAAAAGGGTTACAAGTTTAAAAAAGTATAACACGCCCGGCAAATTCTTTTAAGAACCTCTTGCCCGTTTTGTCATTTATACGTCAATGTACATTCTTTCCGGAGGAGTTGTCGAACCCTGTCAAAGTGTATATTTTCAAAATTTTGCAAAAACGAAAATATGGTTACGCATATTTTCAATCGAGAGCTATACTGAAAATTACCTGATTCGATATGCGAGTAGGTAAAAAATACTCAAAACATCACCGGTTCCGTAGCGGTTAACGGAGATGAGAGTGGTTTTACATATATTTTTTCAACAAACCTGTACGTTCGTTAAACTCTTCTATTTCCCTGTCCCACTCTTCCACCTTGGCATAGCGCGACTTCCAGTAGTTTTTGTCGTACCATTGCGCATTCAGTTCTTCCGAACTTTTTCCCTGTTGTTCAATCCATGTGAAATATTTAAGGTTATGCATCCTTTTTTTCTCGTAGTAGTTCATCTCTATCATGTTGTCAATATTCAGACCCAACAGGTCGGCTTCGAAGCTTACTGCGGCGTCGCGTGTTGTAAACTTGCCCTGTTTTTCGTTTTCCTCTTTCAAGCGTGTTTGATACATCTCCATCGAATCTGTTGCAACGGTAAATATGATATCGTTTTCGTCCATTTCGTACCATTTTGCCAGTTTTATCGACCCCATAAGGTTAGCTATGGAAGATATTCCGAGGAGTTCGAGTTTATCAACCAGTACCGGGTCGATTTTCAGTTCGTTTTTCAAATAATCTTTTCCTTCGGGTTCGTTAAAAAGGCGCATAAGGCGTATGTTGGGGTTGTCGTCAATGGCGGCAACCATGTCCATGTTTTTAATGTTATGTATCCACGGCACATGTTTATCGCCGATACCTTCTATACGGTGTTCTCCGAAACCGTTTTGTAACAGAGTGGGGCATTGAAGAGCTTCGCCGGCACACACTTTAAAAGAGGGAAATTTTTCGCGCAGGTAATCGGTACTGCCCAGTGTGCCTGCCGAGCCTTGTGTAAGAAATACGCCGCTGAATCTGTCGTTATCGTTTTTAACGGTATTGTAAACCTCTTCCATTGCCGGGCCGGTAACTGCGTAATGCCACAACGAGTTACCTATCTCTTCGAACTGGTTCAGGTTTACAATTTCGTCGCCGCGTTCTTCCAACAACTCTTTTACTTTATCGTAAATCTCTTTTACATTACTTTCGGTGCCAGGAGTTGCATAAATTTCGGCTCCCACCTTTTTAAGCCAGTCGAAACGCTCTTGCGACATTCCTTGCGGAAGTACTGCAATTGACTGGCATCCCAACAGGTATGAGTCGTATGCTCCGCCCCGGCAGTAGTTGCCCGTAGAAGGCCACAATGCTTTTTGCCGCGTGGGGTCGAAGCGTCCTGTTACAAGTTTTTCTACAAGCGGTCCGAATGTGGCTCCCACTTTGTGTGCTCCCGTGGGAAAAAACTTACCTATCAACATTATTATTCTCGCTTTCACTCCCGTAAGCTCGCCCGGCAATTCAATAAAATTGACCCCGCCGAAGCCTCCTCCTGATTTAACGGGTTCGTTTTTCCACGTTATTCTGAACAGGTTTAACGGGTTTAAGTCCCAAAGACCTATGTTTTTCAATTCCTCTTTTATTTTTTCCGGTATCAATTCCGGATTTCTCATCTGTTTGTATGTCGGGAGAATAATGTTTTTTTCCCTGCATCTTTTAATGGTATTCTCCAATACCCTTTTTTCTTTTTCCGTCATTTTAATATCTTTTACAGTTGTTTGTCTATCTCTGAATAGCGGTAAAGTACCGGTAAATCGTTATCCGTGGTTCCCTCTGTTGTCGTCGTAGCCGGTAAAAGTTTCCTGAAAGAAAGTCTCCCTGCGGGGGAATATTGCCTGATTTCATGAGTTTCCGGCAACTCTTTGGGTTCCGGTTGTCCGGTAAAATCCGCTACAAAGGTAATAAACCGTTGTCAAATTGCAATAAACTTTATAAAGTTGCATCTAATTTGTCATTCCCAAAAAGATTTTGCACCCTCGAAAACAACCTTCATTTCGGCTGCAAATTTCAAAGAGACTTCAAAAGTGCTCTTTTCTTTTATCTCCATATCAACTATTTTAAAAGTTTGTTTGTCTAATTTTACCGATATCGATTTGCTTTGGAATATATATTGATTTTTTAGCTCCCTGAACGAATATTTTTCGTTATCAAGATAACCTGCCAGCAGGTTGTTTTCGTAAAAGAATCCATCTCTGTTTTTCTCGAAACTCTCTTTTGTAAGGTACAAATGCGGTTTGTCGGAGTAGGGTTTTCCCGCCGTTGGGCAAAAAGTTGCGCAGTTGCCGCATTCGTTACACCAGTCGGCAATGTGCAGTATTTGATATTTCTGTTTTATTTCAAATGTGCCCTCATTGGAAATTACGGTTTTGCCCTTGTTTGCT
>CAZJUQ010000047.1:0-107450 GCA_964549335.1 uncultured Lentimicrobiaceae bacterium | reverse complement strand
ATTATTTTAGAGTTTACGTTATCGATGATAATAATAAAATTATTGATAACGAATTTCTTCCTCCACCTGAACATCAACCCGGAGTTATTCCCAATTGGGTTGCTTCGCAAGGAGTAACCGATATTATTGTTGGAGGAATAGGACCTGCTGCCATCGAAATTTTTAACTCAAAAAACGTTAATGTTTTTTCGGGTGCTAATGTAGATACTCCCGATAATATTATCCTCGATTTTGTTAACGAAACTCTTGTTGTTAATGCCAACACTTGCGACCACGAATCAGGTAATCACGAACATCATCATCATTAAATTTATTTTCTTACTTTTTTAATAAACTCTTCGACCTCGGGGACTCCTCCTTGATAAACAAGATATCCGTTATACGGTTCGCGTACGGTAATTTCGTCGTTTATGGGAGTTAACATCATTTCTTTTACTTTTTTAGGGTCTTTTGTTTGTCCTAATACCCACGATAATTTTACCCAGGCAACCTCAGGTAACATATTTCCGAGAGGAATAACACCTTTTGCCATAAGGTCGCGACCTGTATCGTAAACAAACATATGAACATATCCCCAAAGTGTTTGAAGGGTCATATACATGTGAATACCTTTGGCATGCGCCCGTTCTATGGCGGGATAAAGCTCTTTGTTTACATGTCCCAAACCTGTACCCACAAAAACAATACCGCGATACCCTTTGTCGATTATTGCCTCCAGAATATCGGGATGCATTCCGGGATAGTAATAAAGCATGGTAACCTCTTCGCTAAAATAGGGTAGTATTTTTACATTTTTATCGTTGCGTCGTTTATTATAATTTCGCTTTATCGGGATAATCTCTTTACGGCTGATACGTGCCAAAGGAGTATCGCCGATGGTACGGAATGTTGAGCGGTACGATGAGTGCATTTTACGCACACGGGTTCCTTTGTGTAAAAGTCCGTACTCGTCGGAGGTAGGTCCGAACATACACACCATAACCTCGGCAATGTCGGAATGTCCGGCGGCTTTCATGGCATGCATAAGGTTTAGTGCCGCATCGGAGCTGGGGCGGTCGGATGACCGTTGCGAGCCTACCAAAACAACGGGAACAGGCAAATTTTGACACATGAAAGTAAGAGCCGCTCCGGTGTGGTGCAATGTGTCGGTACCATGTCCTATAACAATGCCGTCAACCCCTTTCTCTATCTCTTTACCTATGGCTTTGGCAAGGGCAATGTATTGCCCGGGGCCCATATTTTCGCTAAATACCGCAAATACCTTTTCCGTTTCCAAATTGCAAATGTCGGCAAGTTCGGGCACGGCACCGTAAAGTTCGCCGGGTGAAAACGCCGGTATTACAGCTCCGGTTCTGTAATCGAGACGCGAAGCTATTGTGCCTCCGGTACCGAACAATTTCACTTTGGGCAGTCCTTCGGTATAAGGAAACTCCTTTTCGGGAATTTTATAAGTGGCTTTTTTGTAGCCCGTCTCTTTCATCGACCTTATTGTACGTATGTCGATACCTATATTGTAGCCTGTTGCTATTTTCAATACGATATGTTTATCGTCGTCGTTTTCGGCACGCGGCAAAACGGTGCCTTCAAAGTTTCCCCTTGTTGTCTCTATTCTGGCTGTTCCCCAAACTCTTGTATGGTACTTTTTAAGTATTTCCAGCGCGTCGCCTTTATAACCTTGAAAAATATCTTTGTCCATTCTTAATGCGGATTTTATGCTATTATCTGTTTTACTTTTTTACTGAACAGGGTAAGGTCAACATTGCCTGTGGCGGGTTTACGGAGTTGTCCCATAATCCATCGGAGCATTTTTTCTTTGTCAACCTCTTTTTTGCCGTTAGCAAATTTTACTTTAAGCAAAGGAACCCTGTCGAGCAACTCCTTTTCAGTATAACGCCTGAACCCTATTGTTGTAAGTATCGATTCAAACTCCATTTTGGGATGTACAACCAATACGGGTAACATCAATTCGGCAAGTTTGGGTTGTAAATTTTTATCTTTTAAAAAGCGGAAAAGAGCTCCTACAATTTTAAACCGGAAGCCGGGAGCTGTTTTGTAGTGATTAACGGCAAATTTAAGTTTTTCGCCAAAAAATATTCCGAGATAGGCGGGATTAATTCCTGTTTCCTCAACTATTTGTTGCATTAACGGAAAAAGGTTTTTCGAGAAAATAAAAGTATAAACATCTTCGGGCACACCCCATTTTTTAAGGGTTTTATATCTTTCGATAATATCGTCCGGCAGATTTTTCTTTAACGACTCTATGTATTCGTCGTCGAGAGGTATCGGAGCCGAATCGGTATCGGGATACATACGGTCGGCACCGGGCAACACACGTTCAAAAATTGTTGTGCCGTCTTCAAACGATTTACGGGTCTCTTTGGGCACGCCCTCGAAAGCCATTTTACAACGCTCATCAATTGTTTCGAGGGCGGTGGGCATATCGTCGTCGCTACCCCAAATTACAAGCCAGGCATCGCCACCGGTAACATTCAAAATGCGGGCTATTTTTTTGCTCTCTTCTTCGTCAAACGCCCTTTCGAAACTTTCGCTGTGAAGCATATTGGGACGTTCGAGGCATGCTATAACTTTTAGCCTGTCGGCAATTTCGTCGGCAAACATTTTTCCCGGTTGAGTAAAGTGCGACAAAATACCTTTGAAACCCGTTAATTTAACGGCAATGACTTTTTGTGCGCCTGCAAAAAGAGGATGATATATTTTTCCTTTTATGTCAACATGTTCCGTTTTCCAATTTTCGGGTTTCATGCGTCTGTTAAGCTCATCCCTTATCAAGAGCAGAGCCCACTGGCGGAACATTTCGTTATGTGTCAGCTCGGGTATCCACTTGGTATGAGCCACGCCCTTAATCTCCACGCGTGTTCCGCCTTTACAGCTAACATTTACATCCTGACGGGCAGCACCCATACCGGTACGTACTTTACCTGTACTCCGGTTTAAAAAGCGAATGTAATCGCATGCCTGTTTTACTTCGCCGGGGTTGGTGCAATCGGGGTAGGTAACGGTTTCTATCAAAGGCATTCCCAACCTGTCGGTTTTATAAACCCTGCGGTGGCCAATGTCTGAAATTTCGCGGCAAGAATCTTCTTCGATACTTAGTTGTATCAACCTTATGGTTTTGTGCGGCAGTTCAAAAGAACCTTCCACGCCAAGTATTGCAGTACGTTGAAATCCCGTGGGAATACTGCCGTCGAGATATTGTTTACGGGTAATGTGCACCTCGCCCACAATGTTAAGTTTCGATAATAACGAAATCTCCAACGCTATTTCCAAAGCTTCGCGGTTTAACGGAAAGGGAGGAGTATCATCAATTTCGTAGGTACAGGCATTGTCGTTGTTAATGCGGTAAACAATCTCTTTCCTGGTTTTAAATTCCATAAGAGCGGTACCGTCATATTCACCAAGTTCGCTTAATGTTGGGCGCATGTGGCGTATCAGTTCCGCATCGTAATCATCGTCTTTGTTGTATATACCCGAAGGACAATGACAAAACAGTTTCTCTTTTGTCAGAAGTTGCTGATGAACTTCCAAACCCGACATAAATCCCAGTTTGTCGTACAATTTCTGATTTGCCTCTCTTCGCGGAACATATCCTGTATTTTTTTTGGTTTTTTCGTAATTAGATTTGGGGTCGAAATTCATATTTTTATGTTTGATAAATATGATTTTTTAAAAAAGTCCAAATGTAGGAAAAAGCAACCTACCGTTACCCCTTTTTTTTGAAAAATATTAACGGCGAATTAATAATTTATAAGCAATACAAGGAATTGGGATTTTGATATCCCAAAGAATAATCAACACTTTGGTATCGTGGTCAAAAACCGCTTTATTTATTGTTTTTTATCCGTTTCGGGCATGTTTTATGGGGCCTGTATCAAGATTCAAAAAGGACAATACCACATTGGGTTACAACATTTTAATTTTATTCCTCTTACACCGTTCGGTTAAAAAAACGAACGGATTCACCGGTAAAAATTATTTCAATTTTGTTTTCGCCAAAAATGCAACTTTCCCCGACTCTTGTTTTATACCTCTGAACACATCGGGAGAATCAAGAGACTGTTGTATTACTATTTTTTCGCCCAGCAAACATTCGTTAAAATATGTCATTGAAAGAAAAGAGACATCTCTTTTGCCGAATTTCAAATAAAAAGCATCTGCAAGCCAAACGAAATAGTGTTTGGCATTCATATGTCCGTTCATATCCATATTTGAGAAACGCACTTCATCGGTAAAGATATCGGCAAATCCGCCTTTTGCACTATATCCGGGGACGGGAACCGACAGTGTTTTTCTTTTTGTCATAATGCCGTCGAATTTATGAAACTCATCAATTCTTCTCGGCTTTCGTGTTTTCATGTCTATTATCATCCATTCGGAAGATGCATTACAGAGGGGCTCGCCGCTTATTGAAACCATCTCAAATTCCCTGAAAGCGGAAATGGTTTTCACTTCGGAAGGCCATGTTTTTACAATTACCTTTTCTTTCCACCCGGGCAATCGCAATACCTCAATATGTAATCTGAACAAAACCCAAGATATGTTTTCTTTGCTGATATCAGTAAATCCGAAACCCAGATTTTCGGCATGATTGACCGCCGCTTGTTGAAACATCCTGTTCAGGTCAGACCAATAAAGGTTATTATTCATCGAAATATTATCCCAGGCAACAATATGTTCCTCAATAAGTATTTTATCACTGTTCATCAATACATTTTTTATGCCGGCAAGGTACATCTAATTTCGAAACGACAAACCTACATGCCGAAAACCCCCATACAGATATTTGAAGAGAAGTCGAAATCTATTTTAAAATAGAAAGATTCGTCAAGGGTAAAGTTCCATTGATACCAGTGCCCGTCCATACAGGTTCCCACAACATAATTTTGCCCCAATTCAAGTCCGCACAATTTTGAAACTCCATTGTTCATATTGCTCCAGTGCCAACAAAACGGTGTATCCTGGGCATAATACCAAATGCCCGAAGAGGGTTTTATGTCAATGTCGGGATTGCTAGGACAATGTGCGTTCATTTCTACCGTTACGCCATTAAAACCCGGACCTGTCAAAGTAACGGGGACAACATTGACTTCGTTGGAACACAAATTGTCGATGTACAAGGGATTAGACCCCGGAGACACCGAAATATTATTGCAACTATCGGTTAACCAATCGATAAACAGAGGCTGCGAAGAGGGTACGGAATTAATGCTTAAAGTATCTCCACTACCTGTTTCGCCTCCCAACCAGCAAACGTACGAACTGTCCGTTTGCCGCCTTAATATTCCCGAAACAAAACCGTTAAAACATGAATAAGAGGAATCGGAACCGAATACTATTTTAGCGCCGTTGTAACAATCTGCGGGTTCAAACCAACTGAAAGCCAAATAGGTGGCAGACGATATTTGGGCGCTTACAACAAAATCGCCGACAGGCGGAATCCCCGTGTAATTTAAAATCGTGTCGTTATTTTCATAATTCCAAACTCCTGTTTCAAAATCATAATCGTAAACCTGAATAAAATCGCCTGTTTCTATTTTTGCGCCTGTTTGCGGATTAAAGGTATTTTTATCTACAAGAAGTTCGAGCCTGGGCTTTTCATTGGAAAACGATGCCGCCTTTTTCCCGTTGTTACCGGTAATATTTAACGAAACATATCCTGCCGTAAAGAACATCCCGTCGCTGACAACTCCTTCTCTGTTTTCGGGCGACATTAATCCTCCCGGAAAAAGCGACAAGGGAGCATCGCTCGTATTTCCGAAATATTTTAACGATATCTTCAACGGCCCGGCAAGAGGCATCCCTTGGGCATCGAGCAATACTGTTTTCGGAGGCAAAATCAAACGCGCTTCAAGGCCGGGGGTGGACACCGAAACTTTACCGGTTAAGGTGTCGTTAACAATGGTTCCCACACCTGTTTTATATACTTCGGAAATTCCTTCGGGCAAATCGTCAACCTTTGCCATTGCTATTTGGTAGTGATAGGTGCCGTCCCGCGTCAACACAATGGTTTTACTTGCCGTAAGATAACCGCTTAACGAGGCTTCCAACGAAAACCGTACGGGATTTGTCTCCGAAGGTGAATACTCTTCAACGGGTATAAGTGCCAATATTAAAAATCCGTTAGCCGACTTATAAGTGTTGTGCATCAATCCCGAAATATCGACAACTCCGTTTTTTGCCTCACCGTTAACCTTTACGTTAACACCTTTCCTGCTTAACAGCTCTCCGGTCTTGGCATCAGTAAACCTTACTACAATTTTGGTTTTTAGTAAATCGTACGATATGATAAAATTGTTGTTTCCGGACGGTTCAAAATCGTCGCATCCTTGAACACCAAGAACATATGCGGTTAATATTAATAATAGTACAAGTCCGTTTTTAATATGTTCGACCCCTTTTAACATTGTTTTTTTCCGGTTACCGGTTTTAATAACCTCACAAATATATGCAGTTTTCGCCAAAAGGAGATTAATAAAACAAAAAAAAGCCCCCCGGATTACCCGGGAAGGCTTCAAAATAACCAGAAAAGGGGTTTTTTTTATTTTGTTTTCACAAATTTACGTGTTATTGTTACTTGGTCGTCGGGAACTATTTTAACGAAATAAATTCCTGCGGGCAAATTTTTCACATCCAGTTGTAAGCGGTTAGCACCTTCTCTTAATCTGTAATTTTTGCCGCTGAGTTTCTGACCAAACTGGTTTACAATAGTAATATTCAACCCTGTAGCCTTATTCAAGGAAACATTCAAATTCGACGTGGAAGTAACGGGGTTTGGATAGATATCACTTACCGTTTTAACATAATATCCGTTTTCTTTCATACCCATTATTGCTTCGCCGTTTGCAACAGTTACCGTTACATCAACCGAAGTATTGTTTTCCGACAGGGTAACTTGTCCGGGAACCGTTTTAATACCCACTATTTCGGTGTATAAAACATAATTTCCGTAAGCAAGGTTGTCAAATACGAACCGGCCGTTACCGTCTGAACGGGTATAAGTCACAACATTACCGTTACCGTCGAGCAAAAGCACTTCGACATTTGACAAAAATCCTCTTGTCAGGTTTCCGTTTATCGTACCCGAAATTGTTCCGTTGCCCGCAGTGGAGTTTGTTATACTCTGCATAAATATGTCGTAATATTCTCCGTTGTTGAAGAGCGGGAATACCGGAAAAGCATCTTCCCAGTTGAGCGCATCAACAAAATAGGTGGGAGCATAATTTCCGTAATAGCTCGAATTTTCGTTCAGTTCGGCCTGTACAAAATATATGCAATGTTGTAATCCCACAGAGGTAAACTCGTAATGTCCGTTCGTAACCGTAGTTTGATCTATAGTTATCAATCCGTAATCCAGAGTATCGAAAGTCATTAAATAAACCGTGGCATCGTCGGCAAGCAAACTGTCGCCGAGATAGACATCTCCGCTTATAGTAAAACTTGAGGAATCGCCCGTCCAAACAAAATCTGAAAATTCCGAAATACAACCCGACGAATCAGTAGCCGTAAGCAAAACTTGGTACATTCCCTGCTGAGCATAGGTGTGATTTACAGTTTGACCTTCTCCTGTTGTTCCGTCGCCGAAATCCCAGTAAAAAGCCGTCGCATATTGACTCGTGGTAAAGGCCTGGAACTCCACAATGTTGCTGTTTCCCGCACTGTCGGGTAACAGATTGTAAGTAAACCACGATTGGCAATCGAATCCTCCCGGGTCGTCTTCCACCCAAACCGTTTGACAAAAAGAACTTGTACACGAATCCTGACTGTTTGAAATCGTCAAACATACCTGATACTCCCCGGTGGTACTGAAGGTATGAACGGGGTTTTGTTCCGTTGAACTTGCTCCGTCGCCAAAATCCCAGTACCAGGAATCGGGGTTTCCATTCGACCCGTCTTCAAACTGATAGGTTAAACCCGTATTTACCGAGTCGTAAGGATAAAAGAAGAACATGGCATTACAACCTGAACCCCAGCCTATAACTTCCACGCCGGAACAAAACGTATCTTCACAATTTCCGGCTGAATCGGATATGGTGAGACAAACATTATAGGTTCCCTCATGTGCATATGTATGTACCGGATTTTGTTCGTTTGAGTATGTTCCGTCACCGAAATCCCACGTCCAGTTGGCAGGGGGCATTCCATTGGCACCCAAACTCATGTCAACAAATTGCATTGTAAGAAAATCGAGAGAGTCGCCTCCTTGGGGATATGCAAAAAACATTGCTTGACAATCGCCGTATCCCGTACTGTCTCCCACATAAACCAGCTGTTGAACAGTACTGGAACAACTGTCGGAACCTATTGTTAACGACACCAGATATTCACCCTGCGAAGGATATAAATGAACGGGATTTTGTTCCTGAGAAGTTGCTCCGTCACCGAAATCCCACATCCAACTGTCGGGATTTCCGGCAGAGGCATCCACAAAATGTACCGTATGTAAATCGACACTGTCGTAATAATACCAAAAATCGGCCTGGCAATTGTACCCTCCGGCCGTACAAATACTGAAATCCATCGTCACATTACTGTTGGAGGGTCCGTAAAGGGAACTTTCCAAAAGTTGACCGTCACAATCGTAAGTGGCTGCAAATACTTCGCCCGAAGTTCCCGAAACAACATCCATAGTATCGGCATAAAAGCCGTTTTGATCGGTAAAAACAATGTTTTGATAAACATTGCCTTGCAAACTGTCGCCCGTCCAAAGTTCCACCATCTGTCCCGGTACCGGAACACCTGTATCCTTTTCGGTTACGGTTCCTGATATTGTAACCTGATAAGTTTGAGCGGAACTTACAACACCAATTACACTTAACAACAAACCTAAAATAACTTTTTTCATTTTAGAAAATTTTAATTAGACATATTTTTTAATTATGTCCCCTTTCCGTGTGTTTCCAGTATAAAGACAAGCAAAAAGGAAAAAGTTGCCCGGAAATTTAATGTTTAACGATAATTTTTTCGGCGGCAAAACCGTTATTGCCGGCTTCACCGATTTTCATCATATACAAGCCGCCGGGTATTTCCGCAGTGGAAAATGTCAAAAGGTTTTTACCGGCATAAAGATTCTTTTCAAAGCTTTTTATCACTTTGCCGGTAATATCATAAAGGGATAATATTACGCGTCTATTATTTTTCGAAAATATTTCGACTGTTAGCGATTGATTTGCAGGTAACGGGAATATCTTTTCAATATTCAGCGCAAAGGGTGTAGTGTTATGAGGTATGATAAAATCGGGATTTGAGCACGAGGTTCTTAACTCCACATCTTTCACATCCTGATGCTGTGCATCAATTGTAAAATCGAGTTTATCGCTATACATACCGGTAATTTCGGCAGTTAACCTGTAGTTTCCGTACGGCAAGTCGCCGAAATAGAAAAATCCGTTTTCATCAGTATATTTCACCATTGAAAGTTGATCGCCGGAAAACAGATAGACGGGAATATGATTATTACAAAAGATGTTACAGTTGTCGTCGTTGTAAACAACTCCGGTAACGCTTCCCGTTCCCAATTGTAATAACGAAAGTTGTTTCAATTTGATATTTACATCAAAAACTTCCGGGTTTTGCAGACTGAACAGGGTACTGTTTTGCCATAATATTTTATCGTCGAAATAACCGGGTGCAAATTCGTTAAATAGCGGTGAGCCCTCTAAAAGTTCTACCTTGATAATATAATCGCCTTCCAGTTCGTTTGTAAACCAGTAATAGCCGAAACGCCAAAATTCCCGTTTGTCAACAAGACGCCACAAACCTTTGTAATGACGGTAAAGGTAAGCCGTTGCCTTGTTGCTACTGTCGTTTTCATCAACATTTATGGGGTATCCTCCCGCAAATACCTGACCTCCGAAATTGTAATAAGAAGGGGTATTTATATACATACAGCGGGTATCTTCGCAATAGTTATTTCCGTTTTCCGAAATTACGGTAAGACAAACCTCATAGATTCCCGGTGCGGAATAGATATGAACCGGCGATTGCTCGTACGAAAAGGCGCCGTCTCCGAAATCCCACTCCCAAGAAGTGATATTGCCTTCCGATTTATCGGTAAAATAATAAACGTAAGGTATTTTGTTGATGGAATCGAGTTCAACGGAAAAATCGGCATTGCAATTCCAAACAGTATCTTCAATAAAAACCTCCTCGGAATAGTAGTCGAAACAATTCCCTGACGAATCGCTAACGGTAAGCACCACGAAATATAAACCCTCTTCTTGATAAAGGTGGGAAGGGTTTTGTTCGGAAGAGAAGTAGCCGTCGCCAAAATCCCAATACCATTGCGAAATTCCTTCGCCCATGGACAAATCGGTAAAATGAACCAGATTAGGGTTATTTGTATCTATGCTATATGTGAAATCGGCAAAAATATCACACGTGTCAATACAAAAATCAAAATGGATAAAGTATGTGGAATCGGGATGCGGGTCTTCAATATAGCTGTAATGCTCATATCCGTTGCAATCGTATGTAAATACGTTAATGCCTCCCGAAAAGACAAAGGGAACGGTGTCGGCAAAAAATCCGTCGGGTGAAGTATAGACCAGGTTAAAATATATGGAATCGTCGGTTAAAATAAATACGGGGTAGTCAAAAACCGGATATCCTGTATTTTGATCGGTTACTAAACCTTGTATATAAACATCGTGTTGCGAAAAGGCGGCATTGAAGCCTAAAAACAACAACAATACGAATATGTAAAATCTCTTTTTCATCGTCTTATCTTAAAAATCGTAATAGATTCCGAAACGTATTCCCATTGTGTAGGGCAAAACCATATCGGCAGAGTTGTAAATATTTGATACATATTTCGAGAATGCCGGAGCAACTGAAACCGACATTCCGTTATTAATTTTGTATGCCAAATTCAAACTTAATGTCCACTGCCAGTTTATTGTATTTCTGTCAGGCGTTTTGCGTGTAACGGAAATAACATTGAAATCGGGATTATTAAATTCGGGTTCGGGAATATCGCTTGACAAAAGTTTCGAGAAAATCATTCCTGTCTCTATTGAAGCCGAGAAATGTTCTTTATCGAAAAATTTATATCCCACCCTTAAAGGTATGCTCAAATATTTGTGTTTGAAATGTGGATTTAATATGTTTACGTGAACCACACTGTCGTACACGGTAGCTTTAACGGTTTTGTAAGTAATCTGTTGGGGATTTTGAGGATTAATTTCAAAAGAGACCACTTTGTTGTAATAGCCAATACTGTCGTAACTTTGAAAGTCAATTTTGTATTCACCCTCTTCGTTAACAAGGGAATAAGCGGTACCGGAGGCAATATAAAACTTGCCGAGTTTTATTCCGGCGTCAACACCTGCCGAATAACTTGCCATATCGCGCATGCCCGGATAATAAACCATGGAAGCCGAGCCCGATATTCCCGTCCAAATGTGTATGTTGTTTCTCTTTTCCAGATAAGGCATAAGTACATCTTCGAAGGTGGGTTGATAATCCATTAAATTGTAGTCGTAATCAAGGAAGAATCCTTTCATGTTTAATGCTGGCAAATTATCCGTTACACCGCTTTGCCGTTGAACTGTAGCCGTTTGTTCAAGTAAGCCGTCAACGTTCTCAGGGCTGCTGTTTTGTTGCGGTGTGGTCTTATTTGCGACAGGGCTATTTTCTTTCTGTATTGTCAACCTGTATTCTTCATTTTTCGAAACCGTTTTATCCGTGCCGTTTTTATGAGTAATGTTGTTTATTTCACCATCGTTCACATCATTATTTATACCGTTATTGCTTGCCTGTTTTTTGTTTGAGGTTGTCCGGGAGTTAACCGTTTGGAGAGGTTTCTGTTTTTCTGTTCTGTTACCGTTAAAATCAACAACAAAATATCCGGTGGTAATGAGTATCAGTAAAACTGCGGCAGCGATCAACTGTTTCCTGTAAATAACGTAAAACGGCTTGAAAACAACCTTGTTTTCAATACCTTTCCACACCCTCCCGGAAGGGGTGTACTCAATATTATCGAGGTTGTTTTTAAACAGTTTATCTATATTATTATCGTTCATCTGTTTATTTTTATGCTTTGGTGTTAATACCGTATTTTTCTTCTATTGTTTTTTTCAACTTCTTACGCGCCTTTAAAAGTTGGGTTTTCGAAGTGCTCTCCGAAATACCCAAAAAAGATGCTATTTCCATATGTGTCATACCTTCGAAAACATAAAGGTTAAAAACCATTTTGTACCCTTCGGGCAATTGCTGAATCATTGACATAAGTACTTGAGGAGGGATTTGTATTTCATTTTTATCATCCTCCCGAAACTCCGTTCTGTCACCCTCTTCGTTACTGTCGGAAGCATACAATTCGTTTTCATAATATTTCTTATTGGCATTGTAGTGGTTAATGGCGGTATTAACCATCACACGCCTTATCCAGCCGTCGAAAGAGCCTTGAAACGCATATGTATCTATTTTCTGAAAAACCTTAATAAATCCCTCCTGAAGAATATCCTCAGCCTCTTCCAACGATTTTGCATATCGCATACACACTCCGAGCATTTTATTTGCATACATGTTATACAATTTTGTAAACGCTCCTCTCTTGCCCTTTTTACAAGCTTTAATTATTTTTTCCTTTTCAGCCATTCCACTTTTCCGGTACTTGTACCGACAGGGTTTTTCTTTTTGAGTTGCCTGCAAGATACAAAATCAAGAAAAATTATAACAAAATATTTTTCTTAAAGTTAATAAAATAAATCCTACCTTTGCGTAGTATTTTAGCCCATGGCATTAATGCTGAGCTACAATTATTTAACAGACGGAGCATCTTACGGTTATATTTTGTATAGAGACTCTGTTTTGTTTTTTCAGGTTGTTTTTCCAGCATTGTTGATACGGGTTTAAAAACAAAACGTTAAATAATGGAATATTTTTCAAATTATTAACCAAACATTAAATAAAATGCAAAATAACGAACAGAAATGTATCATCTGCCAAAAAGGCAAAGAGCAGGTGCCTTTATTAAAGTTTGATTTTAAAGAGACGAGTTTTTGGATATGTTCGCAGCACATTCCTGTGATAATTCACGACCCTTCGCAATTGGAAGGGATACTTCCTGATGCCGATAAAATAGCTGCGGGATAAAATAGGGGGAGGCTGTTCATAAAGGGCAGCCTCTCTTATTTATTAAACCGCTTTTACCAGAAAATAGTTTTTCTTTCCCTTTTGCACAAGAATATATTTACCGTTTAACAGGTCTTTGAGGCCTATTTCATAATCCTCTTTTATTTTTTTCTTGTTTATGGCAACGGCATTCTCTTTCAACATTCTGCGGGCTTCGCCGTTCGATTTAAAGGCTTTTGCCTTTGACGACAGAAAATCGAGTAATCCAATTCCGTTTGCCAATTCTTCACGGTTAATTTCGGCTTGCGGAACACCTTTGAAAACATCGAGGAGGGTTCGTTCGTCCAAATTTTTAAGCATCTCGGCAGTACCTTTACCGAAAAGTATTTGAGAGGCTTCGACAGCAGCGTTATAATCGGCTTCGGAATGAACGATAACCGTAATTTCCTTAGCAAGCCGTTTTTGCAGAAGTCTTAAATGGGGGGCTTTTTTATGTTCTTCTATAAGAGCCTCTATCTCTTCCCGAGGCAAAAGGGTAAAAATTTTAATATACTTTTCGGCATCTTCGTCCGAAACATTAAGCCAGAACTGGTAAAATTCGTAAGGACTTGTTTTATCGGGGTCGAGCCAAATATTACCTTTTTCGGTTTTCCCGAATTTTGTTCCGTCAGATTTTGTAATAAGAGGGCAGGTAAGGGCAAATGCTTGATTTTCGTGTCCCAGTTTGCGGCGAATAAGTTCGGTACCGGTGGTAATATTTCCCCACTGGTCGGCGCCACCCATTTGCAGTTTGCAATTTTCGGTTTTGTAAAGGTGTAAAAAGTCGTAGCCCTGAACCAGTTGGTACGAAAATTCCGTAAACGACATTCCGTTTTGACTATCGGCACCGATACGCTTTTTCACCGAGTCTTTTGCCATCATATAGTTGACGGTAATGTGTTTACCCACGTCGCGGATAAATTCCAAAAACGAGAAATTTTTCATCCAGTCGTAATTGTTTACCAGTATTGCGCGGTTGGGTTCGTCGCTTTCAAAGTCGAGAAACTTTGCAAGTTGTTTTTTTATTCCGGCTTCGTTTTTTCTTAAAGTCTCTTCGGTAAGCAAGTTCCGTTCTTGCGATTTTCCGGAGGGGTCTCCTATCATACCCGTGGCTCCACCCACAAGTGCTATCGGTTTGTGCCCGCAAAGTTGCAGGTGTTTCAACATCATAACACCTACAAGGTGCCCTATGTGAAGCGAGTCGGCGGTAGGGTCTATTCCCACATATCCCGCCGTTAAATTTTCGTTCATATACTCCTCGGTACCGGGCATTACATCGTGTATCATGCCCCTCCAGCGCAGCTCTTCAACAAAATTTTTCATCTTTTGCAGTTTTTTTGAAAAAATTTCGGCAAATATAGATATTTGTTTCCACCGTTTACCGACAAATTTCATTAGTTTACCGATTTTACCTTCCGGCGGCCTGCGGCATACCATATTTTTGCTCGAGAAATTTAATTAAAAAATAGAATTATGGAAAATCAAAAAAAACTTTACAGGTCGGTAACAAACAGAGTAATCGGCGGCGTTGCGGGAGGACTGAGCGAGTACTTCGATATCGACGTCGTTATAGTCAGGTTGCTTTTTGTTATGTTATTGCTTTTTAGCGGTGGCGGTCTGCTTGCTTACATCATACTGTGGATAGTGGTACCCGGTCGCCCGGTTTTGCCTGAAAAAAATCCCGTTGGTAACACAGACGAAACTCAGGTTCAAAACGAAACGTCAAATATTCAACAAAAAACGTCGCGCTCTGTCATTGCAGGAATCATCCTTATTTTTATAGGATTGTTGTTTTTGTTCGACAACCTGATACCTTGGTACAATATTCATCTGTTCTGGCCCTTAATTCTCGTATTTGCCGGAATATTAATCATTTTTCCCGAAATTTTAAATTTAAAATCAAAAAACGAAAGTCATGAAAAGTAAAAATGTATTATGGGGTCTTATTTTGATCCTGATTGGCGTATTGTTCATTCTGAAAAATATTGGCTTGATAGATTTAAGCTGGCACGGTTTGGTGCGTGTTTGGCCCGCAATATTCATCCTTTGGGGCATATCGCTTTTACCCATAAAAGAATTTATCAAAATAATATTCATTGTAGTGATACTGGGAATTTCCACCTGGATAGTAATCGACAGCGACGGTTACAACGACAGTTCGTGGTTTGGCAACGACGACGACCTTGTAACATACCAGTCGGACCAAAACTTTGACATACCCAACAAAAAAAGTGTACACAATGCACACCTCGAACTAAATGTTGCGGCAAGCAGTTTCAAAATAAAAGACACCACCGCCAAACTGTTGGAATTTGAAAAACACGGCGGTAAATTTAACTACGAATATATAAGCACATTTCTCGAAGATAATGCCGACATAATAATCAACACTAAAAACCACACTGCCTCGTTGAGGGACAAAGGCGATAAAATCACCATGAAACTTAATCCCTCTCCCGTTTGGACCATCGACTTGGATGCAGGCGCCGCTTCGATAGATTACGATTTGTCACAGTTCAAAATAAAAGAACTTAATATTGATGCCGGAGCTTCATCGTTCGACCTGAAACTGGGGGATTTGTATCCCGAAACGGATGTTACCGTTGATGCCGGTGCATCATCTTTCGAAATTAATATTCCCAAAGATGCCGGATGCGAAATGAAAATCAGCAGTGTGCTCTCCGAAAAAAACTTTTCAGGTTTTACCAAAGTTGGAAAAGGACACTATAAAACTCCTAACTACGACACGGCAAAACAAAAAATACACATTGACATAGAGGCGGCCGTTTCGAGTTATACGGTTCACAGGTATTAACATTACCTTTATAAAATTCTTGTTGCGGGGGAGGTGCCAACTGCTTTCCCCGCAATCAAGACAAAAAACAGCTGACGCACATCAGCACTGAAAAATTCTTCAACGGTTTTATATTGCCGTTTTCCGTAACTGTCCTTGTTTGTGTAAAAGGCAAAAAACCAATCCCCCTTTGAAACAATTTTGTTCCTCCAGGAAAATATCAACTTAAAAAATATCAGTTATGAAAAAAAAGGTTTTATTAATTTTATGTGTAATTGTAATTTTACGTTTAATTATCATATTTGTCACAAAAAACGACCCGGTTTTCTATTTGTCGCCTCGCAATTTCAACGGTCGCGGATTACTTGCCGCCCCGTCGTGGCTCGATTTTATAATACCATTAATTATTATTGCACTCTTCCCTCCCAAAAATTTCAGTTTCGAACTTGATTTCCGAAAACTGTACAACACCCTCTTCCCCGCCCTTCTGTTAATATCGGGAACCGTCATAACAGGAACGTTATTGTCCAATTATATTCAAAAAACAATGATTCAATTCGATTTCGACAGGGTACTTCTTTTGCGCTATTTACTCTTTGTTTTAACCTATGTTTCCATTAATTTTTTATCCGACGCCCTCGCTTCACAAAAAAAGTTTTTCAAGTATATAATTTTAAGTCTGTTCATTGTATTTATTGCTTACACACAAGATATATTTGCTTCGGGCAACAGTATGTATGTTTTGTCGGGACTTCTAAACAGCGTAGGTTTCAGTACCGTTATTTTCTCAATAGGAATGAGGAAAAGTTATAAGAGGGAACCCCTTGCCACTATTATCTCCGTTTCAGCAGCCGGTTTGTTTTTAATATTTTTTACATACAATGTGCTGTCCATTAGTTATTTTACCGTTTTTCTGCCTTTTCTGACATCAATATTTATTGCAATTGCTTTGTATAAAGAGGTCAAATTAAAAACAAAAATAATATTGGGGGCAACACCCGTTGCTTTGGCTCTGTTTTTAAATTTCGGTTTACCGGAAATAGTACCAGACGAATTGGCAAACAAACTCATTGAAAACAAAACCGCAGATAAATTTATTGAAGAAAAGGCGGGAGATATCACTATTAAATACAAAGATAAAAATTTCAGGGATTTTGCCATTAAACTCGCCGGAGTAATACAAGCTGCAAACAGGGTGTGTAAAAACGAATTGGGTTTTTCGCCGGAAGTAAAGGAATTGACAATAAAAGGAATTGGCCCCGGCGGTTTTCATGCCGAATTTCCAAACAAAATAGTCGGCAATATCACAAGTGAACAATACATGAAAAATTGTAATGACAGCATTTTCTTGAACAACGATAATTTATCGGCTAATTTTCCCGACCCGGTTAACGCCATTCTTCACGAATACAGCCACCTGTTCGGAGTTATACCCTATCACAAATGGTGGCCAGGTGCCGAAGAGGAAGGTTGGGCAACCTACTCGGCAACGCGAATAGCAAAGATGTTGTACGAAACATCAGGCGCAAAACTTTGGCAACCGAATTACAATTATTCAAAACAGGCAGACAAAATTACCGAACGCAACTTGGCGGGAAAGGCTGTTGTTTGGTCGCACCCAAATGAATTCGGAGGATTTATTTTGTGGTATAACATAGGAAATAAAAAAGGATTAAGAAATTTGTACAAAACAAGGTGGAAAGTCGCCACTCATAATATTAAAGGCTCTTTATTCATAATAAGCGACCCCGCAAAAGCGAAAAAAGCGGCTTATTCGTTAGGAATATCAAACTTTATCAAATACGGACAACATGAAATTGAGAAGTTCGGCGATATTTATTCGAAAAGCGAATATTTGTACATGGCGAAAACCATGGGAATAGACAAAAAACTTATTTCTAAAATGTACGATTTGATGAAACAGAGATTAATTAACCCGTCTGTTCCCGTTCCCTAAATCAAAAACGCAAAAGCAAGAATAAAACAGCAAAATAATGATTTCAGTACCGTATGGAGTTATGCCTCATAAGAAAACAACCTTCAATAACACATAAAAAGACAACAGTTGCAAATCCATACCGTTATTATCACAAAGTGAACCGTTTTACCAAAACCTGACATCAAAAACATAAGCTTTGCAAAAAAGGGGTTATCATTCGTTTATCTTTACTATTTTCGCAACCTTATTTTTTAAAATTAATATTCGATGTTACGTACACATACTTGCGGCGAATTACGCATCAGCGACAAAGGAAAAGATGTAACCCTAACCGGTTGGGTACAACGCATACGCGACAAAGGCGGTTTGATATGGATAGACCTGCGCGACCGATACGGAATAACACAACTTTTGCTCGAAGAGGGACGGTCGGACGACGATTTGATATCAAAAGCAAGAACACTCGGCAGGGAATACGTCATAAAAACCGGCGGTAAAGTTATCGAAAGAATATCCAAAAATCCGAAAATGGAAACAGGGGATATAGAAATCGATTTGAAATCGTTGGAAATACTTAACGCCTCGAAAATTCCTCCTTTTACCATTGAGGACAATACCGACGGCGGCGAGGAACTACGTATGAAATACCGTTATCTCGATTTGCGCCGGAACCCGCTGAAAAACAGCCTTCTGTTACGACACAAGCTTTCACTCGAAACGCGTAAATATCTCGACAGTCAAAATTTTGTGGAAATAGAAACCCCCTATCTTATAAAATCCACTCCCGAAGGTGCACGCGATTTTGTTGTTCCTTCAAGAATGAATCCCGGTGAATTTTACGCACTGCCGCAATCGCCCCAAACTTTCAAACAGTTATTAATGGTTGCCGGTTACGACCGCTATTACCAGCTTGTAAAATGTTTTCGCGACGAAGACCTGCGTGCCGACCGCCAACCCGAATTTACACAAATAGACTGCGAGATGTCTTTTGTGGAACAGGAAGATGTTTTAAACACATTCGAAGGGTTGATAAAATACCTTTTCAAAGAGATAAAAGGGATAGAACTCGACGACTTTCCCCGAATGAGTTTCGACGAAGCAATGCGCCGTTACGGTTCCGACAAACCCGATTTGCGCTTCGGAATGGAGTTTGTGGAACTGAACGATGTAGCACAAAACAGAGGATTTAAAGTTTTCGACGATGCCCAACTGGTGGTAGGAATAAATGTACAGGGAGCAGCTTCTTATTCGCGAAAACAACTTGACAAACTTACCGATTTCGTAAAACGCCCGCAAGTTGGCGCCAAAGGATTGGTATATGTAAAATACAACGAAGACGGCAGTTTTAAATCGTCGGTTGACAAGTTCTTCGATTCAAGCGATTTGAAAAAGTGGGCTGAAAAATTCGGCGCAAAACCCGGAGATTTGATGCTCGTACTTTCGGGCGAAAAAGATAAAGTACGCAAACAGCTTAATGAACTCCGCCTGGAGATGGGCAACCGGCTGCAACTGCGCAATCCCGATACTTACAAAGTACTTTGGATAACCGATTTTCCTTTGTTGGAGTGGGACGAAGAGAGCAAACGCTATCATGCCATGCACCACCCCTTTACAGCCCCCAAACCCGAAGATGCAGACCGTCTTGAATCGAGCCCCGCAACGGTCAGGGCAAACGCTTACGACCTCGTTATCAACGGCGTCGAAATCGGCGGAGGTTCCATACGTATCCACAACCGCGATTTGCAAAAACGCATGTTTAAAGTCCTTGGCTTTTCAGAAAAAGAGGCTCAAAACCAATTCGGATTTTTGATGAATGCCTTTGAATACGGCGCACCCCCACACGGCGGCATAGCTTTGGGATTCGACCGTTTGGCAGCAATGTTTGCGGGAAAAGAGTCGATACGCGATTTTATCGCTTTTCCTAAAAACAACAAAGGAAGAGACCTTATGATAGACTCGCCCTCGCAAATATCGCAGGAACAGCTGAATGAACTTGCCCTTAAAATTGTAAGACAAAACGAAACAACACCACAATAAACAACCGCTTTTTACGCTATCATTCGTAAATGAAAAAATATTTAACAAACTATTTCAAAAAGAAAAAGCCGTTTACAATAATTACCGATATTCTTTTTATCGTTCTTATTGTTCTTCTTATTATCCCTTCCACGCGTAAAGATGTTTCCGCCTTTTTTATCAGACTCACATCATTTCCGCCCGCGGCACTGAGCTCCAACGAACAATATACGGTAAACAATGATGCCAAACAATGGGTGTTGTACGATTTGTCGGGAAATAAAACCGCGTTTGCCGGTATGCTTGACAAACCCGTGGTTTTGAACCTTTGGGCAACATGGTGTCCGCCCTGTATTGCCGAACTGCCGGGATTACTGGAATTGCGAAACGATTACGGAACAAAAGCCCGTTTCGTTTTTGTTTCGAACGAAAATCCCGCAACGGTAAAGAAATTTTTAAAAAAACACGGATACGGCAAAAGGGGATTCTATCTCTCGGCAAGGGTCCCCGCAGATTTTGCGACAAACAGCATACCCACCACCTACATTATTTCGCCCGGGGGAAAAGTTGTACTGAAAAAGAGAGGCGCCGCACGGTGGAATTCCGGTAAAGTAAAACGGTTGATAGATAATATTACAAACTAAATCATTTTGCACTATCTTTGTTTTAAAGAAAAATTATAAAATTAAAAAGAGATGAAAAAGACAGTATTAATACTTGCAGTAATATTTTTTACGGGTTTGATAACCGAAACAAGGGCGCAAATTGTTAGCGAGAGCGCAAAACGTAAAGTTACCGTGGGAGTTGACGTTTTTAACGACATTTGGCTCAACACTCCCGGAAACATGGATTTACGCACAATTCATCAAGGATCGAACGTTTTTATGCAATACAATTTCGCCGTAGGGAAAAGTAAAACCATAAGTTTTGCCGCCGGAATTGGCATCGACAATCACAACTTGTACAGCAATACACGTATCGAAAACATAAAAGCCGACACCATTGTTTTTGTCCCCATTGACGACAAAACCGAATACAAAAGGAGTAAAGTGAACATAGTTTCCATCAACGCACCGCTCGAATTGAAATTCCGCATGAAAACCGGCTTCAAAATAAGCGTGGGCATGAAACTCGGATATGTTATCGACAGCAAGGAAAAATACGTGGGCGATCTTTCGGCCGACAACGGACTGAAAGTTACCGAAAAGAGAAAAAAATTATCGCAACTCGACGATTTTACCTACGGACCTACTTTGCGATTAGGATACAAATTCATAAACATTTACGGACACTACCAAATAAGTCACATGTTCCGCATCGGGCACGGTCCGCAAATAAACAGGATTTCGGTGGGAATAACCATTACACCATTCTAAACAAAACTCCGGTATAGCAAAAAGTCTGTCTTACCGGCTCGAAAAAACAAGTGCAAACAGCATGTAAACTTTCCGTTTAAAATTCCAGGTTTTGAGGTGTTCGCGGAAAGGGTATCACATCGCGTATGTTGCTCATACCTGTTACAAACTGTATCATACGTTCAAAACCGAGACCAAAACCCGAATGGGGCACGCTGCCGAACTTTCGAGTTTCCAAATACCACCACATTGTCGATTCGGGAATACCCAACTCTTTAATGCGTTGATAAAGTTTTTGATAATTCTCTTCGCGCTGCGAACCTCCGATAATTTCACCTATCTGCGGAAATAACACATCCATGGCACGAACGGTTTTTCCGTCTTCGTTTTGTTTCATGTAAAAAGCCTTTATGCTTGCCGGATAATCCGTCAAAATTACCGGTCGTTTAAAATGTTTTTCCACCAGATAGCGCTCGTGTTCCGACTGCAAATCGGCACCCCAACCCTCAATAACATATTGAAAACGTCTCTTTTTATTGGGTTTCGAATTCATCAGAATTTTTATCGCTTCGGTATATGTTACACGCGCAAAAGGATTTTCAAGAACAAAGTTCAGTTTTTCTATCAACTCCATGGAGCGTTCGTCGGCTTTTTTATTTTTTTCTTCATCAATTAGACGTTTGCTTAAAAACTCCAAATCGTCCATGCAGTTATCCAAAGCATATTTTATAAGATACTTAAGCATTTCTTCGGCCAAATCCATATTATCGTTCAAATCGTAAAATGCCATTTCGGGTTCTATCATCCAAAATTCGGCAAGATGACGCGATGTGTTGGAATTTTCGGCTCGGAAAGTGGGCCCGAAAGTATAAATTTTCGACAATGCCAAAGCGGCAAGTTCGCCTTCCAACTGTCCCGAAACCGTAAGGTTGGCCGGTTTCCCGAAAAAATCCTCTTTGTAATCAACCTTTCCATCCTCCGTTTTGGGGATATTTTCCAAATCGAGTGTTGTAACCTGAAACATTTCGCCTGCACCTTCGGCATCGGAACCTGTAATAATGGGAGTATGAATATTGTAAAATCCTCTTTCGTTAAAAAATTTGTGCACTCCGAAAATCATTGCGTGACGGATGCGGGCAATGGCGCTGAAAGTGTTGGTACGAAAACGGAGGTGTGCCTTTTCGCGCAAAAATTCCAAACTGTGCTTTTTGGGCTGTAACGGATATTCTTCGGGATTTGCCTCGCCAAGCACCTCAATGGTTTTTGCAAGAACCTCCACCTTTTGTTTACTACCCACCGATTCCTGCAAAATACCGTCAACCGAAAGCGACGCTCCCGTATGAATGTGCGATAAAATCTCTTCAAATTCAGGATTAATCTCCACAACTATCTGCACGTTATTTATGGTGGAACCGTCATTAAGGGCTATAAAAGCTACATTTTTACTGCCCCGTTTGGTACGAACCCATCCTTTTACATTTATCTCTTTTCCGAAATCGGTTAGTTGTAACAACTGTTTTATTTCCGTCCTTTTCACTTTTTTTTGTTTTTGAAATGAATTGCAAAAAAACTAAATTTAACCCAATTATTGTTAAGTTATGCAAAATAATTAAGCCCTTTTTATGCTCCGCCGCAAATAAACCCACAATGTTAATAAGTCATAACTTAGCTGTGAAATTTTTAATTCCTTTTACCGGAACAACATGTTTAATTGTCAAAACCATTCACCTTTTTCATTCGGCAAAAAGTGTCTGACACAAAGAACATCTCCATATCTTTTTGTATTTTAATACGATAAAATTTTTTTCCATAAACGGGCAATTAACGGCATTGTTCTTTTTAAAACAACACTTCCCGTTTAAAAACTAAATTTTCAAACCCTTTTTTATTTAACATCAGATGTTAAAAAGTCGGTATATTTTTTTAAAAAAAAGTTTATTAATTGTCCTATTTTTACGCTTTGCAATAGTAACGATGATTTTCAAAAAACATAATACATACAGATATATCGTTTTACTGATATTACCGGGCTTATTGTTGGTTCAGGGTATATTGAAAGCACAGGTACAGGATATCGAAAACGCAAAAATAGTAATCACTTTTGCCGATTCGCTCACCACACCGCCTGTAGTTGAAAAAGCCCGGCTTAAGTACAACAAGGATTTTGCTCTGATGTTGCAAATAAGCAACGGTTCAAAAGACCTCTACACCAAAGTGTATCCATATTTCAGGGGTCTTGAAGGAAATCCCGGGCTCTTTTATACCGACGGTGTAACCAACAAAAAATGGTTTACCATGGGCAGCGTTCAGTTTTCAATGTCTGCCGACGGAAACGACGTTCATGTACCCGGCACCAATTATTTGGATTGGGACGAGATAAAAACACTGTGGGCGGCATTTTTCGGTATCGAGAGCCGCGGTTTTGAAGCTCCCACCGATCCGCTGTATCCCTATTACGAGGTGAACAGAAACATAAGCTATACCCGTAAAATGACAGCCCCCTTTGTGCCCGAGGGAATTAACATGGACATATATGCCGTCCCGCCGTGGGGCGACAGCCAAATTCAGATTGCCAAACAATCGGGTCATATTGCGGTGTACGACGAAGGCCCGGCCGCTCTGCCAAATCCGCTGAAAGTGGAAATCGTAAATACTTTCGAGTACAAAGAGTTTATCAGGGACGTTATTCCCGAAAACCTGTACAGCAAGGTTAAAAAAATGGCGAAAAGAAGTGTTAACGGCTCTCACTATATTTCCACTTACTATTGCAGCGGCTTCGACTCGGGAAACAACATATCTTTCGACGATTTTAAAGGACAAATGGATTCCATAGCCATGGATTTCGGTGCCGGCGGCTCCGACAGAATTTGGGTGGCATCGCCAACGGAGGTGTTCGAATATCTAAATATGCGCGAAAAGGTTGAAGTGGAACAAAACCTTAACGGAAATGTGCTGGAATTAACATTCATGACAAACAACTTCCCTAAAAACTACCGCTGGTATTCTCTTACCATAACCGTTAAAGCCGACACAAACATTACGGGACTCACCGTTACCGACGGCTTCTTCTCGTCATACAAATACGATGGCGACAGCGCCGTTATCAACCTCGACTGGGACGGTTCAAACGTCGACCCCATTGAGGTAACCGCACAACAGGCCATATTTTTGGCTTTTATTTCACCCAACAAACAAAATTGCCTCATAGCCCAAGATTATGTGGATATGATTCAAGATCCCGACAGCCTCGACAAATACCAGCAACAACTTTGCGAAACTTGTACAAACTTCCTTCCGGGGATTTGTACTTTCGAGTTCGACGTTCCCGACGACACCATTTGTAAAGGAGGCAGCACCGAGCTTGAAGCTCCCGACAACCTTAAAAGTTACCTTTGGAGTACCGGCGAAACCACACAAAGCATCACTGTTTCGCCCGACACAACAACACAATATTGGATAGAAGGCACCAGTCAAGACGATGATGTGTTCCGCGATACGGTTACCGTTTTCGTCGTCTCGTTAGGCGATATAAACCACTCCCCCGATACCGTTTACAACATTCCCGGGCACGATACCATTTTGTGGATACAAAAACTTGAAGGTTTCGAATATAAATGGAACACCGGCGAAACCGATACCGCCATTACGGTCTCTCCGGCACAAAATACGGAATATTACGTTGACGTAACGGGAAGCCTTTGCACTTTAAGACAAAACTTTTTTGTTATTGCCGATTACAAATACGACACCAAATTCACTTACGACACAGTTTGCTTTGGCGATACCACGCAATTGATAAACCTTTCCACATCAACCGACTCGGTAATGTCGGTAAATTGGGATTTGAATAGTGACGGAATTTTCGACGATGCCGAAGGCGACACTGTAAATTATGTATTTACGCAATACGGCGATATCTTGGTAGGCATGCGTATTACCTACGCCTCGGGAACATTAAAAGTGGAATACAATGCCGTTCCCGTTGCCGACCCGCCCGACGTATGGTTCGGATACAGCGGAGTATGTTCTCCCAATACGAGCACCAACTTCAGCGACAGCACAACGGTATTGATAGGTGAACCCGTTTCGTGGTTCTGGGAATACGGCGACGGCGATTACGACGTGGGCAGATATGTTAGCCACCGTTACAATTCCGGTACCTATTCGGCAAAATTGACCGTCACTTCAACATACGGATGTATCGACTCGGCAAAAAGAGATATAACAATTTACAACAATCCCGAATTTAACCTTTTGCGCGAAGACAACTCTAAAGTTTATAACGGCGACACGGTATTTTTTCCAAACGGAGGAAGCGCCTACCTCAAAATAGAGAATCCTTCTTACTACGACTCTATTGTTTGGCCCGACGGCTCAAAAGGTCCCGACTTTAACCTTTCGCAAGAGGGACAACAAATGGTTTATGTTTACACAAACGTATGCTCCTCATATACCGATTTTATCGGAGCCGTTAAAGGAGGACACATTATCCCGGGACCCGGCAGCGACACCGTCAAAGTTATGAACCTGTTTACCCCCAACGGCGACGGAATTAACGACGCCTGGGTAGTTAACAATAAAAACATCGTTTTCCCCATTAAACTGAATATTTACACACGATACGGAAACCTTGTGTACAGTTCCGGTAATTATCAAAACGACTGGAACGGATATTACAACGGAAATATTTTGCCTAAAGGAACATATTATTATGTGATTGAAGATGCCAACGGAAACGTTTTTAAAGGACCTATAACCATAATCCGCTGATGAAAAAGACTTTACTGCATATTATAGTTATTGTTTTAGCTTCCGTATCGGTAGTAAAGGCACAACAGTTTCCGTTAACAACCCAATACCTGTTTAATCCTTACGCTTTAAACCCAGCAATGGCAGGCTATTTCGGAAATCCGGAAGTGTTTTTAAATTTCAGAAAAGACTGGACGGGAATAACAGGCAGCCCGCGAACATTCAGAGCAAACGGCTTCGGCAATATTTACAAAAACAAGATGTGGCTCGGAGGAGAAATATATTCCGACAAAGCCGACCTGCTAAACAGGTTCAAACTTAATATCAGCTACTCGTATATTCTGCAGGTACAAAACGAACAATTTTTCTATTTCGGGGTCTGGACATCATTTTATCAAAACTCTGTAAACCTTGACAATTTATCGGGAGTTGACCCCAACGACCCCATTTTGGTTAATCAAACAAAACTTAACGGCTCGGCTTTTAATGCGGGATTCGGCATAAATTACAATTGGAGAAAATTAAACATCGGAATTGCATTTCCAACGCTTTTCGGCACAAACGAAGAGTATGTAACCGATTTAAATTTTAAAATGCAACGCGAATTTCTGTTTTATGTGTCTAATATATTCGAATTGAATGATAAATGGCAACTTCAAGCGTATTCGGTATTCAGAAAAACAAAAAATCAACCGCTTAATTTCGAAATTTCGGTAATGCCCATTTATCTTCAACGTTTTTGGGGAGGTTTGCTTTACAGAAACGGTGGCGTTTTGGCTTTAAACGTGGGAGGACTAATATACCGTGGGTTTGTTTTTAACTATTCTTACGAAATAGGTGTCGGAGGTATCAATAGCCGTTCGGGAGGTTCGCACGAAATCACTATAGGTTACCGCTTTAACATGGAAAACGATTTTTGGTTCGGAAAACAATCGTCGAAAAACAAAAAAACATACAAAACAAAAGGTAAACGGCAACCGCGAAATTTTTACGGTTACCCTAAAATTATGGATTACAACCTCAACAGATAAAGGCGTAAATGTTAAAAAAGAAAAAAACATATAAATTAACAGGTTTTTTGTGGGCGGTAATTTTTACGGTTTTTACCACCGGAACCGTCTTCCCGCAAATAAATCAAGCTATTGTAATAGTAAATCTCAATCAGCCTCCAACATCGTTTTATGTTTACAAAGCACCGTTAAAATACAATAAGAAATTTGCCATGAGCATGCAAATAGATGACGGTACCGACGACATTTATACCCATGCATTTCCCGTTTTCGAAGGGGGAACCGTAAACGGCGTAACCTATCCCGGAATAACCTATACCGACGGCTGCGGAAATGAAATTCACTTTAAGATGAGCTCTTCGGTTTACTCCTTTAACGGCACGGGAGATAACGGACCTGACGTTCACCTGCCGGGAAACGGTTACGGCAAAGTGTCGTGGCCTCAAATGGATACCATGTACAAAAACGATTGGGGCATTTTAAACCACGGTGTCAACGGCAATTCCAATGTTGACCCCATTTTTATCGATTATTCCATTAAAAGAAACCAAAGCTATATACGAAGACAACTTTACGAAACAACGGATGGAGGAGTAATAACCCACCTGTTTGTAAACCCCGACGGACATTACCAATGGACACAACCCGCTTTCGATTTGGGCTACCGCGGCGCATTAAATCAAAACAACCCTTCGCCGTTGAGCGAACACGGCGGCAACGTAAACGACCCCAATATCAATTGGACACAACCGCAAAACCTTTACCGCGTCATTGCCGAAGACATTAACGTTCCCGCATTTGCCCAGGCTCTTGCCGATTCGAGCTCGGGAACCAAACACTATTGGGGTGCCATGTTTACACATTCTGTGGTTTATCAATATTCTTTCGCAAACTTCGTATCCGATTTCACAACCATAGGAAACCTTTACGGCACAAACGGCCAAGACAACATTTTTATGGCCACCGACGAGGAAATACTCGATTACCTCTTGGTACGCGATACCATTAACATGAACTATGCTCTTGCAGGCTCATCCATAATTATAACTTTTACAGGGAATGTCCCTCACGATTTGCGATATTACGCCTTGAGCCTTGTTGTGGAAAGCAATACCACAATACAAAGCATCTCGGTTTCGGGTATCGACAGCGTTACTTACAACGGAATTGGAAGTAACAATGCCCTTATCAATTTGAATTGGGACGAATACGTTGTTACACCTCCTGAAGTTCTTGCCGATTCGTTTACAACAATCGCCGTAACTTCAAATGCACAATACGACTGTTGGATTGCCGAAGATTATGTAGTGACAATGGAAAACGGCGACCATAAAGATTCGTTGCGTCAATTGCTTTGCGCCGTTCCCAATACGGTTTACGATTCGGGATTTTGTTTTTGCAGCATTTCGCTCGACCAGGACACCACCCTTGCCGCCGGACAATGCGATACCCTTTACGGTCCCGAAGGCGATTACACCTATCAGTGGATTGTTGCCGATACCCTTTACGATACTACACAAAACATATATGTCTGCCCCGATACAACAACGGTTTACCACTTAATAGCAACCAACTCACTGGGATGTCCGGCCGAAGACAGCATTACGGTTACAATATCATTTTTATCAATAGACCTGGGTGCCGACACTACGGTATGTTCCGCAAGTTGTGTCGATTTGTCGGGGCCTCCCGGCATGGCTTCGTACGAATGGTTTGTGGCCGATACCCTGTTCGACACGGTACAAACGGTAACAATTTGCCCTTTGGACACAACACAAGTGGTGCTCAATGTTACCGATACCATTGGCAGTCAGGCTTCCGACACAATAATGCTTAACACTTATCCCGTTCCCGAATGCGTTTTGCAGCAAGATACCGTTTCGGTATGTCCGGGTATTCCCGCCGACTTTTTCGTTTCGCCGGCTACCTGTTCGCTCTATATTTGGTCTTACGGCACTGTTGTCGATACAAGTCAATACGGGCATTTGAGAATTTTCGATACCGACAGCTCTTTAACGGTACATCTGAAAGTGTTAAGCGAACAAGGCTGTTCAAGACTCGACAGCGCATACCTGAATGTTTATCCCCCCCCCGAAATTGTTTTGAGTAACGACACAACGGTTTGTTGGGGCGACAGTGTTACACTTTCGGCATCGGGAGCACAAAGTTATTTGTGGAGACTTAACGGCGACTCCATCTCAAACCAACCGGCAATCACCGTTGTACCGCCACAGGGCAATAACAATTATGTTGTTTTTGTAACAAGCGAGTTGGGATGCACCTACTCCGACACCGTTTCGGTTACGGCATTACCCGCTCCCAACGTTAAAATTATATACGACACCAATACCGTTTGTGCAAACTCTCAAATTTCATTAATAGCTTCGGGTGCCCAACATTACGAATGGCAACCGGGCGGCGATACAACCGAAAGCCATACCACCCTGATTACAGATACCACAACCTTCTATCTTAAGGGCACAAATACTAACGGATGCAGTGCCGTGGACTCATTAACCATTTACACCCTTCCCGCACCACAGGTCAGCTTTTCGGGATTACTGCCCGCATATTGCCAAAACGACCCCGATGTCACATTAACCGGCACTCCCGAAGAGGGTACCTTTGCAGGTGCAGGAATCAACGGAAACATTTTTTCACCTTCGGTAGCCGGAGCGGGACAACATTTGATTTTATTTACCTATACCAACACGGCGGGTTGTATGGGCATAGACAGCATGCGGACAACGGTTTACGAAGGCGGCGACGACATTTTACTCTCTCCGGCGGATACAACCATCTATGAAGGCGATTCGGTAATCTTGGACGCAGGTCCGGGATTCGATAACTATTATTGGTCAACCGGAGACACAACTCAAAAAATAATAATACATTTCAACGATTATCCAAAAGGCACATATACATTCATTGTTATAGGCGTGATAAACAGCTGCACCAGCCGCGGCACCTCCATTATCACATTTTCAAATCCCAACGGAGTTGAAGAAAACAGTTTGCCTGCAATGGTGGTATTCCCCAACCCCAACAACGGTAGTTTTTCCATATCATATGCGGGCAACGGAAAAAAGATAGACCTCTCGATTAAAAACGGCATGGGACAAACGGTATTTTCAAAAAGCGGCATACAGTGCCTTTCGGGATGCATACTGGAAATAGACCTGCCTCAACTCAAACAGGGGGTATATTTCATACAACTTTCGACGGGCAAAGAGATTATCACAAAACGTATTATCGTTAATTAACATCCGCCGGCTTTTATTAACCGCTGTTTTGGTTACCTTTGCAGCCCGGAAAACAAAAATTTTTTAACAAAATGAAAGTAATTGGAATTGGAAATGCATTGGTGGACGTTTTAATAAGATTAGACGACGAAAGTTTATTAAAGGAATTGGGATTCCCTAAAGGAAGCATGCAGCTTGTCGATGCCGAAACCTCGAAACTTATTGCCGAGAAAACAAAAAAGTATAATAAAGAGATGGCTTCGGGAGGCTCTGCCGCCAACACTATCCACGGATTGGCACGATTAGGAGTTGAAACGGCATTTATAGGTGTTGTAGGACGCGATAAAACCGGAAAGTTCTTTGAAGATGACATGAAAAAAAGCGGAATAAAACCGTTTTTGTTCAAAAGCGATTCGCCTTCGGGAATAGCTACGGCAATGATTACCAAAGACGGGGAACGCACTTTCGGAACCTTTCTCGGCGCCGCCGTTGAATTATCAGCCGGTATGATTACCAAAGAACTTTTCGAAGGATACGACATTCTGCACATCGAAGGGTACCTCGTGCAAAATCATCAATTGATAGAGAAAGCTTTAAAACTTGCCAAAGATAACGGAATGAAAGTGTCGCTCGATTTGGCAAGTTTCAATGTCGTGGAAGAAAATCTTGATTTTCTGAAAGAGATGGTAAAAAGATATGTGGATATTCTCTTTGCCAACGAAGAGGAGGCAAAAGCTTTTACCGGACTTGCTCCCGAAAACGCTTTAATAGAACTGGCACGGATTTCGGAAATCTCAATAGTAAAAGTTGGCAGTAAAGGTTCCATGATAAAACAGGGTGATACCGTAGTAAATATAGAACCCGTGAAAGCAAATCCCATTGACACAACAGGAGCCGGCGATATTTATGCATCGGGATTTTTATGGGGATATGTTAACAATCTCGGTTTCGAAAAAGCAGGTTATGCCGGATCGCTTCTTGCCGCTACCGTTATTGAAGTCATAGGTGCCAAATTCGACAACGAAAAATGGGATGAAATAAAAAAACGACTTGTATAAACAGTTGTCGAAATTAAATATTGTACAACAACATATCTCGTCTTAAAGGTTAAATATCTTTATTGCTCTTCCCCGGGGTTTTGAAAAAAACTGAAATTTACCCTGCCGTAACGGCGTTGTTCCGTAAAACCGGGTTGTTCCGAGAGATTTATCGATTGGGGATGCTCCACAACAAGCCAGCCTCCGGGATTTAACAATCCTTTTTCAAAAATTTTGAGACTGATGGTTTCAATTCCTTCCATATCGTACGGAGGATCTGCAAAAATAATATCAAAGGTGGCATGTGTTTGTTCCAAAAACCTGAAAACATCGGAACGAAGCACTGTTATTTCGGTTATTCCCAACGATTTTGAAACATCCCTTATCCAAGCCACACAGCGTTGATTATTATCAATCGATAAAACCGACTTACATCCACGCGAAACAAATTCCAACGATATGGAACCCGTACCGGCAAAAAGTTCCAAAACCTGTTTTCCTTCAAAACAAACTCTGTTTTTCAAAATGTTAAAAAGGCTCTCTTTTGCCATATCGGTAGTGGGTCGTACCGGTAAGTTTTTCGGAGGACGTAAAATTCTGCGATTATATTTTCCGCTTATAATTCGCATTGAAACACATTAAATAAAACATAAAAATAGTGGTGTGCGAAATTATCCATTAAATAGGAGTACAAAAAGTTGTCGTTTTTGGTAATAAAAGTATTGGTTTTTATGTATTGATATATCATTTCGTACTCCGGCGAACCTTTATCAATTTTTCCGGTGATAATAAGATTTATGTCTTCCGGATTCAGGGCGAGGTGTTCAACGGCTGAAAGCAAAAAGTAGATAAAATCCTCTTTTGTACGGTAAGTAAATGAGTTGCCGTAAAAGAGTTTGTTGTTTTTAAAAAATGCCAAATCGAAAGAGCCGTTTCTTACATTAATAAACATTTCGTTTCCCGAGAGTCTGTTTTTGTAATTTAACGAGAGGCTCTCGATAAATGCTCCGGCAATATGGTTAAGCTTGGCATTGGGCCAAAAATCCTTAACCTTTTCCACAACCGGATTTGTTATGTAAAAAATGTTTACCGCACCGGTATTTTTCAAATTTTCGTAAACTATTCTGCTGTTTTCCTGAAAAGGTTGGTTAAAACCCAAATAAAGACTCTTCTCTTTGGCCTCAAACAACGGCGAGGGTATTAGTGTGTAAAAATTGTTTTGGCATAAAAAGAACACCTTCCCGAAAGGGTATGCAAACCATTGATGATGATTTAATATTTTATCGAACATCAACGACAACTCTTCAATTTTGGTGCCCTCGTCGAATTTGTAAGATTCAAGGGCTATAAACTTGTTCTTTTCGGGGTTAAAAACAATAAAATCAAGACCATACAAATCCAATTGTATGGCCAATTGATATGTTCTTATTTGCGAATCTTTAAATGATTTGTCAATAAAGCTGATATGTGGCTTCAGTTCGGTTGCCATATGACGCCCACATTACTCCCAGTTTCCGTCGGTAGAGGCTTCCGTCATCGAACCGACTTTCAATCCGGGATAACGGTTAATATCGTTTTTGGCGGCTTTCATGTTAATAATGGTCTGTTCGTCCATCCCGTAAAGATAGGCATCGTACGGGGCTTTTGCTTCGAACACGTTAACTTTTACACCGCCTTTTTCTATAACACCGGCATTAAGTTCAAACTTTTGATTGTTTGAAAAAGGGATTATTGCCAGATTGTGGTAATTCATTCGCGGCGGGTTTCCGAACAACGAATCGGCAACTCTGACATATCCCAAAGTATCGTTTATGGTTCTTGTAAATGTTGTATCTGTGGGGTCGGGAATCATTTTCACTACGGGGATTTGCGCCGAATCCATAAATTGAATCAGTGTGTCGAACGACCCCGTGTAACGTCCGTTCAACTGTTTGAAAAGCAATTCGGCACTTCTTATATCTTTCAGATATTGTATAACAAGTTTTTCGCGACGGTTTTTTTCCTTATTAAAACGTACCGGCTGCATAATACTGTCGTAAACCAACCATGCCAAGCCGACAATAATTATAAATAATACGATTTGCAAAATTGTTCTTTTCATGATATTTTCTTTATTTAAAAGACAAAAATATTATTTTTTTGGTATTAAATCATAAAATCAAATTAATAATTTGACTTTGCTTTACAAAAAAGCAAAAATAGACATTATTTGTTGTATAACGGTATATTATTTAAAAAAGAATAACTGTTATCATCGTAATTTATTTCGGCACAATAGTGCAATATTCCGTTGCTTATTGTAAGGTATTTTGCTTTAATCACGGTATTGTATGCAGCTATCTGGTCGATGGTTTTGGCAGACAGTTTTACATAAGGCGATTTAAATTCCAGCAGCATCAACACATTGCCGTTTGTGTTAAAAACAACCGCATCGAACCTCCGTTCCTTTTTATTAACCGTCAATCCCCGTTCCAATGCAATCAGCGAAACAGGATAACCTTTTGACTCGACAAGCCAAGTTAGAAAATTTTGCCTTACCCACTCTTCGGGAGTAAGCACAACCCACTTTTTCCTGAAAGCATCAAAAATCTCAATTCTGTTTTCGCTTTTTCTTGTTTTAAACGAAAACAGGGGCAAATTCAAATTGGGCAATTCCATAAAAAACACTCCTTTAACGAGAATTTATCTTATTTGTTCGATATAAAAAAACGGCGCCGTTATATTTTTACATCCCCATGTATCACTCTTCCAAACGGTTAACCGTATAGTTTTCCCACTTCTCAACAACGCGTTGCATATCAGCGGGGAGTTTACTGTCGAAAAACATCTCTTTTCCGGTGGTGGGATGGACAAAGCCGACGGAACGGGCATGTAGAGCTTGTCGAGGCAATATCTTAAAACAGTTTTGCACAAATTGCTTGTACTTTGTAAAAGTAGTGCCTTTGAGGATTTCGCCGCCGCCGTATTTCACATCGTTAAACAGGGGGTGGCCTATATGTTTGAAATGAGCCCTTATTTGGTGGGTTCGTCCTGTTTCAAGCCGGCACTCCACAAGAGTAACATATCCGAAACGTTTCAATATTTTGTAATGTGTTATTGCCTCTTTTCCGTACTCTCCTCCTGTAAAAACTTTCATCATGCGGCGGTCTTTGGGATGGCGCCCTATATGTCCGGTTATTGTACCTTCGTCCTCGTCAAAATCGCCCCAGACCAATGCATTGTATTCCCTTTTTACCGAATGCTCGAAAAATTGCCGTGCCAAAATGCTCTGAGCCAACTCGTTTTTTGCCACAAGCAACAATCCGCTCGTATCCATATCTATACGGTGAACCAGATATCCGAAACCGTTTTCCACTTCAGCGGCTTTACGCTTTTTAAAATAGTATGCAAGAGCATTCAGCAAGGTGCCGTTGTAATTGGCATGTGCGGGATGAACCACCATTCCCGCCGGTTTGTTCAAAACAATTACATCTTTGTCTTCGTAAACAATATCAAGGGGTATATTTTCGGGATATATGGTAAGGTCGCGGGGCGGATGACTCAAAAGCACCGAAACGGTATCTCCCGGTTTTACCTTATAATTCGACTTAACACTTTTACCGTTTACCAGAATATTGCCCGCTTTTGCGGCATTCTGAATTTTATTCCGCGAAACATTTTCTATTCTGTTAAACAGAAACTTATCAATACGCACAGGCACCTGACCTTTATCAATCTCTATACGGTAATGTTCGTACAGCGCATTGTTTTCACCCGAAGCATCCATCTAAAAGCTCTTTTTAATGAATTTTCCCGAATAAAAACCTTTTCCGGTAACCACCTGAAGTATGTACATTCCGTTGCTTAAATCCGAAATATCAATATTGTTGTCGCGCGTTATTACCTCTTTAACGGTATTTCCGAACAACGAGATTATCTTGCACGAAACTGCACTAAGGTGTTCGGAAACATCGTTTTTATTGAAATAAAGGGTATTTGCCACCGGGTTGGGATATACTTTTAACGGGAGATTGTTTCTTTGGTGTTTAACGCCGTCAATACCCAGTATCAGGCTGCTTCCTATAATAGGTCGTATCAACAAAGCTCCGGCAAAAGCACTTTGATACCAATTGTCTTCAACGTTGTAAAAAATTTTATCGCCTTTATCGTGGTTTGCATCAAATCCTATATTGAGACCGCCCTGGGCTGTTTGCTCCAAACCGACATAAACGGTACCCGACACCACCAACGGTTTGTCGAGCATATAAGGATAAAAAGTGTATATCCCTTCACTCCAACGCACCTTTTTCCCCTCCTCTTTGTAGATAATTTCCCCCGGAGTGCCGTTATTGTCCCGCCAAATCACCAAGTTGAAATACTTTTCATTGGCATTGTTTTGAGTTCTGTTGAAATATATTTGCAATCCCCACAGAGTATCGGGCATGGTAAGTTTAAATTTGTAAGCAAGTTGTGCATATGCCGGTTCAAGACTGTATCCCAATTCGGGGGTGCCGTCGTCGTAAGCAAAATAGTTATAAAATCCTTGTCCGTAAATTGCCGAATCGACAAGAATATTGCTTTGCGACGAGTCGCTAATGTAATGTTTTATGATAAACGAAGCGGTATCCACGGAATAATCAACGTTAAAACTGCTGTTTACCGGAGGACAGGAGTGAGCTGCACCGCAAGTGGTATTGCAATTCTGAAAACCCGAAATATAAACCGGAGCCAAATTACAACTTCCACCGTCGTATCCGAAATAATACGTTCCGTCGCTTCCGTAAACATCGTAACGGTATTTGGTATTGTGCTCTATTTTATCAAGATTCGAAATATAAAGTTTTATTTGGGGGGCAATGGTGTTTATGGGGTCGGCACGGTATTGACGGTAAGGCATCACCTCGTAATTTTTCAGAAAGGAGGGTGCTCTTTCCGAAAAACTCAACATTCTGAAAGTCGTATCTTCGAAGGTACGGTTATAATTGAGATACACCAAATCCACATTCCATTGGTCAACATTACTTTTCCACTCGGGAATAATATCGTTGGCTATGCTTGCATAATTGCGGAAACGAAACTGAAAGCCGTTATAAAAAAACTTTTCATCGGTTACGGGCACCATAACCTCTACAAAATCTTTTCCGTATTTTTCCCGGAATTGCGAAAGGGTCATTCCTTCCGACTTCCACACCTCCTGCCATTTACGTTCGGGCACCATTACGGAATCGCATGGCATTTGTATCCAATCGCCCCACACAACAGTTTGATAATTAACCTTGTACATATTAGGGTTACATCCCGGAGGCGCCCAAATGGTATCGAGAGGGAATATGGTGTCTTGCTCGTTTTCCAAGTAGGTACTTGCCGAAACCCAAATGGAATCGACGTGCGAAAATACCGTATCGCCGGTAAAATAAGCAAACTCCAAAATCAAGGTGTCCCACGGTTCAGGGTCGTTTGCAATACCTTGCGGCTGATAATAAAAACTCAAATACAACGAATCGGCGGGAACAAGTTTTTTGACAACGGGAGAAAAAACCGAATCGGTGCGTAGCGGAACCGAAGTTAACTTATCGGCTTCAAAAGCAACATAATCGGCGTTTTGGTATATCTTCCCCGTGGAATCGAGAGCATCGAAAGTTGCCACACCTTTGTTCAGAGGACGGTATGCAAAATTTTCATTGACAAAAACATCGTAATCAATCCATTTTGCAGTGTCGGGCACCACTTTCGACACTGAAAAATCGTCGAAAAAAGGTAGCGTTTTAGCGTTACGGACTCTTGTTTCGCCGCATCCGCAATCTCTGTTTCTCTCTATTTGTGTTTTGTTATATTTTTCAACCTTTTCGTTTACCTGTATTCCCGTCAGAAACTCCTGTGCGGAAACATTACCGGCAAGTAACAAAACAAGCGAAAATATTATATTAAAAATCCTCATCAATCTCATTTTCATTTATAACGGCATTTGTATCTGCATTTATTGTGTCGGTTGTCAGTTCTTTAATATAGGCATCGAAATCGAAAAGCTGATCAGACCTGTACCAAATATTCACATTGCTTCCAATGGGCAGTTCGTCCTTGGTATTAAATTCAGGGTCGGTTTTAAAGACACGTGCATTACCCAAATCCTTTTCGTCGAGAAAATACTCTTCGCCCACATTCAACGAGGCGGTATGCAACATGTCGTGTGCTTCGTCAACGGTTTTTCCTATCAGGAAGGGCATTTTCACTCCTGCATCGCTCAGTCCGTTAGCCACGTCCAAATCCACCACCGTTCCTTTTGTAATTTCGGTTCCGGGCTCAACGGGCTCGTCGTTTATATATTGTTCAATAACCGAGTTCCGGTAATCGGCATCGGTGTAGTTTAGTCTTCCCGGCACTAATCCGTTGGTTTTCAGCTTTACTATTGCTTGTCTGACCGATAATTGTTTCAAATTAGGCATAATAACCTTTTCGGGCATTTGTGCCACCACGGTAAGATATACGTGGCGACCCTTTTTAACCTTCGCTCCTTCCGCCGGATTTTGTAAAACCACCGAACCCTTTTCCCTTTTATTGTCGTAAACCGAATCGATAACAATAAGGTCGAAATATTCGTCGTATCCGTTTTCCTTAAGTTGTTCAAGTGTTTGTCCCGTAAAATCGGGAATCAAATAGACCTTCCCGTGCCTTGTATATATATCCAATGCCATTATTGCAACCCATAATAAAAATACCGAAAGAACTATTGCAATAAGCAAATGGAGATAAAATTTCCCCTTTTTCAAAAAGTAAAAAAAACCCATTTCTATTTTTTTTATGGCAAACCGTAAAAATACGGCTTAACTCATTAACTTTGTTCGGTTGTTTATATTGTTTAATTATCGACAAAAGTAAAAATTATTGTAAAACCGTTATGAAAAATATTGCTATCGTCTGCGGCGGAAATTCCGGCGAATACGAAATATCGGTAAAGAGTGCCGGGGTTGTTAAAAAACATCTTCCAAAAAAGAAATACAAAAGCTACATTATTGAAATAAAAGGAGCCGAGTGGAATTTTATTAATGACAACGGGGAAAAAATTCCCGTTGACAAATCCGACTTCAGTGTCGGCATTGGCAATAAAAAGATAAAATTCGATGCCGTTTTTAATGCCATTCACGGCAATCCGGGCGAAGACGGCCGCCTGCAAGCATGGTTCGATATGCTCAACATTCCTTATACTTCGTGTGGTGTCGATGCTTCGGTTCTTACTTTCAACAAATATTATTGTAATAGGTTTGCCGGTTCGTTCGGAATAAAAACCGCCCCTTCGCTCTCATTTTCAAAAGAGGAAAACCCCGAACCGGAAAAAATTATCGCCGAACTCGGACTGCCGCTGTTTGTTAAACCTGTGGCCAACGGTTCAAGTGTGGGTGTATCAAAAGCAAAAAACAAAGAACAACTGCAAAAAGCAATAAATTTAGCCTTTGAATTTGACAACAGAATACTCATCGAAAAAGCCATAGACGGAAAAGAGATTGCTTGCGGCCTCTTTAAATACAATAAAGGGATAATAGTATTCCCGTTAACGGAGATTGTCAGCAAAAACGAATTTTTCGATTACGAAGCCAAATATTCCGAAGGCAAAGCCGACGAAATCACCCCCGCTCCTATCGATGAGAACAGCGAAACCGGAATAAAAACACTTTCCACATTCCTGTACAACAAAATGGATTGCCAAGGATTTGTAAGATTCGACTATATTCTAAGCGGAAGCGATATCTATTTCCTCGAAGTAAATTCGATACCGGGCATGTCCGAGGCAAGTATAATTCCCAAAATGGCGCAAGCATTCGGACTCACCCTTGAAAGGTTTTTCGACATGGTGTTGGAAGAAGCTTTAAGAAAGAACTGACAAATCGCTTTTGCACATCGTATTGTCCGCAACCAAACAGGAGGGCACAACCCCTAAAAAGAGACAAACATAAAGGTTTAACTTTTTGTATGACATCAACAAACGGTTGCATAGGTTCATGTTCCACAAAACATTTTTCCGCCCGAACAGTTTTTTTATCTATTTTTGCATCGTATTTCAAATCCTCCCCTTTAAAGCGAGGTTTTTGATTTATAAAGAAGGGTGGAGAGATTAGGCTCTTTGAAGCCCTGGCAACCTTCCGTGCTTGCGGAAAAGGTGCCAAAACCTAACCCGTACTTGTGCGGGAAATGATAAATTAAAAACGATTATTAATGAGTAAAATATCCGGCATAACGTCAATGTGCTGTTTTTAAAGCCCTGTTGCTTTTGCAATAGCCCTGCCGCCGGTTTTTTTACATAACGATTTTTATATAATGAAACCCGACATACGAACAGAAATAAAGAGACGTGTACTTGTGCTTGACGGTGCAATGGGTACAATGATACAACGATATAAATTGACCGAAGACGATTACCGCGGCAACCGATTTAAAAACTCCACGGTTTTATTGAAAGGCGATAACGATTTGTTAAACATCACCCAACCGCAAATCATCCGGGAAATTCACGAGCAATATCTCGAAGCCGGTGCCGACATTATAGAGACCAACACCTTTAACGGAACAAAAATTTCGCAAAGCGATTACAATTTGGAAAAGTACGTTTACGAAATGAACTACGAGGGGGCACGATTGGCACGTCTTGCCGCCGACAAATTTACCGCGGCAAATCCTTCGAAACCACGCTATGTTGCAGGCGCCATGGGTCCCACCAACAAAACCGCTTCCATGTCGCCGAGAGTTACCGACCCCGGTTTCCGCAATGTTACCTTCGACGATTTGTACAATGATTATTATCAGCAGGCAAAAGCTCTTTTGGAAGGCGGCGCCGAGATACTACTTGTGGAAACCGTTTTTGACACCCTGAATGCCAAAGCGGCTCTTTTTGCCGTCAACACCCTTATGGAAGAGCGCGGACAAAAGATTCCCGTTATGGTTTCGGGAACTATTACCGACGCCAGCGGTCGTACTCTTTCGGGACAAACCCTCGAAGCCTTTTTCGACTCGATAAAACATATCGACCTGCTTAGTATAGGTTTAAACTGCTCTATGGGCGCCGAACAAATTCGTCCCCACCTTGCCGAATTGTCGCGCATAGCTCCTTTCAACACAAGCGTATATCCGAATGCCGGACTCCCCAATCAATTCGGCGAGTATGATGAAACTCCCGAAAAAATGGCTTTGCACATCAAAGATTTTCTTGATAACAAATACGCCAATATTGTGGGAGGATGCTGCGGCACAACCCCCGAACACATACGTAAAATTGCCAGTCTTGCCGCCAATGCCGAAAGAAGAGAACCGCCACCCTATAAACATGTCACCGTTTTGAGCGGACTTGAACCCGTGCATATCGAAAAAGAGAGAAATTTTATCAATATCGGGGAACGTACAAATGTGAGCGGTTCCCGGAGATTTGCCCGCCTCATAAGAGAGGGAAAATACGAAGAGGCTCTTTCGGTGGCACGAAATCAAGTGGAAGGAGGAGCACAAATTCTCGACGTAAGTATGGACGACGGAATGCTGGATGCAAAAAAGGAGATGGTAAACTTTTTGAATATGCTCGCATCAGACCCCGAAATAGCAAAATATCCCGTAATGATAGACTCGTCGAAATGGGAAGTTATCGAAGCCGGATTAAAATGTGTACAGGGAAAAAGTATAGTAAACTCCATTAGCCTGAAAAACGGCGAAAAAGAATTTCTGGAACATGCCTTAAAGATAAAAAATTACGGTGCCGCCACAGTGGTTATGGCTTTCGACGAAAAAGGACAAGCGACAACATTTGAGCGTAAAATAGAAATCTGTCACCGCGCCTATAATTTACTTACACAAAAAGCTGATTTTCCGCCCGAAGATATTATTTTCGACCCAAACATACTCGCAATAGGCACGGGAATAGAAGAACATAACAACTATGCCGTCGATTTTATTAAAGCCGTTAAATGGATAAAAGAGAACCTCCCGTACGCCAAAGTCAGCGGAGGAGTCAGCAATTTGTCGTTTGCATTCAGAGGTAACAATATGGTACGCCAAGCCATGAACTCGGTATTCCTTTACCATGCCGTTAAGGCAGGTATGGATATGGGTATCGTAAACCCGGGTATGTTACAGGTTTACGACGAAATTCCCGGAGATTTGCGAAAACTGGTAGAAGATGTGGTGCTAAACCGCAGGAAAGATGCCACCGAACGGCTGTTGGCATTTGCACACAATATAGAAACAAATAAAGAAGAGAAGAAGAGAAAACCCGGTGAATGGCGCGCACTTTCCGTCGATAAACGGCTCGAACACGCTCTGGTAAAAGGCATTACCGATTTTATTGAAGAGGATGTGGAAGAGGCACGAAAAAAATACAAATTTGCCCTTGACGTCATCGAAGGTCCGCTCATGAAAGGGATGAATACCGTTGGCGAACTGTTCGGTTCGGGCAAAATGTTTTTGCCGCAAGTGGTTAAAAGTGCCCGCGTTATGAAAACGGCAGTATCTTATCTCCTTCCCTTTATCGAAGCCGAAAAAACTGCCAATCAAGCTCAAACGGGAAGCGCAAAGATAGTTTTGGCAACGGTAAAAGGCGATGTCCACGATATCGGTAAAAACATTGTCGGGGTAATACTCTCGTGCAACAATTACGAAGTAATAGACCTCGGCGTGATGGTTCCTGCGGAAAAAATTCTTGAAACCGTTGAAAACGAAAATGCCGATATTGTCGGCCTCAGCGGTTTGATAACACCTTCGCTCGAAGAGATGGTTCATGTGGCTCAAGAGATGAAACGTAAAAAGATGAAAGTGCCCTTATTGATTGGGGGTGCCACCACTTCGCCGGTACATACGGCGGTAAAAATCGACAAACAATATCCTCATCCGGTAGTACACGTACACGATGCGTCAAAAGTTACCAATGTGGTCAGCAAACTGCTTTCGACAACGGAAAAAGAGGACTTTTTGAAAGAGGTTGAAGAGAAATACGAATCGTTACGCAAAAAACACGAAACGGGAACAAATGCTAAAAAATATATCACACTTAAACAGGCAAGAGATAACCGTTTTTCAGCAAATTGGAACGAAATAAAGATTTCTAAACCGGCATTGACGGGAAACATGGTTTTCGACGATTTTCCGTTGAACGATTTGCGGGAATATATCGACTGGACATACTTTTTTCATGCATGGAAAATAAACGGACGTTTCCCCGCCATTTTCGACGATCCCGTAAAAGGAAAACATGCAAAAGAGTTATACGGCGACGCTCAAAAAATGCTCGACAAAATAATATCGGAAAAGATGTTGCAAGCCAAAGCCGTAATAGGAATATACCCGGCGGCGGCAATAGGCGACAGTGTTGAAATATTTAAAGATGAAAGCCGCAAAACACCCCTCCATACTTTTCATTTTCTTAGAAACCAGGAACTGAAAAAGAGAGGCGAACCTAACTACTGTTTGAGCGATTTTATTGCTCCCGCAAATACCGGAATTGCCGATTACATTGGTTTTTTTGCCGTTACCGCAGGATTGGGCATAGAAAAACATCTTGAAAAATACAAAAAACAGAACGACGATTACAGCGCAATAATGTTAAAAGCCATTGCCGACAGACTTGCCGAAGCTCTTGCCGAAAAAATTCACCGTATGGTAAGAACCGGATATTGGGGTTACAGCAAAAACGAAAATTTGAGTATAAAAGAGATTTTAAAAGAAAAATACCGCGGAATAAGACCTGCGCCCGGATACCCGGCATGCCCCGAACATTCCGAAAAAGCTAAAATATTCGACCTTTTGCAGGTTGAAGAAAAAACCGGCATAACACTTACCGAACACTATGCAATGTATCCTGCCGCTTCGGTATGCGGATACTATTTTGCTAATCCCGAATCAAAATATTTTGCCGTGGGAAAAATTCTTGAAGACCAGATTAAGGATTATGCCGCGAGAAAAGACCTCACCACCGAACAAGTAAAAAAATTGTTGAATAATAATTTGGTATAAAATATTGATAAAAAACACCGAGATGGAACTTAAAGTAACCGAACACATAAACAAATCGGACAGGACACTCTTCTCCTTTGAATTGTTACCTCCGCTTAAAGGACAAAATTTCGAGTTTATTGCCAGGGCAATCGATCCTCTTTTGGATTTCAATCCGGCATTTATAAATATAACTTATCACCAGGAAGAGGTGGTTTACGAAAATTTATCAAACGGATACGTTAAAAAACATACCGTACGAAAACGTCCGGGAACGGTAGGAATAGCGGCAGCCATAAAATACAGGTACGGTATTCCCGTAGTACCTCATATGATTTGCGGGGGGTTTACCCGCGAAGAGACCGAAAATGCCCTTATCGACCTCCATTTTCTCGGCATAAAAAACCTCCTTGTGGTACGCGGCGACCCACAACCCGGAATGCGAACATTTATTCCCGAACCCGAAGGCAACGAACATGCCATAGATTTGGTGAAACAAATCGTGAACCTTAACAGAGGTAAATACCTCGATGAAGAACTGAAAAATTCAAGCGCAACGGATTTTTGTATTGGTGTGGCGGGATACCCCGAAAAACACAGCGAATCGCCAAATATGGAAAGCGATTTGCATTTCCTGAAAAAGAAAATTGAAGAGGGAGCTTCGTACATAGTTACCCAAATGTTTTTCGACAACAAAAAATATTTCGATTTTGTAAACCTCTGCCGCTCTAAAGGTATCGACGTGCCTATTATTCCCGGATTAAAACCGGTTTCGGCAAAAAGCCAACTGGTGACAATACCCAAAACTTTCAGCGTTGACATGCCGGAAAACCTGGTGAAAGAGGTACTTAAATGTAACGATAACAGATGCGTACGCCAAGTGGGTATAGAATGGGCAATAGAACAGTCGAAAGAGCTTTTGAAATTCGGTGTGCCTGTAATCCATTACTACACCATGGGCAAATCGGACAATATCCGCAAAATTGCCGAACAAGTTTTTTAACAAAAAAAATCAATGCCTTTATCCTTACGGGATAGAATCTATAAGCATTTTGGTGTAAGGGTGTTTTGGATGAAAAAATAGTTCGTCGGCATCACCCGTTTCGACAATAGTCCCATCTTTCATGACCATAATACGGTCAGACATAAAACGGACCACCGCCAAATCGTGTGAAATAAAAATATATGTAAACCCGAACTCTTTTTTCAAGCCGTTAAGAAGATTTAGCACCATAGCCTGTACCGACACATCGAGTGCCGAAACGGGTTCGTCGCAAACTATAAAGCGGGGTTGTAAAGCCAATGCCCTCGCAATAACTATGCGCTGGCGTTGACCCCCTGAAAATTCGTGCGGGTAACGGTTGAAATGTTCGGGCTTTAAACCTGTTTTTTCCAACAGCCAAATTGTTTTCTCGCGGCGTATCTTATTGTTTTTATATCTTTTATGCACAATCATGGGCTCCATTATCGCCCGTCCTATACTCATTCGCGGGTTCAACGAGGAATAGGGATCTTGAAAAACAATGTTAATCTCTTTGCGCTTTTTTACCAACTCCCGTCTATTTAACAGAGTCAAATCCTTTTGGTCGAAAAAGATATGTCCCCCGTCGGGTTCTATCAGCCGCAACAAACTTCTTCCGAGTGTTGTCTTTCCGCATCCCGACTCGCCCACAAGTCCGAGGGTTTCGCCTCTGTAAACTTCAAAACTCACATTGTTTACGGCTTGCAGCGCCTGTGTAACCTTTCCCGTAATGCTCCTTTTCAAAGGAAAGGATTTCCTCAGGTTTTCCACTTTCAAAAGCAAAGGGGTGTGTTTATAATCGATTTTTTCTCTTTGAGCAACATTCCCGCCGGTATTCTTTCCCTGAATAAAATCATCCACGGTAGGCAATACTTCGGGGCGTCCGTGAAGAGAGGGGCGGCAAGCTATCAAGCCTTTTGTATAAGGATGCTCCGGATTGTCAAAAATTTCTTCCGCACTGTTTTCCTCAACAATTTCGCCTTTGTACATAACGGCAATGCGCTGTGCAACTTTTGCCACCACGGCCAAATCGTGACTTATGAAAAGAACCGCCATTCCCGTATCTTTTTGCAATACCGAAATCAGTTCCAAAATATCTTTTTGAACACTTACGTCGAGTGCCGTTGTAGGTTCGTCGGCAATTAACAAATCCGGATTATTGGCAATGGCCATGGCAATCATAACACGTTGTTTTTGCCCTCCCGATATTTCGTGGGGATATGCTTTGAAAATCTTATCGGGACGCGGCAACATAACCTTTTCAAACAGCGAAATAACCCTCGCTTTTGCCTCTTTTTTTTTCATTTTTTGATGGGTAAGTATCGACTCCAATACCTGATTGCCGCATCGTTGCACGGGATTTAACGCCGACATGGGTTCTTGAAATATCATCCCTATTTTATTCCCCCGAAATTTACGTAACCCCTCTTGCGGCAGCGTTAACAAATCGACATCCCCGAAATAGATGTTGCCTCTTTCAACAAAGGCATTGGGCGACAAAAGCCCCATAACCGACAGTGCTGTTACCGACTTTCCCGATCCCGATTCTCCCACCAAACCGAGGCTCCCGCCTTTTTCTATGTTCAACGTAACACCATTTACCGCCCGGTTTATACCGTTTTCGCCTTTAAAACCTATATGTAAATCTTCAATCCTCAGCAAAACCTTACGCTTTGGTTTCAAAAGTACATCAATTTTTCCATTCTGTACCGCAAACAAAATCACATCATATGCAATACACCTTTCATGTTCCCGAACAAATGAATTTTCCGGAGTGCAAGCACCATTTTACAGCTATTAATTTACTTTACCGGCAAGGTTCACCCTCCCGTTACAACATTGATATTGTAAGAGCGGAATATCTCCGTCGCCAACTTCATACTCTCTTCCGGGGGTTCGTCCATTGTTCCCTTATTGTAAACCGTTCCCAGTTTTTCATATTTTTTTTCCGCAATGTTATGGTAGGGCAAAATATTAACCTTTTTCGGTTTTCCCTTTAAACCTGCAATAAACTTCGCCGTTTTTACCAAATTCTCTTCATCGTCGTTAACACTGTAAACAAGAGGAATCCTGATGTTTATATCGGCATCCGTTGCGGAAAGCATTTCAAGGTTATCAAGTATCAATTTATTATCGACACCTGTAAAAAGTTTATGTTTTTCACTGTCCATAAGTTTCAAATCGTACAAAAACAAATCGGTTCTTTTAGCCGTTTCCAACAACACATCTTGTTTGGCATATCCCGAAGTATCGACACAACGGTGGATATTTTCGTCGCCGCAAATATGAAGCAGACGGTTTAAAAAGCGGGGAAACATTAAGGGTTCTCCGCCCGAGAAGGTGACTCCCCCACCCGATTTATCCATAATAACGGTCTCTTTTCTTATTATTTCCATAATCTCTTCCACGGTCATATATTTGCCAATCATTTCGGTGGCTGTGGCGGGACACACCTTTGCACAATCCCCGCAAAGAGTACAAAGCGACACATCGGTAACAACTCCTTTGGATGTAAGTTTACACGCATCAAACCTGCAAACTTCGACACAAGCCCGACAACCTATACATTTGGAGGCGGTAAACATTTTTTGTACTCCGGGAGACTGGCTTTCGGGATTGTGACACCATTTGCACGAAAGGGGACACCCTTTGAAAAAAACCGTTACCCTGATGCCCGGACCGTCGTTTATGGCATAGCGTTTTATATCGAAAATCAAGGGACTTTTCATATCTTGTACCATTTTCCCTTAAAACCCCTCATTTTCGGTACGCTCAATAATATCTTGTTGCAAATCTTCGTTCATATCGTTAAAATAGTCGCTGTAGCCCGCCATACGCACCATTAAATCCTTATACTCTTCGGGATGTCTCTGTGCTTTAAGGAGGGTTTCGGTATCAACGATATTAAACTGTATGTGATGTCCTCCCAATGAGAAATAACTTCTTATTAGCTTACCGAGTTTTTCAACATCTTCGTCGCGTTTTAACAAACCGGGCAAAAAACGCATATTCAACAAAGTACCTCCCGAACGCGTATGGTCTATCTTGGTCATAGAGCGTATTACCGCCGAGGGTCCGTTTACATCGCTGCCGTGCGAAGGCGAAGTGCCGTCCGAAATGGATTTATAAGCAAGCCTGCCGTTGGGAGTAGCCCCGAGAACTTTGCCGAAATATACATGGCAAGTTGTCGAAAGCATATTAAGGTGGTATTTGCCGCCTTTTATGTTAGGTTTACCATCGATAGCTTTCAGCAAATCGTCGTAAACCTGCCGCGCAATATCGTCGGCATAGTCGTCATCGTTTCCGAAAAAGGGTGTTTTGTTAATAATGGCCTGCCGTAAGGGCTCATCGCCCTCAAAATTAGCGGCAAGGGCTTTCAACATTCTATCCATCGAAACGGTTTTGTCTTCAAAAACATGCTTTTTAAGTGACGACAAGCTGTCGGTAATAGTTCCCAACCCCGTACATTGAATATAGTTTGTATTGTAACGCGGTCCGGCATTGTAGTAATCTTTCCCTTTTTCGATACAATCGTCAATTAAGACCGACAAAAAGGGTGCGGGTGCATATTTTGCAAACATTTTATCAATATAGTTGCTGACTCTTATTTTTTGGTCAACCACAAAGTTTAATTGTTTAACAAAAGCGTTGTAAAGTTGTTTGTAAGTTTTGAAATTTCTCGGGTCGCCGGTTTTCAATCCGGCAAGTTTTCCCGTAAGCGGGTCTATTCCGTTGTTAAGTGTTATTTCAAGAATTTTAGGCACATTCAAATAACCGGTAAGGAGGTAGGCCTCTTTACCGAAAGCACCCACCTCAATACAACCGCTGCATCCCCCCTCGCGTGCATCTTGCAGCGATTTTCCCATTGCCAACATTTCGGTAATATAGACATCGGGATTAAATACCGAAGGATATCCGTAACCTTTTCTAATAACCTTGCAAGCCCTGTTCAAAAACCTGTCGGGGGTAACCTGTGCAATATGAACCGAGGTGCCAGGTTGCAGCATGTGCAATTCTTCAATAATTTCGAGCATAATGTACGATACTTCGTTGACACCGTCGGAGCCGTCGGGTTTAACACCACCTATGTTGATATTTGTAAAGTCGTTGTAAGTGCCGCTTTCGCGTGCGGTAATACCCACTTTGGGAGGTGCCGGATGATTGTTTACCTTAATCCAAAAACAGGAGAGCAACTCTTTTGCCTGATTTCGGGTAAGCGTTCCCTTTTCGACCTCTTTTTTATAAAAGGGAAAAAGGTGTTGGTCGAAATGTCCGGGATTCATGGCATCCCAACCGTTGAGTTCCGTAATTGTAGCCAGATGTACAAACCAGTACATTTGGATTGCTTCCCAAAAATTCCGCGGCGGATTAGCCGGTACCCGGCGGCACACTTCCGCAATTTTCAAAAGTTCCGATTTACGCTTTTCGCGGGGCTCTTTTTCCGCCATACTTTGCGCCAGTTCGGCATGGCGGTTAGCATATAAAATTACCGCATCGCAAGCAATATCCATGGCGGTAAGCTCTTCGGCTTTGTCGGTAGCCTCAGGGTCGTTAAGATAATCGAGGGAATCTAAATGTGCTTTAATATCTTTTTTAAAACCGAGGAGTCCTTTTTCGTAAATTTTTCCGTCGAGGGCGGTATGTCCGGGAGCGCGTTGTTCCATAAATTCGGTAAAAAGTCCTGCTTCGTATGCCCGTTTCCACTCCGCGGGCACATGTTTGAAAATTCGTTCGCGCTGGGTACGTCCGCGCCAGTAAGGAATAACCTCTTTTTCGTATATCTTTATATCTTCTTCTTTAACGTAATAGGGTTGTTGTTCACGGTTGTTCAACACGTGAAAATCTTCGACACTGTGACATGTTAGTTCGGGAAACGTGGGCACCGCTTTCGGTGCGGGTCCGCGCTCTCCAACAATAAGTTCATCTTCTCCTATATAAAGCTTTTTTTTGCTGTAATGGTAATAAAAACTTTTGGCACGCAACACGGGAATGGAATATTTTCCGTAATTTTTTTTGTAAAATTCGGTTTGATGCAAAGCGCGTTCAATGGTTATTGTTGGTTTTGTATTATAACTTAATTTGCGCAAACGTTTTATTCTTGCGTTCATGCCGGGGTCTTCCTTGTCGAAATAACGGCTATCGAAAAAATCGTCGTCGATACAAACTTTTTTCTCTGCTGCATCGTCCGTTTTCATCTGTTTTATGGCATCAATCATTGCATTAATATTTTTAACAATTAATAAAAAAGGTTGTTGAAAAAATTGAAAAAAGAGAGAAAGGTTGCAGGAAGTTTAACCCTGCAAAAAAGGGGCAATGATTAGATGTAAAACATCAAACATTCAAAAAGATGCCGGTAATTTTTCAAAAGAGAAATAATCATTATTCAAGTTGAATATATTTACAAGGCAAAAATAACCTGTTTTTACAATTGCCGTTGTTATCTTACCGAAAATTTCTTTTGTGCTTTTTTTCCGTTATCCCAAATTATCTCCATCAAATACAATCCGCTATCAAGATCGGGAATATTAATGTTTATAATATTGTTTCCCGGTTGTAAAGAGTAAAATCCGTTTTTTATAAAACGTCCCGACATGTCGAAAATTTTCCATTCCATATCGTTGCCGGAGCTGCTTTGTATTGCAAGTTTTATTTGCGACAGGGCAGGCGAAGGATAAATACTGTTAAAAAAGTCTTGCGAGAAGTGTTTTTGTTCGGGCACCGACAGGGATGCTTCACCATCTTGGATAAGAATTTTAATGCTGTCGACAACAGGCTGGGTTCCCGACACCTCTATTGAAACTTCATCGCAATGAACTCCTGTAATTTCGGGTTTGAGGGAATAGTCGCCAAAAGCAATATTGCTAAAATTAAAGTCGCCGTTACCGTCGGAATAATGATATATGAGCGAGACAAAATTTCCGTTTAACAGATAAACGGTTACCCCTTCGACCGGTAATTCTCCACCCTCTTTCAATCCGTTGAAAAAGCTAATATTTCCATGAATAAATCCGTTTCCCGATTGAAGTGAACCTTCGACCGATTTCAAATGAATGTCGTACTCCCAACCCGTTTCGGTAAGGTGTATTATCGAAGCGTTTTCCCACGATATTTTATCGCCGTAATATGTGGGCAACATTTTGCCGTATGAGGACGAATTTTTGGTAGGTTGCGCTTTTACAAGATATTCGGCAGCCGGAACCTGGTAAAAGTAGTAATATCCCAGTGTGTCAAGGTATGCCGTATCGATGGGAATGAACGACCTTGAGGAGTCGAGCATGTATAAATAGGCCACTCCCACATCTATGGGGAAATATTGACAAAAAGCATGTCCTCCGAAGTTGTAATACGAACGGTCGGAAATATATATCATACGGCTAAAGGAGCTTGTTTGCACTTCGTTGTTTACCAGGGCTTTAACCGAGAGTGTTATTTTATAAAAACCGGTAGCCGAATATAGGTGCTCAACATTTTTTTCGTTGGAGGTGGTACCGTCACCGAAATTCCATTTTCTCGAAATTATGTTGCTGGTTTTGGTAAGGTCTTTAAAAAGAAATTTGAAACGGTTGTCGCCGATTTTTTGGTAGTAGTTGAATCTTGCCTGTACCTTTTCCATTTGGTAAGGCATATAAATTTTAAAGTTAGCCACAAGAACGTTGCTGTTGAAAATCAAAAAACGGTAATACAGAGTGGTATCGATACGTTTGCCATAATAGTCGTATGTAAATATTGTAAATGCACCTTTTGTATTTGTTGTGGCGATGGAATCGTAAAAGAAACCTTCGTTATCGGTTAAAAGTTCAATAATATCTTTTTCGGGATTTCCCGAGTTATCACATTGCTGAATAAAAACACTATGATTTTTTACGGGATTTCCATATTCGTAGTTAATAATCTGTCCGCTAACCACCACGTAGTTAACCCCCTCTGATGCCGCAGCAACAAGCGGAAACATCAACAATAAAAATAATATCTTCCTTATCAGCCTTCTCATATTTTTAAAGTTTTATAAAGAACCCCAATCGCAAGCTTAATGTTGATAGCGGTTGTTTTTCGTAATAATTTTTAAATACAGGATTGAAATAATATATGTAATCGGGCTCGAAAGTGAAACTGAATTTACTTGTCAGGTCAAATTCAAAACCCATTCCGAGCCGAAACTGATAAATCAGGTTGTTTCTTTCGTACAAATCGGTATTGTAGTTTAAAAATGTGCTGTTTTTATCGAGTTCGGGAGTCGATTTTTCTTTATAAACCAAAGCGTTTATCACGGGGCCTCCGTAAACATACCAGTTAAATCTTCCTTTGGTTTCTATATTGTATCCCAACATAACCGGAAATTGCATGTACAGGTATCTATTGGTTGTTTCGCTAACGTCGAAATGCTGAATTGAATCGTAAACATCGACTTTGTGTGTGTGATAAGTAGGAACGGGAACACCGCTCGAGGTGTCGAAAGTAACTTCGTAAACGTCGTTGTACGAGCCTATGTAATCCCATCTTTTAAATTCTATTGCGGTAAATCCCCTGTCGCGCGAATAGGTGGTTCCGAGTCCGAAACGCAAAAAGGTGTTTTTACTTAAGGAATATTGCATATCAACACCCAAAGTATAGCTGTGCAATACCTCAAGAGAGTCGAGAGTTGTAAGGGCAAACTCGGGCGAAATAAATACTCCTGCTTTCCATTTTGAAATTGCGTTGCCCCGGCTTTTTGAACTACCGTTAGAAGCGTTTGCCGCCGGCATCAACAGACGGGGTGTTTCGCAAATGGAGATTTTTTTGCCGGAATATAGTAATGCGCCGAGTGTCGGCACAAAATTGCCGTTATTTGTATTTGTAGGTACCTTAAACTCAAAACCCTTGGAAGCGGTATAATTAAATTGCCGTTTTCCGGAATTTGAATTTTCCGAGGTGTTACCGCTATTTTCAAAGTTGCTTTGCTCCGGTCTTTTTTCGTCGCTGACAAGGGTTTTTTCATCAACATTTTCGCGGTACGAAACCGTTTTTGCAATTTCCGGTTTATTGTTTTCGTTCGGCTCTTCCGTTTCTATGCCGTTAGTTCCTTCTGCGGTGATATTGGTACTGTTTCCTGATATTGCAGGAGATTCAACAGATACCACTCCGTTTGTCAAATCGTTTTTGTGTGAAAAATATTTGTTGCCGAGCAGTAACCAACCCAACAAAATAATGACTATTGCCGAAACAGCGAAAATAATTATGTTTCGAACCTTAGCCGTACCGAACACAGCAGGTTTTTCATTGAGGTTAGCCTCAATGTTATCCCAAATAAATCCGGGAGGCTGCGGAGAAAAGTTTTCAAACTTTTCTTTGATTATGCGGTCGATATTTTGTTGGTTATTGTTCAATATATTACCTTTTGTTCTGTTGTTCTCTCTTTTTAATCTTTTCCAGTTTTTTTTGCAATGCCACCCTTGCTCTCGAAAGTTGCGATTTCGATGTGTTTTCCGAAATATTAAGCATCTCTCCAATCTCCTTGTGGGTATAACCTTCTATTACATTAAGGTTAAAAACCGTCCGGTAACCCGTGGGCAACTCTTGAATAAGGACCATCAGTTCGTCCACCGACATTTTCTCGATTATATGAATGCTTTTGTCAACGCGCTCAGCAACAACATCGATTGAAACGGTATTGCTTTTACGCATTTTACGTTTATAGAAATTTATTGCCGTATTGATAATTGTACGGCGCACCCAACCTTCGAGCGAGCCCTCACCCCTGAAATCGGATATGTGGTTAAAAATCCTGATAAATCCCTCCTGCATCATGTCATTTGCATCGTCAACATCTTTTGCAAAACGCAAACATACGCCATACATTTTGGAGGAAAAATAACGATAAAATTCGCGTTGGGCGGCTTTATCATTTTTTATTAACCTCTCAATAAATTGACTGTCAAATTCCATGCAGATTTAGGATTGCGGATAACCACCTTAAAAAACAATTCGGGCTGCAAAATACAAAAAAAATAAGAACTTAAAATAGTGACATTAAATAATAATTTATGGTTGCATAAAAAAAACAACATAAACTATTGCCTTATCCGTTTGACAGGATATTACAATTTCCAAAACGAAGGAGTGAAGATAACGAGGAAAGTATATAATTCCAAACGCCCCATCAACATCATTAGTATCAATACGTCTTTTGCCGCCGGAGGAAGCATTTCGAAATTTGAGGCGGGACCCGTAAGTCCGAATCCGGGACCTATTCCTCCCATACAGGTTATAACCGAGCCGAAAGACGTTTCGGGGTCTATTTTCATAAACGACAATGTCAGCGAAGCCGCAACAAAAACGAGTACATATAAAATTATATAATTTGTAACCTTAGTAAGAGTTTCGTCATCGATATATCTTCCGTTGTAATGTACCGTCGCCACAAGGTTGGGATGTAAAAGCTTACGATATTGAATTTTCAAATATTTAAAAAATATCAAATGGCGTATCACCTTTATTCCTCCTCCCGTCGAGCCTGCACTGGCACCTATAAACATAAGCCCGAGTATGATAAGCCAACCGTAAACGGGCCATTGCAAATAGTCGTCGGTGGCAAAACCCGTGGCGGTTATTATTGATACAACCTGAAAATAGGCATCGCGGAAAGCACTTTCAAAATCCATGTTTTGTTTAAAATAGAGTATGAGGGTAAGTGCCGCACCGGCAAGGAAAATTATCTTGGCATAAAGCCGCAACTCTTCATTTTTCAATGCCACTTTAATACGCCTGTTTATTATTAAAAGGTACAGAAAAAAGTTTGCTCCCGAAAGGAACATGAAAACGGTAATCACATATTGAATGTAAGGCGAAAAAGCTCCCACACTTGCGTTTCTCGTGGAGAACCCCCCGGTGGCAACGGTACCGAAAGCGTGGCACGTACTGTCGAAAAAATCCATTCCGCCCAAATGCAACAATATAACCTCCAACACCGTGAGTACAACATATATAACCCAAATCATACGGGCATCTTCAAACATACGGGGATTTACCTTGTCGGATATCACCACAGAGGCTTCATTGTTAAACAAGTATATGCTGCTCACCTTTAAAAAAGGTGAAAGGGCAACCAGTAAAACTATAATACCCATCCCGCCTATCCAGTGGGTTAAACTTCTCCAAAAAAGTATCCCCTTGGGAACAGCCTCTATATCCGTCAGTATGGACGAACCCGTGGTTGTAAACCCCGAAACGGTTTCAAAAAAAGCATCGGTGAAATTTTTTATGCTACCGCTTAAAATGTAAGGCAAAACACCCATTAACGAAATTATCAACCACGTACCTACAACCACCAGAATACTTTCGCGACGCCGTAACGAATCGTAATGATATTTTACCGTGGCGTTTCGTACAAAAAAACCGGTAACCAATGTCACAAGAAAAGATAATACGAGCGGCTTTACCGACTGGTCGTCAACCGCTAAGGCTACGGCTACGGCAAAAAGCATAAAAAAGGCTTCGATAATGATTAACATACCGAAAAAATGAAATACCGCTCCCGCATGTATTAACGGCTCTCTTTTCATTCTTTTAACCTCCTTATCAAGTGCAAAAGTAATTTTTTGAATGTACCGTTATTAATTTTCGTTAATATTTTCACCGCCTCTTTAAAAAAGGGAGTAATCTTTTTTACTTTTGCCTCAAATAGATTAGCATGAAATATATTTTTTTAACGTTTTTATTTACCGTAGCAGCCTTTATTACCGAGGCTCAAGACACCTTAACGGTTTTGCAATACAATTTGCTCAATTACGGAAACAACACGGGATACTGCAACAGCAACAACAATAACATTTCAAATAAAGACAATTATATAAAAACCATTGTACATTACATAAACCCCGACATTTTTACGGTAAACGAAATTTCGGAGTCACCGGCTATCCACCAGCGTTTACTTGACAATTCGTTGAATACCGGTTGGACTAACTATTACAAAATGGCAGACTTTAAAAAAATTGCCAACTCCGATATTGTAAGTATGCTTTACTACAATTCAAAAAAACTGAGGTATTATTCAACCTCCATAGCACAAAGTTACATAAGGGATATCATTATTTTTAAACTTTACTATTATTCAAACGATTTATCACAAGGCGACACCGTATTTATCAATTGCATAGTGGCACATTTGAAAGCCGGCTCGGGCACATCCAACAGCAACAAGCGTAAAATCATGGCTCAAAACCTTATGAATTATTTATCGAATCACCAAGACGAGATGAACTACATGCTTATGGGCGACTTTAACGTTTACACCGACCAAGAGCCCGCTTTTCAGCTTTTTGTAAACAATTCAAATGCAAATATCCGCTTTAACGACCCCGTAAACCGTATGGGAGACTGGAACAACAACGGCAGATATGCCGATGTTCATACCCAGTCAACACATGCTTCGTCGAACAACTGCGCTTCGAGCGGAGGAATGGACGACCGTTTCGATTTTATTCTTATTTCGAACGATATTAAAAACAAAAATCACAGCGTTTCGTACCTAAACAACAGCTATAAAGCGGTGGGTCAAGACGGTAACCATTTTAACAAATCGATAAATGCGGCTCCCGTAAACAGCAGCGTGCCTTCAAACGTCTTAAATGCACTCTACAACAACTCTGACCACCTGCCCGTAACTTTAAAACTCAAAATAGATAAAACCCTCGGTATCGACGAATACAAAAACTATGATTTTTACTCTATAAAATTCAACAATCCCGTTTCACAATTTTTAAATCTTAAAATAAACTCCAAAACAGGAGGAAAAGTAAGGGTTAAAATTACCGAACTCACAGGTAAAATAACAGTCAATAAAACATATAATTTGAAAAAAGGGGATAACTCCATTTCATTAGCGGTCGGCTCGCTGGCAAAAGGACTTTACCTCTTATCTTTTACCGACGATAACAACCGTACCGTTACAAAAAAATTCATCAAGAGGTAAAATATCTGCTACCATATCTTTTTTCATGCTATTTTTGAATAAAAAAACAGATATGAAAAATACCGCCGTCCTGTTAATATTTTCGGTTCTTGCCCTAATTACCTTCAACACCACCGCTCAACCGCAATGGCGTAAAATGCACTACCTTTCGGAATCCGAGATGAAATTGCCGTTAAGCATAAACGGCGACTTCACCCCCACCGACCCTCCCGAAGGCTTTGTACGTAACGTTGCCGAATACGACCAGATGCAAGGCGTTTTGATAAGATACCCTTTCGGAATACCCGTATCGTTAATAAAAGAGATTGCCGAATACGATACCGTTGTAACTATTGTGGCTAATGCAAACGAAAAAAACACCGTTACCACCATCTACCAAAATAACGGGGTTGATTTGAACCGTTGCAAGTTTATGTACGCCCAAACCGACAGCTATTGGGTACGCGATTACGGTCCGTGGTTTGTTTTCGACGGCGATTTAAATCCCGGTATCGTGGATTTCCCGTACAACCGACCCCGTCCCAACGATAACAATATCCCTGCCGCCGTCGCATCATATTTGGGTATCGACCTGTACGGCATGAACCTTATCCATACGGGAGGAAACTATATGTGCAGCGGTATGGGACAAGCAGCCTCCACCGACTTGGTTTACGACGAAAATCCAACCCTTTCGCATGCCGAAATCGACACTATTGTCAAAAATTATCTCGGCATCAGCACTTATCATGTAACCCAGGACCCGCTCGGCGAATATATTAAACACATAGACTGCTGGGGCAAATTCCTCGCTCCCGACAAAATTCTTATCGGCAAGGTTGACCCTTCTGACCCAAGATACAACAATTACGAAATGGTAGCATCATATTTTGCAAACCAAACAAGCTCGTGGGGCGACAAATACAAAGTTTACCGCGTTTATACCCCCGGTGACCCACCCGGCACTCCCTACACAAACTCCCTGATATTAAACAACAGGGTTTATGTACCCCTTACCGGCAGCCAATGGGATAACGACGCTTTGCAAACATACAGCGATGCCATGCCGGGATACCAAATTGTCGGAGTACCTTACTCGGGTTGGCTCAATACCGATGCCCTGCACTGCCGCACTAAAGGTATTGCCGATTTGAAACAACTCTATATTTGGCATCTTCCCATTCTCGGTAATATCCCGTTTCAATACAACTATCAAATTGAGGCAAACCTGTACAACGCTTCGGGCGAAAATATTTATTCCGATTCGGCAATAGTGTATTACAAAGTTAACGGCGGAGAATGGCAAAACACCCTGTTGGCTCACCAGTATGGCCATTACTGGAATTGTGAACTCACCGGCTTTAATACCGGCGATACCGTTCAATACTACATTTTTGCCGCCGACCACGCCGGAAAACGAAGTTGCCAACCCCGTATGGGAGCTGCCGACCCCCATATGTTTATCGTGGGTGACTGGCAAGGCGCAAAACTCGACTTTATCCCCGACACCGTTTGGTTCCAAAATTATGAACAAATGATCAACGGCATTAATCTTGCCATTGTAAACATCTCACCCGACACGGTTATCATCGACTCGGTTCAGAAAAACGGAGAAATATTCCCTTGGTTTATCGATACATTGCCGGCTTTCCCCCATACTCTTCCGAATTTCGACACCTTGAATTTAAAAATAAAATGCTCATTTTGGGTAAAAGGATATGCAACATTGCTTATCGACACAATACATGTTTTTACCCGTGAAGCGGTTTACGGCGAAGCCTCAATGATTTATTCCGACTTATTGGATAATATGGTCAAAACAGGGAAAAAACCAAATTGTACGGTATCGCCCAATCCGTTTGCCGACAAGCTTACCTTTAAATTGAACAATACGGAATATGATAACCTGACGCTGGATATTTACGATATTCACGGTAAACTTATCTTCCATAAAAACATTACTGGAAATATAAACAGCACCATCTGTCTGAAAAGAGACGATTTTATGTACATGCCTCAAAACGGCGGGATACTCTTTTACAAAATAAAAGCAGAAAACAATATTTTTACGGGTAAAATATTATATAACAATACCGGGCAACCTTAAATCATCATGTTTTCGTCTGGCGGATAATCAGGATACTCGCAACCAAAACAGTTTTTGAATGAATTTTGCCATGTGCATTTTTAAATCACGGATTTTATTGTGAAAAATTTAACAAATTATCTCCTCCGCTTATCTCATTTATATTAATTTTGCAGTCAAATAATAAAAAAGGTTTTCGATGGAAAACGACAATTTGTTCAGCGAATTTCCACCTGTAAGCGTACAAGAGTGGAAAGAAAAGATTATTAAGGATTTGAAAGGCGGCGATTACGACAAAAAGCTTGTTTGGCGGACCTCCGAAGGTTTTAGTGTTCAACCTTTTTATGTAAAAGCCGATATTTCGGGATTGAAACATATACACACCTATCCTGCCTCTTTTCCCTATTTACGAGGGAAAAACCTTGACGGTAACAGATGGTTGACAAACGAACGCATAGAGGTTGACAATGTTGCAGGTGCCTCGGCAAAAGCCCGCGAAGTTTTACAAAAAGGGACACAATCCATCACCTTTGTCATTAATGACAACGACACTCCCACATTTGAATTTTTAAAAAAACTCTTTGAGGGCATCGACATTGAAAAAACACCAATAAATTTGGAAACATCCCTTCCCGAAGAGGCTCTTGACAATTGGCAAAAACTTACACCGTCGCCCAAAGGCTCGCTCTTTTTCGACCCTTTGAACCATTTGGCACGCACCGGTAATTTTTACCTCGGCAAAGACGAAGATTTGGAAAGGGTTTTCCTTTTAATGAAAAAAACGGAATCGTTGACGGAATTGCAAACATTAACAGTTGACGCCGCACTTTTCGACAACTCGGGAGCAAACATAGTAACCTCAATGGCTTTTGCTTTGTCGCAAGCCGTTTTTTACACCGATTATTTAACCGAAAAAGGAATATCTCCCGCAACCGTTTTTTCAAAAATAAAATTCCTCTTCGGAATAAGTTCCTCCTATTTTATGGAGATAGCCAAGTTCAGGGCATTACGTTATTTATGGGCTAAAATTGCCGAAAGCTATGGAATTACGGAAAAGGGTGCGGCAATGAAAATTCATGCCGTAAACTCTGTTTGGAACAAAACACTTTACGACCCTTACGTAAATATGTTACGCACAACAACCGAAACAATGTCGGCAATTATCGGCGGTGCAGACGAGATTACAACTTTACCGTTCGATACCGTTTACAAACTCCGTCCGGGCATGGCGGAACGTATTGCACGCAATCAACAACTGATATTGAAAAACGAATCGTATCTCGACAAGGTTGTCGACATTGCCGCAGGCTCTTATTACATAGAAACCCTTACAAAAAAACTGATAGACAAAGCTTGGGAATTGTTCCTGAAAACGGAAGAGCAGGGCGGCTATTTACAGTCTCTTGAAAAAGGAGATATTCAACAACAGATAAAAGGGGAGGCTCGTAAAAAAGAAACCGAAATTGCAACCCGCAAACGGAATATACTCGGAGTAAACCAATTTCCGAATACGTCGGAACATTTAAACGTTGATATTCCTGATACTTTTTTCGAACCGCCCGTGCCTAGAAACACTCTTATTGAACCCTTGTTGCCCTTCAGGGGAGCCGCCGCCATTGAACATCTGCGTTATAAAACCGACATGTTCGCACTCCGCAACAAACGCCCGTCGGTATGGATGTTTACTTACGGCAATTTGGCTATGCGAAGGGCAAGAGCCCAGTTTGCAGGCAACTTCTTCGGATGTGCAGGTTTCGAAATAATAGACAACAACGGCTTTGCAACAATGGAAGAGGGTATCGAAGCCGCCAAAAAAGCTTCGCCCGACATTGTGGTTTTGTGCAGTTCGGACCAAGAATACGAAACAATAGCTCTTCCTGTTTTTGAAGCCCTGAAAGATAATTTTATCGTTGTTCTCGCCGGATTTCCTCAACCGCTTTCCGGCAACTTGAAAGAGAAAGGTTTTGAACACTTTATACATACCCGCTCCAATATTCTTGAAGATTTACGAAAATTTCAAAGTCTTTTAATAAAAGAGAATTAAAGATGAAACCCGATTTTAAAAAAATAGATATAGATAACATTGCGGCAAATCCGTTACCGCCCGAAACCTGGGAACAAAAAAACGACATAAAAAGCTTGTGGAATACCGCAGAACAAATTCCCGTAAAGCCCGTTTATACGGCCTCGGCATACAAAACCCTAAAACATCTGGATTTTGTGGCGGGTTTACCTCCGTTTTTACGTGGACCGTACTCCACAATGTATGTAACCCGTCCGTGGACAATACGTCAATATGCGGGATTTTCGACCGCCGAAGAGTCCAATGCCTTTTACCGCCGGAATTTGGCGGCAGGACAAAAAGGACTCTCAGTGGCTTTTGACCTTGCCACACACCGCGGATACGACTCTGACCACGAACGGGTAGTGGGCGATGTAGGTAAAGCAGGTGTTGCCATCGACTCGGTACTCGATATGAAGATACTGTTCGATGAAATTCCGCTTAATAAAATTTCGGTTTCTATGACTATGAACGGTGCGGTATTGCCGGTAATGGCATTTTATATAGTCACCGCTTTGGAACAGGGTGCCAAACTCGAAGAACTTTCGGGTACTATTCAAAACGACATCCTCAAAGAGTTTATGGTGCGTAATACTTACATCTATCCTCCCGCACCTTCCATGCGTATTATCGCCGACATTTTTGAATACACGGCACAAAACATGCCCAAGTTCAACAGCATCTCCATCTCGGGATATCATATGCAAGAGGCTGGTGCCACCGCCGATTTGGAACTCGCATACACCCTTGCCGACGGACTCGACTATATCCGTACGGGACTGAAAGCGGGATTAAAAATAGATGACTTTGCCCCGAGGCTCTCCTTTTTTTGGGCTTTGGGAATGAACCACTTTATGGAAATAGCCAAACTGCGAGCCGCACGTATGCTGTGGGCAAAAATCGTTAAACGCTTCAATCCCACAAATCCCAAATCCATGGCTTTGCGAACGCATACCCAAACCTCGGGCTGGAGTCTTACCGAACAAGACCCCTTTAACAATGTGGCACGTACATGCATAGAAGCCCTCGGCGCCGCCCTGGGTCACACACAGTCGTTGCATACAAACGCCCTCGACGAAGCTATTGCCCTGCCTACCGACTTCTCGGCACGTATTGCCCGAAACACGCAAATTTACCTGCAACAGGAGACCGAAATTTGCCGCTCGGTCGATCCCTGGGCAGGCTCTTACTTTGTTGAAACCCTAACCCACGAAATAGCAAACAAGGCATGGAAACTGATAGAAGAGGTGGAAGAGATGGGCGGAATGGCAAAAGCCATTGAAACGGGACTGCCTAAAATGCGGATAGAAGAAGCGGCGGCACGTAAACAGGCACGTATTGATGCCCGCAAAGACATTATTGTGGGAGTAAATAAATACCGCCTCGAAAAAGAGGAACCCCTGGAAATCCTCGAAGTGGATAATACGGCGGTTCGCGAAGCACAAATAAAACGGTTGAAAAAACTACGTGCCAACCGTAACGAGTCGTTAGTAAAACAAAATTTGGAAGCAATAACCAGAGCATGCGAAACGGGAGAAGGAAATTTGCTGGCTTTGGCAGTGGAAGCTGCAAAAAACCGTGCAAGTTTGGGAGAAATTTCGTATGCTTGCGAAAAAGTTTTCGGGAGGTACAAAGCAGTGATAAAATCAATATCGGGAATATATTCTTCGGAAGCGGGAAACAACGAATCGTTCGGGAAAGCCCGCCGCATGGCAGACGAATTCGCCGAACTCGAAGGACGGCGGCCACGCATTATGATAGCAAAAATGGGACAAGACGGCCACGACCGCGGCGCAAAAGTAGTAGCCACAGGCTACGCCGATATAGGTTTCGACGTGGACATAGGACCCCTGTTTCAAACTCCCGCGGAAGCAGCTAAACAAGCCGTGGAAAATGATGTACATATCCTTGGCGTCTCAAGCCTTGCAGCAGGACACAAAACCTTAGTGCCGCAGGTTATGAATGAGTTGAAAAAACTGGGTCGTGAAGATATTATGGTAATAGTAGGTGGCGTTATACCTCATCAGGATTACCAATTTTTGTACGATGCCGGTGTAGCTGCAATTTTCGGACCCGGAACGGTAATTTCCGAAGCAGCAATAAAAATGCTTGAACTCTTAATAGCCGCCAGAAAATAAAAAAACCGGCCGTGGTAAGACCGGTTCTCTTTTTGACAGTAATTGTTATCTAAAATAATATTTAACGGTGCGTATATATATTTGCCGCATTCCGGTAGCCTGAGTTATCTTCGTACCAATCGGGATAACTTGTCCCTCCCGATTCAGCCCATTCGACAAAATGATTGTAAGCATTGTCAATACTAATTTTTTCGAAAGGATAATCAAATGAAACAGGTAAATCTATTACCCAGGGAAGATTTTTTTCGGTTTGATAATATTTTCCCGAAGCGGGATCGGTATCATCTTCATACTGACCGAAGTACGAATTATCCGCCAAATCGGTAGGCACATAACCCGCAAGATGAATTTCCATATCCCTGTTTTTATTAACAATGAGAAACGGATTGTAAGGAGCTGTTCCCGTAGTACTTACTGCAACGGGAGTAGCATATGAAACAAACAACCTGTTTGTGTCGGGGGTTATGTAATCTTTTTGAGGTTCGGTATTAATGTACGGTGTGCCGGGAATACTAAACATATTAAAAACATTATCCGTTAAAATAATAACCGTATTTGATTGATTTTCCTCGGTACCGTTCGAATTTAACGAAATGTAATTTTCGGTGATTCTCGCCCCCGAAACCGACGCCACATTCGACGGGTTACCGCCGAGCATAAATCCCAATCCGTTTTCGTAACTTGCACCAATGGCTCTTACCGAATAATCGACAAAAAACTCGACAAGTTTATTATCGGCATTTAAAACCGACTTGAAATGATAATCGAAAATATTATCGTTAAAATCGTAATCGCCTTTCCCCGGCCACAAATCTTCGAAAGCAAGAGTTCCCCAGTCGGTTTCGTTAGGATAATAAACATCAAAAGCCCTGTCGGGGTCGTCGGGATAATCGTCTTCGTCATCAGGAACTCCGTCACCGTCTGAATCCTCTGATTGAATATATACTATTGCATTATCGAACATTACACTTTGGTTGGTCAATAAATCGTGTGCCCAAAACAAAACCTGACAAGTCGCCGTACCTTCTGGCATTGTGGCAACAACACTTTTTGTGGTCCAGTCGGAAGGAGCAGGTATCATTTCAACGGCAAAATAGTCCAAAGAGTAGTTGTTTGCATCTTTGGGTATCAAATACAACCAAGCCTTTAAACCCGAACTGTTTGCGGTGGCTTTGGTGTCGCCGTAAAAAGTAACTACATCACCTTCGTTGACATTTATCATTTGCGAAAATCCTCCCGCATACCGTCCGTTTGCATATGGTGTTCTTACCACATGGTTTCCACCGTCGCTGTAATATTCTCCGGGTGCATAACGTTGAGTGAAATACCATTTTCCGTCAACGGGGTGAAAACTGTTCCACCAGAGAATGGTGCCGAAATCATCGGTTTCGAAATCCCCGTTTGTTACCCTGTTTACCGGCGAAGCACAACTCGATTTTAAAGCCGCTTCGACATCTGTATTAACAATATGTTTTTTGCCCGATTTCATTAAACCGGTAATCGAATCGGGAGGGAAATAGACGTAATCATTGCCGAAATCAGCTTCCACTCCACCCTCTTTTGCATTTATCACATCGTTGATATCAACCTTAATTGAACCTGCAACGGAAGTAACATAAAGCTCCTTGCTCTTTGAAGGGACTCTTATTGTTCCGTTAAAAACACCGTTTTTGTCAAATGCACCCGAATACACAAGTTTTCCCCCCTTACCGGGCTTACCGGTATAAATATCAAAACGTCCTTTATAACCTGTAAAATCAACCGAGGCGGGCATTTTTATTTTCACGGGAAGCTCAACGGTGGTTTCAAATGTAAAACCGTCGGGAACTTTAATGTTTTCCAAATTGTGTTTAACGTCTATAATTGTTTTGTCGCGGCATCCGGTAAACACTACCAGCGTTAACGACAAACCCGTTAAAAACCATTTTAAACTTTTCATCTTCTATTTTTTTGTTATTGATTACACCGATTAACAACTATTTTATTACCAAACCGGATTAGGAAGAAAAATTATGCCAAATTTTATAACGTATTGTTTTACTGCAAAAAAGGGGGATTTTGCACGCTGTTTTATCTCTTAAAAGGGGATTTTTTCTCAAATGCAATTTTCAGGCGGAACACCTCCCGAAAGTTTTAAGCGAAGCATATTTAAGGCTGCAAGAGCCGAACGTCTAATATTTCTGCCTCTGTGTTCGCCGAAATGGAAAAGTTCCGAAATTATCCCGTCATTATAAGCAACGGCTATCCATACCGTACCAACAGGTTTTTCGGGTGTACCGCCGGTGGGACCGGCAATTCCCGACACTGCAACGGAACAGCTGGTGTCGAATCTCTCTTTTACACCCAGAGCCATTGCCTCTACCGTCTCTTTACTCACGGCACCATTTTGTTCAAGAACTTCAGGCGAAACACCCAGTTGCTTAATCTTTATCTCGTTCGAATACGAAATTACACCTCCTTTAAAGTATGCCGAACTGCCGGCAATGCTTGTTATTAAATGCGAAATATAGCCGCCCGTGCAACTTTCGGCAGTGGACACGGTTTTGTTTTGTACCGCAAGCAGTTTCCCCACAACCTCTTCAAGAGTAATATCATCGTAACCGAAAACAGCTTCGGGAATAATTGTTTTCAAACGCATGCAATATTTCTCCACCTCCTTTTCAAGTTTTTTCCGGTCTTTCCCCGAGGCCGAAAGCCGTAAACGCACAATACCCGGCTGCGGCAGGTAAGCAAGTTTAATGTTAGCAGGCAAACTGTTCTCCCAAGCCTCAATCTTTTCGGCCAACACCGACTCGACAATGCCCGTGGTCATTATCGTTTTGTGGTAAATTATTCCGAGGTTGAACTTTTGTTGCAATTTGGGTATCACCTGTTCACTCATCATCGGTTTTAATTCGAAAGGCACACCCGGCATCGAAACAAAAACCTTTCCTCCTTTTTCGAACCACATTCCCGGAGCAGTGCCGTTTTTATTTTTCAGAGGAATGCATTTCTCGGGAATTTCAGCCTGTTGCCGGTTTGTTTCGGTTAAAGGAATTTTACGGGCTTCAAAAATTTTTTTTATCTGTTGGTACGTCGGCTCATGAAAATAAAATCCCGAATCGAAATACTCCGCCAAAGTCTTTTTGGTAATATCGTCTTTCGTGGGTCCCAATCCTCCCGAAACAAGTATTATATCAGCTCTTTGCGACGCTTGATTCAAGGCTTGTACAATATCCTCTTTGTCATCTGCTATTGCCGAAATACGCACGGTTTTTATTCCCGCTTTATTCAATTCGGCAGCCATCCACGATGCATTGGTATTAACAACCTGTCCTATCAACAACTCATCGCCAATATTTATTATTTCAGCTTTCATCACTATTATTGTTATTTTTGCAAAGGTATTATTAAAAGCGAAAGGAAATAAATGGAAAAGATGAAAAAACCCGAACTTGTTTTAAACGGAAAAAACAGAGTTTACCACATTGATTTAAAACCCGGCGATGTCTCCACAACAATAGTTTTGGTGGGTGACCCGGGCAGGGCAAAGATGATTTCGGAATTTTTCGACGAGATTACCTACCACGGGCAAAACAGGGAAATTGTTACCTATACGGGTTACTATAAAAACAGACTGCTTACAGTAATGTCAACGGGAATGGGTACCGACAATATTGAAATTGTTGTAAACGAGCTCGATGCACTTTTTAATATCGATTTTGAAACAAAAGAGATAAAAGAGGATAAAACATCGTTAAACCTGATACGTATCGGGACTTCGGGAGCATTGCAAGCCGACATCCCCGTTAACGAATCGTTTCTTGTTTCGGAATGGAGCATCGGACTCGACGGTCTGGCCTGGTTTTACGACGACGCTCCGCACATTATCAATACAGAACTTACCGGAAACTTTATCGATTATATGAATTGGCCTCCCGATTTGCCAAAACCTTATGCCGTAAAAGCTTCGGAATATTTACTCGGAAAACTCGGAAAAGATTTGCGAAAAGGCATTACCCTTACAGCTCCCGGCTTTTACGCCCCGCAATGCCGTGAGTTGAGACTTAAAGTCCGCGACAAAACTATTATCGACCGTGCTTCAGCTTTTCAGTACAACGGATATAAAATTACCAATTTCGAAATGGAAACTTCCGCACTCTATTCGCTTTCAACAATGTTGGGACACGAAGCCATGACGGTGTGCGATATTATTGCAAACCGTGTAATCGACAAATTCAATCCGAACTATAAAGAGAGCATGCGAAAACTGGTAAACTTAATGCTCGACAGATTGGTTGAATTGTAATTTACCTGAATATTCCCTGAAAAAATTTTTTCTATGCACACTTTACCGTGGTTTTTTTGTCATCAGTTAAACAATGAATCTTTTGTTTGTTAGAAATAAAACAACCCGGGATTTATTAACAAAACCTGACGGATAACAAAAGTGGCGTATGAAAGGGAACAGCTCCTTTAACACAAAACGACGGAACGGTTTCGAATGTGCAATTGAAAAAACATTAACGGATGAAAAATTATTTTAAAATATTTACGGCGACACTCTTTTTATTGGCGGCAAGTGCAAATCTTAACGCTCAAACCGCCTCTGTCAGAGGCTTTGTTTACGAAGCCGGATCGGGAGAGGCTGCAATGTTTGCCAATGTTCAATTGGAAGGCACCACCTTCGGCGCTTCCACCGATGTTAACGGCTACTTTATGATAACCAAAGTGCCCGAAGGAAAATACACTTTACTGGTAACATATCTCGGATACGATTCCGTTAAGACGGTTGTTTATCTGAAAAAAAACGAAATACTCGACAAAAAGTTCTTTTTAAAAAAATCGGCGGTAAAATTGGAAACCGTAACCATTAATGCCGAATATGCCGAAAGGCGTACGGAAACAAAAACCTCGGTAGTAAAAATCACTCCCAAAACCATCAGAAAAATACCTTCGATAGGCGGACAAGCCGACATTGCTCAATACTTGCAAGTAATTCCGGGAGTCATTTTTACCGGTGACCAAGGAGGACAGTTCTACATAAGGGGAGGATCGCCAATTCAAAACAAAGTGATACTTGACGGAATGACCATTTACAACCCGTTCCACTCCATAGGATTATTTTCGGTTTTGGAAACCGACCTCATCAGGAATGCCGACATTTATACCGGCGGTTTCAATGCGGAATACGGAGGACGTATCTCGTCGATAATGGATATTACATACCGCGACGGAAACAAAAAACATTATAAAGGAAGTATCGGAATTACAACATTCGGTGCCAAAGCGGTCCTCGAAGGTCCCATAGTAAAACAAACATCGCCCGAAAGCGGAAGTTCGTCGTTTGTGCTCTCGTTCAAACATTCCTATCTTGCCGAAAGTTCCAAAACATTTTACAAATATATCGACGAAAACGGACTTCCGTTCAATTTTACCGACGTTTACGGCAAAATATCATTAAATTCGGCCAACGGCAGCAAATTGAGTATCTTCGGATTTAATTTCGACGATAACGTCAACGGATACAAAGGTGTTGCCGATTACGGGTGGAACTCATACGGCGGAGGGGCCAACTTTGTTGTGGTGCCGGGAAAAGCCCCTGTACTTGTGGAAGGAATATTCGCCTATTCGCAATACAACAGCGGCATAAACTCGGTGGCTATGAACGACCGCTCAAGTTTTATCGGCGGATTTAACGGAGGTCTCGATTTTACCTACTTTTTTGGAAAAAACACCCTGAAATACGGAATAAGTGTCGAAGGATACCGTACCGAATATCTCTTTAAAAACTTTGCAAATGCCAAAATAGAACAAATAGAAAACACAACCCAACTGGGTATATTTGCCAAATACAAAGCGGTAATTGGAAAGTTTATTTTGGAACCCGGATTCCGTTTGCAATGGTATGCTTCGCTGGCAAATGTATCACCGGAACCCCGTTTGTCAATGAAATACAACGTGTCTAACCGTTTCAGGATTAAATTTGCAGGCGGATTTTATTCGCAAAACCTTATTGCGGCAACTTCCGACCGCGATGTGGTAAATCTTTTTTACGGTTTCTTGTCAGGCCCCGAAAACCTTCCCTCTACATTTAACGGCAAACCTGTAACGCATAAATTACAAAAATCGCAACACCTTATTCTGGGCGGCGAATTTGACTTAACAAAACGGCTGTTTCTCAACATTGAAGGCTATTACAAATATTTTTCGCAACTTACCAACATCAACAGGTTTAAAATTTACAACAGCAATAACGCTCCCGAAGATGCCCCCGACCGGCAAACCAAAGATTTTATCATAGAACAGGGTAATGCTTACGGACTGGATGTGGTGCTTAAATACGATTACCAAAAATGGTATCTATGGTTTGTATATTCCCTCGGTTACGTCAACAGACAGTACGAAAACGATGATGGTGAACTCGCCGAATACACACCGCATTTCGACAGAAGACACAATATTAATGCAGTGGTTTCATACATTACAGGACCCAAAAAAGAGTGGGAGTTCAGCGCCAGATGGAATTTTGGAACCGGTTTCCCTTTTACGCAGGTACAAGGTTTTTACGAACACCTTCAACTTCCGGGAGGCGTAAATACCGATTATCCCGTCGAAAACGGACAACTCGGCGTTATTTATGCCGATATCTTTCAAGGACGCCTGCCCACATACCACCGCCTCGATTTCGATATGAAAAGAAATTTTTACTTGAGCGAAAATACCAAAATGATACTTAACATCAGCATAACTAACGTCTATGACAGAAAAAACATCTTTTACGTTGACCTCGTTACCGGCAACGTGGTATATCAACTCCCTTTTATGCCCAGCGTAGGGTTAAGTCTCTATTTTTAAAGCCTGTTTTTCTTTAAACCACCGGTTTATTAAAAACTTTAAAAAACAACTTTATTCCCTTTTCAGGAAATATCATTACCATATTTACTAATTTTGCCGCAAAAAATTAAGTGATGGAAAATCAACTGCACATTTACAATACCCTCACAAGAAAAAAAGAGCCGTTTGAACCGATAAACCCCCCGCACGTGGGAATGTATGTCTGCGGACCCACGGTTTACGGCGATGCGCATCTGGGACACGCACGGCCCGCCATAACCTTCGACATACTTTTTCGCTACCTGAAATATCTCGGATATAAAGTGCGTTACGTACGTAATATTACCGATGTGGGACACCTCGAAAACGATGCCGACGAAGGTGAAGACAAAATACAAAAAAAGGCACGGCTCGAACAACTGGAACCTATGGAAGTGGTTAAATATTACACCGACCGCTACCACCAAAACATGGACCAACTGAATGTACTTCACCCAAGTATAGAACCCACTGCTTCGGGACATATTATTGAACAGATAGAACTTATTAAAGAGATAGAAAAAAACGGTTTCGCCTACGAATCGGACGGATCGCTATATTTCGACGTGGAAAAGTACGACAAAAAATTCAATTACGGAAAACTGTCGGGACGACGCATAGAAGAGTTATTGGAAAATACACGCGAACTGTCGGGACAAGAGGAAAAACGCAAACCTTTCGACTTTGCACTGTGGAAAAAAGCCGACCCCAAACATATTATGCATTGGCCCTCGCCGTGGAGCGAAGGATACCCGGGGTGGCACCTGGAATGCTCGGCAATGGGCAGAAAATACCTCGGCGAAACTTTCGACATCCACGGAGGAGGCATGGACCTGCTCTTCCCTCACCACGAGTCGGAAATAGCCCAGGCAAACGCCGCAACAGGACACGACCCCGTAAAGTATTGGATGCATAATAACATGATTACCGTTAACGGGCAAAAAATGGGTAAATCGTTAAACAATTTCATTACCCTGAACGAACTTTTTGCAGGTACACATCCCGCCCTCAACAAAGCTTACGCCCCCATGACCGTACGCTTCTTTATTTTACAGGCACACTACCGCAGTACTCTCGATTTTTCGAACGATGCCCTCCAAGCCGCCGAAAAAGGTATGACACGACTTTTCGAAGCCTACAGACTGCTGGAAAAACTTCCCGTAAGCGATAATTCCTCGGTTAATCCCGCCGACTTCGAAAAGAAAATGTTCGACGCAATGAACGACGACCTCAATACCCCCGTTGTAATAGCACACCTGTTCGAAGCGGCAAAAACCATCAACCTGATAAATGCCGGCAAACAACATATTACAGAAAAAGATAAAATAGCATTGAAAAAATTGCTGGATACCTTTATTTTCGAACTCCTCGGACTAAAAGACGAAAAAGAGAAAGACGACGACAAATTGATTGACTACCTGATGAAAACAATTTTGTCCATACGCCAACAAGCAAAACAAAACAAAGACTACGCTACCGCCGACCGTATCCGCGACGAGCTTGCAAAACTGAATATTCAAATAAAAGACACAAAAGAGGGCGCCACTTGGAGTTTTAAATAAAAAACCGGAGGAAAAATTATCCGTTAACATTGGCAGAGCCAATAAGTGCGGAATTTTGCAAAATTTATTCCCTCGCTTTTACCAAACCTCTGTGCACACCGACATGTGCGGAGACAAAACCAAACAACATAAACAAACGTAACCGGCAAAAGCTATTTTTACTTAATTTTGTAGCCTTAACTTTAAAACTTAATAATTATGTCGAGAAAAATTTCAGAAAAAATCAAGCCCGGAGTAGTTTGGGGCGACGACTTACAATATATTTTTGATATTGCAAAAGAAGAAAAATTTGCCATTCCGGCGGTTAACGTTGTGGGTACCAACTCGGTAAATGCAGCCATGGAAGCCGCAAAAAAGGCTAACTCCCCAATTATCATACAGTTTTCAAACGGAGGCGGCACTTTTTATGCCGGCAAAGGATTAAACAACGACAATCAGCAGGCGGCCATTGCAGGCACCATAGCAGGAGCTCTACATGTTCACCAACTTGCCGAAATGTACGGCATTCCCGTTATTCTGCATACCGACCATTGTGCCAAAAAACTTATACCCTGGGTTGAAGGGTTGCTCGATTTCGGAGAAGATTTCTTCAGCAAAAACGGGAAACCTCTGTTCAGCTCACATATGCTCGACCTGTCGGAAGAACCTTTGGACGAAAATCTTGCCATTTCGAAAAAGTTTTTGCAACGTATGGACAAAATGGGAATGACTTTGGAAATAGAACTGGGAATAACGGGAGGCGAAGAAGACGGAGTGGATAATACCGGTATCGACAATTCGCGTCTCTATACCCAACCCGAAGAGGTAAACCAAGCCTACGAAGAGCTCTCGTCGGTAAGCCGCAGGTTTACCATTGCCGCGGCTTTCGGAAACGTACACGGCGTTTATAAACCCGGCAACGTAAAACTGGAGCCTGTTATTTTACACAATTCGCAAGAATATATCCGCAAAAAACATAACACGGACATCAATCCCGTAAATTTTGTTTTCCACGGCGGCTCGGGTTCCGAACCCGAAAAAATAAAAGAGGCAATCTCTTACGGCGTTGTCAAAATGAATATCGATACCGATACCCAATGGGCATTTTGGAACGGAGTGAGAAACTACGTGGATAAATACCACGATTACCTTCAAAGCCAAATAGGAAACCCGGAAGGCGACGACAAACCCAATAAAAAATACTACGACCCCCGAAAATGGCTGCGATACGGCGAAGAGTCGATGGTGGCACGCCTCGAAACCGCTTTCTCCGATTTGAACTGCATTAACAGATATTAAAATTAGTTTATAATGAAAAAGTTGATTTTTATTTTCGGCATTCTTATTTCATTTTCAATTATGGCTCAAAACAAAAAACCCGAAACTCTTGTGGTTATTCATACCGACTACGGCGATATGACATTCAAATTGTACAACGACACCCCAAAACATCGCGATAATTTTATTAAACTTGTCAAAGAGGGTTGGTACAACGGTTCTCCTTTTCACCGTATCATTAAAAACTTTATGATTCAAGGCGGCAGCAACAAAGACGGCCGTCAAGACCCGGGATATACCATAGAAGCCGAAATACTTCCAAACCACTTTCATAAAAAAGGTGCTTTGGCGGCAGCAAGAATGGGAGACAGGGTAAACCCTCAAAAACGTTCCAGCGGTTCACAGTTTTATATCGTGGAAGGACAAGTGGTGACAAACGAATACCTCGAAAAGGTATCGGCACACACGGGTCATAAATTTACCGAAGAAGAAAAAAAGATATACACCACAATAGGCGGCACACCACACCTCGACGGCGGTTATACCGTCTTCGGTGAAATGCTGACGGGATACGATGTGCTCGATAAAATAGCTTCGGTGAAAACCGGACGCGGCGACCGCCCATTAAAACCCGTCACCATGACCATTGAGGTGTTAGAATAATTAAAAAAAACAAGACCTTTTTACAGATGAAAAACAAAATATCGGAATACCTCGAAGAGGTGTCTGCTTTTAAAGCCGGAACTTTTGAGCAACTCGAAGAGTTCAGAATTAAATTTCTTAGCAAAAAGGGTATCATCCCGCAACTATTCGGCGAATTTAAAAATGTGGCTCCGCAAGAGAGAAAAGAGCTGGGACAACTGATTAACGGATTGAAACAGGCTGTACAAGAGAAAATAATCAGCCTTAAAGAAGAACTGGAAACCGACAGTAACAGCGGCGATGCCAAAGGTATTGATATGACCTTGCCCGCCGAAACACCCTTGGGCTCGCGCCACCCCTTGTCGATAGTAAGAAACGAAATCATAGAAATTTTCTCGCGCATCGGTTTTAATGTCTCCGAAGGTCCCGAAATAGAAGATGACTTTCACAACTTCAGCGCTCTTAACTTTCCACCCGACCACCCCGCACGCGATATGCAAGATACCTTTTTTATCGAAAAAAATCCCGATATCGCTCTGCGTACACACACTTCGTCGGTACAAGTAAGGGTAATGGAAAAATCGCAACCGCCAATCCGTACCATTTCGCCGGGACGTGTCTTTCGTAACGAAGCAATATCGGCACGTGCCCACTGTATCTTTCATCAGGTAGAAGGACTTTATGTGGACGAAAACGTATCGTTTGCCGACCTGAAACAGACACTCTTTTATTTTGCCAAAGAACTTTTCGGCGAAAATACCAAAATAAGGTTCCGCCCCTCCTATTTCCCCTTCACCGAACCTTCGGCCGAAATGGACGTCTCATGCAATATTTGCGGCGGTAAAGGATGTAATATCTGTAAATATACCGGTTGGGTCGAAATTCTCGGTTGCGGCATGGTTGATCCGAACGTGCTCCAAGCCTGTAATATAGACAACGGTAAATACACCGGATTTGCTTTCGGAATGGGAATAGAACGCATCACCATGCTGAAATACCAAATAAACGACCTGCGCCTCTTCTTCGAAAACGACATGCGTTTCCTGCAACAATTCAAACAGGCTTATTAAAAAGGGTTTCGACATAACCTGTTTTATGAAACGCCCGAAAGCAAAAAAAGAGAATTGTCAAAGGCGAGTTGTAACAGATAATATGACTTTTAAAACCGGCAACAATATTAATTACGCCGTTACTTTTCAATGGTCAAACACAATACCAAGAGTGTAAAACAGCCGGGACACCAAAAAATAGATTTATGGTAAATTCAACCGGCAAATGCAATTTTATCGATTTAAAAAAACCCGAAGAATAGGGGGAGCCTGTTTAAGTGTACGAGACACTCTTTCGTCAATAGAAACATCTATTTTGAAACCCAAAAGTTACTAATGGAAGAATGAATGGAAGTTCGCTCCGGCTACGCCTCCGCTTCACTTCCATTCATTAAAACACAAAAGAATAAAAACCAAATAACTTCGACCTCAATTTAAAAGAGCATTACACACTTTTTGTGATATTGATATAAGGATTTGGCCTTTTGAAAATATTATTTCTGGGCATCCATTACGGCTACCATTATCATGTTAACCAGCTCGTTAACCGAACTACCCATTTGCAAAACGTGAACCGGTTTGTTCATTCCGTTCAAAATAGGACCTATAAGCTCGAAATTTCCCGCTTTTTGCAACAGTTTATAAGCAATATTTGCAGCCGAAAGGTTTGGGAATATCAAGGTATTTACATCTTTCCCTATAAGTTTTGTAAACGGAAAACTCTCTTTCATCATTTTCTGGTCGAGAGCAACATTTGCCTGAATTTCACCGTCAACCACCAATCCTGGATGTTCTTTGTGTAAAATTTCTATTGCTTTTTGAACCTTGCGCGGCTCTTCGGCATTTACCGAGCCGAAGTTTGAGTACGAAAGCATTGCAATAACGGGTTCAATCTTGAAACGGCGTACCGCTTCCGCTGTTTGCAAAGTAATATCCACAAGTTCTTCAGCGGTAGGATTGGGATTTACCGTAGTATCGGCCAAAAAATATTGGCGGTGTTTTGTGATGATTATATACATTCCGCTGACTATTGACGAGCCCGGTTTGCGTCCTATTATTTGCAATGCAGGGCGTATGGTGTTGGGATAATTTCGTGCGTAACCGGCAAGAAAGGCATCGGCTTCGCCGGTTTCAACAAGCATAACACCGTAATAGTTGGTTGTTTTCATGTATTCCAGCGCCGCAGCTCTTGTCATACCTTTACGTTTGCGTTTTTCGTAAAGAATATCCGCAAACAGTTCTTTTTGCTCGCAATTTTTACCCGTACGGCTATCTATTATTCTTACTCCGTCAAGTTCCAGCTCGTTTTCAGCAATGATATTTTTTATACGGTGAGCGTCGCCAAGTAAAATCGGTTCGGCAAGTTTTTCGTTATTAACAATTTCGGCAGCTTTAAGAATGTTGTAATGTTCGGCATCGGCCAAAACAACCTTTTTGGGATTGCTTTTACAAGCTATTTTCATTCTGTTTTTAAGAGGTTTACTCAATCCCATACGTTTTCGTAATCCTTCGCGGTATTTGCTCCAATCTTTTATCGGGTTTCGTGCCACTCCCGAATCCATAGCCGCTTTAGCTACGGCGGGAGCCACTCTTTCAATAAGGCGGGGATCGGTGGGTTTTGGAATGATATACTCTTTTCCGAATTTCAGGTTTTGTACGTGGAATGCCAGATTTACCTCTTCGGGTACAGGCTCTTGAGCCAGTTCCGCCAGTGCTTTTGCCGCTGCAAGTTTCATGGTTTCGTTTATTTCAGTAGCTCTTACATCGAGCGAACCCCTGAAAATGAAAGGGAAACCGAGCACGTTGTTTATTTGGTTGGGATAATCAGAACGCCCGGTGGCCATAATAACGTCAGAGCGTGTTGATGTTGCCTCTTCGTACGAAATTTCGGGGACGGGATTGGCAAGGGCGAAAACTATAGGATGGTCGGCCATTGAAAGCAGCATCTCCTTCTTCAATACTCCGGCTACCGACAAGCCGAGAAACATGTCGGCACCTTTCAATGCCTCTTCAAGCGTATCGAAAGGTACATCCCTTACAAATTGTTGTTTTATTTTATTCAAATCTTTTCTCCTGGTGTTCAGAACTCCCTTACTGTCAACCATAATTACGTTTTCGGGTTTTGCCCCGAGGGCAATGTATAGTCTTGTACAGGAAACCGCAGCCGCTCCGGCACCGTTGACAACAATTTTTATATCTTCTATTTTTTTCCCGTTTAGTTTTAAGGCATTAAGCAAGCCTGCCGAAGTAATTATAGCCGTGCCGTGCTGGTCGTCGTGCATAACCGGAATATCGAGTTCCTTTTTCAGTCGCTCCTCTATTTCGAAACATTCGGGAGCTTTTATATCTTCCAAATTTATTCCGCCGAAAGTTGGCGAAATGGCTTTTACCGTGGCAATAAATTTGTCGATATCGGTTTCGTCAACCTCAATGTCAAACACATCGACATCGGCAAAAACCTTAAACAGCAAACCTTTGCCTTCCATAACCGGTTTGCCCGCAAGCGGTCCTATGTTTCCCAGCCCCAGAACAGCTGTCCCGTTTGATATTACGGCAACAAGATTGCCTTTGGCGGTATATTTATAAACATCTTCTTTGTTTTTATCAATGGCAAGACAGGGGTCGGCAACCCCGGGCGTATATGCCAATGATAAATCGCGTTGCGTGGAATAGGGTTTTGTTGGTATAACCTCTATTTTTCCCGGACGCCCGAGCGCATGGTAGCTAAAGGCGTCTTTTCTGAATAATTTATCCATAATAATTATATTTTGCGTCGGCAAAATTACAACATACTTGATGTAATTTTATAATATGCCCCCTTTTATTTGTTAATTTATAAACAGTTCGTTTAAAGAGTCCCGCTCAAGCCTTAAAGCCTTGTGTTTGCGTAAGTTTGTTATCGTTGGGCAGGCTCTGTGGAGGCCGCTTTTATTAATAATGTTATTGAAATAAGAATAAAACCTATGGCGGTAAATATAAGTAGCCTGTGATCGCTCGTTAAAAAACAAAAATAATACAATGCATGAAAAAATATTGCCGTACCCAAACCGGTAGTGCTATCTATAAATCTGTTTTTGCGTACCTTTCCCATTCCTGAAAAAAAGCCCAAAACTATTCCGAATACAATATTTGCCAGCGGGTATGTCCATAAAAACATTGTTATGAATTTCATCTTTTCGGCGCCTAAAATACCAAAAGCGTATAGTATTACGGCAGAAAACGAAAATCCCAAACTTATAAAAATGGAATAAACAATTCCTGCAAGCGGGCTGTCGAAACTTTTTAAATTGTAAAATTTATATTGCAAAACAAAAAATTTGGCAAATTCCGAACCGGAAGCAACTACTACAAAAACGTAAAATGCCGTACGCCGCATGTTTTTCAAATTTTCGAGCCCCCATATGCGAATGATGTAATTTGCCGCAATTACCAATACCACGCTAAAAAATCCCAAAACGATGGCTTGTGTGAGAAATTTCCACGATTTTACGGAAAATTTAAAGTTTATGTAAGCTATAAAAGCACCTGTCAATAGAGGTGGCATAATAAATGAAAGGTATTCCATTACGTCCATAGTTTGCGCAAATAAGTGTTGGTGATAAAATTCGCTCAAATATAATAAAATTTTGTACTTTAGTGCAAATTTTTCTGAAATACAAACATATTTTAAAAATGGGAAAGGTAATAATAGAAAAACTTACACCCTCCGAAATTGAAAAAAGAGGTATCAATTCGTGGCCGGTATGGGAAAAGGAGCCGTCGCGTTTTGAATGGACATATACAGGCGACGAGGAGTGTTTGATACTCGACGGTGAAGTTACAATAGAAACCGCCGAAGGTAATTTTAATATTAAAGCCGGTGATTTTGTTACTTTTAAAGACGGGTTGCATTGTACCTGGGACATTAAATCGAAAATAAAAAAACACTACAATTTTCCATGAGTTTGTTGAACAACGGAAGGGTTTACCGCTCTACCGGAAGTTGGTACACAGTAAAAGATTCCGGCAATAATTTTTTCCAATGCACACTAAAAGGACGTTTCAGAATTGAGAGTATCCGCACCACAAATCCTATTGCCGTGGGCGATGTTGTCGATTTTGAACACAAAGACCATAAACAAACCGGGGTGATAATAAATATCCGTCCCCGTCGTAATTACCTTATACGCAAAGCCACCAAGTTGTCGAAAGCGGCACACATCATTGCTTCGAATGTGGACGCCGCAATGCTTATGGTATCGCTCGAACGTCCGCGTACATCCACGGGATTTATCGACAGGTTTTTGGTTACTGCCGAAGCCTATCATATACCAGTTACAATAGTGTTTAACAAATTCGACATTTACTCTGAAAGCACAAAAGCCGATCTCGACAAATTAATAAGCACTTATGAAAATGCAGGGTATAACTGTCTGATAACTTCGGTACCTCAAAATCACAATCTTGATGCGGTAAAAAATCTTTTGGTTGACAAAACAACTCTGCTTTCGGGACATTCGGGAGTGGGAAAATCGGCAATAATTAACAAAATCGACCCCAAACTCAATTTAAAAACCGGTGAAATATCGAAAGCACATTTGAAAGGGAAACATACCACTACTTTTGCCGAGATGTTCGACCTCGATTTTGGCGGTTCCGTAATCGACACTCCGGGTATAAAAGAGTTCGGGCTGGTAGATTTCGAAAAGCGGGAACTCGGACACCGTTTTCCCGAATTTCGTAAATATTTACCCCATTGCCGCTTCAATAATTGTCTTCACAATAATGAACCGGGATGTGCCGTTACCGGAGCTGTGGAAAAGGGTGAAATTGCAAAGTTCCGTTATAAAAATTATTTGAATATGCTTAACGAACTTCCCGGTTAGAGGCTTTTAACACTTCTATTTCGCGCGCATTAATACCTTCGGGCGAATATCCAGCACTTTTTACCTGAAAAAATATTTTTGCCGACTTTGCCAAAATATCAATAATGTCAAAAGTCTCCTGAACGGTTTCTCCAATAGCAAAAACTCCGTGTTTTTCCCAGAGGGCTACTTTGTGTTTTTGGAGTGCTTTTACCGTTTTTCGGGCAATAGCTCCGGTTCCGGGCGTGGTGTAAGTAACAAAACCCACTCCGCCGGGTACAAACATTACCGTTTCGGGATGCATGCTCCAAAGTAACAAATTCAACCTTTCCTCGTCACAAAATTCCTTTATCTGCGTAAGTGCTATTAGCTCGGTAACATGGGCATGTAACACAACCCTTTCGTTACCCCCTTTTTCCATTATCAGACTATGAACGGCAAGGTGTGTTGCCAATTCCGAAGTGGGCTCCTCTTTTTCACGGTTTTTTCCACCGTAAACCGTTTTGCTATAACTTTTGCCGTCATCCGAAATTTTTATAACCATAATATTTTCAAGAGGATTATGGTGTATATCGCGCATGCGGCTGCCGGCAACGGTTATCAAAAAATATTTTCCTCCTAAATTTCCGTAACAGTCAGACAACGGAATTTTGCCCGGAAGCGTTTCGAAACCTTCGTTCAGGTTGCTTAAATTCACAGATATGTTTCCTGCGTTTCTTTCCGACCACCCCCTTTGCCAAATATATTCCGAAATGTTTGAAATCCCGTCAATTATTTTTTCAAATTTCATCTTAGTGTTATTTTTTAAGCCAATAAACAGGTGCAAAAACCAATAAAAAAATACTTATCGCCATAAGTGCCGTGCCCGGACCGTAAAAGTCGGCAAAAAAACCGGCAACGGGAGCAATTATTGCGGCAAACAACGATTTAGCCTGCGACTGTGCCGAAAGCACCGACGCCATTACATGTTTATCCGACCTGTCGGCAATATATGCAATACCTATGGGTTTTCTCAAATTTTCTATCATCATTATTACAAGAAAACCGGCTATCGCAAAAAGATAGAGGTGAAAATTATAAAAAACACCGAGCAATATACCGCTTAAAAAACCAGCCATAAGAGTGATGTTCATAGGCCTTGACGGATGTTTGAATCTCTTCTCGAATTTACCTGAATTTCGCGAAACGTATGCCGTTAACAGATAGATAAAAAAGTAGAACAATCCGATAAAAAGAGCCGTTTTTCGTTTGTTTTGCAAACCTGCAAAAAAGGGAACGGACAATGCAAATGCCATAATTACCGGTTGAAGATAATCTTTGACGGCTTTGTAATATCCGGTGTACAACGACAAATTGGTGAGTGATTTAATGAGTTCGGCCGATTTGAATGAGTGTACAAATGTGGAGAATACAAAACCGAACCTCTTTTTTAGCGTGTCGGTTTCCAACGGTTTTTTTTCACCGTCGAGATATGAGGGATAGGACAATACCAATATCATATCCAAAAGATAAGGTATCACCGTTGCCGCAAAAATAATTTTATAACTGCCGTAATAAAAAACAACCAACGCCGCTACCAACGACGATATTGCCGAACCCGTTTGCGACCACGAGCGTGTGTGTCCGTAGTAGTCGGCTTTTAAATCGGTTTGCCCCGTTGTTTTTAAATAATGAAATATCATAGCCTTATGGACTCCCGAGCGGAAAGCATCGCCAAATGCAAACAGAAGCATTGCCAATGCCATTAAAACAAAATTGTTTGAAAAATAAAATGTAAAAAACGAGATAATGTAAAGAGAGAAAGCGCCTGTCATCGTTTTCCGTCGGCCTATCGAATCGGCAACTAACCCGCTGGGAATCTCCAGCAAAATTATTGTAATCTCGCGTATGGAATATAAAAAACCTATTTTAACATAGTCAATACCCTTTTCCAGAAAAAAAAGTATGAGAAAATGTTCGAAAAAACGCAAATTTTTAAAAAACCCGTATAGCCCGAACTTGTAATACTGCTTATCTTTAATTATACTTTCCACCTTCACGGAACTTTATTATTTGCTTTTGCAAAATAATTCATTTTGAAATATGATAATGATTTTCGGACTTAAAAAAGAGCCCGATTTGTATCATGCGGAATATCAGGCGTTTGCCGAATGATATTTTTTAATATTTTTGCCCGTTTCCGGTTTTTTAATTAAATACGAAATCGCATGGAAGTAACTCGACTTTTTGATATTCTGCCTTATTACGAAAAAACATTCAAACCAAAACCCGATGTGCTGGCAGGAAAAGAGAATAAAAAATGGGTAAAATACAGTATAAAACAGATAAGAGAAATTGTAGATAATATCAGTTACGGACTTTTGAGCCTGGGAATTAAAAAGGGTGATAAAATTGCCACCATATCTCCCAATCGTCCCGAATGGAATATGATAGATATGGCCATATTACAGATAGGAGCCGTCCATGTTCCCGTTTATCCCACCATTTCCGAAGCCGATTACCGTTATATTCTCGAACACTCCGAAGTGAAATATATTTTCGTTTCGGGAAAAGAGCTTTACCGTAAAATTAAACATATAGTCCCCGACATCAAAAACGTTAAAGGTCTTTACACCTTTAAGCATATCGACGAAATACCGCATTTGCAAGAGCTTATCGATTTGGGCAAGGCAAATGTGGATAAAGATTTGTTGGAAAAGCGCAAAGATGATGTTAACCCCGATGATGTGGCTACAATAATATACACTTCAGGGACAACAGGCTATCCCAAAGGGGTAATGCTGTCGCACAACAACATTATCAGCAATATGATGAATTTGTATCATATTTTCCCCGTTGACGAAACATGCCGAGTTGTTAGTTATTTGCCTTTGTGTCACGTTTACGAAAGGACCAATATTTATATTTTGCTCTATCTCGGCTTGTCCGTCTATTATGCCGAAAATATGGGCACTATTGCCGACAATATCAAAGAGATAAAACCCCATGTACTTACCACGGTACCGCGTCTTCTCGAAAAAGTTTACGATAAAATTATGGCAAAGGGACGCTCTTTGGACGGTATTGCCAAGCGTCTGTTTTTTTATGCTGTTAACTTGGGAAGCAAATACGAGTACGACAACAACAGCTTTTGGTTGAAATTACAACTGAAACTTGTTGACGGCATTATTTTTTCCAAATGGCGTCAAGCCCTTGGAGGTAATATGCGTGCGGTGGTTTCGGGGGGTGCAGCTTTGCAACCGCGACTGGCGCGAATATTCAATGCCGCGGGAATACCGCTTATCGAAGGTTACGGAATGACCGAAGCATCACCCGTCATTGCCGTAAACACCTTCGAAAAAGGGAAACGTAAAGTGGGTACCGTAGGTCCGCCGCTGAAAAATCTTAAAGTTAAAATTTCAACCGACGGTGAAATACTTGTTAAAGGACCAAGTATCATGAAAGGCTATTTCAAAGCACCACAACTAACCGCCGAAACCGTGGTTGACGGTTGGCTGCATACGGGCGACGTGGGGATAATAGACCGGGACGGAATGCTTAAAATTACGGGCAGAGTCAAAGAGATTTTTAAAACTTCCATGGGTAAATATATCTCACCCGCTCTTATCGAAAACCGGTTTAAAGAGTCTCCATTTATTGAAGAGATTATGGTTGTAGGCGAAAACCAAAAATTTGCAGCCGCTTTAATCGTTCCCGATTTTGAATATCTGAAAATTTATTGCAGAATAAAAGAGATAAACTGTTCCTCAAACGAAGAAATCATACGTCATCCCGAAATAATTAAACGTTTCAAAAAAGAGATAAATCATTACAACTCCTTCTTCGGCGATACCGAAAAAATTAAAAAATTCGAGCTGTTAGACCATCAATGGAGTATTGATACCGGTGAAATTACGGCAAACCTTAAACTGAAACGTAAATTTATTCAGGAAAAATATGCTGCCCTAATTAACGGAATGTTTAATGTTGTTGAGAAGCAAACCGCATAGATAATTTTCCTATTTTTATGCTTTTCAACAATTATGGATTTTTACGGTAACGAAAAATTACAACTTGCTTACGATTATGTAAGGTTTACCGGACAAAATATCTTTCTGACTGGAAAAGCCGGTACGGGAAAAACCACGTTTTTACACTTTTTACGGAAAAATCTCGACAAACGCCTTGTTGTTGTTGCCCCTACCGGAGTAGCTGCAATTAATGCCGCCGGTGTTACCATTCACTCCTTTTTTCAACTCTCGTTCGGTCCGCAACTCCCCCAATTTAACAATCCCGACTACCGCTTTCGTAATAAAAACGACCACATTAACCGCTTTGGCCGCGAAAAACGGAATATAATAAAGAGCCTTGATTTGCTTATTATCGACGAAATAAGTATGGTACGTGCCGATGTGCTCGACGCAATAGATGCCGTTTTGAAAAGGTTTAGAAATAACAACAACCCCTTTGGAGGCGTACAACTGCTTATGATTGGCGATTTGCAACAGTTAACTCCAGTTGTTAAAGAGGATGAGTGGGAACTGTTGCGGAACAGTTACGACACACCCTTTTTCTTCGGAAGTAATGCGCTAAAACAGACCGATTTTGTTACTATTGAGCTGCAAAACGTTTACCGGCAAAAAGATGAAAAGTTTATCGGCTTGTTAAACAAATTCAGAAACAATGTTGTTGACAAAGAGGCAATAGATGCCCTTAACAAGAGATATATTCCAGGCTTTGAAAACAACGACAAAGAGGGATACATTATTCTTACCACACACAATTACAAGGCAAAAGAGATAAACAGCAAACGGCTCGACCGCTTGCGGGGAAAAACATCCGTTTTTTATGCGGAGATTAACGGTATTTTTCACGAATATAATTTCCCTACCGACGAAAAATTAAAACTGAAAGTGGGCGCACAAGTGATGTTTGTTAAAAACGACCCAAACCCCGAAAAACGTTTTTATAACGGTAAAATAGGTAAAATAGTTGATATCTCCCCCGACTATGTCGAAGTGAAATGCGACGGCGATGAAGATACCGTTGTGGTTACTCCGCTCGAGTGGCAAAGAATTAAATATTCGCTCAACGAAAAAACAAAAGAGATAGAAGAGACCGTTGAAGGTACTTTTACACAACTTCCCTTGAAAACCGCATGGGCAATAACCATTCACAAAAGCCAAGGTCTTACTTTCGACAAAGCCGTTATTGATGCTCAGGATGCCTTTGCCCACGGACAGGTTTATGTGGCTTTGAGCCGTTGTAAAACCCTGGACGGACTGGTTTTGAGCAGCCCGGTTTCACCTTTCGGACTCAAACATGACAAAACCATTGAGGTTTTTACCAAATCGTTTGAAGCAAACCAGCCTACAAGAGAGGAACTGCTTATAGATAAATACCGCTATCAACAACAACTGCTGTCGGAGCTTTTCGATTTCGGCTATCTTTTGAAAAATGTTTACCGTTTAAAAAATCTTCTAAACGAAAATAAAAACAGCATCCACGGAAACTACCTTGATGTTGTAAACCTTATGAGCCGAAACGTTAAAGAGGATATTACCGGCGTCGCACTAAAATTTTTGAAACAGATAAAAACTCTTGCCGGAAAAAATCCGGATGTGGAAAACAATCGGGAACTTCAGGAAAGAATAAAAAAAGCCGCAGATTATTTTTCCGGAAAATTGGAAAAAGAGATTGTGGAGAAAATTAATTCCACCTCGTGGGAGACCGATAATAAAGCCATAAAAAAATCCATATCCAACACGGAAGAAAAATTATTTAAAGAGGCACTGTTTAAAATAAAATGCATAGATGCTTGCAAAAACGGGTTTGAAACAAACGGCTTTTTGAAAGTCAAGGCGAAAGCCTCGTTAGAAGAGGCAAACATAAAAGTTTCGAAAAGCAAAACGTTGAAAAAGAAAACCGGCCCGGAATTGCTTGAGGATTTGCCTAACATAGAGTTGTACGAAAGATTGAAAAACTGGAGAGACAGCAAAGCGGCAGAACTAAACAAGCAGGTTTACAGAATAATTCAGTTGAAATCCATACGTCAATTGTGTACTCAACTGCCCGGCACAAAGGATGCCCTGTTGAAAATAAAAGGCTTCGGTAAGAAACGGGTAAACGATATAGGCGACGAAGTTTTGGAAATAATAAAAACATATTGCAACGAAAAAAAACCGGAACCCTCTTTGGAAAAACATAGCGTAAAGAAGAAAAAACCCGATACCAAACAAGTGACTTTCGAACTGTGGCAAGCAGGAAAAAATATTGACGAAATAGCTGAGGAACGGGAACTTACGAAATCAACAATAGAAAGACATCTTGTTCATTTTGTGGAACAAGGCGTTATAAAAGCCGGTGAATTGGTAGAGCCCGAAAAGTTGAAAAAATCAACAGCCTTTTTTGAAAACAACAAAGAGGCATCTCTAACCATGGCACGCGAAAGTCTCGGCGACGAATATACATACGGCGAATTGCGTTTTGTAAAGGCACATCTGAAACACAAAGGGATTTTAAACGGTTAAAATATTTCTTCTTTTCTGTGTTTGCCCTGTGGCGAGACAAACGAAAACGCTATCTCTCCATATAATTTTATTTGCATATTTTTGCACGGGTATTTGTAAATTGTTTTAAGTTTTTAAAACAATCTCTATGTTGAAGCCTGTGTATATAAAAGCCGTTATAGTATTGGCTATATTAAACGGCTTTCCCTTGCGGCATATTTCCGCAGGAAACATCAATTTTAGCGGAAGCGGCAAAAAGATTGAAAAACGCCGGAGCAAAGAGTTGTTGGAAACAGTTCAAGGAATAATATTTTATTTGTACGACAGGCAAATTATCGACCGGAAAGGAAAAAGAAATTGTTTTTATGATGCAACCCGTAAAGGTGACGGAGCTTTAGACCGCGATGAATTTAACTTTGCCTTTTTACCTCCCTTGTACATTAAGGTTCGACCGGACATCTCCATTAAAAACTTTGAAGGGGAATGGAGTACGGGAGTTCATTTTTTGTACCGGCGACTGGGTTTTAAGGGAAAGTCGGTTTTTGCCGTTTACGATTCCAACCTGTTTACCTCAATATTTATTACCTACCCTTTTTTTCTTTTCCGTGAAAACTCGCCGCAGAAACCGTTGACTGAAATGTTGAAAAAAAACTGGTTTATATACAAAAATTTCAAACGGGGCAAAGCATACAACTTTTGGCCCCGTTTGGACAGAAACCCGCTTTTTGTGGCACCCGCAAATATTTCGATAGACAGATCCGTCCCGTTGGCTTATTCATATGCAAATCCGCATCACAAATTTATCTGGAAGCGTATCACAAGAGGTTTAGACTTTCCCGGACCGGAATGGATATATGAAATTCTGGATACGGTAAAAAATCCCTATGGTATCGATATGTTTTTTAATATCCCCGACGATGCCGACGATACGGGAGGAGAAATAGCCGTTCAAAAAATAAAAACCCAACTTCGGGGTTGTTATCCGCAAGATGATTTTTTCCGTAATCCCGATAACTTTTTTGTCGATACAACCGCACTTGAACAGTTTCAATATTACAGGGACATAAACCGTCAAGGCAAAAAGGACGACCCTCGCAACTATTGGAAAGAGAAAAACAGCGGTGCTTTTTTTACCTGGTTGAAGCATGATACACTTCCCCTCTTTTCGCAACCCGAAAAAGGAGAAATACCTTTGGGTTACAACAACGTGGATGCTGTGGTTAATGCAAATATATTGCTCGCTCTGGGGCTTATGAACCGGAAAGATTACCCCGGTTACCACGATGCCGCAAGGCTGTTGTTAATATCAATAGAAAAACACAGCTGGCCCGATTGCGCCCTCTATTACCCCAACACGCTTATTTTTCCTTATTCCGTGTCGAGAGCTTACCGCGACGGCAATAACGGTGTTTTGCGCGACGGCATGAAAAAATTGCTGAAAGATGTTTTGAAACTACAACACAACTATTACAAAAACAAAAGAAAAAACAGAGGGGCTTTCCCCGGAGGAATAGATAACAACGATTATCTTTCAACGGCTCTCGGGTTAAGCACTTTGCTTAATATAGGCATTGACATTGCCAAAGAGGAGGGGCTGGAAAATGAATACAGCCAAACTGTGGATAATGCCGTTCAATATTTAATAAAAAACAGAAAAAAAGCACATATAAAAAACAAGGATGCTTTTTCGGAATTTACTTCTGTTCCCGAATATTCATACCGTTGGAGCCAGGGTATCTTTTTCTCGTCAAGTTATAAAGATTTGGCAGTTTGGCGCAGCGAAGCCTATACCAATGCCATGGTTTTGGAAGCATTGGCAAAGTATATTTTGGGATACGACTATGACACCGGCACAAATATTATGACGGGAAAACGTATTTATATAAAAAAATACAATCCCGGTAAAAACGGGAAACCGGAACTGGATATACACTGACGCCAACATACGGTAATGTTTGCCGATTTTTACAACTATCGCAAAAAACGGACAACACTTTTTTTGTACAATTCACAATATTATTTTCAGGCAAGTACTATTTGTAATTTATACCAAAAGCAAATCCGCTTCTCCGTTTTTCCTGACAAGAATTTTTGTAATAAATTTGCTATTATACTACTTTTGCCGCAAATTTCCGTAACAAGTGGATGCAGCATCGTTTTTAAAGCAATTTGAAAAAAGTGACTTTGTCAGAAATTTTCAAAAAGATATCTCGGAACACAAAAGAATATACCTGAAAGGGATGACCGGTTCGGCGCAGGCTCTCTATTTGGCAGCCTTGTTTGATAAAGCCGGGAAACAACAACATCTTGTAATTATCCCCGACAAGGAAGAGGCCGTCTATTTTTACAACGATTTGGAAAATCTGCTATCCGATGCCGGTGTCGATTACGATAAAAAAAAGGTCCTTTTTTATCCTACCACATACAAACGTCCTTACGAACCCGAAACTTCCGACAAATCGTATCAACTATCGAGAACCGAAGTATTAAAAAGGTTTGTAAATGCCGACCGCAAAACCATTGTGGTTACATATCCCGAAGCACTCTCCGAAAAAGTAATTACAAAAAAATACATAAATAAAAATACCGTTAAAATAAAAAAAGGGGATGAAATTTCCCAGGATTTTCTTATCGATTATCTCGTGGAATACGGTTTCGAACAGGTCGATTTTGTCGCCGAGCCCGGACAATTTGCAATACGCGGAGGAATTATTGATGTTTTCTCTTTTTCAAACGAACATCCCTACCGTATCGAATTTTCCGGTGACTCTGTCGAGTCGCTTAGAAGTTTTGATACCGTTTCGCAACTTTCAACGGCAAATCATAATTCAATCACCGTTTTGCCAAACATCCAGGACCGTAACATCGACGAAAAAAGAATGGATTTTCTCGATTATATTCCCGTTTCGACACTTATATGGCCAAACGAAATCCCTTTAATACATTTGAAAATAGAAAAGGAATTTGAAAATGCAGTTTCCATTTTTAATACTCTATCCGGCGAAACCCGTTTAAATCCGGCCGATTTATTTGTTGATGGCAGCAGCTTTACAGATAAAATAAAAAAGTTTAAAATCGTTGAAACCGGTCAAACACCATTTTTCGAAAATTCCCGCCTTATTAAATTCAATCAAACTCCGCAACCCTCGTTCAACAAAAATTTCGACCTGTTGATAGAGCACCTTTCGGATAACATCAAAAAAGGGTTTGTCAACTATATATTCTCTTACAATCCTAAACAGATAGAGCGTCTTAATGTTATTTTCGATGATTTGAAACATAACCTGAAAAGGGAAACAGACCCCGGATTTATTCCGGTAAATATAAATTTGAGCAAAGGGTTTATCGATGATAATGTAAAAATAGTCTGTTATACCGACCACCAGCTCTTCGAGAGATATTACAAATTTAAACTTCGCGAAGGTTTCGGACGAAAAGAGTCGTTGACAATAAAACAGATGTACGATTTGCAACCCGGCGATTACATAACACATGTTGACCACGGGGTAGGACGTTTTGACGGATTGCAGGTGTTGGATAACAACGGGAAAAAACAGGAAGTGCTGCGCATTATTTACAAAAACGGCGATATACTTTATGTGAGTATTCACTCATTGCACAGAATTTCAAAATTTATCGGTAAAGATGGTGCCGAACCCAAACTTAATAAGTTGGGGTCGGGAGCATGGCAACGGTTAAAAAACCGTACAAAGTCGAGAGTTAAGGATATAGCCCGCGATTTGATAAAACTTTATGCAAAACGTAAAGCTGCAAAAGGATTTGCCTTTTCGCCCGATACCTATATGCAAACCGAATTGGAAGCATCCTTTATTTACGAAGACACTCCCGACCAGATTAAAGCCACGCAGGATGTAAAACGCGATATGGAAAATCCCTATCCTATGGACAGGCTTGTATGCGGCGACGTGGGTTTCGGAAAAACCGAAATTGCAATTAGAGCGGCTTTCAAGGCAGTTGCCGACAGTAAACAGGTTGCCGTTTTGGTGCCTACCACCATTTTGGCATTGCAGCATTTCAAAACCTTTTCCGAAAGACTTAAAGACTTTCCCGTAACAATAGATTATATAAACCGTTTTAAAAGTTCAAAACGGCAAAAAGAGACATTGGAAAAAACCGCCGCCGGAAAAATTGATATTCTGATAGGAACACACCGGCTGTTGAGTAAAGATGTCAAGTTTAAAGATTTGGGGCTTTACATTATTGACGAGGAACAGAAGTTCGGCGTTTCGGCAAAAGAAAAACTGCGTCAACTGCGGGCAGAGGTTGACACCTTAACGCTTACGGCAACACCTATTCCGCGCACATTGCAATTTTCGCTTATGGGAGCACGCGATTTGTCCATAATAAATACACCACCGCCAAACAGGTACCCTATTCAAACCGAAGTAAGGGCGTTTAATCCTCAAACCATACGCGAAGCAATATTGTATGAAATATCGAGAGGCGGACAGGTGTTTTTTGTGCACAACCGTATTCAAAATATCGCCGATGTTCATGCACTACTTGAAAAATTTGTGCCCGGAATAAGAATAGCTGTTGCCCACGGACAAATGGAAGGAACAAAACTGGAAAAAATCATGCTCGACTTTATTAACGGACTTTACGACGTGCTTCTTTCCACAACCATTATTGAGTCGGGGCTCGATATTCCAAACGCCAACACCATAATTATTAACGATGCACAAAATTACGGACTTAGCGACTTGCACCAGTTACGTGGCAGGGTTGGACGCTCCAATAAAAAAGCTTTTTGTTATTTGCTTACTCCTCCCGTAACATCGTTGACGCAAGATGCACGGAAAAGATTGAAAGCAATAACCGATTTTGCCGATCTGGGAAGCGGTTTTAACATAGCCATGCGCGATTTGGATATTCGCGGTGCCGGAAATATTCTCGGAGCCGAGCAGAGCGGCTTTATTTCGGAAATAGGTATGGATATGTACCACAACATTCTGAACGAAGCTGTAAACGAGCTGAAAGAGAGCGAGTTTAAGGAACTATTCGCTTCGGACAGCCCCGGAAATTCTGTTCCTGACACCCAGCTGGAAACCGACCTCGAAGCACGTATTCCTACCGGTTATGTTTCGAGTATTACCGAAAGATTGAGCCTTTACAAAGAGTTGAATGAAATAGAAAACGAAGAGGGTTTAACGGAATTTGCCGGTAGATTGAAAGACCGTTTCGGTGATATTCCCCCCGAGGTTCTCTCCATAATGAATGCGGTAAGACTGCGGCGTAAAGGGGCTAAAGCCGGAATGGAAAAAATTGTTTTGAAAAATGAAATCTTGTCCTGTTATTTCCCCGGCGGTGATAATCAGGGATTTATACAGTCGGAACAGTTCGGCAAAATATTGGAGTACTTGAAACAAAATCCCAAATCGGTTTCATTAAAAGAGATTAACGGCAAATTGATACTGCGTTTTCAAAATGTGAAAACCATTGAGACTGCTTTGCAAAAGATTGAAGAACTGCTTTAAACTATCATTTGTTTCGCTGGCGCTGGTCACGTTTTACTGTTTGCATAACGTTGCCCACCTCGTCGAGGACATCGTCGCTGATATCATATTTCGGGTCGCCGTACAAAAGTATCGGACCGCCGGCTTTGTCGAATACCATTCCTATGTTTCTTGTGGTTGCCACGGTTTCAATGGCATTGAAAATTTTTTCCTGAATGGGTTGTACCAATTCCTGGCGTTTTTTGAAGAGTTCGCCATCGGGACCGAAATACTTTTTTTGTAACTCTTTTTCCTCTTTTTCTTTGGCTATTATTTCGTTTTCCCTCTTTTTCTTTACATCGGCAGGCAGCAAAACCGATTCGGCTTGATATTTTTTATACATCTCTTTCAGCTCTTTGTGTTTGGCTTCAATCTCCTTTTGCCATTTTTTCGAAAGTGCGTCCAACTCGTCTTGTGCATCGTTATACTCCGGAATGTTACTCAAAATGTATTCGGTATCCACATAAGCATATTTTTGTGCCTTGATATTGTTGGCGGAAATCATCAAAATTCCCAAAAACAGAACAGGTAATAATTTAATATTTTTCATGGTAAAAAATTTTTTGTTTCGGGTGTAAAATTACAATAACCTTGCCAATTAAAAACTACCGGACACATGTTTTATTGTGAGGAAATTTTGTCGAATAAAAAAACCGTACTCTCCCGAGTACGGTTTTTTAAATGTGTCGGCAATGAAAATGCTATTCCACAATCATTTTACGTGTAACTTTTTGGTTGCCTATGTTAACGGTGTAGAAATAAACACCAGCCGGCAAGTTGTTACTGCTAATGGAAAGATTGTGCAAGCCGGAAGTCAAATATCCGTAATCTTTTGTCGATACCTGTTGTCCCGTCAATGTGGAAATCACAAGGCTTACGTTGTTTCCTTTTTCTAACGAAAGTGTAAAATATGTTGTTCCGTTAAACGGGTTGGGGAAATTCTGTGAAACGGTTGCATTTGTACGTGCATCTGTTTCATGTTTTTTTATTGCTTGAATTACAAAGTCGGCATCGGTAAATGTGAAATCCTGGATATATTTGAATTGAACCGGTTGAATCGGATCGTTGGGATCCATGTCTTCGTAAACAAAAGGAATATTGTAAGTTCCTTTGTCGCTTTCGAAACAAACTTTCGGTGCTGCAAAGAAGTAAGCCTGCCACATTCCTTCGGAGAAGAGTGTAACGTTGGTAGGACCGTCAGTACCGCTTGCATCGCCTTGTGTTTTCATGTAAGTTGTAGGATCAAAACCGCGTATAAAAATATTAGGTTGGTTGTTTTCTTCGGCATCTTCGATGTCGGTATCCAACCATGAGATAAAGAATTTGCTATAATCTTGCGAAGCGGTAATTTGAATTCTGTTATCACAACTTATATCACCGAAAGAGCCACGGAAGTTTTCAATTCTACCCATCTCTTCGGCAAACCATGTTGTACCACCGTCGTTTGTAAATATGTCAACGGCTGCTATGTAATATTTAGCAGTAATGATACTGTATTCGTTGCTTCCGGTAGGGCCAATAACAACGGCAATATGCATGTTTCCGTTGTTGTCAACGGCGATGTCAAAATCGAAAGCTGTGGTGTAGTTGATGTCTTCGCGGGCAGGAATCGGCGGTTCAAAAAGATTTTCAATTTGTTCATCGGTAAGGTGGTGATAAACAATGCCTCCGATACCGTTGGGTCCGTCAAGCTGGATAAAATAGGGTCCGTCCCAGGTTTGTCCTGCATCGGTCGATTTCCAGTAAATAGGATAATAACCTTTAAATCCGCCGGGTTGTTCAGCCATATCGTTATCGCCGAGAACACAGATATAACCAGTTTGTCCGTCGGGGCTAAAAGCAACTTTTTCGTCGGCAGTACCGCCGCTTCCCGGCATTTCGGCATCCATCAACTCCTCGGTATAGACAAAATCTTTTACATTGTCATCCCAGTAACCTCTAATAAGGTTTAGTTGGTCGAGGTAAGTGGAATTGGCAATATCATAGTTGATATCAACAACCATGGATAAACCTTGAGATGTTAAGTCGTAAGCCGAGGGGATTAAGTGGTAGAAATCGTCGTGCGACGAAAGGAGATTTTTTGTATGGTATGATGTGTCGCCGATACTGGCAACTCCATACGAGTATCCGCCCCAAGTTCCGCCGTTCGATCCGTCGAGGTTAGGACCGAAAAATACGATATAGGCATTTGCAGGGTCGGTGTTTCCGTCGGGATTGTAAATGGCATGGTCGGGATAACGTGCTGCATCGAGATAGTAAGTTCCTCCCGCATTGTTGGTGGCTTTGTAAACCTCTATCTCGTTTGTAAAGTTTTGTCCGCCGTCGGTGGAAATATCGTAGCCGTAGTCGCCCGAATATCCACCCGGGTCGAGAGCCCCACCCATACGGTGAAAGTTACTAACCGCATTTATTGGGGATTCCACCCAAACGTACGAACGTTGGTTTCCGTAATATCCGTAAGCATTTGCGGAGGTACCGATGCTAATTATCGATACAATGTTAACATCCCTGTCGGCAGGAGGGGTGATTCTTTTTGCTTGCTTATCGGATTTTGTTAAAGGTACTGCACTTAACGGCTCAACCGAAGTTAATGTTCTGTCAAGTGCTTTCATCTCTTTGGTATCAATACGGAATTGATACGACTTTTGGGCAAAAGTTGCTATACCAAAGCCCGTTAACATTACTAAAAGTAATAATTTCCTCATAATAATTATGCTTTTTGTTATACAATTGATAGTTCAAAAATACAAAAAATAAATTACAATGCAAGAGTTATGATAAAATTAACAGGTATCCATCTCAGTTTCCGTTAGTTAAAATTATTCAAGCAGTTTTGTCATTGCTTCAAGATTCATGCTGTTAACAATATTTTTTGCTTCGGGAGTGTATAGATAATCGAGTCGTTCTTTATAATGTTCGACAACTCTGTCTCTTACCATTTTCATGGTCGAGTTAATCATGCGGTTTTCTTCGGTAAAACCTTCTTCCAAAACGGCAACGGCGGCAGGCAACCAGCGTTGAGGAAACATATTTTGAAATTTTCCGCCCTGAAAATATTGGTCTATTTCCTCTTTTATTTTCATTAGTGCTTTTTCTTTTGCTTCGTGTGTCGAAGGTGATAATCCGTTTTCTTTAAGCCATGCCGTAATTGCCTGTTTGTTAGGAACAACAAATCCTACGGTATATGGGTTTTGGTTGTTGTAAAGCATTGTTTGTTCAATAAAAGGTGAGTTATCCACAAGAGACTCTTCAATACCTTCCGGGCTGTATTTTTCGCCGTCGTTACCTATCAAAAGGCTTTTGAATCTGCCGAGAACATATAAAAAGCCGTCGTTATCCATATATCCCATATCTCCTGTAAATAGCCATCCGTTTTTTAAGGTTTCGGCAGTGGCTTTTTCATTTTTCCAATATCCTTTCATTACGTTTTCGCCCTTTACAACTATTTCGCCCTTTTTTCCTGCCGGCAATTGGTTGCCGTTGTCGTCGCAAATTTTCAGGTCCAAAGGTTTTACCAAAAATCCCGAGGAGCCAAGTTTATGTTTGTCGGGTGCATTCGACGAAATGACGGGAGCTGCTTCCGAAAGGCCGTATCCTTGATATACGGGTATTCCAATGGCATAAAAAAAGCGTTGAAGTTCTATGTCGAGCAGAGCACCTCCTCCGATAAAGTATTCCAATCTGCCGCCGAAATTTTCACGAATTTTCGAGAATAAAATTTTATCGTAAAACATCACCAACGGTTTCAACATTATTCGCCACCCTTTACCTTTGTCCCAACCGTTTCCGTTGTATTTGTAAGCTGTTTTCAGTGCCGAATTAAAAAGTTTTTCCACTTTGGGACCTTTTGCTTTTATGGCGGCTTCTATATTCTTTTTAAAATTTTTGGTAAGTGCCGGTACACTCAAAAGGAAAGTGGGTTTGGTCTCTTTAATGTTTTTTGGAATATTTCGCAGAGTTTCCATAACCGTTTTCCCGAGTTCCACCACCGAGAGGCTTGCCCCGTTGGCAATAATGGTATATAATCCTACGGTGTGTGCAAACGAGTGGTCCCAGGGCAATATAAGAAGTGTTGAAAAATTTTCGTTCACATCAACAAGGGTTCCCGCCTGTTCGGTATTTGCCGTGTAGTTTCTGTGGGTAAGCATAATTCCTTTTGGATCGGCGGTAGTGCCTGAGGTGTAGCTTATATTTGCCAAATCGTCACCTTTTATTTCTTTCCGGCGTTTTTCGAGTTCGGTTTTGTAGTTGTCAAAATTTTCGGCACCCTCTTTTTCGATGTCGTCGAACAAAACTTCCCCGTTTTGAAGACCGGTATTGCCCATTACTACAGTTGCCGATATATCTTTCAACTCTTTTTTAAGATTTCTTATTTTGTCGATTTGCCTGTCGCTGGTGATAATCCATTTCGATTCGGAATGTTGTATTCTGAAAAGCAATTCCGACGGTTCGTTGAGTTTTACCGATAGCGGCACGTCGGCAGCACCGATGTATAACACGGCAAGTTCGGCAATGAGCCATTCGCTGCGTCCTTCGGCAAGAAGCACTACACGGTCGCCCTGTTTTATACCCAGCTTGATGAGCCCCGCCGCAACATTATAAACCCTCTCTTTTATCTCTTTATATGTTTGGGGGCGATATTTACCGTTCTCTTTTTCCAATATTAACGGGTTCGCTGAATATTTATCAACACTCTCTTCGAATAATTGCGGTATTGTTTTCATGGTTATCAATTAACATTAATTTGTTTACGAAAATATAAATATTTTGGAAACGGCGTTTTTTACCCCCTTTGCTTGACGGAACCGGAAAAATTTACGAATGTGTATTTAAGGCAAATCCCCTTGGTATATCGGTTTGAATATGGTAGGTCCCCGGTTTAAATCAATTAAAACACAACCGGCTTTGAATAAAGTCTCCCCCCCCCTTTTTTTGGGTATAAATGGGGTTAATAATAAAGCAGCATACTTTTTCAAGAATAAGCCCAACCTTTTCCTTGATATTCTATTTTTCAATTAAGATTTTTGGAAACGGTTGTGTGTATGGAAAGTTGCGTTTTTGTATGCAAGGATTTTCCTAAAGATAATCAGACATAACAAAAATGCAACGACCTTTGGTTAAGTACTAATTTAGCAATTATTTATACACATTTTTGACATTTCGTTGTTTTTTCAGAATTAGTTTCATTCGGCTAATTTTCGTTTTTTATTTTTTAGCGCTTGAGTGAATTCGGTCAGCGATTTATATTGAAAACCTTTTCAATTCCGATTGAGTGAGAATTTCTCAACTTGCTAAATTTCCAACACAATTCAGATTCCGAAAACAAGCTAAAAAGCCCGGCACAATTTTTATTCTAATTTAATCAATAATTTAGTTAGAAAAGTGCTGTCCAAAATGTTGTCCCCAATACATTATTCTTTGGTCAATTTCGTCTAATGTCGGACGTGAATAAATTCCGTAAGCACATATTATTAACAATGCAACAATGATAATTAATAGAATGGAATTTAAATTTGATTTTTTCATGTTTTTCAATTTATATTTTTTGTGTTTTTTAAATAAATAAGGACAACTATAGGATAACAGGGAATTTGTATCCCAAATTCGAAAAGTGTTCCAAAAACCTGGGCAAAACGTATAACATGTTACGGGCTGCCTTTTCGCTGTCGTGAAAAACAATTATGCTTCCTTTCACGGTATTTTTGACGGCTATATCAAAACACCTTTCTTTTGAAATTTTATTACTGAAATCATAGCTTAATACTGACCACATAACAATTTTGTGTTTCCGTTTAAGATAAGAAATTTGCGACGGTTTGATTTTGCCGTATGGCGGACGGAATAAACCTGTATTTAGAAATTCGCCGCATTTTTCAATGTTGTCGAAATATTCGCCGTTTTCTGTTTTCCAACCGTTCAGGTGGTTGTAGGTATGATTTCCCGTTACATGGTTTTGGCGTACTATTTCCTTGAAAACATCAGGAAATTTAAAAATATTTTCTCCAACACAAAAAAAAGAGGCTTTGGCATTGAAATGATTAAGAATATTCAATACTTTTGGCGTAATTTCGGGATGAGGACCATCGTCGAAAGTGAGAAAAATCTCTTTGCTTGCGGTGTCTATTTTCCACAATAGCGAGGGATAAAAAAGACGTGCTATAAAAGGGGTTTGTACTTTCATTGCAGGCAAATATAAGTTGAAAATTAATATTTTGACAAATAAAAATACAGAAAAATGAAACGATTGGTATTAGTCCGTCACGGGCAGAGTGTCTGGAACAAAGAAAACCGTTTTACCGGCTGGACCGACGTTCCTTTGTCGGAACAGGGAATAGAAGAGGCAAAAAAAGCGGGTCGTATTTTAAAAGAAGAGGGATACGACTTTAAACTTGCCTTTACCTCTTATCTTTCGCGGGCCATAAAGACTTTGTGGCTCATTTTGGAAGAGATGAACCTTATGTGGATAGAAGAGCGCAAAAGTTGGCGCCTTAACGAAAAACATTACGGTATGCTGCAAGGTCTTAACAAGGTGGAAACGGCTAAAAAATACGGTGATGATATGGTTATGCTTTGGCGCCGCAGTTTCGACGTGCCACCGCAACCACTCGAAACCGACGATGAACGCAACCCGCGTTTCGACCCGAGATATGCCGGATTGTCTGCAAAGGAAATCCCTTTGACGGAATCGTTAAAAGAGGTCATTGAACGCTTGATGCCTTATTGGGAAAACGAAATCAAACCGGCTTTAAAAGAGAATAACGACCTTTTGGTTGCCGCCCACGGCAACAGCTTGCGTGCTCTCGTTATGCATTTGAAAAATATGAGCAAAGAGGAAATATTGAAATTTAACATCCCGACGGGCATCCCTTATGTTTTTGAATTTGACGATGACATGAATTTTGTGAAGGATTATTTTCTGGGCGACCCCGAAGAGGTGAAAAAACTCATGGAACAGGTGGCTAATCAGGCAAAAGGTAAATAACCGCCACCTTTTTCATTTATTAAACCGTTAACTCTATGACCAAAACTTGGATAATACCCGATATTCACGGATGTGCCGAAACTTTTGCCGTGTTGTTAGACCAGCTTGTCAAACCCAATAAAAACGACAAACTGATTTTTTTGGGCGATTATATCGACAGGGGTCCCGACAGTAAAAGGGTTATCGACATAATAATGGATTTGCAAAAAAGGGAGTTCAATATTACCACTTTAATGGGAAACCACGAAGACTATTGCATAAAAGCATGGGAAGAGGACAAAAACAAGAAAACATTTTTCGGACTTCATACCAAAAGTAAAATACAAAAAGAGTGGGAAGTTTTCGGAGGGAAAGAGACACTTGATAGTTTCGATGCTTTTCGCCCTTCCGAAATCAACGAAAAATATATCAACTGGATGCGCGGGCTCGATTATTATGTGGAATTGGAAAATTTTGTGGTTGTTCATGCCGGTTTCAATTTTAATATTGACGACCCCTTTTCCGATAAACGTTCCATGCTTTGGGTACGCGATTACGAAATTGTTCCCGAAAAAATAGCCGGCAGACGTATTATCCACGGTCATGTTCCCGTTAATCTCGAATTTATTGACCTCGCAATAAATAATAAAAGTTATAAATTTATCGACATCGACAACGGGGTTTATATGGTTAGAGCGGGATACGGTAACTTGCTTGCACTCGAAATCAACAGTATGGAATATGTAACCCAACCACTGATAGATGAGGTTACTTACAAAATGTAAAGGGTTACCTTTTCATATGTCGGTCTATTTCGCGTTTTATATCTCTTTTTTTTAAATCTTCACGCTTGTCGTACGAGTGCTTGCCGCGTGCAAGGGCTATTTCCAACTTGGCAAGTCCTTTATCGTTTATGAATAATACCGTTGGCACTATCGTAAACCCCTTTTCTTTTACTTTGGTGTTTAGTTTTTTCAACTCCCGCGCCGTAAGTAACAATTTGCGGTCGCGCTTGGCAAGGTGGTTATTGTATGTGCCGTATTTATATTCAGAAATGTGCATGGCCCTCACAAAAAGCTCACCGTTTTCAAATACACAGTATGCATCCGACAAATTTGCTTTTCCGTTGCGTATCGATTTTATTTCGGTGCCGGTAAGGACTATGCCCGCCACATATTTTTCCAACAAGAAATATTCCCTGTTGGCCCTCTTGTTTTGTATCCTGATTTTATTGGTTGTTTTGCTTGCCATATCGCCTGCAAAGGTACGCAAAAGTTGATATTTACAGTTATTCCCCCCGGTTGAACCTTTTTGCCGGTAAAAGCTCTTTCTGTTATTATCGTTTTTCCGTAAAAAAATTACCGCATTTTTCGAATGAAAAATTTTTTTCATGCAAAATAGTTACGGATATTTAAAGTCCGTATTAAAAGAGATATTGAATTAATTATCGGAATACCAGTATAATAACCCGCCTGCAAAATCTTTTGTTTATCTTGGCTATAACCTGATTTTTTTAAAAAAAATAAATAATCTTAAAAAAATTTTTACTAAAAATATCACGTTAGTGAATATTTACTATCTTTGTCGCGGATTAAGGTTAGTAAATATTAACTATCATAAATTACTAATATCTCTAAATAATTATGAATAAAGGGAATAACATATGGGCTACAATAAAAAGCAAGGCTTATCTTGTTTTAAATCCGGTTGTTAATTTACTGGTTAAAGTTGGTATTACGCCCAACGGCATCACTTTAATGGGATTTTTGATAACGATTGTATCGACGGTAATATTGATAACGGGAGCCGAGTTGGGTAAAAAGGGTGATCCGAAATATATAATGTTGTTCGGCATAGTGTTGTTAATAGCCGGGGTATTTGACATGCTGGACGGACAATTGGCTCGAAGGACTAAAAACACCACGTTGTTCGGAGCTTTGTTCGATTCCACTCTCGACCGGTACAGCGAAATGATAATGTTTTTCGGAATAGCCTACTATTTGGTGTCGTTCCACTATTTTTTGAGTGGTGTTTTTGCATTTATAGCCATGATTGGTTCCATAATGGTTAGTTATGTGAGAGCCAGAGCCGAAGGGCTGGGGTTGGAGTGCAAGGTGGGCTTGATGCAGCGTCCCGAAAGGGTTTTGACAATTGGTATTTCGGCTATTCTTTACGGTATTGTTTCGTACATCACCGGCGATTTTAAAATTGTTGTGGGATGGCTACCCTTTCCTTTGTTTGAGAACATTTCCATTTTCACGATTTCCATTTTTGTATTGGCGGTTTTGACCAATTACACGGCATTTCAAAGGTTAAATCATTGTAAAAAGATAATTAATCGGAACTCTAATTCTTAAAATATAATAAAATGAAAATAAAAGATGAAATAGATGCCCCAACAGGCAAATTGGGGATTTTGACTCCCGGGTTGGGAGCTGTATCGACAACATTTATTGCGGGAGTAATTGCCGCCCGCAAAGGCATTGGCAAACCAATCGGTTCAATTTCGCAGATGGGGAAAATACGTCTCGGTAAAAGAACAGAAAACAGAAATCCTGCCGTCAAAGATTTTGTACCTCTTGCTTCGCTCAACGATTTGGTTTTCGGTGCTTGGGATATTTTTGAGGATGACGCATACAGTGCCGCCGTTAAAGCCGCGGTGTTGGAAAAAGATTTGTTGGAACAAATAAAAGAGGAGTTGTCGGATATAAAACCCATGCCTGCTGTTTTCGACGGCAATTTCGTTAAAAACCTTCACGGCACCTATATTAAAAAGGGAGCTACTAAAATGGATTTGGCCATTGATTTGATGCACGACATTGCCACTTTTAAGGAAGAAAACAGGTGTGCGAGGCTGGTTATGATTTGGACGGCTTCCACCGAAGTTTATGTGGAGGAGTCGGAAGTTCACAAATCTCTCGAAAATTTTGAAAGAGGATTGGAAAACAACGACCCCGGTATTGCTCCGAGCATGATTTATGCTTATGCCGCTCTCAAAAGCGGTGTCCCCTTTGTAAACGGTGCTCCCAATTTTTCGAACGATATTCCGGCAATTGTGGAATTGTCTGAAAAAATGGAAGTGCCTGTTGCAGGAAAAGATTTCAAAACCGGTCAAACATTGATGAAAACAATTTTGGGACCGGGACTAAAAACCAGGCTTATAGGCATTGACGGCTGGTTTTCTACAAATATTTTGGGGAATAGGGACGGTGAGGTGTTGGACGACCAAGGCTCGTTCAAAACAAAAGAGGTTTCCAAGTTAAGTGTTTTGCATACAATACTGGAACCCGACAAATACCCCGAGCTTTACAAAGACATGTATCATAAGGTAAGAATAAACTATTACCCTCCCAAAGGCGACGATAAAGAGAGTTGGGATAACATTGATATTTTCGGCTGGCTGGGTTACAAAATGCAAATTAAGGTAAACTTTTTGTGTAAAGACTCGATACTTGCCGCACCGGTTGTGCTCGATTTGGCACTCTTTACCGACCTTGCCCAACGTGCCGGAATGAAAGGCATTCAAGAGTGGCTTTCGTTCTATTTTAAATCGCCGCAAACAAAAAACAATCTGCAACCCATTCACGATATTTTCTTGCAAAAGATAAAGTTCGAAAACACCTTACGCTATTTAATGGGCGAAACGTTAATCAACTATTTGGGATTGGATTATTATAACGAACAATAATGAAATTTTACAAAATTATAGCAACGGGATTTGGTAGCGGTTATTCGCCACTGGCACCGGGAACAGCCGGGTCATTGGCGGGGATAACGGTTTTGTATCTGTTTAACGGTGTTATGCTCAATCATTTTTCACCGGCACAGGTTTATATTGCCGGTTTCGTTGCTATAGTTTTGGCCGTTATTGCGGGATATTTTTCCATTCGCAAAGTTCAAACCGTTTGGGAACACGATTCTCCAAAAATTGTAATCGACGAAATTGCCGGTGTTTGGATTGCCGCTTTTGCCATCCCGTTCAAATGGCAATATTATCTGTATGCTTTTGTCTTGTTCAGATTGTTCGACATAACAAAACCGTTTTTCATAAAGAGAATAGACAATATGAAAAGCAGCATGAGTGTTATGCTTGACGATATTGTGGCGGGAATATATTCCGCTTTATTACTGCAATTGCTTATTAAACTTGATGTCTTATAAAATAGCTATGTTAATTAAGTGAAAACCTTGCTGAAATATAACACGTCGGCGGTAATAGCTACCTTGGTGGACTATACCTTGTTTATCGTACTGTCCGAAATTTTTAACGTGTGGTACCTTTTATCGTCGGTTATCGGGCTCGTTGCAGGAGGGGTTACCTCGTTTTTGCTCGAAAGAAGTTGGACTTTTAACAAAACCGGAGGAAAACTCTCTAAACAAGCCGTACGCTATTTTATCACATGGATAATAAGCATCGTGTTAAATTCCGCGGGATTATACATTATGGTAGAATATGCCTCAGTACAGTACATTATTTCAAAAATAATTGTATCGGCTTTGGTGGGTATAGGTTTTAATTTTTTAATGCACAAACATTTTGTTTTCGGTTAAACATATTTGCACAATGACGACGGGAAGGGAAAAACGGTTGTTTCGTATCTCATTGAGTTTTGCGCTGCTGTTTATGGCGTTTAATGCCTTCTTACCGGCTCAAAACACTACACGTATCTCGGGTAAGGTTATTGATGCCGTTACCAAAGAGCCGCTCCCCTTTGTAAATATTTCGTTTGTAAACAAAAATATCGGTACCATTACCGACTACAACGGAAAATACAAGATAGAAACAACTTGGGCTTCGGGAGCAATTCAAGCATCTTTTATCGGATATAATGTTCAAACAAAAAAGGTTGCCGTCGGGAAAAATCAAAAAATAAATTTTGAACTTCAACCGGTAAATATCGTTCTTAACGAGGTGGAAATAAAGGCTAAAAAAGTGAGATACCGCAACAAAAACAATCCGGCGGTAACTCTTATTCGCAACGTTATTAAAAACAAAAGCCTTAACAGAATGTCGGGTCTCGATTATTACGAATACGATAAATACGAAAAAGACGAATTTGACATAAACAACTTTACCGAAAAATTTAAAAATAAAAAATCCTTGAAAAAATTCCAATACGTCTTTAACTATGTCGATACCTCCAAAATCAACGGCAAACCCTTTCTGCCCGTATTTTTAAAAGAGACCAGATCGAAAGTCTATTACCGGAAATCGCCGAAAAAAAAGAGAGAGTATATACTCGGAACCAAAATGATAGGCTTTCACGAATACATCGACAACCAGGGAGTCGGATTTATTATCGACAACCTGTTTCAGGAGATGGACATTTACGACAACAACATAATGATTCTTACAAACACCTTTACCGGTCCGGTTTCCACTATTGCACCCGCAATCTATAAGTTTCACATTATCGACACTTTGGACATTAACGGTTACAATTGTATTCGTGTCGATTTTTTACCCAGAAACAAAAAGGATTTTGCGTTTACGGGCAGTTTATACATCACCAATGACGACAGATATGCAATTATAAAAGGCATTTTAAACATCTCGCACGAAATAAACCTGAATTTCGTTAACGACCTGAGAATAATTCAGGAATACAGATATATAAACGATAAAGCGTGGGGAATAAATACCGACAAACTTATTGTCGATTTTAACATAAGCAAAAACGGTGTGGGAATATTCGGAAGAAAAAGCGTCTTTTACGATAATTTTTTGTTTGATGTGCCGCGCCCCGATTCGGTTTACAAAGGTGTGGAAACGGTGGTAAGGGTTGACAACTACGACAACAGAAAGCCCGGATTTTGGGAAAAATCAAGACTCGTCAAGTTATCCGAACAAGAAAAAAACATCTACATAATGACCGATAGCATTAAGCATATTCCCGCCTTCAGGAGAACCATGGACGTGCTTATGCTTCTTGTTGCAGGATATTGGAATTTCGATAAAATTGATGTGGGTCCCGTAAATACATTCTATAGTTTTAACGATGTCGAAGGTTTCAGATTGCGTTTGGGCGGAAGAACCAGCGACGAATTCAGTAAAAAAATAAGAATCAACGGTTACGGAATTTACGGATTCAAAGACAAAAGGTTTAAATATTCTCTTATGGGTACCTTTTCTTTGAATAACAAATCGCTTATGAAATCGCCAAAACACTACCTCTCGTTAAGATATCAATACGAAACCAATTTCCCCGGTATGGAGGTGGAATTTATCAACGAAGATAATTTTTTGTTGTCGTTCAAAAGGGGCGTCGCCGATAAAATTCTATACAACAGAATGTTTAACATCGATTATTACCGCGACTGGTCCAACGGTTTTTCAACAACCCTCTCTTTTAGAAACCTTAATCAAGAACCGGGCGGAAACCTCTTTTTCAAATATGAAAACGACCTCGTGGCAAACTCAATTACCACTACCGATATTACTCTTAAAATAAGACTTGCTCCCGACGAAAAATTTTATCAGGGAATAGATTATAAAACACCCATTATTACTAACAAACCCATTTTTCAACTCTATTTTAGTCAAAACATAAAAGGTGTTTTGGGTTCGGAATACACATTTTCAAAGGTGAAGTTCAGTGTTTTCAAACGGTTTTACTGGCCGGTTATCGGTTATACCAATACCACCTTCGAGGTGGGAAAACTGTTCGGCAAAGCCCCTTACATTTTACTATTTTTGCCGCGCGCCAACCAAACCTACTCTTATCAGTTGCTTTCATACAACATGATGAACTTCCTTGAATTTGTTAACGATCAATATGTCAGCTTTTTTGTGGAACACCATTTTAACGGGTTTATCCTGAACAAAATACCTCTTATGAAAAATTTGAAATGGCGCTCCATTATAAGTTTTAAAGGATTGTACGGCAACATTACCGATAAAAACAATCCCGAAGTTACAAGCGGTCTTATGTTGTTCCCAACCGACCAATACGGAAACCCCACAACTTTTTCGCTGAAAAGCAAACCCTATATTGAGGTAAGCGTCGGGGTTGGAAATATTTTTAAATTTTTCAGGGTTGACCTTTTAAGGAGAGTCACATATTTGGAAAATCCAAACGTGTCGAGAATCGGAGTAAGGGCAAGGTTTAAATTCGACTTTTAATAACAGTCACTATATTGCGAAACTTTTTTTTCTGTTGTGTTGTTTAATGTAAAAATATGAAAAAAGTATTAATAACGGGTGCAAGCGGGTTTATTGGAAGCTTTCTTGTGGAAGAGGCTTTAAAACGGAACTATTCCGTTTATGCCGCCATAAGAAAAACAAGCAGCACGAAATATCTTTCGTCAAAAAAAATAAATATTGTACATTTCGATTTCTCAAATAAAAATTCCATAAAAAAAACCCTGGAAAACAGCGGATATTTCCACTATATAATTCATGCTGCCGGCATTATCAAAACCTGCGATAAACATGAATTTGAAAAGGTTAACTACAAATTTACCGTCAATTTTATCGAAGCATTGACAGAAACGGAAAATATCCCCGAAAAATTTATCTTTGTAAGTAGTCTTGCCGCGTACGGCCCCGGAAACGAAAAAAATTTGAAACCGGTGGAAGATACCGGCAACCCCCATCCCGTAACACTTTACGGTAAAAGCAAACTGAAAGCCGAAAATTTTATCAGGTCTTTAAATAATTTCCCTTACATTATTCTGCGCCCAACAGGTGTGTACGGACCTCGCGAAAAAGATTACTATTTGGCTTTTAAAACCATTAAAAACAGACTGGAACCCTATCTCGCCACAAAAAAACAACACCTTACATTTTTACACGTTCTTGATTTTGCCCGCCTCTCTTTCGACGCCCTTGAGTCCGGAATTAAAAACAAATCATACTTTGTTACCGATTTGAACTATTATACCGCCATGGAGTTCAATGCCATTATTAAAAAATTATTGAACAAAAAAACCATTACCGTGGTTTTCCCGAAATGGTTTGTAAAACCATTTCTCTTCCTCAACGAAAAAATTTCTTGTCTCTTTGGAAAACCCACAACACTTAACAGCGACAAATACAACGAACTGATTGCAAAAAACTGGCTTTGCAACAGCAACGGCATTGTTGACGATTTCGCCTTCTCTCCCGAATTTAACCTGGAAAATGGTGTGAAACAAACTATTCAATGGTTTAAAAACAGAGGATTATTATGAAAATTTTCTTTGCAATAATTTTATTCTCTCTTTCCAATACGCTTTTTGCCGCAAACGGAAACGAACGAAAATATCCCGTCCCCCGGAAAACAAAAAACCGTCTCTTTTATATACAACGAAACCACAACAGCAACACCATCGTATATGATGCCAATTTCGATGCCCGGGGCACATTACTTCACGAAAATCCCGTAAAAGTGTACTGGATACGTTTCGAAGAACAAGGCCAAACCATGGAACTGCGTACCATCGAAAAAATTCTCGCTTACGGTGTAAAATGCATCCCCGTTAACGGCAAAAACAATGTGTACGACGTTAATCTTGTCGCTACCGACAAACGCCACTTCACTCTAAAACAGACATCCCCCTTTAAAGCTGCCGTTTTTATGAAAATAAACGGAAAAGAGGCCATATTGGACCACATATATTTTTATGCCGACGAGTCGGGTCTTTGGCCCGAAGTGAAATATATCGAGTTTTTCGGCTCCGAACCCCTTACCGGAAAAAATCTTTATGAAAAATTGATAATCGACCGATAAATCCATGAAATTTCAACGGTTCACAAAAAAAAATATCATCGTCAACACCCTTTTGGTTACCCTCTACCTTTTGTGGTCGAACTTGGCCTTGCATTCGGGAGCAGGGAGCCTTTTCCTCTCGGCTTTCTGGCTTGTTATGTTCTACGCACACCAAAAAACACGGCGATTCATCCTCGGATTTTCAATTTTTATTCTTTATTGGATTATTTACGACTCCATGCGTATTTTACCCAATTACCAAGTAAATACGGTTCATATAAAACAACCTTACATCATCGAAAAATCACTTTTCGGTGTGGTTTACAACAACAAACTGCTCACACCAAACGAATATTTCGATATTATACACACAAAAACTCTCGACATTATTGCAGGTCTCTTCTATTTAAACTGGGTACCTGTCCCCCTTGCATTTGCATTTTACCTCTACTTCAAAAACAAAGAACTTTTTATCAACTTCTCCCTAACATTTTTATTGGTAAACATTGCCGGATTTATTATATACTATCTTTACCCCGCGGCACCCCCTTGGTACGTAAAAATTTACGGCTTCGACCTCCATATCGGTGTCCCCGGCAATACTGCCGGATTGGGAAGGTTTGACGCCCTCACGGGTATCAACGTTTTTTCGTCACTTTACGGAAAAAACGCAAACGTCTTGGCTGCAATGCCCTCTTTACACGCATCATATCCCGTTGTGGTTTTGTACTATGCCCTTAAAAACAGAATGAAAACAGCATCAGGATTTTTCGTAATCTTTATGCTCGGAATCTGGTTCTCCGCGGTATATTCCGGACATCACTACATAATCGACGTCTTAGCGGGACTCATTATCGCCATTACCGTCATCTTCGCCTTCGAAAAAATTTCCAATAAAAAAAGCATCAAAAAACATTTGGAAAATTTTTCAAAAATCATTTGAGCCCATTAAATTTACATAACCCAACAAACCCTGTATCCACACAATATTTTTCAGGGCGGCAAACGGGCTGTCCGCTAATAGTCCTCGGCGGCGGCGCTGTTCGGCAACGGCGTTTTCAGGGGCTTCCTCACGTCAGCCCTGCCTCCGCCTGCCTCACTAACGCCCCCGCCTCCGGGCTGCCGCTCCCATCCCTG
>CAZJUQ010000046.1:0-94402 GCA_964549335.1 uncultured Lentimicrobiaceae bacterium | reverse complement strand
GGAGGAATACACAGTGTATCACGGTGAAAAAATTTCTGTGTTACTCTGTGCTGTCCACAGTGATACTCTGTGGCCACTAATCCAAAAAAACATCTAAAATGGAAATAAATGAAATTACGCATGAAATATTAGATGCGGCATTTAAAGTACATTCCGAGCTTGGACCGGGCCTTTTAGAGTCTTCTTATAAAACCTGTTTAGCCTTTGAGTTAAAGGAGAAAGGATTAAAAGTAGAAATTGAGAAACCATTACCTTTGATATACAAAGACATTAAACTTGAGTATGGTTATAGAATAGATATCTTGGTCGAAAACAAAGTAGTTGTAGAGTTGAAAACAGTTGAAGCTTTTACAGACGTTCACATTGCTCAGGTTTTAACCTATTTAAAATTTTCTGGTTGCAAGGTTGGTCTGTTGATCAATTTTTACACAAAACATCTAAAAGACGGTATTAAAAGGTTGATATTGTGATTGTTGAATATAATATTGGTTGGTCACAGAGATGCACGGAGGAGTCACAGTGTACCACGATGTAAAACCTTTGTGTTACTCTGTGCTGCCCACAGTGATACTCTGTGGCAAAATTACTTTCTGACAAACAGTGATATATTACCTTAACGTAAATACTATAAAGGTCACAGAGGTGCGCGGAGGAATACACAGAGTATCACGGTGTAAAAATTTCTGTGTTACTCTGTGCTGCTCACAGTGATACTCTGTGACCCACCACCACCTCCCTTAATCATGAACATCACCTGTAACAACATAACGGACAAAACACTTGATAACTGGAACAGGTTTTTGGAAAATCATCCTGAAAATACAGTTTTTCAGTCACCGGAGATGTTTGCTTTTTATCAAAAAGTAAACAACTTTACTCCGTATGTTTTTATTGCTGAAAACGAACAAAAGGAAATAACCGGTGTCCTTTTAGCAGTGCTAATCAAAGAAGGAAAAGGTATCAAAGGGTATTTCTCATCGCGTGCCGTTATTTATGGAGGTCCTTTGATTCAAAAAAACAATAATGCCGGTGTTTTAAATGGTTTGCTGTCGGCTTTGGTAAAAAAACTCAAGAACAAAACCATTTTCATTCAATTCAGAAATTTCTTTCAATGGAATGATGACGAAAAACAAATCTTTCAATCTCATGGTTTTACCTTTCGTGATAGGCTGAATCTTCTCGTTGACACATCATCTGAAAACGCTTTCTGGAAAGGTTTAAGCGAATCCAGGAAACGCCAATTGAAAAAAGGATTAAAGAACAAAGAAATAAAGATCACCGACCCTTTTAATGAAGGCGAAGTTAGAGAATTTTATCAACTGCTTTACAAGTTATACAAAATAAAAATAAAAAAACCGTTACCTGACTTTTCATTTTTTCAGGCTTTTTATGGAGCATCCAAAGCGGGACATCTTGGCATTATCAGGTTGGTAAAAGTAAATGATAGAATAGTGGGGGGAATTTTATCACCGGTAACCCCCGGTAAAAATATTTATGAATGGTATATCACGGGCTTGGATAAAGAATATAAAAATTATTTTCCCAGCATTATGGCTACATGGGCTTCAATTGATTATGCGTTGCATAACAAATTAGAATATTTTGATTTTATGGGGTTAGGTGTGCCGTATAAAAAATATGGTGTTCGTGATTTTAAGTTAAAATTTGGAGGAGAACAGGTCAATTTTGGGAGATTTGCGAGAAGAAATAATAAAAAATTTTACCTATTTGCTGAATTTGGTTATAATATTTTTAGGTTTTTTAAATTAGTTTAAATAGTTTTTTAGATTTGCAAAAAAGAAAACAATGGGATTTTTATTATCAACATTAAAAAATAATCCTTTGTTTAAACATTTTTCTTTTCGAAAAGATAGAAGTTTAGAAAAAAAATCTGACACATTAGTTAATCGTAACATGATGTCTCCTCTTCAACTTATTAAGATTATTGATGAAGAGCGGGGTTATAAAATACGTAAATATCTTGAAAAACATGTTGATTTATTTTCGGAAAAAACTTTCATTTCTTCTACTTCTACACGGTTCAACATTTCAAAATTACCATTAAATAAATATGATGTAATTATAAATTTAAAAAGAGTTAATTCTTTTAGATGGATTAATAAGTTTTTCGAAGCAGTTAATGAAAAATTGCCGATTGGGGGTATATTTATTGATAGCGTTGAGGTATATACAAATCGTAAGGCAAAAATTTTAAAAAGATATTTTTTCCCGTTTAATAGATTGTATTATTTTTTTGATGTAATTTATACTCGCTTGTTTCCAAAGCTACCTATATTAAAAAACATTTATTTTTGGCGTACTAAAGGCGAAAACAGAGTGTTATCCAAAGCGGAAACTTTCGGAAGATTATATTCTTGTGGATTTGAAATCATTGAAGAAAAATTCATCGGAGATGAACTTTTTTTTATAGCTCGAAAGAAAAAAAATCCTGTTTACGATTTAAATCCCACATATGGTGCGTTAATAAAATTAAAAAGATACGGAAAAGACGGAAAATTATTTAATGTTTATAAACTACGTACCATGCATGCTTATTCCGAGTATTTGCAAGAGTATATTTTTGAAAAAAACAATTTGCAAGAAGGGGGGAAATTTAAAGATGATTTTAGAATAACTACGGAAGGAAGATTCTTTAGAAAATTTTGGCTTGATGAATTACCAATGTTTATTAATGTTTTAAAAAGAGAAATGAAAATTGTTGGTGTAAGGCCTTTAAGTAAACAATATTTTAATCTGTATAGTGATGAACTTAAGCAAAAAAGAATAAAATATAAACCAGGGTTAGTTCCTCCCTTTTATGCTGATTTACCTAAAACTTTAGAAGAGATTATGAATTCCGAGATGCGTTATCTTGAAGCTTATGAGAAACATCCTTTTTTGACGGATATTAAATATTTCTTTAAAGCTTTTCACAATATCATTTTTAAAAAAGCCCGAAGTAAGTAACAGCTTTTACTTTTTATGATGAAGTATTTAACAGGTTTGATGTTCTTGTTGTTTATTTGCCATTTGAGTTATTCTCAAACGGTTTATGAACACATTTCCAATACTAATATTTATGATTTTTTGGATGAAATGGCTAATGATAAATTTATTACAATAAATGATGTCGTAAAGCCTTATAGTAGAAAAATGATATATAATAAATTGTTTGAAATTTATAAAAAATTTAGCCAAAACAAGATTGATTTATCGAAAAGGCAACAAGAGGAACTGTTTTTTTATTTAAAAGCATATATCTTAGAAAATGTTGATAAAGATTTGTCCGGTGCAAATAAATATAGTTTCTTTTTAGAAAAGAAAAAAAAATCTGCAATGATGTTAAATCCACCAGGGTTGTTTTATAAAGATGCATCTTTTTCTTTTGCACTGCAACCTGTTTTAGGTGCAGAATACAGTACTAATATTAACGGATCATTAAAACATACATGGGGTTTTGCTTCATTATACGGATATATTGGGAAGCATATTGGTTTTTATACCAGTGTTAGAGATAACGACCTTAATAAGATTATGGTTATGCCCGATTATTTTGTTCAAATGCAGGGTGTACCTTTTAAAAGAACTAATGATGAAAATAAAAGTGTTCAATTCAGTGAAGCAAGGGGGGGGATTAGTTATTCTTGGAAATGGGGTATGGTAGGTGTTTCAAAAGATAATCCTCGTTGGGGTTTAGGTTATAATGGTACAAATATTCAATCGGGTAAGACTCCCTCTTTTGCAATGATTAATTTACATCTAAATCCTGTTAAATGGTTTGATTTTAATTACTTTCATGGTTGGCTTGTCTCACAGGTAATAGATAGTGCCTCGTCTTATTGGACAAATGGTAAATATAGAACAGTATATTTTCCTAAATACATTGCAGCTAACATGTTTACATTTTATCCTATCCGTTTTTTGAATGTTTCGTTTGGAAATTCCATAGTGTATAGCGATGTTGGCGGGGGTTGTCCTCATTTGGCTTATATGATACCTTTTTTATTTTACAAGTCGGTTGATCATACATTAAATGCTACAAATGCAGATGGAGAATCAGGCCAGAATTCCCAAATGTACTTAAATATTAGTTCCAGAAATGTAAAACATTTTCATCTTTATTTTTCATTGTTTGTGGATGATTTTTCTGTAAGTCATATTAAAAAGAAAGATGAACTCAATTATTTTAGTTATAAAGCCGGTTTCAGATTGTCAAATCTATTATTAAATAATCTTTCTTTTACTGCAGAATGGACGAGAACAAATCCTTATGTATATCAGCATGTAATTGCAACAACAACATATGAATCCAACAAATATAACATGGGTCATTATTTAAGAGATAATTCCCGGGAAATATATTTCTCACTGGGTTATAAACCTTTGAGAGGTCTCCATTTTTTATTTTCTTATTTAATTGCTCAACATGGTTCAGATGCAAGTTATGTTGAATGTGCTAACAATCCTCAGTGTAATCTTCATAAACATCCTTTTATGGATAAAGTGATGTGGCAAAACAAAGAAATCGTTTTTTTTGTTAAATATGAAATAGTCTCAAACTCGTATTTTTACCTCAAATTCCGTTATTCCAATGTTTCGGGTGATAAATCGTATGTTGAGAAATATACTCCGGAATATTATTGGGGTAAGACAAATACATTTACTTTTGGCGCGAATATTGGCTTTTAGTAATGTTGTTTACTGAATGCATTTAACAGGTGTTTATGGATGTGAAAAATTTTTTTTACGATTCGCGGTTTCGTTCAATTAGAGATGTTGCGCTGTTTGCTGTTCTAATTGTGGGTTTCCATTTTTTATTCAGATTTTGGGCTTATCAATTGCATTACGCACCTATTCGTAATATTATTACCCCTACATATGAGTTTTTAACCGATTTGTTATTCAAAAACAGTGTTTGGGCATTAAAGCATTTAACAGGTTATCAATTTACAACTGACGGAAGAAATATTTTAATGGGGCCTGGTTATGTGGGTGTGCATTACGGATGTTCGGGACTTAAACAATTTTTGCAATGGATTGTACTTATGGTGTTTTTTCCGGGACCGTGGAAACATAAGATTTGGTTTATTCCGTTAGGTTTGGTTATCGTTCATATGGTAAATATTTTTCGGATAGCAGGGCTTTCGATTTTGTTGAATTATTATCCTGAACATTGGAAATTTACCCATGATTACATTTATCGTCCGTTCTTTTATGTTGTGATGTTTTTTTTATGGGTATGGTGGGTGGAAAAGTTCAGGAATAAAGCAACGGGGGATTAATATCAATTTTATATTTTGAAAGTTTGGAACATATCCCCCCTCTCCATTTACCTTATCAATTATTAATATCATGATTTTTTTTGGGAGAATTTTGCGAAGGTTTATTTTTTTGTTTTTTTTCTTGTTAATTGTTTCCGATATTTTTTCTTGTACTAATATATTGGTTACAAGGGGAGCGTCGTCCGACAGTGCTGTTTACCTTGTCTATTTAAATGATGGTGAGTGGTTATATCATCTTAACCTGACGCCGGCTGCCGATCATGACATTAGTGATTCGTTGCAGTATAGCAGTCTTTCCGGAAAGAGATATAAGATACATCAGGTGGCACACACAAATGCCATTGTAGGTTTTCAGATAAACGAGTACGGGCTTGCCATTGGAGAGACAACATTTACAGGCAGAAAAGAGTTGTGGGATAAAGATAAACCTTTGAAATATTGGGATTTGATGAGGCTGGCGCTTTTGAGGGCGAAGACAGCCCGTGAGGCTGTTATGGTTATGACTTCGCTGGTTAAAACATACGGTTACGGAAGTGAGGGGGAGTCGTTTTCCATTGCCGACCCTAACGAGGCGTGGTTATTGGAGATGATAGGTACCGGAGGCGAAGGCGGTGCCGTGTGGGTTGCCGTGCGTGTTCCCGACGGCACCATAACGGCTCATGCCAATCATTCGCGCATAGGTACGTTTCCTTTGGACGATCCCCGGAATTGTTTGTATTCGGGCAATGTTATCTCTTTTGCCGTTAAAAAGGGGTATTATGACCCCGCTTCGGGCGAGCCTTTCGAGTTCAACAATATTTACGACCCCCCTTCCCCGGCGCATCTCAAATATACCGAAACCCGTGTGTGGAGTATTTTCAGGAGGGCTGCACCGTCGCAAAATTTTTCGCCCGGTTATTGCAGGGGGGTAAAAGGTGCTGCAAGGTATCCTCTTTTCATAAAACCCGATAAGAAATTGTCGTTACAAGATGTTTTTTCGCTTGTGCGCGACCATTACGAAGGTACCCCTTTCGACATGACTGCTGTTCCCGAGGGTGGCCCTTTCGGGAACCCCAATCGCGTTGCCCCTTTGAGTTGGAAAACCGACTCGGCCCGATACTCCTGGGAGCGTCCCGTATCAACTTTTAACACCTCTTTCTCTTTTGTGGCCCAGTTGCGCAATTATTTGCCCCGCGAAATAGGAGCGGTGATGTGGTTTGCCGAAGACGACACTTATACCAACTGTTATTTCCCTGTTTATTGCTGTGTAACTGATTTGCCCGTGCCTTTTACCGTTGGCGATATTAACCGCTATTCACGCAACTCCGCCTGGTGGGCTTTTAATTTTGTGGCCAATTTTGCAGGGTTAAGGTATTGCGATATGGTGAAAGAGATAAAAAGGGTTCAAAACGAACTGGAATCGGGTTTTATTGCCGGACAAGATTCCGTGGAAAAACTCGCGTTGGCAAAAGAGAGAAAACAGCGTATAGAGTTGTTAACACGTTATACGGTTTCGGCCGGAAACATGGTCCATGAACGCTGGTTAAGGTTGGGCGACTATCTTATTGTCAAGTACAACGACGGTTATGTAAAAGACAGTGCCGGGCGTATCAAATCGAAACCTTATCCCCGTGAATGGCTCGATTTCATCATTCATAACGAACCTTCGAAACACAAAATACCTGAATAAGTTTCTACTTTTTCAGTCTGCGGGTAAGTTCCGTTGAAAACACAAATTCGTTAAGTTCTTCGTTATCCGTGGTTAATATCTCCTTGTTATTTCCTTCCCACCATAACATTCCTTCGCGCAAAAACGATACCTTTTCGCCTATTTGCAGTACCGAATTCATGTCGTGTGTGTTTATTACGGTGGTCATGTTAAACTCTTTTGTGAGTTCATAAAGCAATTTGTCGATAAGTTCGGCGGTTTTGGGGTCTAATCCCGAGTTTGGTTCGTCGGCAAAAAGGTATTTGGGTATCATTGATATAGCTCTTGCTATTGCCACCCTTTTAATCATCCCTCCGCTAAGTTCGGCGGGGTATTTCTTATTTGCTCCTCTCAAATTAACGTGTTCCAAAACAAAATCCACACGTTTTAATTTCTCTTTCAATGACATTTTCGTAAACATATTAAGCGGAAACATTACATTTTCTTCCACTGTTAACGAATCGAAAAGTGCCCCCCCCTGAAAGAGTACTCCCATCTCTTTTCTTATGTGTTTGCGTTTTTTTTCTTTAATATTTGAAAAAACACGTCCGTTAAATTCTATTGTCCCCGAATCGACATCAAAGAGTCCTATGCAGCATTTCATCAAAACCGTTTTTCCGGAGCCGCTCTGACCGATAATCATGTTGGTCTTCCCCTGTTCAAAGACAGTAGAGACCCCTTTTAGGATTTGTTGTCCGTCAAAACTTTTTTTTATGTTGTTTACAGTTATCATACGAGCAACATTTGTGTTAATATCAAGTCGAAAACAATAATTAATATACTGCTGATAACTATTGCGTCGGTACTTGCTTTGCCCACTTCCACCGAGCCGCCTTTTACGGTATATCCTTTGTATGCCGACACCGATGTTATTATAAAAGCAAAGACAACGGTTTTTATGAGGGCGTATGTTATCGTAAAGGGTTCGAACCACGATCGCATTCCGAGAATGAAGTCGTCGGAAGGGACAAGGCCTGTGGCGCTACCGGCTACCCAACCGCCCACCAGCCCGAGAAATATCGAAAACACTATTAGCACGGGATTGAAAATTATGGCAGCGGTGATTTTGGGCAGTATGAGATAGTTGGCGGGATTTACCCCCATGACTTTAAGTGCGTCTATCTGTTCGGTAACCCGCATGGTGCCAATCTCCGATGCAATTCGCGAACCCACTTTCCCGGCAAATATCAAGCTGAGTATTGTGGGCGAAAATTCCAAAACCATCATTTGGCGTGCCGAAAATCCTATGGTATATAGAGGTATAAACGGCGAATCGATGTTGTATGCCATCTGTATGGTTATGATGGCTCCCATGAATATGGATATAAATGCCATTATCCCGAACGATTCCAGTCCTAATGCGGCAAAATCGCTCATCAATTGTCTTCTGAATACGGAACCTTTATCGGGACGTTTGAACGCCTCCGAAACTACCGTAACATATTCGCCTACACTTTGCATTAATTGTAAAGCCATAACACTTTTGCTCTTTTACCGGCTCTTAACCGTTCTTTCTTTTACATCAAATTCCGTTTGGTAAAAATACTATTTATCGGATAATGTTTAAAGTTTTTTTAATATTAATACGTTTTTTCGTGCCTATTATTATTCAGGTAAACGGAAAATTGGCGGCACAATTGAAAAGTAAGCGGTTTGGTTGTTACCGCTGCTTTGCAACCTTGCGGCTGTAAAGCCGGCTCAAAGAGACGCATATCTTTTTTCTTTATTTTTTTAATCTATTCAATGCCGTATAAACCTTTTGATTATTTTTATCGAAAAATTTGAGTTATGGAACAAAAACGAAGCCGGACAGCCGATTTTTTAAAAGGTGTTGCTATTATAGCGATGGTTCAGCTGGTTTTAACCGAATTTTTTGGCTCATCATCGTTACAAAACAGCACTTTCGGTAAAATATCGCTGTTTCTCGGAGGTGTTCCCGTGGCACCGGTATTTTTATCTATTATGGGTTATTATATTGCGCACAATAAAAAGAGTTCCAAAGAGCTGGTAATAAGAGGTGTAAAATTGATAGTGTCGGGGTTTTTCCTCAATATCGCCCGGAATATTGTTCCGTTGTATGCTGTTGTGACAGGCGCGTCACAACATTCGGCATTGACATATATTTTTGAAGTCGATATCTTAATCCTTGCCGGTTTGAGTGTTATTGCCATGGCGGTTTTAATAAAGCAGTTCGACGGCCATGTCCTTTTGTACATCGGTGTAATATTAATACTGTTGTTTTTGCAATACATTGCTCCTCCCGTCGAAAAGCAATTTCCCGGTTCATTGATTTTGCCCTATTTTTACGGAAGCTATCCCGGTGCCTATTTCCCTTTTATTCCTTGGTTTTCGTATGTGTTGGCGGGTTTTACCTTTTTTCATTTCAAACACTTCTTTATTGCCGACAATTTTAAGCACAACTCCAAAGTGAAAATAATATTGATTTTCCAATCGGGATTGTTATTTCTTATAAGTATGCCTTTCGGTTTCAATGTTTCAATTCATCCCCGGATTTTTGCCCACCACGGCTTAATGTTTTTTCTTTTCAGTGTAAACTTTCTGTTTTGGTGGTTGCTTAGTGCCAGTTCAATTGTTAAGCGGGTCGATAATTTTATTACCCGTTATCTTGAATGGACAGGCAAAAATGTTACCCTGTATTATATTGTATTTATGATAATTGCCGGTAATTTAACGGTATGGTATAAGGAGGTGGACGCCTATTTGTGGTTGATTTTGTTTGTTTCGATAGTTTTCGTCACCTCGGTTTCGGTATATGTATTGAAAAAGGTGCCGCCGTTAAAAGCTAAATAGTTGTTTAATATTCAATAATAATATGAAACCGGGTTTGGAAATTTGCGCCGTGTCGGTTGCGTCGGTTATTAATGCGGAAAAAGCCGGTGCCGCAAGGGTGGAGCTCTGTGCCGGCATATACGAGGGAGGTGTGACACCATCTTACGGGATAATTGCCTCTGCAAAAAAATATACGTCCATAGATATCAATGTTATGATTCGTCCCCGGGGGCAGGATTTCTGTTATTCGGATATTGAATTTGAGATAATGAAAAAAGATATTGAATTTTGTAAAGAGTTGCGGGTTAACGGGGTTGTTTTCGGAATATTGAACAGTGACGGAACAGTGGACACCCAAAGGTGTTCCGAACTGGTAAAAATTGCGCGCCCGCTGCATGTTACGTTTCACCGCGCTTTTGATATGACACCCGACCCTTATGCCGCCCTCGAAGATATTATTTCGACAGGTGCCGATACCATTTTGACTTCGGGACAGCAAAATACCGCTTTCCGGGGCAGACATCTTATTGCCGGACTTGTAAAAATGGCGAAAGGCAGAATTGAAATTATGGCGGGGGGCGGAATTAACGAAGAAAATATTTTAAAGATAAAAAACGATACCGGCGCAGATTTTTTCCACATGTCGGCATCAAAAAATATTGACAGCAAAATGATTTACCGTAAACAGGGAATTTATATGGGTGGTATGCCCGGCATTCCCGAATACGGAATTCGTGAGTCGGATACCGAAAGGATAAAGAAGATAAAAGATATTTTATCGGAACGTTAATTTTTTATGCCGAATTTGAACTTTGTTGTACGGTGGTATATTTCCCCCTTTTTTAATAATATGGAAGGAAATGCGGGGTGATTGGGAGCGTCGGGAAAGTCTTGCGTTTCAATGCAAAAAGCGCTATGGTTAATGTATTCGTGGTTGTTTTTCCCCTTAATGCCCTCCAAATAGTTGCCCGTATATAGCTGAAAGGCGGGTTGGTTTGTAAATGCCTGTAAAAACCTTCCCGTTGTGGGCTCGAAAACTTCGGCAATTGGAGTGCCTGAATTTTTGTCTCCGTCCAAGACGTAGCATATGTCGTATCCCGGAGGTATGGTGTCAATACGTTTTCCTATGGTCTGGGGTATTGTGAAATCGTATGCCGTGTTGTGCACACTTACAATGTCGCCCGTAGGAACAAGCGTCTCTTTTGACAAAAGCAGGTATTTGTCCGAATTTATTTTTAAAATATGGTTGTAAACCTCTTCTTTGCCTTCGCCTTTAAGATTGAAATAGGTATGGTTGGTTAGGTTAATTACGGTATCGTTGTCGCTGCTGGCTTGGTACTCAATGATAAGTTCGTTATTTCCGGTTAAGAGGTATTTTACGGTAACGTGCAGGTTGCCGGGATATCCCTCTTCGCCATCTTTGCTCAGGTATGAAAATTTCACTCCTTGTAACCCTTCCCTCTCAAATGGTACGGCTTCCCAGTATTTTTTGTCGAAACCCTTTTCGCCGCCGTGCAATTGGAAACCATTGCCGTTTTGTGTAACATTAATCTTTTTTCCGTTAAGAATAAAACTGCCTTTCGAAATTCTGTTTGCCACCCTGCCTATTACCGCACCGAAGTATGGCGGATTTGTAAGGTATTTTTCAAATTTGTCAAACCCGAGGACGATATCCCCCGGATTTCCGTTCTTGTCGGGTACTACAATGGATGTTATTATTGCACCGAAATTTATAAATGAGACTTCCATACCGTTATTGTTTGATACGGTAAATTTTATAATCTCTTTTTTGCTGTCCGGCATAATGCCGAAAAGGTTGGTTTTAATCATATCTTTTGTTAACCGTTTATTCTGTTTTTCCTGATGTTCTTTTCCAAATGTTTTTTATCGACCGGTGTATGAGCAGTGGCGAGAATTTTAGCGGTTGCTCTTATTTGAAAAGACTATTCTGTAGAATAGCAAATTCATCTCTTTAATGCTATTAATTCCCCGTTGCATATTTACAACGTTAGTCATGGTATTCTATTTGTTTTCAATAAATTCGGTTGCGATTCCCCATTTTTTAATTTCTTCGTCTGTCATATAATGAACATTATCGAATGGTGCAGCTTCCAAAGTGTAAAAATAAAAAGCGGGTCCGTTTTCCTGACCTAATGCCATTGTGAAATATGCTAATTGGTATTGATGAGCCGGATGGTCTTTAGGTAGTTTGTTAGCTGTCAAACCATTGACACAGCACCATGAGTGTACTCCTATTTTAGCTCCTTTTTCCACAATTCTGTTTACACCTGCACAGAACAAATCCACACCTCCGGAGGCAATATTGCTACCTGACAGAACCTTTGTTGTAAAACCGTTTTCGTGTAATAATCTTCCCGTGTGCATATTTACGGCATCATTTACAGAACCCGAAATATTTGTCATGACAATGGTTTTTATTTCAGGATGGTTTTTAATTAGGTCTTTTATTTGTGCATAGGTCTTTGTTCCCAAATCACCGGATAAATAGGCTTCGTTTCCTTTAATCTCCAGGTGACTGTTTCCTGCCCCGAGTACAGCTTCATTGGCAGCAAAGGCAAAGTTGTTTATCAGGGTTGAATCTTTGTTTACCACTTTACCTTTTATATCGATATCCACTTTATCGATATCATGAATATTTACTGTTGAGGTGCCGACAGCTAAAATATCATTTTCATCTATATCATCAGACATCGCGTTTCCTTTAAGATAAACGACCGGCGATTCAAATGTTCCGCTTTTTATCTTTTTCTTTCCCATTGGGAAAAGGAGTGTTTTGTAATTTTCATATTCACCAAAAACGGCAATAAATATCATACCCTTTTTTTCTTCTATCGGCATAAAAGCCGTTAAAGGAAAGGTTTGATTATTTATTTTCAACTTTGATTTATCAATTATTTTCATCTGTGCAATGACGGTAGAGTCTATTTTAGCTTCTGAAATTCCTTCATCTTCAAAATCTTTCCAACATTTATTGTTGTACCAGTATCCGTTTTTTTCGGAACAAGCGGAGTTGCTTTTTATTGAATTGTAAACAAGGTTTTTTGAACAACCTGATAAGAGGAATAATAAGATTAATATTCCAATGTTTAACACGTGCTTTTTATTCATTTAAGTATTGTTTTCAATTATGACTGTATGTTTTGCAAAGGCGGTTACTTGACTTGGTGTCTTAAACGGAGTGCCCGTTTGCGGTTTTAGTTTTCAACAATTTAAAACTTTTTTTGTTTGATATTTGTTCAGGATTGAAAGCGTATGGCTGTTATCGAAAAAAATAAAAAAACCCGCTCCCGATTAACATACCGTTCCAAGCGGGTTTTGATTTGTTTTAAATCGTGGTAATCAATATCCCATCTCTTTTTTGAGTTGTTCCGTCCATTTTTTTACCCTTTCGTCGGTAAGATCCCACTGATTGTTTTCGTCAATTGCCAAGCCGTAAAACATGCCGTTTTCAACGCCTTCGGAATCGGTAAAATCGTAACCTTCGACGGGCCAACGCCCTGTTATTTTCGCTGCTGTTTTACTAAGTTCTTTTTGGAAAAGTCCCAGTCCGTCCACAAAATGTTCGGGATACAACACCTGATCGCCGAGTCCGAAAAATGCTATTGTTTTACCGCTTAAATCTTTGTTTTCTATTTTCCTGAAAAATTTATTCCAAAGATTGTTTGTGGAAGCATCTTCCCAATGGTCGGCTCCTATGGTTGCGGCTCCGAGTATCAACATTTCGTAGTTGTCGATGTTATCCGTATCGAAGCTTTCCAAATCGAAAATATCAATTATTTCGGGATTAAATTGTTCGTAAACCTTTTTGGCGGTTTTTTCAACGCTTCCGCCCTTTCCCCAGTAAAGTAATGCTATTTTTTTCATGCTTATTACGTTAATTTTTAAGTGTGTAAAATTAATACTATTTCCGATACGATTGTTGATTTTTTATCAAACAATAAAAAAAGCATATTTGGCTTGCCGCTTATGAATTGTGGAATATTTCCACTATTTTTGTCATCCTTTAATTGTTAACCAAAAAATAAAATATTAGTTTATGAACAAACGTATTATTCCGGTTGTATTAATAGTTTTATTAATCACCGCTTTATCCGGAAATCTTTTTTCCTGTACAAATTATCTTATTACAAAGGGGGCTTCGAAAGACGGGTCGGTAATGATATCTTACAATGCCGATTCGCATGTCTTGTATGGCGAACTTTATCATTGGCCTGCCGGCAAATGGCCTGCGGGTACCATGATGGAGGTGTACGAGTGGGATACGGGTAAATATTTGGGCAAAATAGAACAGGCGGAAGAGACTTATAATGTTGTCGGGAATATGAACGAACATCAGGTAGCTATCGGTGAGACCACCTACGGCGGACGTTCGGAGCTTCATCATCAACCCGATGCCGTTATCGATTACGGCAGCCTTATTTACATAGCCTTGCAACGTTCAAAAAACGCACGCGAAGCCATTAAAATCATGACGACTCTTGTTGCCGAATACGGCTATTACAGCGAGGGCGAGTCGTTCTCCATCTCCGATAAGGACGAGGCTTGGATTTTGGAAATGATTGGTAAAGGACATGATGAAAAAGGTGCCGTTTGGGTGGCCCGTAAGATACCCGACGGTTATATTTCGGGGCATGCAAACCAGGCTCGCATAACAACTTTCCCTTTGGCCGACGGAAAAAAATCAATAACTTTTAAAGATATTGATAAAATTTTTAACCCCTCGGTAGAATGTGTCTATGCCGACGATGTAATAACTTTTGCACGCGAAAAGGGGTGGTACAAAGGAAAAGATAAAAACTTTTCGTTTTCCGACACCTATGCCCCTGTTGATTTCGGCGGCGCCCGTTTTTGCGAAATAAGGGTGTGGACAATGTTTAACGATGCCAAAAAAGGTATGGACAAATATTGGGATTACGTAAAAGGGTATATTAAACACGATAAAAAATTTGCCGACGGCACTCCCAACCCCAATAATTATGCTACCAACAGAATGCCTTTATGGATAAAACCCGATAAAAAGGTAGGGTTGCAAGATATGTTTCATTTTATGAGAAACCATTTGGAAGGTACCGAGCTGGATATGTCGAAAGATGTGGGGGCAGGACCTTTTCACCTCCCTTACCGCTGGCGCCCTTTGACTTGGAAAGTGGACGGTGTGCAATATTGCAACGAACGTACCACGGCAACACAACAAACAGGTTTTACATTTGTGGCACAATCGCGCGGCTGGTTGCCCGATAAAATTGGGGGAATTATTTGGTGGGGCGTTGACGACCCTTCGGGTACGGTTTATATGCCTATGTATTCGTCTATTACCGAAATACCTTACAACTTTGCTCAAGGTAACGGCTCCATGATGGAATGGTCGGAAACCGCCGGCTTCTGGATTTTTAATCAGGTGGAAAATTTCGCCTATACGGCTTGGGACCGTATTCATCCCGATATCGAAAAGGTTCAACACCGGCTTGAAAATGAATTTGTGACTTTTGTCCCCGCCGTTGACAAAAGTGCGGAAACATTATATGAAAAAGACCCGCAACTTGCCGTCAAATATCTAAACGGTTATTCAAATGCCGCTGCCGAAAAAACTTTTAAAACATGGAAAAATCTCTACCGTTACCTCTTTATGCGTTATATGGACGGCAACATTAAAACTCCGAAACCTTTGAAAAAGGGATACCGAATGGCTAATCCCGACGTAAAACAACCCGGATACGGCGAAGATTGGTACCGGCTTATAATTGAAAAAACAGGCGACCAATTCAAAGTTATAAAGTAATTTGATTGGCGACATAAAAAAAAGAGGCTGCACTAATTAAAGGTGTAGCCTCTTTTTTTATTACCGTTTAAAGTCAAACCATTTTCGAGGGGTCAACCCATTCGTTAAACTCTTCTTCGGTAAGAAATCCCAGAGCCAAAGCCGCTTCGCGCAATGTTGTGCCTTCGCTGTGTGCCTTTTTGGCTATTTTTGCCGCTTTCTCGTAACCTATGTGAGTGTTTAATGCCGTAACAAGCATAAGTGAATTTTCAAGGTTCTTTTTAATGTTTTTGATGTTCGCCTCAATACCCGACACGGCATTTTTGGTAAATGAAACACAGGCGTCCCCGAGCAAGCGCGCCGATTGCAACAGGTTGGCTATCATCATGGGTTTGTAAACGTTAAGCTGAAAATGTCCTTGTAATCCGCCGGTGGTGATGGCAACGTCGTTGCCTATAACCTGGCAGCATACCATTGTCAGGGCTTCGTTCTGTGTGGGGTTTACCTTTCCCGGCATAATCGACGAACCGGGCTCATTGGCAGGTAAATTTATCTCGCCTATGCTGCATCGCGGTCCCGAAGCCAAGTGACGTATGTTGTTGGCAATGTGCATTAAGCTTACTGCAAGTTGTTTCAAAGCGCCCGAGGTCTCCACTATCGCATCGTGCGCCGAAAGAGCTTCGAACTTGTTGTCTGCGGTCTTGAACGGATAACCTGTAAGTTCGGCAATCTTTCCGGCAACTTTTACCGCGTAACCTTCGGGGGTGTTAAGTCCGGTTCCTACCGCAGTACCCCCCAAAGCCAGTTCGGTAAGGTGCTCTAATGTCGATTCAAGAGCTTTTAGCCCGTGGTCGAGCTGCGATACATATCCCGAAAACTCTTGTCCCAGCGTTAACGGTGTGGCATCCATCCAGTGCGTACGTCCCGTCTTTACAATGTCTTTAAACTCTACGGCTTTTTCGTTCAATGCGTCACGAAGCATCTTTACCCCGGGAATGGTTGTTTCTACAATCATCTTGTATGCCGCAATGTGCATGGCTGTGGGAAATGTGTCGTTCGACGACTGCGATTTGTTAACATCGTCGTTGGGGTGAAGAAACTTTTTCTCGTCGGTAAGTTTTCCCCCCTTCAAAACATGACCGCGGTTTGCAATAACCTCGTTCATGTTCATGTTCGACTGTGTCCCCGAGCCGGTTTGCCATATTACCAAAGGAAAGTTGTCGAAAAGTTTTCCGGCAAGAACCTCATCGGCAACCTGAGCTATAATTTCGGCCTTCTCTTTGTCTAACACTCCCAACTCGGCATTGGTAAGTGCGGCTGCTTTTTTAAGGTATGCAAAAGCTTCGATGATTTCGTGCGGCATCGAGGCTTCAGCCCCTATTTTGAAATTCATTTTCGACCTTTGGGTTTGTGCCCCCCAATATTTATCGGCGGGAACTTTTACTTCGCCCATAGTGTCGTGTTCAATTCTATATTCCATCTCTTTTATTGTTTTGTTATTACACTATTTAAAAAATACTTCCAACTCTTCTGCAGGGTCGCCCCAAACGGCTTTGTCTCCCTTTACCACAATGGGGCGCTTTATAAGTTTGGGATTTTCCACCATGATTTTTATCCACTCGTCGTCGGTGAAATCTTTCCCCTTGAAATTTTGTTTGTAAACCGCCTCTTGCGTGCGTATCATTTCAAGTGGCTTTTTATTTAACTTTGTCAATAACTCTTTGAGTTCCTCCTCCGTCAACGGATTTTTCAGATACTCTATAATTTTTATGTCGCCGGTTCTCTCTTTCAGGTATTGTAAGCCGGCTCTCGACTTTTTACATCTCGGATTATGATAAATTGTAAACATGATTTTATGATTTTACTTTGGTTGCCAAAGGTAGTTAATCTATATGTATATTGTACTTTAACGCTCTAATTTATACTGTTAATAAAAAACAAAATTTAATGCCTTCGAACGGAAAAAGAAATTTTGTAACCGGTTATTGAAGCGATAAAAACCGTTATCGGGTATTTTCAGCCGTTACAACTGCATCTTTAAAATGGCTTTTTTTAGTTTTACAACGGCTTGTTGCAGGATATTTTGATCGGATTGTAGTTGTTCGGCCAGTTTCATGCCCTCTTTGTATCCCAGGTCGAAAATTTCGTCGGCTTTGTTAAAGTCAAGTACGCCGTAGTTTGCAGTATCCGGTGGGTCTATCAAGAAGTCGCAATAGTCAAGTTCGTTCAGTATGGTGTTGTAAACCGCAAGGTGAAATGTTCGGGAGGCTATCTCTTTTATTCCCGAAATGGTTCCGGCGTATCCAATATGATTTACATGAACACCTATCACTTTGTCGCAATATTTGCTTATGGCGGCGGCAGCCATATTTTTTGTAAGTCCCCCGTCAACATATATGCTGTTTCCTATTTTAACGGGGGTAAACAATAGCGGTATTGATGCCGAGGCGAGTGTATAATCAATAAATTTTCCTTTCGATATTATCTCGAACTTGCCCGTGTTAAAATTGGTAACGGTAACGAATGTTGGAATTTTCAATATCCCGAAATCATCTTTGGCGGCTTTTTTTTCAAACACTTCGCGTACCACGTCGAGGTCGAAAATGCCCTGTCTTCTGAAACTCAGGCTTTTTATTTTTAGCGGGTTGGCACCTTTTTTAACAAGGTAAAGCAACTCGTCGTAATCTATTCCCAAACCGTACGACACGGCAACCAGAGCGCCCATACTCACTCCCGATATTACCGAGGGTTGTATGCCGCATTCGTCCAAGGCTTTCAATACTCCTATATGGGCTATTCCACGGGCTCCGCCGCCGCTCAATGCCAATCCGTATTTCAATTTTTTCATGGGTGGAAAATTTTTTATGAATTTTGCGGGCAGTACAAACCGGAAATTTCCCCGTAAACCTTGACCTTTAAATTAAAAAGGGATGTGTCCTCTCTTTTCTTTCCTGATTTTTCCTGATTTGCCTATAAAAAATCCCGCTTGTTTTGCCCTCTCTATTTTACCAGTTTCATTTCGTCGAGCAAATATCCTGCACCGGCGTATTTGTCCAGAATAAACAGAAAATACCTGATGTCGAGCGAAATGTTACGGCATACTTTCGGGTCGAACATCAAATCGCTCATTGTCCCTTCCCAACACCGGTCGAAATTGACACCGGTCAGGTTTCCGTCGGCATCAAATACCGGACTCCCCGAATTTCCTCCCGAAGTATGATTGTCGGCAATAAAACAGACATGCAAACTCCCGTCTTTGTCGGCATATTGTCCGTAATCTTTTTTCTCGTAAAGTTCTTTCAACCGCGGTTCAACTACGTAATCGTATATCTCGGGATTCTCTTTTTCCATTATTCCTTTTAGTGTGGTGTACGGTAAATATTCAACGGCATCGGCAGGCGAAAAACCCTTCACGTTGCCGTATGTAACACGCAGCGTGAAATTGGCATCGGGATAAAAACGTTTGCCGGGTTGCATCTCCATTTGTGCTTTCATGTACAGACGCATAAGGCTGTCTATTTGCATGTTAATCGGCTCGATATTGTTGCTCTTTACCGATTTGTACATGGTGTATATTTGATGCTCGATTTTATAAAACGGGTCATTCTTCAACTTTTTTATCTTTTTGCAGGTGAAATCGTCTAAAAATGAGTTCACCTTTTCATTATCGTCGAGAAAACTTTTTTTGAAAACATATCCGGTATATGCCGCATAATCGGAGTTGAATTTTTTATGAATGGTATTAAAAAAGCCGGGTTTGTAAGGAAACTCGATGCCTTTATCCCAATATTCCAACATTTTAGTCATAACCTCAATATCCACCGGACGGTAGTAATCTTTGTAAAATGATTTGGTGCTTTTTTTCAACGACTCCACCGCTTTTTGTATCTCGTTATCTTTTGTTTTACCCTCTTCACACATTTTAACAAGTTTTTCAAAACGGTAGGCAAATGTTACCATCTCTATCCCGAATCCCGCTTCGTAAAGGTAGTCGTACGATTTCTGATAGGGCTCCAGTTTTTCGTAAGTTTTGTTTAATGCCGGCAAAAGGTTGCCGTATTTGTTTTTTCGTTCATTGTCACCGTTTACCCATTGTGTAAAACGTTTTTCAAACTCTCTCTTTTTTTCTATGCCGTCAAACCGTTTTATTCCCCGGCTTTGACCTATCATCTTTTTCCAATAGTTGGCCACGCGTGCCTCTTTTGCCGCATATTTAATCCTCAGTTCAGGACTCTGTTCGGCATATTTTTTAAAAATATTAATTCTCGCTTCACGCAATTTTATCTTTTCGGGGTTCTCCTTTTCTGTTATTAACTCCACTGCTTTGGCGGGCAGGTATTCGTTTGTGCGTGCCGGATACCCGTAAACAAAAGTGAAATCACCTTCGTTTACCCCTTTCAGCGATATGGGAAAATAGTATTTCGGCTGGTAAGGAACATTATCTTCGGAATATTCGGCAGGTTTTCCGTCGCGCCCCACATAAATCCTGAAAAGTGAAAAATCACCCGTATGGCGCGGCCACATCCAGTTATCGGTATCGCCGCCGAATTTACCTATATTCGATGGCGGTGTACCCACTAACCTTATATCTTTAAAGGTTTGCGTAACGATTATGTAATATGTGTTACCTTTAAAGAATGCTTTTATTTTTGCCTCGTACGGAGTATCCTTAACGGTCTCTTTTACTATCTTCTCCGAGTTTTTTTTGATGATACTTCTCCGCTCTTTTTCCGTCATGTTTTCGCTTACACCTTCCAACACCCGTTTCGTAACATCCTCCATTCTTATCATCATTGTTGCCGTAAGGCCCGGATTGGGAAGCTCCTCCTCTTTGCTCATTGCCCAAAATCCGTTGGTAAGGTAGTCGTGTTCAACACTGCTGTGCCGTTGTATAAAGCTGTATCCGCAATGGTGATTGGTGAGCAGCAGTCCCTCTTTCGAAATAATTTCCGAGGTGCAGCCCGAACCGAACAGCAAAATGGCATCTTTCATGCTGCTGTGGTTTATCGAATAAATGTCGTCGGCAGAGATGTTCATCCCCATGGCTTTCATCTCCTTTTCGTTCAGCTGTTTCAGTAGTGCCGGAATCCACATCCCTTCGCCTGCATAAGCAAACCGGCTCAACAGCGTTAACAGAATAACCGTCACAAATAAAATACGTTTCATATTTATTCCAATTTCGTTTAAAAAAGGTCAAATATAGCCAAAATAGACAATTGTTCCTCCTGTCGAAAAAATCATTTGTCTCCCCGTCTAAAATCTCTTTAAAATATTCCGGTGACGGTAAATTTTTCTTTTTTTATTGTTTTGGGCGGCAAACGGGCTGTCCGCTAATAGTCCTCGGCGGAGGCGCAATTCAGCTACGGCGTTTTCAGGGGCTTCCTCACGTCAGCCCTGCCTCCGCCTGCTTCATTACGCCTCCGCCTGCGGGCTGCCGCTCCCATCCCTGCCGCTTTCACGCGCACATTTCCCTGCCCAAACGGAGCAACACTCTGTTTACTAACCACACCCCCCCATACAACATAAATTTGCAATACACATTGAATAATAGCGGTTTTTTTCTGTTCAAATCCGTTCATGTTATTAAAATGCGAGACATTAGTTGCTATATTTGCATAAAGGATTAACTTTTTATCACATGTCAAAAACAAAAACGGTCTTCTATTGTCAAAACTGCGGTTACGAAGCAAGCAAATGGATGGGGAAATGCCCCTCGTGCGGCGAGTGGAACACCTTTGTGGAAGAGGTTGTAACCAAACACGATGATAGAAAAAGGGGAATAAAAAGCGGCGATAACATTCCACATGCCGTATTGCTTTCGGAGGCAAGTGCCCAAAGCGAAGAACGGTTAAACACCGGAAGTGTCGAGTTCAACAGGGTTTTGGGCGGAGGCTTGGTAAAAGGCTCGGTTGTGCTAATAGGCGGAGAACCGGGAATAGGAAAATCGACACTCCTGCTGCAAATTGCCCTTAACATGAAAAATACCGTTATCCTTTATGTCTCGGGCGAAGAGAGTAACCACCAAATAAAAATGCGTGCCGACCGCATCGGTGCAACTAACGATAAATGTTATCTGCTGAACGAAACGTTTACAACAAACATTTTTAATCAAATAGAAAAAATAAAACCCGATATAGTAATAATAGACTCCATACAAACTCTATATACCGGCACCTTGGAATCGTCGCCCGGCAGCATATCCCAAATAAGAGAAACCGCCGCCGAAATGCAACGTTTTGCCAAAACCGCTAACGTGCCCGTGTTTTTAATAGGACATATTACAAAAGAGGGAAATATTGCGGGGCCCAAAATCCTTGAACATATGGTCGATACCGTATTGCAGTTTGAAGGCGACCGTCATTACGGTTTCCGCATTTTACGTTCGGTGAAAAACCGTTTCGGCTCCACCTCGGAGTTGGGAATTTTCGAAATGTTTCCCGGAGGATTGCGCGAGGTGTTAAACCCCAGCGAAGTGCTGCTTTCGCAACGCGACGAAATGTCGAGCGGAGTTTCCATAGCGGCAATGGTCGAAGGCCAACGTGCCATGCTCATCGAAACACAAGCACTCGTCGCCAATGCAACGTACGGAACACCCCAACGCTCGGCTACGGGTTTCGATATGAGAAGACTTAACATGCTTTTGGCGGTAATGGAAAAAAGGGGCGGTTTCCGCTTGGGAACAAAGGATGTGTTTTTGAATATCGCCGGAGGAATACGTGTAGATGACCCCGCAATAGACCTTTCGGTAGTGGCTGCGGTTATGTCGTCGGTACAAGATGTCGCTATCCCCAACAATGTGTGTTTTAGCGCCGAAGTGGGGCTCTCTGGCGAAATTAGAGCCGTGTCGAGAATAGAAAGCCGTATCTCCGAAGCCGGAAAATTGGGATTCGAAAAAATTGTAATATCAAAATACAACCTTAAAAATCTCGATTTGAAAAATTCGGATATCGAAATTGTTCCCGTGGCAAGTATCCCTCAATTGACAAAAGTTATTTTTTAAATTATCTTGCTTCCGTAAACATCGAAAACCCTCTTTACGGCATCCTCGTATTGGTCGAATGTTTTGCTCTTTTTAATTGTGCCGAACACTTTTGTATGATTGTCGAACAGGTATGACAAATACGACCATAGCTCCTTCATTTTGTTTAACGATTGCAGAGCGTCGTTGCTCTCTTTGCGGTAACGGTAATAGAGTTCTTCCGTAAATCTGCGTACCGTAATGCGTCTGTCGTTTTTTACGGCCGTATTCTTTATCTCGGCAGGCAAAAACGGATTTCTTAAAAAACCGCGTCCCACCATCCAAATGTTAACACGTGGAAACATCTTTTTGAACTTTAAAAAATCTTCCGCCGTAAATATGTCGCCGTTGTAGCATAGTTCCGCTTTTGTCTTTCCCTGCATATTCCCGAAAGTGATGGTGTCAACACCACCTTTGTACAGTTGTGTGCCTATGCGGGCGTGGATTATCAACTCGCTGATGCCGTATTTGTTAAATACGGGAATCAAGTCGAATATCTCCGAAGCATCATAATACCCGAGACGCGATTTTACCGATAGTTTAATATCCGTTTTATCAAAAACCTCTTTTAAAATTTCGTCGATGGTTTGGGGATAGGGCAGTAATCCCGAACCGCGTTTTTTCATCGCCACACGCTTAAAAGGACATCCGAGGTTCCAGTTTATCTCATCGTAGCCGTAATTTTTGCAGATATTCGCAAACCGTACTATTTCGCTTGCCTCTTTGCTCAGAATTTGAGGCACCACCTTGATGCCGTTTATTTCGTTAAGTTCCGGATTGTGTACTTTCCGGTTTAACTTTTTGCTCTTTTGCACCGACGAAAAAAAGGCAGTGAAAAATTTGTCGGCTCCCGGGAAAAATTTGCTGTAAACATCCAAAAATATGTCTGTTGTAATCCCTTGGAACGGTGCCAGGTATAGTAGGGGCTCTTTCATGGCGGATAATTACCGGTTACCTGAGGAAAAAAATTATTCCATGCCTATTGCCACAAACGGATTGTTTACTTTTTCGTAGCCTATTGTGGTGTCTGGACCGTGACCGGCATATACCTTGGTGTTGTCGGGAAGGGTGAAAAGCTTTTCCCAAATGCTTTTTTGTAACAGGTCGTAATTCCCCGTCCTTAAATCGGTACGCCCTATGCTTTGATAAAACAAAACGTCGCCGGTTATTACAAAGGCATCATCTTTCGAGTACAAGCAAATACTGCAATCGGCATGCCCCGGGGTGTAAAAAACCATTAAACATGAATTGCCGAAAGTTATTTTTTGTCCTTCGTCAACAAAATAATCTATCTTTTTTACCCCTTCCATTGGCAGCCCGAACGACTCGGCATATTCCCGGGCATGTTCCAAAAAACCCACACACTCCTTGTGTGCCGCAAGTTTTATTTTGTAATGTTTGGCTGTTTTATAATTGCCTATTATGTGGTCGATATGCGCATGTGTGTTTACCAGCAACACGGGCGTTAATTGTTTCGATTTGATAAAATCGTCAAGTTGCGAAAATTCATCCTCGTTCGATACCGACGGATCAATAATAATACATTCGCCCGTTTCGTCGTACAATACATACGAATTTACCTGAAATGCATTAAATACAAATTTTTTAACGGAAATCATATTAAAATAATTTTGCACAAAAATAGTAAATTAGAACAATGAACGGGGTTTACTTTTTCCATACCGCTTTTAATTGTTGCCTTTTAACCATCGTGTTATGCGGGGGTGATATTTTGGCAAAAAATATTTTATAATTTATCTTGCACCGATTAATAATTTTTCTACTTTTGCACTCCAATTTTTTAATTATTAATAATCAATAAATTAACGTATTGACATGACAAACCAGTATGAAACCGTTTTCATTTTAACTCCCGTTTTATCTGATGATCAGGTAAAGGAAGCGGTAAAAAAGTATGAGAGTTATCTCAAAGATCATGGTGCGGAAATAGTGAACCATGAAAACTGGGGCATGCGTAAGTTGGCATATCCCATTCAGAAAAAATCCACAGGATTTTACACATTGTTCGAATATAAGGTAGATGGCAGTGTTATCCAAGATTTGGAACTCCAATTTAAACGCGACGAGCGTGTACTTCGTTTTCTTACCGTTAAGCTCGACAAACATGCGATTGCGTACAACGAAAAACGCAGACGCAAAAACAAAGAGAAGGGCGAAACCACCGAAAACAAAGAAAACTAATTATTAACCTGTAAAAATTCCAAAATCATGGCACAAAATTCAGATATCAAATATTTAACACCCATTGCCGTAGATACCACACGGAAAAAATATTGCCGTTTTAAGAAAAACCGCATCAAATACATCGATTATAAAGATGCCGACTTTTTGCTCCGTTTTGTTAACGAGCAGGGTAAAATATTACCCCGCCGGCTTACGGGAACTTCTACCAAGTATCAGAAAAAAGTAGCTAAAGCCATTAAAAGAGCTCGTCATTTGGCATTAATGCCCTACGTTGCTGACTTATTAAAATAAAAGGAGGGAAAAAGAATGGAAATTATTTTAAAACAAGATATCACGGGGTTGGGTTATAAAAACGACCTTGTTACCGTAAAAAACGGGTATGCACGAAATTATTTAATTCCGAAAGGTATGGCTGTTTTGGCAACCGAGTCGAATAAAAAGGCTCTTGCCGAAATAAAAAAACAGCAGGCATACAAAGAGGAAAAAATTAAAAAAGAGGCCGAAACTCTTGCCGAAGCCCTTAAAGATACCGTTCTTACAATTGGTGTAAAGGCAAGCTCAACCGGTAAAATTTTCGGCTCGGTTAACAACATTATGGTTGCAAATGCCATTAAAGAACAAAAAAACCTGGAAATCGACCGTAAAAAAATCGTTGTTAACGACGAACACATTAAAGAGGTAGGAAAATACAAAGCCGTTGTAAAACTTCACAAAGAGATTCAAGTTGAAATAGATTTGGATGTGAAAGCCGAATAGCTTTAACTTTTTTCATGACACATTTTGTAATCCCTCTCTTGTTCTTTTTGAGAGGGATTTTTTTATTTTAGCAAAATGATCGGTAAATCGAAAATAAAGTTTTTGACCTCCCTGAAGGAAACCAAATACCGTAAAGTTCACCGCCGTTTTATTGCCGAAGGTAATACTTTGGTAATAGACTTTCTAAACAGCGGAAGCGCCGTTGAAGGAGTTTTTGCGCTGAAAAGCTGGATTGACAAATACGGAGATAAATTTCCCGGCATTAATATTGAAGAGATTTCGGACAGGGAGATGAGAAAAATCAGCAACCTGAAAAATCATTCCGAAGTGCTGGCTGTTGTTGCCATGAGTAAAAAACGGGAAGAGATATCCCTCGTTCCTGACAAATGGTCGTTAATGCTGGACGGCATTCGCGACCCCGGAAATATGGGCACAATAATACGTGCCGCCGAATGGTTCGGAGTGGAAAATATCTATTGTTCCACCGATACTGTTGATGCATACAACCCCAAGGTTGTGCAGGCTACAATGGGCTCGTTGGCCCGGATTAAGATACATTATGCATCGCTTGCAAAACTGTTGTCGGAAAAGCCCCGGACGCTTACCGCTTACGGAACCTTTTTGACAGGCGACGATATACGAAACGTCGAAAAAGGTAATTGCGGAGTTATAGTTATCGGTAGCGAAGCCCACGGAATTTCCAATGAATTAGTTCCCCTGATTGATAAAAAGATAACCGTTAAGCCTGCCCCTTCGTCAAAAGCCGAATCGTTAAACGCTTCGGTGGCCGCGGCATTAGCTTGCTTTGCTTTAATTTAAATTTTGAGATATATTAAAAATCTTTTTATGCGGTTCCCTTTTTTAATACCGCGCTTTTATGGTAACCGAAAAGGAGTTCTCGGTAAAACTGTTGTTTACGGGGTTCATGTTTTCGAATGAGTACATGTAGTATTGTTCTTTCCAGTTGGAATGAACAAAAGCAAAGTCGAAAATGAAATTGTTGAGGTTAAGTCCTATGCCCCCCGAAATAAACGACCTCGAAGCAATATCCGTGTTCTTATAAGGGCTTCCGTAGTAGCTGTAACCACCGCGCAGGCTTAAAATACCGAATCTCCACTCTGCTCCCGTACGGATATTACCGGCTTTTGTGTAATATTGGTTAATGTCGCCGTTGGGTTGCGAATAATCGACCCCCCTCTCTTTAAAACGTGCCGTCGAGTAGTCCGTAAATTCGTATTCTAACGATATGATGCCGTTTTTCAGAATGGTTATTGCGGCACTTCCTATGGCTTTTAACGGTGTTGTAAACGAATAGTTGAAATTTCCCACCGGTGACGTTGATTCGGCGGGGGAGAGTCCCGGTAAGTCGGCATAGGTTGTGGTATGCCAGGTGTCGCGCATGTTGTAATAATATGTCGGCGTATGAAATGCTGCCCCTATTCGCAACCACGATACAGGCCGCACTATAACCCCGATTTTTAAATTTATACCCCAACCTGTTGTTTGCAGGTATTGTGTTATTCCCCAACTGTTAAATGTAGGTATGGTGTCGGCAATGTCGGTTTCGCTAAATGCAGATGTACTGAAATAACGTATGTAGGGCATTCCGATAGTAGCTCCGAGGTATAAAAAGTCGTTGTAATTTCCCGAAAACGAAAAGCCGTATTCGTTTTTGGAACCGTCAGAATTAATAATTTCGCGCTGTAAAAAGCCTCCGGGAGGAACGGGGCTGTAATATTGGTCGGTATATCCGGGGATTGTGTCGAGCAAATAGAGATCCCATGCCGGTTTCAAATCGAAAGCATAATCGCCGTAATAGTCTTCTTCTATGTCTTTGTAATTTATGCCATTGGCATATTTTAAATATACATCGATTTTAGAGTTGTAATAATTGTTACCCGCCATAGTCAAACTGGTGTTAAAATTGCTCAAACGGTTCATTCCGAATGAAAATTGAAAATATTTCCAGCCGGAGCTTTTTGCCGGATAGAGTTTTTGAGTCATTACCATAGCAAATTGACCTAAGGAAAAAACCGATTGATTGTCACTTCCGTACCCGCCGTTATATTCCGATTCGCTGTTGCGAAAATTTAGTTGGGGAGTTATCGACATCTCATCGCCGCGGTACAGACCCAGCCCCGCAGGGTTTATCGATGCCGCCGAGAAATCGGCACCCGGTGTGCTGAATGCACTTCCCATGGACATATTTCGTGCACTCCCGTTATAAAAATCTTGCGAATAACGCAGTGCATCATCGGCTGTTTGCGAATAACCTTGCAAAATGGATATAACAAGGGCTGTTAATATTGCAATTTTTTTCATTTTATAATTGATTTATAAGTGTTTAGTAAAAATATCACAATAGACGGGACGCTAATTTTAAATTCGTGTCAAGCTGTTACCTTCTTCCCCCTCTTGGCGAAGAACTGCTCGACGAACGTGAACTGCCTCCGGAGAAACTTCCTGACGAGCTTCGCGAATGGCTGCTGAATCCCGAAGAAAAGCCTCCACCTCTGCTCGAACCCGTGGAATGTGTTCTTGACGGTGACGAGTATGATTTTGGTGATGAATAACTTCTGCCCGGACTTCTGTACGATTTTATTTTACCCGTTGATGGTTTCGGTTTAACTTGCGGTCTCCCCGAACCGCCGCTTATACCTCTTTTTTTTGTTGTTGATGGGCGGTAAACATTGTGCCTTCTTTTGGGTTCAATCCTTGTTTTGTTGTTTGTTCCGTTTGTTTTACCTTTTATGGAACCGCTTCTACTTATGGCTGGTGCGTGTTGTTTTGTGTTTTGTTTCGATTGCGGGCGATAGTACTCTTTGCTCCTGCGAGGTTGTTGCGTATCCAGACGTTGATATTGGCGGGGTTTTGAGTATTTGGGTCTCTGCATTGCCCGCTCTTTGGAGTATCGCGAGTATGAAGATGGTTTTGAATATCGCGGTTTTACACTGTTTTTGGTGTTTTTGCGTTTTACGGGTTCTTGTCTCACGGCACTCCTGCTGTTCGAAGGTTTTTGTCTTGTGTTCAAGGCATAAGTTTTGCGCGTTGAACTTCTTGGTTTGGGTTCAACCTTTGTTTTATTTCTTGCCGAGATTGCTTCGTTTGTTCCGGTTCTTATTTTTTGTTTCGGGCGGTTATCAACAGTGGTTTTGTTTTCACCCCTGTTGTTACGGTACCCCACGGCTCTGTTAACATATTCTTTGCTGCCTACACGCATGCCGTTTCCTTGCGAGCTGTTTTGGGCTTCTATTCCTGAGCCGGCAATCATGGTTTTGTAGCCGTCGTCACTGTTTATTGATGCTCTGGAACCTCCTGTACTGCCGTAACGCGGCAAGTTTGTTCCTCCCGTACGGCTTCCCCGCGGACGGTAAACACTTGAATATCCGTAATCGGGATAGTAAGGGTACGAAGGATAATATGGATAGTAGGGGTAAGGATTGGGATAAAATCCGTAATATCCGTCCCAGTAGCCGTTCCAATATCCGTCCCAGTAACCGCCTCCATAATAAGGATATCCGTAATGGGGATAACCCCATCCGTAGTATGGATAACCCCACCCGTAATAGGGGTAACCCCAACCGAAACCTATACCCCAGCCATATCCTGCTCCTACGCCAAAGCCGAAGCTTACATTGATATCCGGATTGCCTGAGCAATAGCCGTAGTTGCCGTCGTCATCATCGTTTGCATAGTAATATCCGTCGTCGTAATCAAGTGAACTTCCGCCGGAGCCGTAAAAACGTTTCAGCCGTGCGGAATAGTCGCCATCGTAATATTCATCGTCGGTTTGGTATGTTGTATCTTGATTTGAGTTATATGAACCTGATACTATTTCGCCCTGGGAATAGTTTTGATGATTGTTGTTTTCGGCAATTGCCGTATGTCTTACGTGAGTGGTTGCCGGTTCGCTGCCTGGTATATAATAAACATCGTCGTTAGGCAGCGATTTTGTTGAGCTGCACGAAACGAGTGAAAGTAGTGCGATACCGAAAACTGTTGAAAAAATAATCTTTGTTGTCTTCATGGCTTTAAGTATTGTGCTTTAATAAACATTGTTTATTTTTGCCGTTCGATATAAAAATTTGCAAAGATTATACCAAAATTTAGAAATGGCCAAACAACTTACAAGTAAAAGCGAAAATTATTCGCAATGGTACAACGAACTGGTGATAAAAGCCGGTTTAGCCGAAAACTCCGCTGTACGCGGTTCCATGGTGATAAAACCTTATGGTTATGCCATTTGGGAGAAAATTCAAAGGACTCTTGACGACATGTTTAAATCCACCGGACACGAAAACGCCTACTTCCCGCTTTTTATTCCGAAATCTTTTTTCAGCAAGGAGGCGAGTCATGTGGAGGGCTTTGCCAAAGAGTGTGCCGTGGTTACGCATTACCGTTTGAAAAACGATGAAAACGGAAACGGAGTGATTGTCGACCCCGAGGCCAAACTTGAAGAAGAACTTATTGTGCGCCCTACATCGGAGACCATTATTTGGGATACATATCGTAACTGGATACAATCGTACCGCGATTTGCCTTTGCTCATAAACCAATGGGCAAATGTGGTGCGGTGGGAGATGCGCACACGTCTGTTTTTGCGTACTGCCGAATTTCTTTGGCAAGAAGGTCATACGGCTCATGCAACTAAAGATGAGGCTGAAAAAGAGGCCAAAACCATTTTGAATTTATATTCCGACTTTGCGGAAAACTGGATGGGAATACCTGTGCTCAAAGGTGTGAAAACCGTTAACGAACGTTTTGCCGGAGCCGTTGACACCTATTGTATCGAGGCTTTGATGCAAGACGGTAAAGCGTTGCAAGCCGGAACATCACACTTCTTGGGACAAAACTTTGCAAAGGCTTTTGATGTGAAATTCCTTAACAAAGAGAATAAACTGGAGTATGTATGGGCTACATCGTGGGGAGTATCCACACGTCTAATGGGTGCGCTTGTAATGGCTCATTCCGACGACAACGGATTGGTGCTGCCTCCTAAACTTGCCCCCATACAGGTTGTTATTGTACCCATATACAAAAAGGAGGAGCAATTTAATGCCATTAGCCTGAAAGCCGAAGAGATAGCCGGTGAATTGAGAAAAAGAGGCGTCAGCGTAAAGTACGACAACCGCGACACCTTTAAACCCGGATATAAATTTGCCGAATGGGAGTTAAAGGGTGTTCCCGTACGTCTGGCAATTGGTCCGCGTGATCTCGAAAACGGTACCGTTGAGGTAGCTCGACGCGATACCTTGGAAAAAGAGATATTGAAAATGGAAAATATCGTTGAAAAAATAGAAAATCTCCTTGTTAAAATTCAAAATAATATTTTTCAAAAGGCACTCGATTTTCGCGAAAACAATACTTTTACCGTTGATACGTGGGACGAGTTTGAAAAAAGAATAGAAAAGGGTGGTTTTGTTTTGGCTCATTGGGACGGCACCACTGAAACCGAACTTAAAATAAAAGAGAAAACAAAAGCCACCATTAGATTAATACCCCTCAACGCTAAAAAAGAGGAAGGCAGATGTGTTTTGACGGGGAAACCTTCGCCGCAAAGGGTGGTTTTTGCAAAAGCATATTAATATCCCACGAATTCTGATAAAAAATTATTATTTTTACACCTTAGTGTAAATAAACACTTTGGGTGTATATGAGAAAACATCTGAAAATAATAGTATTCAGTCTTTTAACCGTTGTTGTACTTGAAGCAGGAGTCCTCTTTTTTATTAATTCGTACCGTAGTTCGCAGATAAATACCTCATTAAAAAGCCAGCTTAACGACTATAAACAGAGCTATAATGGTATGATTGATTCGTACAGAACCTTCTCACAAGCCATTTACCATAATTTCATAAACAAAGAAGATGTACTGGACCTTGTATTTAAAATTGAGACTTCGAGAGGAGAAAAACAGAATGAATACCGTAATGAACTTTACAAAAAACTGCTTCCCGTTTATAAAATAATAAAGTTTAAAAATTTTAAAATTTTTCATTTCCACGATACCGCCGGCAACAGTTTGTTAAGATACCATAAACCCTCCAAATACGGCGACAACCTGCTCAAATTCAGAAAATCCATAGCTCTCGTAATAAAAACACACAGATTTGTAGAAGGTTTTGAAGAGGGAAGAATCGTTAACAGTTACCGTTTCGTTTACCCCCTTTTTTATAATAACAAATACATAGGAAGTGTAGAGACATCACTCTCCATATACGATATGTTGAAGGAGGTTGAAAAACTTTTTGCAGGCGAAAGTGCTTTCCTTCTCGATTCGGCTGTGGTACAAAAAATATTTACCGAGCAAACGAAAGGTTATTATATAAAATCGGTATTGCCCGGATATTATAAGTATGTAATTCCCCAAAAGAAGAACGGCAACGGCGGTAAAGATACAATTGCCCAAAAACTGAACAAAATTATTTTACACCGCAACCTTAAACGTTTTAATACAAGCAAGCCCTCCATAAAACTTGTGAAAGCGGGAAATCTTTACTATTCGGTCTCATTTTTACCCGTAAAAAACATAGAGGGAAAAAATGTAGCACTGATTGTATTGTTTCATGAGTTTTTGCCCGCAGAGGATATCAGAAAACAGTATGGAACCTATTTTTGGATTTTGACGTTGATAAACCTGCTTTTCTCGGGAATAATAATCCTGCTTTACCGTGGACGCCAACTGGCAAAACAACAAGAACAGGCAATGCTTTTGGCAAAAGAGAAAGCAGAGGAGTCGTCGCGGCTGAAATCCACCTTCTTGGCCAACATGTCGCACGAAATACGTACACCCATGAACGGCATCATAGGTATGATAGAAATTCTGAAAAACCAGCCTCATACAAAAGAACAAGAGGAGTACCTTAACATCATAGAGACCTCGTCGAACAGCCTGTTGAATATCATTAACGATATCCTCGATTTTTCGAAAATAGAATCCAATAAACTTGAACTTGAGAACATACCATTTAGCATTCACGATGCCGTTAACGAAGTTATTGATACGGTATTTTTAAAGGCCGAAAAGAAGGGATTAACTTTGTTGTCTTTTGTCGATCCCAAAATAAACAGTTATGTTTTGGGCGACCCCGTTAGGTTTAAACAGGTTCTTATAAATTTGGTAAACAATGCAATTAAATTTACCGACAAAGGCGAGGTGATGGTAAACTGCGAACTGGAAACAGAAACGGAAGATTCTTATTCCATAATAGTTAAGGTTCGCGATACCGGTATCGGAATTTCAAAAGAGAACCAAAAAAAGTTGTTCAAGTCGTTTTCGCAGGTTGATACATCAATAACGCGAAAATACGGAGGTACGGGCTTGGGCCTTGCCATTTCGAAACGGCTTACCGAAATGATGAACGGCAAACTCGAGGTGGAAAGCGAAGAGGGTAAAGGAACGGTATTTATTATACACCTCTCCTTTAAAAAAAGCAAGGAACAACCGGCAAGAATATATATCGACAAAGAGGATTTGAAAAATTTCAGGGCTCTCATAATTGACGATAACCTTAATAACAGAAATATTTTCAAAAAATATCTCGACTTTTGGGAAATAAAAACCGATTGTGCCGATTCGGCCGACCAAGGGCTGGAACTCCTGAAAAAGGCAAAACAAAATAATTTGAAATACGACCTTATCCTTGTGGACTATCATATGCCCGGAAAAACGGGTATCGATTTTGCCAAAACAGTTAAGGAGAACCACCTGGCCGACAAATCACATGTTATTATGCTTTCGTCAATCAGCGAAATGATTAACATGCAAGAACTTAGAGAGGTGGGGATTGAGGCGCGCCTCTTTAAGCCGATAAAACTTTCTCAATTTAAAGAGATAATAATATCGGTGATAAACAATGAGATTGACCATAAATTGGATAAAACCATAAAGGAGGTTATCGACAAAGAACCCGAAAAGAAAAAGCCTCTTAGAATCCTGCTTGCCGAAGACAATCTTATTAATCAGAAAGTCGCTTTAATAACTTTGAAACAGCTGGGATACGAAATGGTGGATATTGCCGCCAACGGTAAAGAAGCCGTTGAACTTTTCACTAAAAACGATTACGGATTGATTTTAATGGATATTCAGATGCCTGAACTCGACGGTATGGAGGCAACAAAGGAAATCAGAAAATACGAAAGGGAACACAAAAAGAAAAAAGTGTACATTACGGCACTTACCGCCAATGCCATGAAAGAGGATGTGGAAAAATACCTGAAAAGCGAAATGGACGATGTTATTACAAAACCCTTTACACGCCGTGAACTGATAAAATTGTTGGAAAGGGTGGAAAAATATAACCGCGATTAAAAACTCGACCTCATTGCTTCCACGGGGTCGAGGCGCGATGCCGACCACGACGGCAAAATGCCCGAAACAAGTCCTATTATTGCCGATACCGATATTCCGAGAATGATGTTGTTTATGTTTAGCATTATATTAAAATCGAAAACGGCAGTCATAATGTACGACAAAATAAAGACTATAAACAAGCCGACAATGCCGCCCATAAGCGAAAGAAAAATCGCCTCGAAAAGAAATTGCAATAAAATAAAATAGTTTTTTGCCCCAAGTGCTTTTTGTATCCCTATTTGGTTTGTGCGCTCTTTTACCGAAACAAACATGATATTTGCTATGCCAAAACCGCCCACAAGCAACGAAAAACCTCCTATAATCCAGCCAACAACGGCAATTACACCGAACAACTGGTCGAAACCTTTGGAGATGATATCCGTTTCGTTTATGGCAAAATTGTTGTCGGCTTTGGGTTTCAATTTCCTTATTGAACGCATAATTCCCGTCAGCTCGTCTTTCATCTGCTCATTGGTAATGTACTCTTTTGCCATTACAATAATGGTGGTGTTAATGTTTTTGCTTTTAATGTCGATAACGTTTCGGGCATAATTGGCGGGTAATATAATTTGTTTATCGGGCGAATTACCGAAAATATCGTCCCCCTTCTTTTTTATTACGCCTATTACCAAAAGTTTTCGCCCGAAAATTTTAATCTTATTTCCTGTTGCATCCTCTTTCCCGAACAGGTTTGTAGCAATATCCGAACCTATTATCACCACATTCCGTCCCGCATAGCTTTCGACCTGCGTAAAATATCTTCCGCTTTGCAAATCGAAAGGCATAACCTTGTTATACTCGTACGAAACACAAATTACCGGAACATCTTGAACCGAATTGTTTTTGTAATATACATCGCGCTGTACACTAAACATAAATGCGGCGTGTTCCACGGTATTGCTCCTCTTTATTATCTCTTTCATCTCGCCGATTGTGGGCTGGGGACGTTGGTAATATTTCCACCACTGATATTCTCCTCCCATGGCCCATGGCCATTTTTGAATAAATAGTATGTTTTTCCCCAACGAGTTTATCTCCGTTTTTATGTTGTTCTCCAAACTGTCGAATACGGTGAATACCGAAATTATTGAAAAAATACCTATTGTAATGCCGAGAAGCGATAATATTGTACGTACCTTATTAACTTTTAATGAGTTTATTGCAAATACAAAACTCTCTCTTATCAATTTTAACAATAACATCACTTGTTTTTTCTACGAAATAACACTTTTTTTCGTTAGTAAAAAAGTTATTGCTGAAAAAGAAAAATTTTTGTACAAAATCTTATTATTTTGCAAAAGCAATTAAAAATGTCGTTATTTTGTTAAATATTTGAAAATTACATAGTTGTGAAAAAAGTAAAAAGCGCTGTCGTTTCCGTTTTTAATAAAGAGGGTCTTATTCCCGTTTTGAAAACACTTTCGGAGTTTAATATAGAAATTTATTCCACCGGCGGTACATACGATTTTATTGAAAAAAACGGTTTTAAAGCCCGGAAAATAGAATCGTTGACTGATTACCCTTCCATTTTAGGTGGCAGGGTAAAAACCCTTCACCCGAAAGTTTTCGGAGGAATACTTGCCCGCAGCGATAATCACGGCGATTTGGAAGAGATGAAAAAATACGGTATCCCCGCTTTCGATTTGGTAATAGTGGATTTGTACCCCTTTGAAGAGACCGTTGCAAAAACAGGAGATGAGCAGGAAATAATAGAAAAAATTGATATTGGAGGAATTTCGCTTATCAGAGCAGGAGCCAAAAACTTCAAAGATGTGCTTACCGTTGCCTCTTCGGATGATTACGGCGACCTAATAGCACTCCTGAAAAGCAAAAACGGACATTCGGAGATTACCGACCGTAGAAAATTTGCAGCCCGGGCATTCAATATAAGTTCGCATTACGACACGCAAATCTTCAACTGGATTAGCAACGGCGAAATTACCGCTTTCAAACAAAGCATTACCCATATGTCGCAATTGCGATATGGGGAGAATCCTCATCAAAAAGGGTATTATTTCGGCAAACTCGATGATGTTTTCGAACAGCTGCACGGCAAGGCAATTTCGTATAACAACATTTTAGACCTCGATGCTGCAATAAATCTTATTAACGATTTTGACGAGACAACTTTTGCCGTTATTAAACACAATAACGCCTGTGGACTTGCATCGAGAAGCAGTTTGACCCAGGCATGGAAAGATGCACTTGCCGGTGACCCCGTTTCGGCTTTCGGTGGCGTGCTTGTTACCAACAGAATCATCGACCGTGAGACGGCAGAAGAGATTAATAAAATATTTTTCGAAATAATTCTCGCTCCCGGATACGACAACGCTGCCCTCGATATTTTAAAAACCAAAAAAAACAGGATTATATTAAAAGCTAAAAATTTTAATTTTCCGGAATTTCAATACCGTTCGGCACTTAACGGAGCTCTGTACCAGGAAAAGGATTTGGTAACCGAAACCCCGGAACAGCTTGAATTTAAGACCGTAGCAAAACCGGATGACAAACAGGTGGAAGATTTGCTGTTTGCCAACAAAATAGTAAAACATACCAAATCGAACACTATTGTTCTTGCCAAAAACAAACAGCTTGTCGGTTCGGGAACCGGACAAACCTCAAGGGTGGATGCCCTGAAACAGGCTATCGAAAAAGCCAAAAGTTTCAATTTGCCTTTGGAAGGTGCGGTTATGGCTTCCGACGCCTTTTTCCCCTTTGCCGATTCGGTTGAAATTGCCCACAAAGCCGGTATAAAAGCGGTTATTCAACCCGGAGGCTCCATAAGAGACAAAGATTCCATAGAATATTGCAACAATAACGGCGTTGCAATGGTGTTTACGGGAATCAGACATTTTAAACATTGATAAAAAAGAGATATAAGTATGGGACTATTTTCGTTTTTAACCAAAGAGATTGCCATTGACCTCGGCACCGCCAACACAATTATCATACACGACGACAAGGTTGTTGTTGACGAACCCTCTATTGTCGCCATAGAAAGAAGTACGGGAAAAATTATTGCCGTAGGGAAAAAAGCCATGATGATGCACGGCAAAACCCACGAAAACATCAAAACCATAAGGCCCTTGCGCGACGGCGTTATTGCCGATTTTCAGGCGGCGGAATTTATGATAAGGGAAATGATAAAGATGATAGGTATTAAGAATTCACTGTTTCCGCCCGCACTCAAAATGGTTATTTGTATCCCCTCGGGGATTACCGAAGTGGAGGAGCGTGCCGTGAAAGACTCAGCCGAACAAGCCGGTGCCAAAGAGATTAAACTTATTCACGAACCAATGGCTGCCGCCATAGGTATCGGTATCGACGTTTTGGAACCTACCGGAAATATGATAATCGATATTGGAGGGGGAACAAGCGAAATTGCAGTTATCGCCCTCGGAGGCATAGTAAACAATAAGTCGATACGTATCGCCGGAGATGACTTTAACAGCGATATTGAAGAGTACATGCGCAAACAACACAACATTACCATTGGCGAACGTACCGCCGAACGTATAAAAATTGAGGTTGGTGCAGCCGTTACCGAGCTTGACAATCCTCCTGACGATTATGCTGTCCACGGACGGGATATGCTTACCGGAATACCCAAAGAGATAAAAGTGAATTATGCCGAAATTGCATCTTGCCTCGACAAATCCATATCGAAAATTGAGGCGGCGGTGCTTACGGCTTTGGAGAATACTCCTCCCGAACTTTCGGCAGACATCTACCGGACAGGTATTTACCTTGCCGGCGGGGGCTCTTTGCTGCGCGGACTCGACAAACGTATTCATCAAAAAACAAAATTACCCGTTCATGTTGCCGAAGATCCTTTGCGTGCCGTTGCACGGGGTACGGGTATCGCTCTGAAAAATTTCGACAAATTCACATTCCTGATTAAATAACAATTTATGAAGGAGCCTCTATGCGGACGCTATTTTTCTTCTTCTGGAACCACAGGTTTTTAACCCTGTTTTTGTTGCTCGAAACAGTTTCATTGTCGTTGTTGCTCAATAGCTACTCCTATCAAAAAAGCCTCACCTTTAATACTATAAACGATTTTACGGGTAATATGTTTGAGCTGTCGTCAGATATTTCAGATTATTTTTTGTTGAAAAAACAGAATGACCGGCTTATCGACGAAAATACAAAACTGCATAATATTTTGAGCAACATAGTGCATGACACCACCGCAGATTCACTTACCGGCGATACCGTTTACAGATATACCGGGGCAAAAGTGATAAGCAACTCGGTAAACAGAAGAAACAACTTTATAATAGTTGACAAAGGTGCTAACGACGGCATTGAGAAGGAGATGGCTGTAGTATCGGACAAAGGTTTGGCGGGAATTGTGATTGGTGTATCGCCGCACTATTCGATAATTATGTCGATGTTGCATCAGAATGCGGTGATAAGTGCCAGAATTAAAAAAAACAATCAACTTGTCAATGTAATCTGGGGTACCGGCAACAAAGAGTTGGGAAAGGTGGAAGACATTCCTTCACATATCAACCTTTCCAAGGGCGATACAATTGTTACAAGCGGTAACTCCCTGATTTTCCCGCCGGGAATTGATATTGGAACCATTGAAAAATACGAAGCCGACAGTTTGAAAAACCTCAACAGTGCAATATTAAGATTTTCGACCGATTTTAACGGACTGCATTGGGTATATATTATAGAAAACAGGGATAAAAAGGAGCAACAATCATTAATAAACAGGGTTACGCAATGAATATTTATTTAAAAAACGGTTTCAGATTTGTTGTTTTGCTGCTGTTACAAATTTTTGTATTTGACGGCTTTAGTCTGTACGGTTTTTTAATTCCCTATGTTTATGTTGCCTTTATTTTGTTTTTGCCTTTCGGAATAAGTAAGTCGCGGCTTTTATTATTGGGTTTTTTTACAGGGATAATCATTGATATTTTCGGAAACACACTTGGTTTGCATGCCGCAGCCACAACTTTGCTTGCTTTTGCGCGTCCCGGAATAATAAATTTCTTTTTCGGCAAAATGGAGTTTCATGAAAACGAACAGCCGGGAATAGCCAAACTGAAATTTCAAGGATTTCTGAAATATTCCGTTTTGCTGGTATTTTTACACCATTTCGCCTTGATTTTTCTTGAGGTTTTTTCTTTTCGAGATATTGTCGCCCGTTTGGAGCAGGTTGTTCTCAATACTGTTTACACGGTATTTGTTATTTTTATCATTGCACTGCTTTTTCCCGGCAAAAGGAACCGGTATTAATTTTTACTTCTTTTGGCAAAAATCTTAATTTTAAAATATATTTCATCGCTTACAATTACGCTGTCGTCCGATTTGGCTTCCTGTTTGGAATAAATTGTAATACCCCAGCGAGTACGGTCTATGTAGAACTTCTCCGATACGGCGGTTAACTCGTTACCGGCAATGGTTATTACGGCATTAAATCCTATGCAATTTACCAATCCTTTTATCCATAAATCGCCACTTATTTTATAATTGTTTTTTCCGTATGGGATGGCATTGTCGAGTACGAAAGTAGAGGTGGGATAATTTTTTACATCGAAAAAAAATTCCGATTTTAAAGTGTTGTGCAAGGTTTTACGCATCAGTTCGTAAGTAATATCTTTGTCTTGCAAACTGTCCATGTTTATTACGAAATTTCCCGCCACTATTTGGTTTCCAACGGTTTTTATTTTTCCGCTTTTCAGAATGACTGTTCCGTTATGGCTGTCGCAAAACCACTCGATACAGCTTTTTACGGTATCAACCTCAAAGTAAGAGGTATCGGCTTTGTATTGGGCGGTAGAGTTGCCGGCACGTGCCAAAACAAAGAGTGTTACGAGCAATATTTTTATTGATGATTTCATTTTCCACACAATTACCTGTCTAAAATAATAGCCGTTACCATGCCATCTTTAATATGTTTTTTCACATTTTCGGGAATGTTTTTTGCACCGGTAAAAACGGTTTCCCCCATACGTGCACCGTAAAAGTTACATCCCCGGAGGTCGGCGCCGGAAAAATCGGCATGTTGCAATCTTGTGCCTTGAAAATTGGCACCCGTACAAACGGCGTTTTTGAAACTCGTTCCCGACAGACCTCCGCCGCTGAAGTCGGCATTTGTGCAGTTTACATTGTCGAAATTCGAACCCGTCATCACCGCTCTAATCAGTCGCGTATTTACCAAAAGGCACCTGTTGAAATCGGCATCGGTAAACTCTGTATCTTTCATTAAGGCGTTTGTCATGTCGCTGTTGCGCATTATAGCATGGTGTCCTTCCATGCCGAACATATTTGCCCCTCTGAAATCGCAATTTTCCATATTGGCGAAATTGACATGTACGTGAAAAAGTTTTGCCTGACTGAAATTGCAGTTTGAGAGCATGGAATGGTTGAATAGTGTCCAGCGGATGTCTGCTGCACGGAAGTCGCTGTTGGAGAAGTTGGATTCTTCGCAATTTGCCGAGCGCATGGATGCTCCTCTGAAATCGCCCTCTTTTACCGACACTTTGTGCCAATAGACGTTATCGAGCATAGCCCTGCGAAAGTCGTCGCCATCTTGCGGAACAGGTTTTATCCCTCTATTTCTTGTTTTGCCGTTTGACAATTTTGTCTCTTGGTCTATAATATTGTCAACCTCCTCATCGCTTAAAAAATTGGCTACTTTTAAATATGTTGACGAGTCGGGAGTTGCCGGCGCCGAAAATGCAACCGCTTCATTATTACCGTTACTGTCGTCATTATTGTGTTTTTGACCGTTGTTGCAAGCGGTTAATACCAGTATGGATAAAAATATTTGATAGAAAATGATTTTACTCGTTTTTCTTTTCATGTTAATATGAGTTTTATTAAACAACATCTTTGTTTCTGAAACGCTTTGCGCCGAGGGCGGCAAAAAGAAGTCCGAGAAGTGTGGGGTAAACTATGGAAAAAAGTATGAAAACAGTGCGGTTAACAGTATCTAAAATATAATAAGCGGCAGGTCCCATGGTTGTCAGTTTCGGGTCGAAAAGTACCAGAACGCCGACACGGAAAACCTGCAAAGGATTTAACATGCCAAGCATTATTACGACATCGGGATTTACTCTCATTTTCAGCATCATACCCATTAACAAAAGGTCGAGAAAAGCCACAAGTACAAGCCAGATTACGAATGCCGTACTGACGGCAAAATCTTGTGAGCGTGTATATACCGAGATAAACATCCCCAAACCCAAAAAACAGAATACCATTGCGGCAAGTAAACCGCTGTAAAGCCAGAAAAATTCCCACGGCACTTTCAACGATATAAATGAACCCCAAATTATGGAAAGAATAAGTGATAACAATAAAGGTGTGTATATTACAATGAATTTTGCAAAAAATTTACCCCAGAAAAAGTTGTTGAACGAAACCGGTAACGACAACATGTATTCCATAACGTTACTCTCTTTGTCGCCCACAATGGAACGAACCACGGTAATTAAAACGTAAATGGGAATTATTACTATGCAAACCTGCATAAAGGTAACCAAAAGCCTCCCCAGTCCTACAAATCCTATTATTTGCGATTCGGTAATGCCCGACATAAACATATAAGCTACAAAAGCCCCGAACAAAATGCTGTATGCCCAAAATCCCCGTGTCCTTACACTTTGGTTCAAATCTAATCTCAATATGGATAAAAATCCCTTTGATATCATAATATTATTTTTTTCAAGAATTTTTTAATACACATATTATCACTGTCAAAAAAAAGCGGGAGTATATATTCTATTGTCCTCTTTTTTCTTTTGGTCAACAGTGTTATTTCCCCTTTCCTTTCCCCATCATCTTGTGTTTTTTCAAGAACTCTTCACGCATTGTAATTCCTTCGTCAATGCGTTTCATTACCTGGTCAAAAGTAAAAGTTGTGTCTGCCGGGGTGGAAACGGCACTGTATCCATACCCCATCGGAGTGTGTTTGCCGTAATTGAAAAAAGCTTTTTTCGCATCAATCCAGCCGCCTTTTTCGGTGTTACCAACCCAAATTTGTATTTTGCCGTCATCTTTAAATTTTTTCCAGTTTGGAGTCTTCATATATTCGTTAAGGCAGCCTATGTCGTCAAACCATAATACTTCGCCGTGCGAATTTATGGTTTGTACAGCCCACAAACTGTCTGCAATTCCCATTAAACATTGGGCGCATATATCGCGCTCGTAATTAATTACTCTGGGGCTGTAATCGGGTTGACGGTTACAGGCCGCAAATAAAACCGCCGTTATTACGGCAATAAATAAAAATGTCTTTTTCATGATATTATGATTTTCATATTATAAATATTGCTATGCCGTTTAAAAAGTGTATTTTCAGTTAACCGCTTTATCCAATACTATTTTGCCGAAATCCATTTCCACAACACGGTTAACAAGCCCTTCCAACTCGGCTATTCTGTGGCTGCTCAAAATCAAAAGAGCCTCTTTGTTGTAATTGTTCAAATATTCGAAAAATATTTCACGGGCTTCGGGGTCGAGGTTTGCAGAGGGTTCGTCCATTAACAGAATTGTCGGCTGTTTCCCCAGGGCAAACGAAACCAGCAACTTTTGTTTCATGCCTCCCGAAAGTGCAACAAAAGGCTTGTTCATACTTGTTTTTATGTCCAATCCCAAATCTTCGGCAATTTTAACAAAATCATTTTCGGGAGTATTACTGATGTTCGAAAAAAAACCGAGCAACTCCTTTACCGTTAGTTTTAGCGGAGGCGGTATCTGAGGAACAAATCCTACCTCTTTCAATATTTCCACCCGCTGTTTGCGTGGATTTTTATCAATGACTTTTAATGTGCCGTCGTAAACGTATTGACCTAAAATGCAACGAATTAACGTTGTTTTTCCTGCTCCGTTCTGGCCTATGAGCGCAATTCTGTCACCCTCATTGAAGTTAATGGTGAGACTTTTTAAAACATTGGTTTTAACAAACGATTTACTTAAATTTTCGGCACTTATTATCGCCTTTTTATTATTCTCTGTTATCATAAAATTTTATCCAATCCTTTAATGGTATAACTCAAAGCATTTCCCGGACACGCATCAATACACAAACCGCATTTTGTACAGTCGGCACCTACATCGTGGCGTTGTTTCGTAGCTTTACCTCTTTCAACAAACCATAATACGTGAGGCACTTCGCAAACGGCTTGACAATCGCGGCAATGGGCGCATTTGTCCAATTCGAATTTTACCGCAAACGGACTTACGGCTCCTACCATTGTCCATGTGGCTCCTATGGGGCAAACATAACGGCACCAAAAACGTTTGCTGTAAACAATTTCGAAAGTTATCAGTACCAATATCCAAACCAATATCAGCCCGGGTCCGTATATCATTGCCCTCGACAATATGCCTACCGGGTTAATATCTTCGAAAACCAGTTGTTGCGTTACAAATGCCAAAATGAGAAAGCCTGTCCAAAAAACATATTTTAAATAGATGTTATAGGTATGTTCTTTAATTTTTTTCTTTTTAACCAGATAGTCGTGCAATTTTTCACCCCATTCGGCCAGGAAATGGTATGGGCATATCCACGAACAAAAGGTTCTTCCTCCCATCAGGAAATAGAAGATAAGAATTGTAAAGAACCCCAATACAAAATTCATTGTAAGATATTTGAGGTGACCTGTGTACGCCGATATTATCAATAATTGCAGCGAGTTGAACGGGTCCATCAAATAAAATCCGAACAGTCTTGAACCGCTTAAAGAGCCTTCGAGCAACGACAGGTCGAGCGTGAAAGAGATGACGAAGAGAATATTAATGCCTATTAAAACAGTCCAGCGGATATTTCTCCATTTATGTCCGCTGCCGTTTTTTGCTTTCCATTCTTTAAAAGTTATCCCCTCTTTTATGTAAGGAATATCTTCTTTCTTTTTCGGAGGAAGTGGTGTTATATCTTTTTTTCCAAACATGGCATTACGATTTTACGGGTTCAACAACGATACTCGGCTCTTCTGTAGGACATACCATAACGCACACACCGCAACCGGTACAGGCGTCAAGTACTTTGGGGACAATTTTCCCTCCGCTGTTTGTCATTGCTATGGCTTTTTCGCCTATCGGACATTCTTTAACACAGATGTTACAAATTTTCTCATCGTACACTTTCTCGCTCAAAGGCGTTGCTTTTAAATCGCCGGAATATGGCGAACGGTTAACCCCTTTGAAATCTTTGCCGCGCGGAGTTCCTTTAAACCCTTTGCCTTGATATGCAAGACAGGTGTTTTCGTTAATTTTTGCAACCCCCATTTTAACAATACTTTTCATTGCGGCTATTTGAACGGGAAACGGATTGTAGTTCTCGTCCATTTTGTGGGTTGCGTTATATTTTTCTATAGCTTTTGCTCCGGCATCTTTAAATTGTTTGAAATACAATACGGCTGTGGGGCAGGTCTCCACACATTGTATTGAATCGCATGAAAGGTCGCAGGCTTGACTTCTTACGTCGATGTAAGGCGTTCCGTATGCCAGTCCTTCTTTGATGCCCGCCAGCTTAATGGCTTGAACGGGACAAATCTGAACACAAAGCCCGCATTTTATACAACCGAAAATAAATGTATCCTCGTCGATGGCTCCGGGAGGACGCAGAAATTTCTGGTTTATTCTTGTTTCGGCGGTTACCTTTTGAAGATAACCGACACCTATTCCCACGGCAGCCATTGCTCCCACGGCAATAGCGCCCGATTTTAGGAATTGACGCCTGTTCAAATTGTGTTCAGACTTGTCCATAGCTACTGTTTTTTAATTAGGTATTTCACTACAAAAATAAGATATATTTAATTAACTTACATATTTTATTTGTTAAAAAATAAATTTCAATCCCACATTAAAACTTCTGCCCGGTTCATAATACAAACTTGATATGTCCATGTTTTTATAGGGACGGCTCAAATGTTCCACGTAATTTTTGTCAAATATGTTTGTCACCGCTGCATTTATCTCCAAAAATTTCAAAGGTTTGTAGCTGAAATAGAAGTCGAAAACCGAAAATCCCGGTGTAGTCGATTCGTTAAAACTTGATGAGATACGGTCTTGTTCTGAAGCAATTCTTGCATTCAATTGTGCATTGAATTTTGATGCGGAATATTTAAGTCCGGTATTCAGAGTAAGTGGAGGAATTTCGGGTAGTGGTTCGTCCAGCGTTATGTTTTGGGCATATGTATATGCCGCACCGAGGTTAAATTTGAAATTGTTAAGAAATTTCACGTCAATGCCGGCTTCGAATCCCGTCATGTAGGCTTTGTCGATATTTACAAATCTTTTGGTGAATTTAGGCTCTTTGCACGGCATAAATTTGCGGGGTATGGTGGTATCGACAACCGCCGAAATATAATCGGTGAGGTAAGAGTAAAACCAATCGGCATAAAAACTGAAAAATTCGCCGGCTTTTTCTATCTTAATATCGGTTTGATAATTGGTTTCAGGGTTCAGTTTCGGGTTTCCGACATATTCATATGCGTCGAGTCCTACCGACAGGTGGTTGATAAAAAGTTCCGTAAGGTCGGGAGTGCGCTGAGCCGAAGCCACAGCCCATTGAATGCGGAAACTGTTGCCGATATCCCATGTAAGCACGGAATTTACTGCGGGCGAGATTTTACTGCCGGGTTTAATATCTCCCTTGTACAGTTCGTAAAAATCGTTTTCGGGGTCTTTTATGTCGAAACTCACAAAGTCTATTCTTACTCCTGCTTGCCATAACAGTTTTTCCGACAGTTGCCATTTGTTTTCGGCAAAAATACCAAAATCGCTTTTGTGAGAATCTTGCCAGACTTTGTCGGTAAAGTTTTTCGGGGGGTCGAAAACGGTAGGTGGTGTGGTGCATCCGTTTTTGTAAACTTCGCGGTGCCTTACGCCGTCTTTCCCAATGTATTGATAATCGATACCGGCAAAGAGGACGTCGTTTTTTCCCGGTTTAATGCCCAATTCGGTTCTGCCGCCGTAATTTTCAGCCGTAACCGGTGTTGACGAATGGGTGAGGGCGTAATTGGGACGGTATTCGTTGGTCATTAAATGGTCGATAAATGATGCATATCCTTTTATTTTCAGGGACAAAATCTTTTCCGACAGATTTGTGGCCGCATAATCGGACGAAACTATTGTGCTGTTGTCTTCAATGGCATCCATTGGCAGTCCCGGATATAACACGTCGCGGGCGAAACTTTGCCTTAATCCTATTTGCAGTCTTTGATTTGAGCTTATATTGTATCCGGCCTTTGCCGAGTATCCGAATCTGCGGAACGACGAAGCAATGGTATCGCCGTTACCATCGGTGTAGTCGCCGTAATCTTTATAGCCTGCACTTATCAAAAAATCCCAACGATCTTTTACTATCTGCGAATATAAATTGGTGTAAAAATTGTTTCCGTTACTTTGATATCCGCCTTCAACGGTACCCGAAACAATTTGCTCTCCTTTTCTTTGCGGGCGTTTGTCTATAACATTTACTATACCTCCGAAAACAGGACCGAAGCGTACGCTGTAAGGTCCTTTAATTACTTCTACCTTTTCGATGTCTTCTATCGAAATTTGCGATATGGCCGGGTCCATTCTGTTGGGACAGGCATTGGTGCTGTGAATTCCTCCGTCCATTTGCACGTTTAGTTGTTCGAATTTATAGCCTCGCAATACCGGTTCCATAGCATAATTGCCCTTTTTCAGAATATTAAATCCCGGTGTGTATTTAAAGATTTCACCACCATCGTGCGGATTTGTTAAATGAATGTTTTTCCCCGTAAGAGGTGTTTTTATGTTGCTGCTACCTGTTTTGCCTACCACCAGTATCTCTTCGATGTTAAGAGTGTCGGGCGGAGGGTTTGTGCCTTTGAGAAAAACAGGGGATAATATTATAATTAATAGTGTAATTGCATTTTTCATATGTTTATGATTTTGTAAAAATTTAAAAACTGAGCCGGTATGAGAATGGCATGATATACCGGGTTCTGTTTCAAACAAATAATTTTCAAACATTTTTATCTCTCTTTTACGGTTAATAATATTGGTATTTGCGTCAAATATTATTTTTGATTATTGTTTACCGTTTTTTAAACCGGGGTGTTCAACCGATTAGCAAACTTATTTAATAGCCAACGAAAATGAATAAGAAAAACCGGTCAAACAACCCCGGGGACAGTAAACCTGAATTAAAAACTATTATTCCCGTATTTTAAGCACATCCGGAAAGCATCGCAATTTGGTTTCCGGCAATGCATGCGAATAGACATAAGGATCCTTTTATAAACCTTACGGGATAAGATAATAGTTGAGAGAATAAACAATTATGCTTTGGGCGGAGGATTTCCCGTGGGTATAAAACGGTTGTGCCAAATATTTATATACGGTTTGAATTTGAAAGGCTTGGCCGTTAGCTGAAGGTGTAATGAAATGTCGGTCAAAAGATAGACGAAACCATTTCCCTCTTTTTGGGGTTTCGGCGGGGCAGGAGCTTTTGACTTGTCACAATCTTTAATGTCGGCGGTTCTTTTGGCAAGGGCATTCAAATAATTGATATCACTGATTAACGAACCGTTATTCTCAGGTTGAATATCGCTATTGTAAAGTACTGCTTTATCGGTGCCGAAATAGTAATGAAGAGCGGGAAAGCCGGGCATAACAAGCATGGCTATTACCATTATTACAAACCCTGTTATGATGAATGCCCTTTTCATACGGCAAATGTAATAAAATAAACGTAAAAACGGAAATTTTCGATTTGATTTTTATTCGTTGTTGCCGTTTACATTGTCAACCCACTTATACATGGGTTTGTCGTCTTCGAGAACGAATTTTGGTTTGGAAAACGGTGCCAATCGCTCGAGAAAATCCAGAATGGCAAGAATGGGGGCACCGTAAAAAAATTTGGCGTTTTTGTCGAAATCCCAAATGTGTTCGGTATATGAATATAGTTTGTACGGTATGTCGCCTATATTGTCGCCGTTTTTATCAAAACCTTGATAATCGTCCCAGTAATTGTTGTCCCATTTGTTGAAACGGGCTGTGGTGACTTCGGGATAAACCTGGAGCAGGTTGTTGTGAAAATAGTTGTGTTTAAACAGGTTTCCTTCTTGATTTTTGTTAAAATAGACAGCTGTGCCGCAAAAGGCTATTTCGTTGTTTTCTATTGTATTGATTTGTTCGGGGACATATGGTGAAACGTCCACATGAATACCTTCGGTACAATAGATAAATTTATTGTTTAATATTTGGTTGGAGGAGGTCTCTTTCATTCCCAATGCCATACCGCTGCCTATGTGATTCCCTTTAATATAGTTACCCGTCATTATCGTGCGTTCGCTGTACATTAAAAAGACTCCAACGGTGTTATTAAGCAGTAAATTGTTTTGAATACGGTTGTTGTGCGAGTACATGAAGTGAATGCCGTAACGGTTCGAGATTCCTTTGTTGTCTTGAAACAAATTATCGGCCGAATACCAAACAACCATGTCGCGTACATGGTGCCAGTAATTACCTATTATGTGGTTCCGTTTGGAATACCAAAGCCTTATTGCGTCGCCCTTAATGGCTTTCGAGCGGGTTAACAACGACGATATTTCGTTGTGGATTATTTTGTTAAAATTGCTTTGCCATATGTCAACGCCAAACAGACAGTTTTTAATACGGCAATTTTCCACAAGATTATAGTTCCCTTTTAATCTTATGCCGGCATCCAACTTGTCGAATGAGCCGCCTGAGTTTCTGAGAATAACGTTTTTTACTTGAACGCTGTCTGCATTGATAAACATTACCGAGGTTATACCTTGCCCGTCGATAACGGCTCTGTTTTGCCCGTCAATTACCAGCCGGTTTGTAGAAATATATACAGGACCGAGGTAAATGGCTTTTTTTAACAAGATGGTATCTCCGGGGCGTGCCGTATCAATAATTTCCTGTAAGTTGTTTATTGTGTCGGCAAAGTATCCGGTGTCGGTAAGCGGAATGTATGTGCCGAAATTACCGCCTGTTTCGTCCGTTATTCTCAATTGGGTAAATGCCTGCAAGGGTATTAAAGAGAAAAACAAAAAGAAACGGACGGAAAATGCCCGTCTGAAAAACTTCCTTAGGGATATAGCCGTCCGTTTCATGATTTGAATTTTTAAAACCGGGGTTAACTCTCTTTCAAACTTTTCTTCTTCAGCAATATTGCAATTATCAGGAGGATGAACAGCAACAGTGCCACAAAGAATCCGTAATAGGGATATGACGAGGTGGTGAACTGAGCCACTTTTCCCTCACCGAAAACGGTAGGCATAAAGGGTTTTATTCCTTTAAAGGCTCCTCCGCCGTGCATTGAAAGATGGTGTCCGTACCAGTACAGGTAGTAGATATAAACCCCGAGAAAATAGAACGGCAATAAAGCCGGTATAAGGGCGAGCCAAGCGTTAACTTTCTTTTTGGTAAAGATAAATGCAATAACCATCAAAACGAAAACGGCAAAAATGTAAGGCGAAGCATGCATAATCCAGTCAAGCCGTATTAATGCTTTCGGGGTTACATTAACCTTTACGGGTTCGCCTGTTTTTTCGTCGATAATTTCGTTGCCGTTTGCATCGCGTTTGGTGTTGAAGACGTAATAAATAGGGTATTTTCTTGTTTTATCGGCATTTACTCCTTGTACTATATGGTACATTCCGATAAAATGGTTAATGGCATTCATCTCCACCAAACAGTTGGCACCCTCTTGCGATGACGAAAGCTCTTCGCGCTCTTTTTGTCCCTCACAACCGTTGTATACCCCGTTGTATTTGAAATTTATACGAATTCCTTTGGGATACATCGATTTAGGGTATTGAATACTTTGCAAGGCAACCCACCATACCGGTAAAAAATAGAGAACTATAATTAGTATGGCTGCAACACCTGCAAATGCACGATAACTTAGTGTGTTGTTTTTCATGATATTTATTTTTCGATTAAACTCAACCAAAAAGAGGAAAATTCATTTCCGTATGAGGCTGTTATTCCTTTGCGCTAACACCTGCTGTTTTCAGCATATATGCAACGGCATCGTACAAATCCTGGTCGGAGCAATCGGTACATGTTCCTTTTGGAGGCATTACACCGTGTTTTCCGGTAAATCCGTTGATAGCATCGTTGTGCAATGTTTTCATGCTTTTTTGGGCTATCTCTTCCCAGCGTTTTTTGTCTTTCAATGCCGGAGCACCTGCAACGCCTGTCATATGGCAAGCTACACAAACTTTATTGTAAACCTTTTTTCCGTTTTCGATGTTAGCGGTAAAAGTTTTTTCAACTTTTTTCTCAACTTGCTGTTTTACCTCTTTTTTTTCCGGAGTTTTGTTACCGTTCTCTTTTTTTGTATTGCCGCCACAACTCGACAATATGAAACTTCCTGCCGCAAGTAAAAAAATAAATAATACTACTCTTTTCATTTTCTTTATTAATTAGTTAAACATTAAAGCGCAAAGGTAAAAAAAAGTAGAGACCGCAAAAACAAAGGTCTCTACTTTTTTTTAGTGATTAATCACCTGAAATTTACTGTTGTTGTTCTTTTAATACCTGTTCCGATTTTGCTTTCAGGTATTTGATGATTTTAACAACATCTTCTTCCGATACATTTTGATTAGGCATTGCCAATTTATATTTTTGACGCATAGCCTCGATATCGGCTTCTTTGAAGTGTGGTTTCGGGTTCATTATCCACGATTTCAACCACTCGTCGCTGCGGCGTTTGTCAACCATTAACAAGTCGGGACCGTTGTATTCCTGACCGAATTTATGACAAGCCGTACATCCGTAGTTGAGGAATTCGAGTTCGCCAGGCAACAGGTTTTTAAGCTCAATTGACGAGGGTTGGAATTTTTGCATTTCGTTATCCTGTTGGATACGTTTTGAGAATGCAATTACCCTGTCGTTTTCGGCTTTAGCGTTAAATTTAACCTTAAGATAACCTTGTAATTTACGTCCTTCGGGCGAATGAACTTTGTCGAGCAACAGCGGATACATTCCTGCTTTTTCGGCCAAAAATTCCAGTGTTGCCGTTTCGCCCGGACGCCAGCGGTATTGTTTGTCGTACGAAGCTATTTCGTAAACGTAATGACCGGTTTTATCCTGGCTCAGGTTGGTAAGGTGAATAATAACGTTTTGACCTTGTGTAACGTTGATGTCGCCCGGGGTTACCTTGCCGTTATCAATGGTTCCGAACACTTCAACCGTATTGCCTTTTTTGTTAATGTGTTCTTCGCCGGCAGCAATGGCATAAGGCGATTTTTTCAGAGTTACGATATCGGTACCAACGGGATAAATATCAACGGTGTTAAGAAGGTTTTTATTAATAATAATCGAGTAGTGAGGTTCTCCCATAGGTAATGGCATATCGTAAATAATTTTCATTTTGTCTCCCGAAATGTCAATCAACTGGTGGTTTTGCGGGTGCAAAGGTCCTACCGGATTGAAACGGTCTATCGAAAGTTTATCGAGCTCAATAAGATATTTTCCTTCGGGATGACGTGTGTCGCCGTGCGTTGATACAAGGTGACCGATATTGTAGTTCGAAGAAACATGGTCAAGTACTTTAAGGTTTATGTAATCCCATTTTGTTGTCCATGAATCCACATAAACAGAGGTGTAAATTATACCCTTTTTCGGATCGAACTGGTTGTGCAACGGTCCCAAACCGACTTCAACACTTCCGTGCAAAGCGTCTTCGAGTGCGATAATAGGGATGCCGTAAGTATCGTGTCCTTCGAAGTTTTTCTCTTTGATGGCTTTTTGGATTTTAGCCCATGAGTAAACCCATGCATGTGAGTCGAGTTTACCGGCAACTATGATATAATCGCCTGTGGGGTCAACATCAACGCCGTGAGGCGATTTCGGTTCGGGAATAAGATAGAGTAATCCGTATTTAATTGACTCGCTAATGGGAATTGTTCTTAAACCGTGAATAACTTTTGTTTTAATTTTTCCGGATTTGATGAGCTCTTCGGCTTTTTTCCAATTGTAAACATGTAAATAGTCAACATCGCGCGACGAACAACCGGCTTCAAACGGGGGACGTCCTTGCATATCGCCGCCAATGTACATTTCGGTACAGAAAGAGTTGGTAAACCCCCAACCGTAAGTTGCTAATTTACCTGCATCGGAGAGGTCTTGTGTGTATGGAGGCAATTCGAAGTTGAACGATTTTTTCATGTCAACACGTCCTTTTTCATGGTCGAATGACCAGCAAGTAAGACCTCCGCGCCAGTATTTACGGAAGTTAACGTCGTTAAGGGGATGGTATTTATGATCGTAGGGGGCGGGATATTGTGTGGCTTCCAAAATGTATTCCGAATTTGGGGTAAAGAAAGCACCACCGTGGTCGCTGCGGAATATGGGATTTATAACCACCTGTTTTACTTCAAAGTCTTTCAGGTCAACCACATAAATACGCGGGTTGGCTTTATCGTTAATAACCATCCATTTTCCGTCGTAATCGCCGTCGGTTTCGGAATAACCCGGGTGGTGTGTGTCGCCCCAAAGTATCTCTTCGCCGTCAATAAACCCGTCTTTCATCAGGTTGTATGTTTCCACGGAGTAAGCATAACCGTCGTAAGGTTGACGGGTGTTTATGGGGGTGTATTTTACCAAACGCATTGAAGGAACAATGTATGTAGGCATATTGCCTTCTTGTCCTCCCGAGTTCATACAAACGTATTCATCTTGAAGATGATTGGGGGTATAAGTTTTGGCTGCGGCCAAAACATCTTCGGAGGTTAAACCTCTTCTTTTTGTCACATCCCCGAAAGTTTCGTTACCGCGGGGAGCTCCTATTTCGGTGCTTTTGGCTTTATTACCACCGCCACCACAACTGGAAAGTGATAAATAAAAGCCAAACAGTGCAGCCACCAAAACAAGACTTGTATATTGTTTTATTTTTTTCATAACATTAAACATTATAAATTTTTAAAATACGTTTAACTATTTATTGCTTTCCAGTTTTTCTTTCAACAGTTTTTTAGCACGCAAACCAACGTCGGCTGCTTTAACCTGATATTGCCAGTATTGCTCAGCCCACAGGAAGGCATCTTTCCATTTTCCTTCTTTGGCATATTTTTCGTAATTTTTCTTGGTTTCGGCAGCTTTATTCAACTGTGCTACGGCATCCTCAACGAGTGCTTTCACATACGGATGATTTTCGTAGTGGTTCTCTTTCAGCCATGCAACAACACTGTTGATAATGTCTTGTGTTTGGGCAATAACTTTAAGTTTGTCTTCGTAGTTTTGTTTATACTTTGACAATTCTTCTTTGGTAAGGGTAATTTCTCCACCCTTTTGACCTTTCCAGTTTTTAGGTTTAACCAAAAGAATACCTTCCATTTCGAGGTGCAATGCCGAACAGAATTCGGTACAATAGTAGGGGAAAGCACCTTCGCGGTCGGCTACGAATGTTAGCGAAGCGGTTTTGCCGGGTTCGAAACTTCCGTGTTTTCCGTATGTGTCGATGGTAAATCCATGAGTTTCGTCTTCGGCAAGTTCAAGGTTTGTAAGGTGGAATGTTACAATGTCACCTTGATTTACTTCAACTATTTCGGGAGTGATGTGCGAACGGATTAGGGTTCCGAAAATGTGTACCCTGTTTCCTTGGCGTTCTATTTTTTCTTTACCGGCAACTGTTTTGAAGGGTGATATTTCTCCCGTTCTCGAGTTTGTACCGGTGGGGTAACGTATTATGGGTTTAATGGTTGTACGCAACACAGCTACCGAACCGTACATATTACATTGCGGCAGTGTCATTGTGTAAATGTCGGTCATTTTGTCGCCCGAAATATCTATGAGGTGTTGTGCACTGGGACGGATAGGTCCTACGCTTACGAGGTTTTTCAGCAGTACCTCTTTGTCAACCACGGTAAGATAGTTTGAATGGGGATGTGCCGATAATCCTTGCGGAACCATCAACTGTCCGGGTTTGAAAGTAAGTGTTGCTTCGCCGGTTTTTTTCAAGGTTTCGTAATTCCAACGAACAATTTTTTTGTCGTTAAATACCGAAGCGTAGGCAATATTGGGGCGATATTCGAATGTAACGTCAACAACGCCGTTACCCAGATTAATGCTTCCGTGTTTTACAGATGCAAAATCTATTGTCGGAATACCTTCGGCTGTTTTTCCGTTAAAAGTTTTTCCTGTAAACGCTTTTATGGCTTTGTCGAAATCGAAAACCGTGGTTTCGTCGCTTACGGCAATAAAATATTTTCCTTTGGGAGTAACTTTAACATATGTTGCTTTTGCGGGGAGTTCTATCATGGCTATGATGCCGGCTTTTAAACCTTCGTCGAAGGGAACAACGGCAAAACCGTTTATGTTTTTCGTTTTCATCCCCGTCAGTTTTTTATAGTCAACGAGGTAAACGTAGTTTTTGCCGCCTTTTTCTGCCAAGCCTACCATGTATCCGTCGCTGCCGAATTTACCTGCATCGGAATAACCCAAAGTATAAGGGGGCAACTCGTAGGTTATTGATTTTTCTTTCAGGATACGTCCGGCATGACCTGTTTTGGTGGTTTTTTCTACTTTGTGGAAATTCCAAAGTGTAATACCCGATTTCAAATCGGTGCTTTTGGCATCCCAGGTAGCCGGATACTGGCTTGTTTGAATAACCCAGTCGGTGTTGGGAGTTACTGCTACACCGGGATAGCAAGAGAGAAACAACGGATGGCTCAATACCTGTTTGGTCTCAAAATCTTCGAGGTCTAACATGGCTATACGCGAGTTGGCACCGTCGGAATAGAAGAGGTGCTTTCCGTCGTAATCGCCGTTGGTTTCGGAGAATGCGGGATAACGCATGTCGCCATACCAACTGATTTTGTCGTCGAGCGAGGATTTTTTGAGCAACAAGGAACTCTCATCGTCGTACCCGTAGCCTTGCCACGGCTCCGGTGAAAAGACTCCTACGTATTTGTAAATACGCATTGAGGGGATACCATAAACAATCATAGTACCCGAGTTTCCGGTACCCACAAAACCGAAATACTCATCACGGCCTCCACGCGGCATAAATGTTTTAACAGCTGCCAGTACATCGGCATCCGTAAGGCCACGCTCCTTTTTCACGTCGTTAAGCGTCTGTTGCGCCTTTACCGGCATGCTTGCCGATATTCCCAACAGAATTGCGATGCTTAACACGAGAACTCGTTTTGTAAATAACATCATAATTTTAATTTTAGGTTTATAAAAGGATTAATGTTTGGTTATAACTTCAAATGATATGTTTTTTGTTAAAATTATCATATGTTAAATAATATATAAGTAACAGATTACTTAATTTGTCAGCCTTAATTTTCGCTTTGATTTTTATCCCAACAAATATATAAAAGTTTTTAATAATTTTAAAAAAATGTTAATTTCAAATGGATTCCGGGCGGTTTTTTGGCTATAACTGCTTATGTTTATACAAATTAAACATATGTATTTTAGGTAAATATATGGACTGTTTAGAACACGTCTAAATTAAACGGTTTCTTTTAAAAAACATTGTGATGCAAAAGTTATTGATTTTTTAACGGGGGTGAATTTCATTTGAGAAACAGAGAGGAATTTTTCGGAAGAGTACCGGTGAAAACTGTTTGCGGTTCGTGCGGTTTCTTTTGTGATAAATGGTGTTTTACCCGAAAAAAGGGAGAAAAATTTTAATGTTCTCCAGGTAATTTCGCTCAAAAAGGGAGAAGCTTTTATTGAAGGCGGCGGTACTTTAAGCGAAGCGGCAATCCAATCGAAAAGTTGTTTATAAGATATGTTTTCGGCGTTTAGCACAAATCTTTCGCCCGAAATATTACTTTTCATGAGCCAAATCATTGCTTTTGCCACATCGTTGACATCGATATATCCGTTGACGCCTTTTGTATATACTTTCAGTCCGTTGTGCACTATTTTAAAAAGTTTGCTGCTTCCCGCATTCCAGTTTCCGGGACCGAGAATTACTGAGGGGTTGACGATTACGGCGTTTAATCCTTCGGCAATACCGCGCCATACTTCACGTTCGGCTTCGAGTTTGCTTAACGAGTAGTTTGAAATGCCGGCATCTTTGTTCCACGGACTTTGTTCGTCCGTAATTTTGTCGTTTCCGGCTCTTCCCAGAGCGGCAATGGAGCTTACATGGCAAAGTTTTTTAATCTTTTTTGCCAATGAGATGTTAACAATGTTTGCGGTGCCTTCAACATTAATTTCGAACAGTTTTTTCTTATCTTTGGGATTAAACGAGACCATTGCCGCCGCATGATAAACATAATCTACGTTTTGGAAGGCTTGTTCCAAAGATACGATATCGAGTATGTCGGCTTCGACCCACACTATTTTGTTTAAAAGCGGAGCGGTATTGCCGGTATAGTACGAAAAAATTTTTTCGACAAGGCCGGTTGACGACTCTTTGCGCCTTATTGCTATAATTTCAGGCTCGTTTAGTGCAAGCCGGTACAATAAATGTGCGCCGAGAAATCCGGTGCCTCCTGTTACCAATATCATAACGTATGATTATTTTGCCGTATAATTTCCATTGCTTCGTCGATAATTTTTTTTATGCGTGTTCTGTGAATTTTCATGTTTTCCAACATGGCGACATTATTTATCAATTGTCTGCAAAGCACTATTCCGTTTTCGAGAAGTTCCCTTTTTTCGGTTTTTTTTAATAGTCCCAAACTGGTAACCGGGTGCAGTCCTGCGCGGTCGATTTGTTCTTTAAGGCTGTTGGTATGGGGATAGTCCCACGAGACCAAAAGAAGTCCCTCGCATTTAGCGTAATCAACGGCATCTTGCGAAAATCTTGTGTTGGTAACCACCATACCTTTATATACTTTATGCGGGTTCTCTTTTTCCCAAACATTTTTTACGTCGAGAAAACGGGAATTTATATATAAAGGTATTTTTACATCGCTTTTTCTATCGGCCTCGCTGTGGTATTTGCATTCTATCATTATTTTAACGTTGTCTTTTTCGGCAACAACATCGAGTTCGTGGGTTACACATTTTCCTTGTTGTATTTTGTTAACAGTGCATTTATAGCCCTGTGTTTCCAATAGTTTTGCGATAAATTTTTCGAAAGGGTAACCCGAAGGTCCCAGTTCAAGCATTGCCCGTTTCAAACGGTATCGTCCGGCTGCCCGTTTCGATTGTTTTCGCAATGCCTGATATGCATACCGGTATATGGTTTTGGTGGAAATACCCTCTTGTAAAATATTGTAAACACGTTCGATAGCGTGTTCGATATCGGTTTCCGATGCTCCCGACCTCAGAAGGGCGCTGCGTAATTTGGTTTCGTCAAAAGGAACTTTTTCGCCGTTTGATTTTCTTATGAGGATGCTTTTTTGCATGAGATTATCCTTTTAGCATAAAATCGACCAAAGTTTCATAATCGTTTTCCGAAAGTTTATGGTGCATACCGGTAATTTTATTTTTTTTCATCTGATTAACGATTTGACTTTTATAGTGTTCGTTAATACCTGTCTCTTTTAACGATACGGGAGAGTTGATTTCTTTGAAAAACGATTGTAAAAGGTCAATTGTTTTATCTGTGTTTGAGGTGTTGAAAAGTAATTTGCCGAGGGTTGAAATTCTGTCAGTTATTCTATCTTTTTGCAGTTTCAGCCAAGCGGGATATGCGATGCTCAATGTGGCTCCGTGAGGGGTATCGTAAAGAAACGACAGTTCGTGTCCTATGGCATGTACCCCCCAGTCGCCGCTTTTTTTTCCGTACGACGTTACTCCGTTAAGTGCAAGTGTGGCATCAAGCATAATGTTTGCTCTCAAATCGTAGTCGGAGAGGTTGTTTAAAAGTGCCGGAGCCCATTCCATTGCATCTTTGATTATAGATGTTGTTATTTTGTCGGTTACCGAGGGTTCGCCTGCTCCGAAAAAGGCTTCCAAGGCATGAGCAATCAAATCGACGATACCGTATGCCGTGTAATTTGCCGGAACGGTTGTGGTAAACGACGGGTCGAGAAACGACTCTTTGGGGAAATTGAGTTCGTTTACGTAGCCTGATTTTTGTTTTGTCTGTTGGTTTTGCAACACAGCCGCACCGTTCATTTCGGTTCCTGTAGCTGCAATGGTAAGAACGCAAATCAGCGGAATTGTTTTTTGTGGTGAGGCTTTCCAGTCCATGAATTGCCATGGGTCTTCATTGTTTGCAATGGAAAGAGCGGTTATTTTAGCCGAATCGATGACACTACCACCGCCGAGGGCAACAATGACATCGATATTGTTTTCACGCCCCAGTTTTACGGCGTTTCTTACATCGTCAACAACGGGGTTGGGTTTTATTCCTTGAAATTCTACCGTCTCAAGTCCCGTTTCATGAAGTTTTGAAACAACGGTATCGTAATAACCGTATTTTTTAACGGAGCCCTTTCCGTACATCAAAAGGACTCTTTTTCCGTAAATTTTCACCCTTGTTCCGAGGTTTTGTACCACGCCTTTCCCAAAATGTAATCTGGTGGGATTAAAAATACTGAAGTTTTCTATGGCCATATTTATTACAGTGTAAATACCGGTTGATTACATCCATTTTTTTCTTTTGAAATAGATAACCATTCCTCCGGAAATAATTGCCATTACCGCAAGAATTATCCAAAAAGCATATGAGTCGTGTTGTAAAGGTAAAATAACATTCATTCCGTACAATCCCGTAAGGAAAGTAAGAGGTAAAACAATAGACGAAATAAGTGTTAGTATTTTCATTATTTCGTTTGTTTTGTTGGTCTGCATTGAGTCGAAAGTGGTTGAGAGCCCCTCGATAAGTTCGCCGTAATCTTCAATCATGTCGAACATTTTGTTGTAATAGTCGAGAATGTTTCCCCAGTATTCTTCCATATTGTCGGCATATCCTTCTATACTTCCCGACTCGAATTTGTTAAAGACTCTGAGTTGGGGTTTAAGCATGGTATTAAGGACAATTATGTTTTTTCTGGTTACCGAAAGTTTTTCTATTGTTTTAACGGGTTTTGCGTCGAACAATTCGCGGTTGATAAATTCAAGTTCAAGACCTACTTTTCTGAGCAGATAGACCGATTCGTTCATCAGGCGTTCGAGTAAAGTATATAGTAACGCATCGGAGGTTGCTATTTCGAAATCTTCGCCTCGTTTTTCCTGTTCTTTTGCCTCTTCGAACACCGAGCTTACTACCCAGTGCGATTTTCCTACGGTTATAATGTAATCTTCGCCCCAGAATATTTTTACCTCTTTTGGTTTTACAAATCTGTTTTGGTGGTCGAAATTGGGGAAATGCAAAATGAGGAAATAGTAGTCGTCGTAAGTGTCGATTTTAGGACGTTGGTTGCTTTGCCTACAGTCTTCTATGTCGAGTTGGTGGAAATGAAAAGTGTTTTCTAAATATTCAAAATCTTTATCAGTAGGATTTTTAATGTGGTGCCATTTTAAGCGCCCTCCCAATTTTACTGTTTCTATCATAGGCTTTCCTCCTATGTTTATGCGTTATTCAGGAATATTCCATTGTTACCTTTTTTGCGGTATATTTCGGCGCAAAGGTAACGAAATATGACAAACGGTAAAGGGTTGATAAAAATTTCTTTGATAACAAGCCGGTTGTGTTGTTTGTTTCGGGTGCTTATCAATAATTTAGGGATACGGAAAGGTGCAGGCAACTTTTTCAGGAGGTTTGGGGTTTTGTTACGGGTTGTACTTCGGCCAAAGGGTGGAAAATAAAAATCCGTCCGGTACTCAGTTCCTTGCAGCGGAACCGTGTACGCCTTTTTTCCAGTTTAATAAAAAATCTGTTCTTCCCGTACACAAATTTTTCTCCTTCGTTGAGCTCTTCCAAAAATACTTTTGATGTGTCATTTGCGTTTCGCGGGTTGTTTTTGTCGTATTTTTTTAAAATTTTGGTAAGTCCGATATCGGCATTGCTCGAAGCTTTGCTGTTCCCCAAGTTGGATAAAAGGGTTTGTGAAATGTCGGCGGGGAATACTCCTTTGTCGATAAAATATACCAACAGGTTTTCATATTCTTGTTTCCATTCTGTTCCGTGCGGCATGCGGGTGCGTCCGTATTTTTCAAAAACCAAAAGGTGAGCCAGCTCGTGCAAAAATGTAATTAAAAAAGAGTAAGTGTTTAAATCGCCGTTTATTGAGATGCGGTGTGCCGGATATCTCACGGGAGGACGGTAATCGCCGAGTTTCGTGGTACGCTTTCGCGTAATTTTTAAATGTATCTTTTTCTTTTGGAGCCAGTGAAAAACATCATCAACGGCATCTTCCGGTAAATGCCTTTTTAATATCTCTTTTGATTCGTTTTGCATGAAAAAATGATTTTTTGCCAATTTGGAATTGCTCCGTTTAGAGCTGTTGCGTTAAACTTGTTTTAAATATTGTAATGGAAATGTTATCCCTGGCGCTGCAGGTTGTCGGACAGGTACCGAATTATTGCTCCAGTGCGAGCATCCGCAATCTTTGTTGTGTTTGTTGTGCGGTTTAAAGCCCTTTTTGTGTGAGGAACATCCCGAACAAAACAATACGGCAATTAAAAAAAGCGCCGGCATAATATATCTTTTATTATTCATTTTTTGTTTTTTTATTTATGACTTAAACCGTTTTTTGTTTCAAATTTGTTTTTTATCTACTTGTGTATAAATAAAGAGTAATGCCGATTGTATAGGCAAAGTATTGAAATTATTTTTTTGTGGTAACCGCAAGCCAAATCATTCCCGTGAGGGCGGAAAGCAAAGATGCCGCCATAATAGCCACTTTGGCAATCTGCTTGTATGTTTCATCTGAAAAAGCCAAATCGGAGATAAAAATCGACATTGTAAATCCTATACCTGCCAAAAGTGCCACTCCGTACAGTTCTTTCCATTTTACACCTTGAGGCAGTACTGCCCATTTTAGTTTGACGGTGAGTTTCGAAAAGAGTGTGATGCCTAAAAATTTTCCGGCAAAGAGTCCGGAGATTATTCCAAGTGAAATGGGGTGTACCAACAATTTAAAGATATTGCCTTCCACGTGCACACCCGCATTTGCCAGGGCAAACAGGGGGAGAATAAAAAAAGCCGTGATTGGGTGCAAAGCATGTTCAAGTTTTTGAAGCGGAGTATTTGCTTTGTCGTTCAGCGTTTCTATTTCTTCGATAATATGTGTCTGTTCTTTGGTTAGCAGGTTGTTGTCGTTAGAGGCGGTTTTTTCGAATTTTTTAATCAGTTTTAATAATTTGTCGATGAAACTTTTTTCGTCTATTTTTGTTCGTGCCGGTATTGTTAAGGCAATAAGCACGCCTGCAATTGTGGCATGCACCCCCGAAAAGAGAAACGACATCCAAACGCCGAGAAATCCCACGGCGGCATAAAAGACCGTCCTCCGTACGCCGGCAAAATTAGCCGCTATAAGAATTATTAAAAAGAGTGCGGCGGAAATCAGTTCCGAATAGTTAATCTGATTGGTATAAAAGAGAGCGATAACCAGAACGGCGCCCAAATCGTCGGCTATGGCAAGTGCGGTAAGAAAAATTTTCAGGTTGATATTCACTCTTTTTCCGAGCATTGCAAGCAGCCCCAATGCGAAAGCTATATCCGTAGCCATAGGTATGCCCCAACCGGCGGCAAGTGCGGGTTTGTTTATCACCACAAGCGAATATATTATTGCGGGAATAGCCATTCCTCCTATTGCCGCCACAATGGGGAGTGAAGCCTTTTTTAATGAAGACAGTTCACCGCCTATAATTTCGCGCTTTATTTCCAAACCCACGGTAAAGAAAAATATTGCCATTAGTCCGTCGTTAATCCAGTGGTGTAAAGAGCCTCTAAGCTCGAAATCGCCCCACGAAAAGCCGGCTTTGAAATCGTGCCACAAACGGTGATAACTTTCGAACCAGGTGGAGTTTGCCCAAATTAATGCAATAATTGTTGTTACTATCAGCAATATTCCGCCGAGGGTTTCCTGATTTATAAAGGTTACGATACCATACGTTTTTACAGGTTTGTTTTTCATTGTTCAGAGTACTTTATTGGATTTTCAAAATTAATTAAAATGTCCTTAGCGTTTAATATCTATTTTTAATCCTTGATTATTTGTTGGTTAATAACCGGTTGGCATTAATTTTGTTCAATAGCTATCTTACAAAAAAAAGTAATGAACAAAAAAAGATAACAACGGATATATGGAATATAAAGATTATTATAAAATATTGGGATTGAGCAAGAATGCCACGCAAGATGAGGTCAAAAAGGCATACCGTAAACTTGCCCGTAAATATCATCCCGATGTTAACCCCAATGACAAAGAGGCGGAAAAAAAATTCAAGGAGATAAACGAAGCCAATGAGGTATTGAGTGACCCGAAAAAGCGGGAGAAGTACGACAAATACGGAGCCGATTGGGCAAAAGTTTCCGACGAGCAGCACGAAGCGTGGAGTAAAGCCGGAGCTTCGGCCGGTTTCGGACAGCGGTTTTATTCTTCGGGCGGCGATGCCGGAGGTTTTGATATGGACGATTTTTCCGACTTTTTCCGTTCGATGTTCGGGGGAGGTTTCGGGGGTGCTTCAAGTGGCGGATTTTCAACACGCGGACGTACCTACTCTATGAAAGGACAGGATTATCAGGCTGAAATGCACCTCCCTTTAAGAATGGCGTATCACGAAACAAAACATACTTTAAACGTAAACGGGAAAAAAATAAGAATTACAATACCCCCCGGAATTAAAGACGGACAAATATTGAAATTGAAAGGGAAAGGCGGCCCCGGAGTGGGCGGCGGCGCAAACGGCGATTTGTACATTACCGTTTTGGTTGATCCCGACCCGCAGTTCGAAAGAAAAGGCGACGACCTTTATACCACTCATAATATCGACCTTTATACTGCTGTGTTGGGAGGCGAAACAATAATTGAAACCCTTTCGGGAAAAATAAAAATGAAAATTAAGGAAGGAACCCAAAACGGTACAACGTTGCGTTTGAAAGGTAAAGGTTTTCCCGTTTATAAAAAACAGGGCAGTTTCGGCGATTTGTACGTGAAAATAAATGTCGTGTTACCGGTGAACCTTTCAAGCGAAGAAAAAGAACTGTTTAAAAAATTGGCTCAATTAAGAGGTAAATATTAAAATTTGATACAGATGGAAAAATATATAGCAATAAAAAAACTTGCGGAATTTCATAATGTTAACGTCTCGTTGTTACACGAGTTTGCTCAGGAAGGAATAATAGAAATACATGTGGTTGAACAGGAACCTTGTGTGTTGAGCGACCAACTGGACAAATACGAACGCATTATTCGACTCTACCGCGATTTGGGTGTAAACAAAGCAGGAATAGAAATAATAATGGAGATGCGTGAAAAATTGAAATTCCTGCAAAAAGAGGTGCAAAATTTGCGCCGTCAATTACAAAAATATGACGACAGATTGCATAAACCCTTTACGGATGATTTTTATGATATTGAATTTTAGATAGTTGTAAAAAAACAAAAATATACCGGTAAAAATTGGTGAAAAAGATATGGTTTTTTAATTTTGCAGCCTGAATTTTTCCGGGGTGTGGCGCAGCCCGGTTAGCGCGCTTCGTTCGGGACGAAGAGGCCGGAGGTTCGAATCCTCTCACCCCGACAGTAAAGAGCCCTCTTGTTTATACAGCGGGGCTCTTTTGCTTTTTACGGCCTTTGTCATAGCATCCCCTTTTTTTAACCCGTATCCCTCTTTCTCTTTATTTGTTGTCATAATTTTAATGCCGGCTCTGCATCTATATCTTTATTTGAACTCAAAATAAATTTCAATCCCCGTTTCCCCGGAAACGAAACGGCATAATGGTACCTGTTATGTGATAACATTCACTTATGCAATTTATTACGCATGCGTATTAATGAAAATATATAACTTATTTATATATATTATAAATAATTGAATTTAATTGTTTTATAGCGATAGAAAATTACTTTTGCGCCCGTTAAATGTTAACAGTTGCTATTAATATTTTGTTAATGCGAAACGAAAAGAGTTGTTGGTATGAAAAAGTTTTTTGAGATAATTTTAATTATTGTAATTCCCTGGATATTTATCTTTTGGATTGTATTTACATACAACAGCGATAAAGACAGGAATTATTATTCGGCAAAGAATATCGACATAAAGCGCGACTCGGTACCTGTTGATCATTCTAAATTTGCGGTATTACAAAAGCATTTCGACACTCCGCAAGAGGTTACCGAGGCATGTTTGAGTTGCCACAACGGACGTGGAAAGGAGTTTATGAAAACCGAACATTGGCAATGGCATAAAAAAGATTCGGTGCCCGGCCGCGGCATGTTGGATATAGGCAAAAAGAACCTGTTAAACAATTTTTGTGTGGGGGTAAACTCGAACGAGAAACTGTGTTCGTTATGTCATGCCGGATACGGATACGGTGACAAAAATTTCGATTTTCACAACCAAAACAATATTGACTGTCTGGTATGTCACGATAATACTTTTAAGTATAAAAAATCGAAACCGGGGACAGGTCCCGGCACCGGGTCGGGAATGCCCAAACCCGGACTTGACCTGAGCAATATTGCCCGGCATGTGGGTTTGCCCAAAAGAGATAATTGCGGAAATTGCCATTTTACCGGTGGCGGCGGAAATAATGTAAAACACGGTGACCTTGAAAAGGGATTGCTGAAAGCCGGCAGCGACAAAAACGGTAAAATTGACGTTCATATGGGGGTTGGCGATTACGGACAAAATATGCAATGTACCGATTGCCATAAAACGCACAACCATCAGATAAGCGGACAGCTGTACACCGTCTCTTCATCGAACAAAAACCGTGCTTCATGCGAAGAGTGTCATACCACGCGCCCGCATAAAAGCAAACTGTTAAACGACCATTACCGTACAATTGCTTGTCAAACATGTCATATTCCGCGGTATGCCAAACTTCATCCCACAAAAATCATTTGGGATTGGTCAACCGCCACAAAGCTTGACAAAAACGGGAAACCCGTTAAGGATAAAAAATTGGACGTGCACTCTTACACTTTCGACGGAGTGACTTACAATGATGTTACCGTTGAGTTTGACTCCAAACACGGTACGGCCGTATTCAAAAAAGATGTTATTCCCGAATATATATGGTTTAACGGTACAGCCGGACACCATTTGTTGACCGACAAAGTAAAAGACACTTCGCAAATTTTAGTATTAAATCCTCTTTACGGTTCGTACAAAGATAATATTCGCCCTGCCGATTCTGCACATCCTTCAAAAATATGGCCGGTAAAAATTATGCGGGGCAAGCAGATTTACGACCCGGTAAACAGACTTTTGGTTCAACCCAAGCTGGTAGGGAAAAAGGGAAGTGGTGCTCTTTGGGCCGATTTCGATTGGAATGCTTCGGCAAAAGAGGGTATGAAATATTTGGGATTGCCTTACAGTGGAAAATACGCTTTCATTAAAACGGCAACTTATTGGCCTTTGAACCACGAAGTTTCCGGAGCATCCGAATCGTTGTCGTGTACCGATTGCCATACTCCTGATAACAGCAGGTTGAAAAACCTTACAGGATTCTATTTGCCCGGACGTGATAATATGAACACCCTTGATAAATTCGGACGTTTATTTATAATTTTCGTTTTGATAGGGGTTAGCATTCACGGAGCTTTGAGAATAGTGAGCAGTAAAAAAAGTAAATAATTTTATAAAAACAGGCAAAATGAAAAGAGTACTTATATATAAAAAGTATGAACGGTTTTGGCACTGGACGCAAGCGGCACTTATTCTGTTGCTGGCACTTACGGGATTTGAAGTTCACGGTTTTTATACCTTGTTCGGTTACGACAAAGCGGTAATAATTCACCGGAATTTGGCTTGGACGTTTATTATTCTCATTGTATTTACACAATTTTGGAATTTTACGTCAGGTGAGTGGAAACAGTACATTCCTTCCACAAAAATGATGAAAGCTCAAATAGAGTATTACATTACGGGGATTTTCCGTCATGCCCCGCACCCCACACGCAAAACGGTTTATAATAAATTCAACCCGTTACAAAGGTTGACATATCTCGGCTTACGTCTTTTGATTATTCCCGTGGTAGTATTTAGCGGATTGTTGTACATGTATTACGTATATTTTGTTAACGAAGGTGTAGTTGGCGATTTGGGACCCATCGCCGATTTTCATATTCTGGGTGCCTTTTTGCTTCTCGGATTTGTCATAGCACACGTCTATTTGACCACCACGGGACACAAACCTCTTTCGGCAATAAAAGCTATGCTGACGGGATGGGAAGAGATGTCGGACGAAGACGCCGAGATTGCTCTCGAAGAGAACCTCAAGGTGGCTCTCATAGAAAGCCGTAAACATATAAGCGGACGCGGCACTGTTGAAAAAGAGGGAATGTTTGAAACCGCTTTTGAAGATGTTGTGGAAAAACTCGGAATAAATACCGAGTCCACACGTTTGCGCGAAAAACTTATTAATTCAAACGTGGGCTATTTCCGCATAGGTAAAGACGGAAAATATCAGGAAGTTAACGATGCATGGCTTAAACTTTACAAGTGTACAAATAAAAAGGATGTAATAGGTTCGCATGTTACTCTCGACCGTACACCCCGCGGTAAAGAGAAAATAATGGAGCTTGTAAACAAAGTCCTTGCGGGCGAGACCATTACGGGCGAACGTGTGGAAAGAGTTTGCAAAGACGGTTCAATAGGATACCATACGGTTTCGGCAACTCCCGTAAAAGATGAAAAGGGAGAAATAATTGGGCTCGAAGGATTTATTATTGACATTACTCCTCAGGTTGAAGCCGAAAAAGCACTCGAAAAGAAAATTGCGTCGGGAAACAAAACCGATGATTTTTACAGAATAATTGCCAATTCGAAAGATATAGGTTACTTCCGCATAGGTAAAGACGGCTTTTATCAGGATGTTAACGATGCATACGTAAAACTTTACAAGTACGATAGCAAAGATGAAATTATAGGTAAGCACTTTTCGCTTAGCCGCACCAAAGATGATTTTATTGCATTGAAAAATTCGTTTGAACGGGTATTGAAAGGCGAAACAATTCCCTTTGGCATTACCCGCCGGTACTGTAAAGACGGCTCTATAGGTTATCATCACATCACCATGACCCCGGTTTACGATGGCGATAAAATAGTTGGAGTTGAAGGTTTTATTGTTGACAAAACGGATAAAAAAATGGCGGAAGAGGAGTTGAAAAAGGGACAGGTTTAGCTGTGATTTGTTTCTGATTATCCCCTCAAACTTATATTTTCCAGACGTTGTTTGTCGATTATTTTAAGGTGTTTGCCGTTGATGTCAATGATGTTTTCGTTTGCCAAATCGCTGAGCATGCGACTAACGGTTTCGCGGCTCGTACAAATCAAATCGGCAAGTTCGTTACGGTTCAGGGGCAAATCGAATTCGTCGCAATTATATATCTCATTTGCCAAATAGAGCAGTTTGTCGGCAAGCCGGCCGTAAGTTTGGGTTTGCACCAAATGTATGCAATTGCGGAACTGTTCCAATTCGTTGCGGCACAATTCCAATATTATTTCATATGAAAAATCGGGGTTTTCTCTCAAGAAGTTTTTAAAAACAGCGATGTCGATAAAACATGCTACCGAAGGCTCCAGTGCCACTGCCGAATAGTGGTTTACCTTGTCGCCCATGGTTGTTGGCACTCCCAAATAACAAGGTGCTTTTTTCAAACGCAGTATTTGGGTGCGCTGCGGTCCGTCAATCATCAGTTTCACAAGTCCCTTTTGCAAATATATTATGTTTGACGAAAGAGCGTTTTGTTTGAAAATGGTTTCACCTTTGTTGAAAAAAGCCTCAACACAACTCTCGCCGAGTAAATCGAGTTCGTTGTTATTAAGGTTTTTCACCGCTTTCGATTTCAAAAGGCAGTTGGCACAACTAATATTTTTCATAACCCGGAATTTACCTTACAAAGGTATTGGTTTATTTCCGATTTTTATACATACGTGTAAAAATATTGGAAAGGGAAATTTCGCTATAGGGGAAATCCTCTTTTCAACTGATGAGTTTTGCATCCGGCATACCGTAAAGATGGCTCGCTTCAAGGGTAATTCATTAAGCCGAAAAGAGTGAATTTACCGCTCTGTTGCCATGCTCATTGCCGCTCCTATTATTCCGGCTTCGTTGCGGAGCATTGCCGGTTTTACCGGTGTGTTCACGGTAATGCTATCTTTGAACTTATCCATTTTTTTACTTACTCCGCCGCCTACGATAAATAGTTTTGGGCTAAGCAGAAGTTCCAGATGTTGTAAATATTTGTTAAACCGGTTCCCCCATTTGCTCCATTTCAAATCTTCCGATTTTCTTGTCAAATCCGAGGTGTATTTTTCCGCTATCATTCCGTTGTGCATGAATAGGTGTCCGAATTCGGTATTGGGTACAAGCTTGCCGTTAACAAACAGCGCCGAGCCTATTCCTGTTCCCACCGTAATAAAGAGTACCGTTCCGCCGACATTTTTGCCGTGTCCGAAACTGTTTTCGGCTATTCCGGCGGCATCGGCATCATTTATAACACAAACCTCGTTGCCCGTTATTTTCGAAAAAAGCTCGTTGGCGTCTATCTCAATATTCGATTTGTCGATGTTGGTTGCGGTCTTTATAATGCCGTTTTTTATAACGGCAGGATAACCTACCCCTATTTTACCTTCGTAATCGAAATGTCCTGCAATCTTTTTAATGATATTTGCTATATTTTCGGGTGTGGCGGGATGCGGTGTTGCTATTCTGTGCCTCTCCACCGTTAACTTGCCGGTTTCAACATCAACAACGGCACCTTTTATTCCCGAACCTCCCACATCAATTCCTAAAATTTTATTCGAACTCATTATTTTTCTTTGAAAACAAACATATTTTTTTAACAAAAATAAACATTTGTCGTAACAGCAGAATACAACTGTAGGAAATAATGAAAAATCACCCTTTTTTATGCTCTGTTGTTTGTTGTTAATGCCGTATAAAAGCGGAAAATGTTTTATTTGGATACGGGCTAAGTGATTTTGGTTTATTTTTGATTGATAAAAATATATAAACCGATGAAGAAAATATTTCTGTTTCCAATATTAATTTTATTCCTTTTTTCGTGTACAAAACATAACAAAAAGAGAGATTTTGTCGATTATGTCAATCCTTTTATAGGAACCGGCGGACACGGACATACGTTTCCGGGTGCCACCCTCCCTTTCGGCATGGTACAATTGAGCCCCGATACTAAAACCGACGATTGGGATCACTGTTCCGGTTATCATTACAACGACGATATAATTCTCGGTTTCAGCATGACGCATCTCAGCGGTACGGGAGTCGGCGATTACGGCGATTTCAGATTTGTTCCGCAAACAGGAAAATTAAAATTATATCAAGCAGAGAAGAAGAACAATTTTAACGGATATAAATCGCATTTCAAAAAAGAGAACGAAAAAGCTTCGGCAGGTTACTACTCCGTTTTTCTGGACGATTACGGTGTAAACGTAGAACTTACCGCAACACGTCGTGCGGGTTTTCAACGATATACGTTTAAAAACAGTGATACGGTAAATATTCTTGTCGATTTGCAGCCGGGGGTTGTATCATCTCAAATTCTTGATGCCGAAGTTCGAATAATAAACGACCACGAAATTGCCGGCTACCGCCATGTAAAAGGTTGGGCTAAAAACAGGTATATCTATTTTTACTCTTCGTTCTCAAAACCGTTTTTATCGACCGCAGTGGTTATTGACGGCAAAATATATAAAAACAAAAAGGTTGCCGGCGGAACCGATGTTAAAGTGATATTAACATATAAAACGGATAAGGATGAACCCGTTTTGATAAAAACGGGAATTTCGTACACCGGCATCGCAGGTGCATCGAACAACCTTCAACGTGAAATTTACGATTGGGATTTCGATCAGATAAAAACCAATGCCCATTACGCCTGGTACAACCAACTGAGCCGCATTAAAGTGTCAGGCAAAAGTGAGAGGGATAAAACGGTATTTTACACGGCGTTATATCACAGCTTTTTGGCTCCCAATATAGCTTCGGACATCGATTTTAAATACCGGTCGCACGACGGAAAAATAAAAAGAGACGACTCTTTTACTATGCATACCGTCTTTTCGCTATGGGATACTTTCAGGGCATTGCATCCGCTGTTTACCATAGTACAAAGAAAACGAACCGTTGATTTAATAAATTCGATGCTCGATATGTACAAAGCCGACGGGCTTTTGCCTGTGTGGGAACTTGCGGCAAACGAAACCAATTGTATGATAGGTTATCATGCCGTATCGGTAATTGCCGATGCTTATATTAAAGGAATACACGATTTTGATGCCAGAATGGCATTGAGAGCCATGGACGAAACCGCTTCGGCAGACCATTTCGGGCTTCGGTTTTACAAAACAAAGGGTTATATTCCTGCCGACAAAGCGGGCGAATCGGTCTCCAGAACCCTTGAATATGCTTATGACGACTGGTGTATTGCACGTTTTGCACAACAGTTGAACGATACCGTTTTATATAAAAAGTATATAAAAAGAGCCCAGTATTATAAAAATATTTTCGACAAAAAGAGCGGCTTCTTCAGAGGAAAATCAAACGGCACATTTATTTCGCCTTTCGACCCAACTCAGGTAAATTTCACCCTTACCGAAGCAAATACCTGGCAGTACAACTTTTTTGTGCCGCAAGACATAAACACCTTATCGGAGATTTTGGGAGGCGATATCAATTTTGATAAAAAACTCGACTCTCTTTTTACGGTTACCGGATTAACGGGCAGAAAACAATCGGACATTACGGGGTTAATAGGACAATATGCCCACGGTAACGAGCCGAGCCATCATATGGCTTATCTTTACAACTTTGTAGGAAAACCGTGGAAAACCCAGAAGATAGTTCACCGCATTATGACGGAACTTTATGATGATACGCCCGGCGGACTTGCAGGTAACGAAGATTGCGGGCAAATGTCGGCTTGGTATGTATTAAGCGCCATGGGATTTTATCCCGTAACCCCGGGAAGTGTCGATTATGTACTGGGAACACCACGGTTCGACACCGTTGTTATTAACCTTGAAAACAAAAGAAAATTCAAAATATTTGCAAAAAATCTTTCACCCGGAAATTTTTACGTTCAAAATGTAAAATACAACGGCAAAAATTATAACAAAAGTTATATCACTCACGACATGATTATGAGTGGAGGCACTTTGACATTTGAAATGGGCGACAAACCGGCTGAAAATTTCGGGGAATTGAAAAATGCCCGTCCCAAATCTAAAATAGATGACAATTTGATAACTCCTGTTCCCTTTTTCGTTGCCGGAGGAAAAACTTTTGATAAAACCATGGATGTTGCCGCGGGTGACCTATACGGAGATGCCCTTCTCTATGTCGATATAAACAATTCGGGATTTAAACCTTATGACAAACCGATAACCATTGACGGCAACGCTAATTTTAGGGCGTATTGTGTTTGGCAAGGCAAAAAAAGTTTTGTTGAAGATGCCCGGTTTATTAAAATCTCACAAGATGTAAAGGTGGTCTATAAAACATTTTACGATTCTCAATATACGGGCGGTGGAGACAAGGCTTTGGTAAACGGATTGCGGGGCGGCAAAAACTTCCGTACCGGCAATTGGCAGGGTTTTCACGGTGTTAATTTGGAAGTGATGGTGGATTTCGGCAAAAATATCAAACCCGGAAAAATTGGAATTGAGTTTTTGCAAGATACTCCTTCGTTTATTTTTATGCCGCTAAAAGTACATTTCGAAGTTTCCGAAGACGGAAAAAAATTTACCGGAGCGGGTACCTGTATTAACGATGTTGACGAACATGTTACCGAACCTGTTTTAAAAACTTTTTACAGCAAAAAATTAAATTCCGCGGTAAGGTATGTAAAAATAGTTGCCGAAAACCGGGGAATATGTCCCGAATGGCATAGAGGTGCAGGCGAAAAGGCATGGTTGTTTGCCGACGAAATATGGACGGAATAAACGCTTTTACTCAAATTCCAAAAGCAGTTGGTTTTTTGCAACCATGTCGTTTACCTTAACCTTTAAGGCTTTAATCTTTCCGTCGAAAGGAGCTTTTAAAACATTTTTCATTTTCATTGCTTCGAGGATGAGCAAATCGTCGCCCTCTTTAACCTTGGAACCTTTTTTTACAAAAATATCAACAATGGTTCCGGGAATAAAGGCGGTTAACATTTTCGGGTCTTTCTCCTCGTATTTTTTACGGTTTTTAAATTTTTCGGTAAGTAAGGTTTTGTATTCTGCTCTTTCTACCACAAATGTTTCAAAAACCTGATTGTTTTTTCCCTGTTCCATAGTAAAGATATTTTGGATTAGAATGGTGGAATGCCGTGTTTTTTGTCCGGTTTTGCAACCTCTTTTTCTTGAGAAATTTCCAAAGCTCTAATGACTTTGCTGCGGGTTTCGGCAGGTTCTATTACGGCGTCGATGTATCCGTAAGCAGCGGCAACATACGGATTTGCAAATTTCTCTTTGTACTCTTCCACTTTTTTACGGCGGAACTCTTCGGGGTTGTCTGCGGCAGCAATCTCTTTGCGGAAAATAATATTAGCCGCTCCTTCGGGACCCATAACGGCAATTTCGGCTGTAGGCCAGGCAAACACAAAATCGGCGCGTAAGTGGTGTGAACACATTGCAATGTATCCTCCTCCGTATGCTTTACGCAATATGATTGTTATTTTTGGAACCGTTGCTTCGGAATATGCGTACAGAACTTTTGCCCCGTGACGGATAACTCCCGCGTGTTCCTGATCGACACCCGGCAAATATCCCGGCAGGTCGACAAGGGTTACAAGCGGAATGTTAAAAGCATCGCAATAGCGGATAAACCTTGCAGCTTTGTCTGACGAGTCAACATCGAGTACGCCTGCAAGTACAAGCGGCTGGTTTGCAACAAAACCCACGGTTTCGCCGTTCATTCTGCCGAACCCAACTACAATGTTTTTGGCAAACAGTTCCTGAACTTCCAAAAATTGCGAATCGTCGGCAATGGCTTTTATCACATCGCGTACGTCGTATGGTTCTCTGGCGTCCGAAGGTATGATATTTTCTATTTTGTAGATTCTTGTTTTAGGTTGTTTTTTGGGATAACGTTCGGCTTTCCGGGTATTGTTCCACGGTATGTAACTTGCCAGATTTTTTATTTGGCTGAAACACTCCTGCTCGGTACGGGCAAAGAAGTGGGCATTACCTGTTGTCTCGCAATGCACTCGTGCGCCTCCGAGAGCCTCCATACTAATCTCTTCGCCGAGGACAGTCTTTATTACTTCGGGACCCGTGATAAACATTTTGGAAATGTTTTCAACAACAAATACAAAATCGGTAAGTGCCGGTGAATATACGGCACCTCCGGCACAAGGACCCAAAATAACCGAAATTTGAGGAATAACTCCCGATGCCAAAGTGTTCCTGTAAAAAATCTCACCGTAACCTGCCAACGAGTTTACTCCTTCTTGAATACGGGCGCCTCCCGAGTCGTTGATACCTATTAAAGGCACCTTCAACTTGAGTGCGTGATCCATTATTTTGGTTATTTTTTTTGCATGCATCCATCCCAACGAACCTCCCGCAACAGTGAAATCTTGTGCGTAAATACATACGGGATGCCCGCTTAACATTCCGGTTCCGGTAATTACTCCGTCGCCGGGAAGATATTTTTTATCCATATCGAAATCTTTTGCGGCATGTTCCACAAAAAGATCGTATTCGTGAAATGATTTCGGATCCAGTAAGGCAATAATACGTTCGCGTGCCGTTAGTTTGCCTATTGCTTTTTGTTTTTGAATGGCTTTATCTCCCCCCCCTTTTAATGCATATCGCATACGTCGTTTAAGGTCGGAAGTTTTTTCTTTTAAACCCATAATCTTTTTGTTTTGATTACTTTACTAAGAAAAAAAGAGATAAGTTGTCGCTCTTTTTTTCTCGTTGCTATAACTTATCTCCGATTGCAAAAGTAAATTAATTTCAATACAAAGCAACTTTTTTTGTATCTTGGCAATAAAAATTTTGACAATTGATTATATCTCAATAATATATGTGTTAATAAATGAACGTCGAAGATGTTAGAAATTATTGCCTTTCAAAACAGGATGTTACCGAAGGTTTCCCTTTCGATGATACAACCCTGGTTTTTAAGGTGAAAGGTAAGATGTTTGCTTTGTTGTCGCTCAACCAAAACAGGTTAAACGTTAAATGTAATCCTGAAAAAGCCGTCGAATTGCGCGAACATTATCAAAGTGTCGTACCTGCATTTCATATGAACAAAAAACATTGGAACACGGTTATGTTAAACGGCGATGCAGGTAGTGGCACAATTAAAAAGTGGATAGACGACTCTTATGTTTTGGTAGTGAAAAAGCTGGATAAAAAAAACAGGGAAAGGCTTTTGAAGAATATTGTCTCTTCCTGAAAATTATTTGTTTTGTCCTGAGAATGTGCCCGTTTGGGGTTGAAATTTATTTATGATAAAGGATTAATAATAAGAGGCTTGTTTATCCCTAAGTGTTGATGAGTAAAATCTTGGCACAATGATTGGATTAAAAGGGGCTAACTGGTCAATATCAAAATATATTTTTTCGAATTAACAGCTAAAACTATAAATATGAAATTAAAAGAACTGCTTATTTCCTCAATTTTTATATTGGGATTTACATTATTGTCGAAAGCACAAGACAAGAATGAATTTTTTTGGCCCAAAGACATTGTAAAGGGTGAAACAACAGTAACGCTTTATCAACCGCAACTCGACTCGTTAGGCGGTAATATTCTGAAAGGTAGAAGTGCGTTTTCAATTACAAAAAAAGATAAAAAGCCCGTTTTCGGTACTTTTTGGTTTACGGCGCGTTTATCAACCGATATGGAAGAGAGAACAGCACTTTTGGAAAATATTAATATCGACAAAGTGGTTTTTCCCGAAGTTTCGGATACCTCTAAAATAAATAAATTTTCAAGATTTCTGAAAAAAGAGATAGAGTCTTGGGATTTGTTAATGTCGATAGACAGGATTTTGGCGGGTATCGAAAGCGAAAAAAACTTAAAAGAACTTTCGGTAAATTTGAACAACAATCCTCCCGACATATATTTCAGAACAACGCCCACGGCATTGATAATAATCGACGGCGAGCCGGTTTTAAAGAATGTGGAGGGTCAAAAATTTCAATATGTTGTCAATACTCCTTTTTTTATTGTAAAGGATGAGAAAAACAACTACTATATAAAAGGTGGGAAGTTCTGGTATTCTTCCAAACGTATAACCTCGGGATATAAGAGTACCGGCAAAGTGCCCGGAGATATCGCAAAGTTTGCCGAAGCCAATAAACCTGAAGACGAAAACGATTCTATCATATCATCATTTAAAGAGCCACCCGCTTTAATTGTGGTTACAAAACCCTCGGAACTGTTGATTACCGACGGTAAGCCCGAATATTCGCCTGTTGCCGGAACGGAACTTTTATATGTAACAAATACCGAAAGCGATATTATTATGGAGATTCCTACGCAATACTATTATGTTTTGCTTTCGGGAAGGTGGTACAGGTCAAAAACACTCGAAGACGGCAGCTGGGAATTTGTTGAGCCCGCCGATTTACCGGCCGATTTTAGCAAAATCCCTGAAAATTCGGATATTAAAGATGTGAGGGTAAGCATACCCGGAACTCCCGAAGCCGAAGAAGCCCTTGCCGAGCAATATATCCCGCAAACAGCCGAGGTGGATCGAAAAACAACAACCGTGGAAGTTAAGTGGGATGGTAAACCCAAGTTTGAAAAAATAAAAGATACCGAAATTTCTGTTGCCAAAAACTCCGACAAAACGGTTCTCTTGATAAAAGGTAAATATTATTGTGTTGACGATGCCATTTGGTTTGTTGCCGATAAGCCCGGCGGACCGTGGAGAGTTAGCGATATACGTCCGGACGAAGTGGATGAAATTCCCCCCGAGTCGGAAGCATACAACGTAAAATACGTATATGTTTACGAATCCACTCCCGATGTTGTATATGTGGGATATCTGCCCGGTTATACCTATTCGTATCCTTACGGAGGATGTGTTTTTTACGGAACGGGGTATTGGTACAGGCCATGGTACGGACATTATTATTATCCGCGTCCCGTTACTTTCGGTTTCGGTGTTCATTGGAACCCTTACACCGGCTGGGGATTTTCAATAGGTTTCAGAGTAGGAGGGTGGATAGGCTGGGGATTTCACCCTTATGCAAGGGCATACTGGGGACCTCGCGGTTTTCATTACGGATACCGTTTCGGATATGCAAGGGGATACAGACACGGATACTATCGCGGCGCAAGACACGGATATGCCAGAACACCTCGCGGATCGTATAACAACGTTTACAGAAACAGAAAGACGGGAGTAAGAACCTCCGCAAGAATGCGTAATGTTAAAACGGGAAACAGAAACCTGAACAGGGTGGCAAGACCCTCCGGAAAACCGAATAATGTTTTTAGCGATAAAAGAGGAAATGTTTACCAGCGCGATAAAAGAGGAAACTGGCAAAAAAAGAGTAACGCACGACCCGCAACAAAACCCGCAAACAATAGAAAACAAAATGTAAGACCTCAGGTACAACCGAAAACCCAACCAAAACAGAATAGAAACATTTCAAACAGACAAAGACAGCAATTAAACCGTTCGTACCAAAACAGAAGCAGGGGTAATATCAATTATAACAGATCCCGCTCAATGAACAGGGGCTCGTTCAGAGGCGGCGGAATGTCGCGGGGTAGAAGACGTTAATGAAAAATGAAAAGAAAAAAGGTATTTGTCGAAAAATTAATAGAGGAGGGGGAAGGACTTCGTTTGGATTTTAAATTTGAGGTGTCGGATGCCGCTAAAATAGCCAGGTCGTTGACAGCTTTTGCAAATACCCAAGGAGGCAGGCTTTTGATTGGCGTGAAAGATAACGGTAAAATAAAAGGTGTGCAATCGGAAGAAGAGTATTACATGATTGAAAACGCCGCTCAAAGATTTTGTAAACCGCCTGTACCTTTCAGCAGCAAAGAGTGGAATGTGGAAGGTAAAAAAGTGCTGGAAATAATTATTCCGAAAAGCTCTTTAATCCCGCATAAAGCTCCCGATAAAAACGGCCGTTACAAAGCATTCGTCAGAATAGCCGACGAAAATATTTTGGCTTGCAGCGTGCAAATGAAAGTGTGGAAAAAACAAATTAGCGATACCGTTATCAATTTTAAAAACAGCGATATTGAAAAACATCTGTTAACTGTTTTGCAATCGAACAAAAACTCGACGGTTCCTTTTCTGTGCAGCCAACTGAAAATTTCAAAATACAGAGTGGAAAACATGCTCTCCGATTTTATTTTGCTCGAACTTGTAAATATGGAACTTACACCTGAAGGGTGCTTTTTTAACATTAACGAAATTCCTGCATTGTAATTATTTTCTACTTTTGAAAAATGGAAGAGGGAGATTTTTATTATACGATAAAGGAGTTCTCGGAAGGATTGTTCAAAGACAGGGGGAGCCGTTTCATAGCTTTGGCATTCCCCGTATCCACCGAAGAAGAGGCTAAGGAAAAACTGTTACAAGTGAAAAAAAAATATTACGATGCCAGACACCATTGTTATGCCTTCAGAATAAATCCCGAAAAAGAATTTTCAAAAAGCAGCGATGACGGCGAACCCTCCGGTACTGCCGGAAAACCGATACTCAACCAGTTGCTTTCCAAAAAACTTTTTAATGTATTGGTAGTTGTGGTTAGATATTTCGGCGGAACAAAGTTGGGTACAAGCGGACTGATAAATGCTTATAAATCAGCCACCAAAGACGCAATTGAAAATGCAACCGTTTTGCAAAAAATCATAACCCGCTCTGTTAAAATAGGTTTTGAATATCCCTTAATGAACAATGTGATGCGTTTGGTTAAAGAGGAAAATTTGAAAATAATATCTCAAAAATTTGAACTTTCGTGTGAGTTAACATTGGAAGTTGAAAAAAGCAGAGAGAGTTTAATTAGGAAAAAATTTTCCTCAATATATGGTGTTTTTTTAATGTAACACTAAAACAAAAAGATAGCTGTTTAACATCTTTTAAGCCCATATACGACAAAAAAAATTAAAAGTCAATAGTAAAAATCATTTTTTTTACACTTTTTATATTACATTTTTGCTTCGTAAAAATGAATAGGGGGAATATGTGCGGTAAACGGCATAAAATCCACTTGAACGTGTCGAAAATATAAATTACAAGTCGTATATGAAAAGCAAACATGTTGAAGTATGGGAGAGGTGTCTTAAAGTTATTAAAGACAACATCCCGTTTCAAAGTTTCAAAACCTGGTTCGAACCTATTGTTCCGCTTAAGCTTGACAATAATGTTCTTACAATTCAGGTGCCGAGTCAGTTTTTTTACGAATGGCTCGAGGAACATTACATCACTTTGCTTAAAAAAACAATAAAAAAGGAGATAGGTCCTGCCGGCAGGCTCGAATACAGTATTATTATGGACAATGCTGTAACGTCGCATCCCGTTTCAATAAAATATCCGACTTCAAACAAGAGTGCGGTGAAAAACAGACCCACATCAATGCCCATTAACATGAGCGGCGAACGTAATCGCGATATTCCCAACCCTTTTATTATTCCCGGGCTTAAAAAATTGAAAATAGAATCGCAATTGAACGATATCTATTCGTTCGATAATTTTGTCGAAGGCGATTGCAACCGTTTGGCACGTTCGGCCGGTTGGGCAATAGCCGAAAATCCGGGTAAAACCGCATTTAATCCCCTCTTTTTATACAGCAAGGTAGGTCTCGGAAAAACTCACCTTGCCCATGCCATAGGTCTCCGTGTTAAAGAGAATTATCCCGATAAAACCGTACTCTATGTTCAAACCGACCAGTTTATCCAGCAATATACCGACTCGGTTCGTAATAACAATCAAAACGATTTTGTACACTTTTATCAAATGATTGATGTGTTGATTTTGGACGACATCCAATTTCTTGCCGGAAAAGAAAAAACTCAAAACACATTTTTTCACATATTCAATCATTTACATCAAAACGGAAAACAATTAATAATAACTTCGGATAAACCGCCGGTTGAACTAAAAGGCATGGAACCGCGCCTGTTGTCAAGGTTTAAGTGGGGCTTGGCTGCCGATTTGCAAGTGCCCGATTTGGAAACAAGAATGGCTATACTAAAAAAGAAAATGTATATCGACGGCATAGAGATGCCCGATGATGTTATCGAATACCTTGCCTACAGCATAACAACCAACATCCGCGAAATGGAAGGTGCCCTAATATCCATTATGGCTCAGTCGTCGCTCAATAAAAAAGCCATTACTATTGAACTTGCAAAACAGATGATTGACAAGTTTGTGAAAAGTACCTCCAAAGAGATGTCAATTGATTATATTCAAAAGGTTGTGTGCGACTATTTTGAACTTCCGGTTGACATTATCAATTCAAAAACCCGAAAACGCGAAATAGTCCAGGCCAGACAACTTGCCATGTATTTTTCAAAAAAATATACCAAAAGTTCATTGGCAACTATTGGTCTGCATTGCGGTAACAAAGACCATGCAACGGTTTTGCATGCAGTAAGAACGGTAAACAACCTTATGGAAACCGATAAGCAGTTCAGGGTTTATGTTGACGAACTCGACAAAAAGTTAAAATTATAATTTTTTATGATGTTTATATCCCGATTTTTTTTATCTTTATAGGATTAAAAAAAGGAGGTAAATATGAACATACTATTTGTAGGAAACGAAAATGTTTGCCGCTCACCTATGGCAGAAGCACTTCTGAAAAAAAAGTTTGAAAAAGAAAAAATAAACGGAATCGTCGATTCCGCCGGTTTTGAGTCGTATATGATAAACGAACCGCCCGACCCCCGTGCCGTTAAAATAGGTAAAGCTTACGGTTATGAAGTAACGGGCAAAATGCGAATTTTCAAAAAAGAGGATTTTGATAAGTTCGATAAAATATTCGTTATGGATACGAAAAACTATAACGACGTTATGGAACTGACCAAAACCGACGAACAAAAAAACAAAGTTGACTACCTTTTAAATATGATTGAAAACAGAGGCGGCAGTAACATATTGCCGAATCCTATCTTGCACGGCGAAGAAAATTGCCACCAGGTATTCAAAAAATTAGATGAAGCCACTGACGTTATTGTGGAAAAAGTAAAAAAGGGAAATTTATAAACATATTAATGCCGGTATCAGTCCCCAAATTGAAAGATATAACCGAAGCGGCAAAACGTACCGCCGGCATGATACACCATACTCCCGTTTTACATTCACGTACTTTAAACACCCTTTTTGATGCAGCACTGTTTTTTAAGTGCGAAAACTTTCAAAAAGCTGGTTCTTTTAAATCAAGGGGAGCGGTAAACGCCCTCTTCTCCCTGGATGATGCAATTCTGTCAAACGGCGTTGCCACCCACTCGTCGGGGAACCATGCACAAGCTTTGGCAAGGGCGGCTTCCGTCAAAAACATTCCTGCATATATTGTAATGCCCGGAAATGCCCCCTCAATAAAGGTCGAAGCCGTAAAAAATTACGGGGGATTAATAACATTTTGCAAGCCTGATTTGCAAGAGAGGGAAAACACCTTGAAAAAGGTGATTGAAAAGACGGGGGCTATAGAGATACATCCTTACGACAACTTTCACATTGTTTCGGGACAAGCCACAGCCGCCATGGAATTGATTAACGACACTCCACCTCTGGATTTTATACTTGCACCGGTAGGTGGCGGGGGATTGCTCGGCGGCACGGCACTGTCGGCCCGTTTTTTTTCGAACGGGACAAAAGTGGTGGGTTGCGAACCCGGAGGTGCCGACGACGCTTTCAGGTCGTTTCGTAACGGCAAATTAATACCTTGTACAAATCCGCGGACAATAGCCGACGGATTATTAACATCGTTGGGAGAACTTCCGTTTACTATAATAAAAAAGTATGTCCACGATATCGTTACCGTGAGTGAAAAGGCAATAACAGCTGCCATGAAATTGTTATTCGAACGTTTGAAAATAGTGGTTGAACCCTCGGCGGCGGTCCCGTTTGCCGCCATTTTGGAAAACAAAATTGATGTGAAAAACAAAAAGGTGGGTATAATAATTTCGGGTGGCAATATCGATTCGGAAAAATTGGCGAAAATTTTTAAACAACAATGAAAAAAGGAAAACTTTATCTCATACCTGTTACACTCGGCGACAACAATACCATTTCAAAAGTATTGCCGGCATATGTGTTGGAGGTTTTACGGAATTTGGACTATTTTATAGTTGAAAATAGTCGCTCGGCACGCAGGTTTATCAGTGCCGCCGGACACAACAAAGCAATTGACGAATTAACATTTTACGAGTTGGATAAACATCAGAAAAATCAAAATATAAATGCTTTTTTACAACCTCTGTTAAAAGGTATTTCAATGGGGGTGATGTCCGAAGCCGGAACTCCCGCCGTTGCCGATCCCGGCTCCGAAATAGTGAACGTTGCCCGCCAAAATGGGGTTGAAGTTGTTCCTCTTACCGGTCCGAACTCCATTATTTTGGCATTGATGGCCTCGGGGTTTAATGGTCAGGGATTTGTTTTTCACGGATATTTACCCGTGGAAAAAAATCTGCGTATAAAAAAACTCAGGGAATTGGAGGCAAACATTGCAAAATACAATCAAACACAAATTTTCATTGAAACCCCATACCGCAACAATCAAATGATTGAAACCATTTTGAAATGTTGTAAACCTCAAACAAAACTTTCGATAGCCTGCGATTTGACCTTGTCGTCACAATGGATAAACACTCTGACTGTTTCGGCATGGAAAAAAGAAACGGTGAACCTTCATAAAAGACCCACCGTTTTTTTACTTTTCAAATAATTTTTTTAATGACCGTGACCTTCAGGTCCGTGAGCATGACCGTGCGATAACTCCTCTTCGGAAGGTACACGCACGTCAATGATTTTTCCCGAGAAATGCAGGTTTTCGCCTGCAAGAGGATGATTAAAATCCATTATAACGGTTTCGTCTTTGATGGCCAGTACCTTTCCGTCCAATGGATTTCCTTGCTGGTCTTGCATGGTAATGGTGTTTCCGACAGCAAGCATTTTATCGTCTATTTTCCCCTCTATTTCAAAAATCTTTTTGTCCAATTCGATAATAGCTTCATCATTGGGATTACCATATGCTTCTTCCGAAACAATGTCGAACGAAAATTCGTCGCCGGGTTCAAGTCCTTCAAGATTTTCTTCGAATGCAGGCAACAATGTTCCCGCCCCGAAAAGATGTACAAAAGGACGTGTTTCGTCAACTTTTTGAATTAATTCGCCTTCGGCATTGTTTTTTGTCAATGTGTAGGTTAATGTAACTACAGTGTTCTTACTAACTTTCATTTTAATTAATTTGTAAATAATAAAGGCGGCAAATGTACATTAAATTTTGTTACTAAAAATTTTGCTCCGGTTATATTAAAAAAAACACTCTTTATGTTAAAATAAAATTTGCACGGTGTAGCGTAAACATACTTTCGTTTACCGTTTGGAAAAAAAAAGATATTTTGTTAATATTTTTTTACTTAAGGATTAAGTAAACAGCCGGATAAATTTTATATTTGCAGCATAAATTTCTTTACTTTACAAAAATTCCAACTTTCCAATAATAACTTTAACAATTTTGAGAAAAGCATATAGTAATAATCATGAAAAGCATAAACATTACCGGATAGGATTCGGAAAACGGCTTTTTGATATTCTGTTTTCCATTTTTGTGCTTATTCTTTTTGCCCCCTTGTTGCTTATTATTGCCATTGCCATAAAACTTGAATCGAAAGGTCCCATAATATACAAAGCGCGCCGTGTAGGTACCGGTTTCGATATTTTTGAATTTTACAAATTTCGCAGTATGTATAAAGATGCCGACAAACAGCTCAATAAATTGTCGGAAATGAATGAATATTTAAAAGCTTTTAAAAAGGAAAACGATTTTATAACAAAAGTTGTCGAGTGCCCCGATTGTAAAAAACTCGGTCATCCCTGTTCACCCGTTTTATATATCGACGGCATCGAAATTTGTGAAAACTATTATTTGAAATTGAAAAAAGAGCAGTTGCTCGAAAGGGTATTTTTTAAAATTAAGGACGATCCGCGAATTACAAAAGTGGGACGCATACTAAGAAATTACCACCTTGACGAATTGCCCCAGTTTGTAAATGTGCTTAAAGGCGATATGTCGGTGGTAGGCAACCGCCCCTTGCCAATATACGAAGCTGCCAAACTTACTACCGACGAATGGGCTTACCGTTTTATGGCTCCTGCCGGAATAACGGGATTGTGGCAAATAAATTCCGACACCGTCCACAATGCCGAAGACCGTATCCGTCTCGACAATCAATACGCAATGATTGCCGGCTTTTGGGTAGATATAAAAATAATTATTAAAACAATTATCGAATTTTTCAAATTCAAAAAAGAGGTTTATTAATTTTTTACGGTTTTTATTCGGGGTAAAAAATATTTTTTACCTTTGCCGCCCGAAATAATCATTTGTATTTTATTATTAATTAAAAAAGAAAGTAGGTATTTAAGATGATTATTATTCCTGTAAAAGAAGGCGAAAACATCGACAGAGCTTTAAAACGTTACAAACGCAAGTTTGAAAAAACGGGTACAATGCGGGCACTCCGCGAAGGACAACGTTTTGTTAAACCTTCGGTAAAAAGGAGAGAGCAACGCTTAAAAGCCATTTACGTGCAAAAGCTTCGTCAAGCCGAACAAGGTTAGATTTTAGCTTTTTTTAGGATTTTTCTTTACCGGAAACTTTGAACCAGTTACTTTTTTTCGTATCTTTGGTTCAAAGTTTCTTTTTTATATGGGCATTTCAAGTTTTGTTAAATACATATCTTTCGAAAAACGGTTTTCGCCACATACCACTAATGCTTACAAAAAAGACTTGCTCCAATATGTCTCTTTCCTGACTGAACATTTCGAAAATCCGCAGCCCGCTAAAGCCACTCCCGATATGATTCGCTCGTGGATAGTATATTTAATGGACAAAGGTTTAAACCCGAGAACAATAAACCGTAAACTCAGCACTTTGAAATCGTTTTACCGATTTTTGCAGTTGGAAGGTATTTTAAAAGACAATCCTGCAATAAACATAAAAACACTGAAACAACCGAAACGCCTTCCCGCATATGTCGAAAAAGAGAAATTGAACACCTTATTATATAGCAAAGAGAAAAATGATGATTTCAAAAGCGTGCGCAACCTGTTGGTGTTGGAAATATTTTACCAAACAGGTATCCGTTTGAGCGAACTTATCAACCTTACCCCCGATTCATTTGATTTTTCAACAGGTATTTTAAAGGTAAAAGGAAAACGGAACAAAGAACGTTTAATCCCGTTTTCGGATATCTTGAAAGAGAAAGTAAAAAGTTACATTGAATTAAAGGAAAAACAATTCGGGAATACCGCTTCAACTTTTTTAATAGTGACAGATAAAGGTGCCAAAACCTACCCCAAGTTTATTTACCGGATAGTGCAAAACGAACTCTCGGGATATGTCAAAGGGAAAAAGAGCCCCCACATATTACGGCACACCTTTGCAACACATTTGCTAAACGGGGGAGCACCCTTGCAAAACATAAAAGAATTGTTGGGACATGTTAACCTGTCAACAACACAAATATATACCCATACGACAATAGAACAGTTAAAATCAATATATTCCCAAGCCCACCCCAGGGCAAAGGGCTAATTTAATTTAAAAGGAGGTTTATTATGAACGTAAACATTAGTTCGGTACATTTTAAAACCGATCAAAAGCTCGAAACCTTTATCGAACGGAAAGTAAACAAACTTACAAACATGTTCGACGAAGTTTTGAGCTCGGAAGTTATCCTCAGAGTCGATAAATCCGACACGCGTGAAAACAAAATCACGGAAATCAAACTCAATTTGAAGGGGTATGACCTCTTTGCCAAAAAACAGTCCAAAACCTTCGAAGAGGCTACGGATATGGCAGTTGACGCTTTGAAAAAACAGATTGAAAAGCGAAAAGATCGCTATAAAAAATAATTTAAAAATTTTTTTTCAAATTAGTTTGGTTATTAAAACTAAACTATATATTTTTGCAGACCTTTTTACGGAGAGGTCTGTTTTTTTATGCGGAAGTTCTGAAAGTATTGATTTTAAAAGCAAATGAGCTAATAAAAAGAAAGCCTTGCCGATTACATTTTTTAACATTTGTAAAGTTCGGTACGGATAAAAGGTAAAGATTAAACATTAATTAATGCTTTGCCGGAAAATGACAGAGTTGCCAGCATAGCTCAGTCGGCCAGAGCAGCTGATTTGTAATCAGCCGGTCGGGGGTTCGAATCCCTCTGCTGGCTCGTTCGTAAACATATTGAGAAAAACGTTGGGGGGATACCGAAGCGGTCAAACGGGGCAGACTGTAAATCTGTTGGCTTAGCCTTCGGAGGTTCGAATCCTCCTCCCCCCACAAAAAAGCAAGGTTTCAGGGTATGGAAATTTCAATTGAAAGTTTTTGTATCCTCTTGCAAAAGCGGGAGTAGCTCATCTGGTAGAGCGACAGCCTTCCAAGCTGTAGGTGGCCGGTTCGAGTCCGGTTTCCCGCTCACGCTTTGCCGGGGTAGCTCAGGGGTAGAGCACTTCCTTGGTAAGGAAGGGGTCACGAGTTCAATTCTCGTCCTCGGCTCTCTTGAGGGAAAATTTGTAAATAATTTAACTTTTAACTTTAAATAATTTTAATATGGCTAAAGAAAAATTCGAACGTTCCAAACCGCACGTAAATATTGGGACTATTGGTCACGTCGATCATGGAAAAACCACTTTAACTGCTGCCATTACACTTACACTACAAGATGAAGGTTTGGCAGAGTTTACGTCTTTCGATGCTATCGACAATGCACCTGAAGAAAAAGAAAGAGGTATTACTATTAATACAGCTCACGTTGAGTATCAGACAAAAAACCGTCACTATGCTCACGTTGACTGCCCCGGTCACGCCGACTACGTTAAAAACATGGTAACAGGTGCTGCTCAAATGGACGGCGCTATCCTTGTTGTAGCTGCCACCGACGGTCCTATGCCTCAAACCCGCGAACACATCCTTCTTGCACGTCAGGTAGGTGTACCGCGTATTGTAGTTTTTATGAATAAGGTTGACATGGTTGACGACGAAGAGCTCCTCGAACTCGTTGATATGGAAATCAGAGACCTTCTGAATTTCTACGATTTCGACGGCGACAACACACCCATTATTCAAGGTTCGGCTCTCGGCGCTTTGAACGGCGAACCCAAATGGCGTGAGAAAATCATCGAACTGATGGATGCTTGCGACACTTGGATTCCTTTGCCTGTTCGTGACGACCAAAAACCTTTCTTGATGCCTATTGAGGACGTATTCTCAATTACAGGTCGTGGTACCGTTGCTACCGGAAGAATCGAAACTGGTATCATTCATACCGGCGATCCCGTTGAAATTATCGGTATGGGTGCCGAAAAACTTAAATCGGTTGTTACCGGTGTTGAAATGTTCCGTAAAATTCTTGACGAAGGTATGGCCGGTGATAACGCAGGACTTTTGCTCCGCGGTATCGATAAAAATGAAATCCGCCGTGGTATGGTTATCGCCGCTCCCGGTTCGGTAACACCTCACAACCACTTCAAAGCCGAGGTTTATATCCTTAAAAAAGAAGAGGGTGGACGTCATACACCGTTCCACAACAACTATCGTCCTCAATTCTATTTCAGAACAACCGATGTTACCGGTGAAATAATTCTTCCTGAAGGCGTTGAAATGGTAATGCCCGGTGATAACCTCACTATCGAAGTGAAACTTATTTCCGACATAGCCATGAACAAAGGTCTCCGCTTTGCTATCCGCGAAGGTGGACGTACCGTTGGCGCCGGTCAGGTTACCGAAATTCTTGACGACTAATATCAAGAATAAAATAATAATATTTGTCACTGAAGGTTTTCCGGAAATCTCCGGAAAACCTTTGGTGGCTAATAAATACGGGTGTAGCTCAATTGGTAGAGTAGCGGTCTCCAAAACCGTTGGTTGTGGGTTCGATTCCTACCACCCGTGCACAAACAAGTAAGACAATGGCAAAGTTTAGCATTTCGAATTATGTAAAAGAGAGTTATTTGGAATGGTCGCAAAAGGTGACCTGGCCAACTTGGAGTGAGCTGCAAAATAGTGCGATTGTGGTATCCGTTGCTTCCCTGATAATCGCTTTTGTCGTTTATTTGATGGATATCTCGTTTTCAACAATTTTGGAACGCTTTTACAGCATGTTCTAAAATGATGAAAAAGCACTGTTTTAACTTATTATATATTAACTGTTAACAAAATTCAGAACTCCCCTGCAAAATGAGCGTAGAATCAGGCATTAGGTGGTATGTGGTTAGAGCCATAAGCGGAAAGGAAAAGAGAGTGAAAGATTATCTCGAAAGCGAGATTAAACGTCTCGGGCTCGAAGATAAAATCACTCAAGTTCTTATTCCTACCGAAAAAGTTTATCAAATACGAAAAGGGAAAAAAATAAGTAAAGAGAGAAACTATTTCCCCGGTTACGTATTGATAGAAGCCGACTTGAGCGGCGAAACTCGCCACATAATAAGAAATATCCCCGATGTGCTTGGTTTTCTCGGTACACGTGGAGTGCCCGAACCTCTTAGACCGGCCGAAGTTAAACGTATCCTCGGAAAAGTTGACGAACTTGCCGAACAAGGCGAAGGAGTTAATGTGCCTTTTATAGTTGGCGAAAGCGTTAAAGTTATTGACGGTCCTTTCAACAGCTTTACCGGCACAATCGAGGAAATAAACGAAGAAAAGAAAAAACTGAAGGTTATGGTTAAGATTTTCGGAAGAAAAACACCTTTGGAGTTGGGATTTATGCAGGTGGAAAAAGAATAGAGTTAACGAATTTTTAATTTTAAACAATGGGTTTAAAATGGCAAAAGAAGTAAGTGGATTAATAAAATTACAGATTAAGGGTGGAGCCGCAAACCCATCACCTCCCGTAGGGCCGGCGTTAGGTGCCAAAGGGGTGAATATCATGGAGTTTTGTAAACAGTTTAATGCTCGTACACAGGATCAAGCCGGTAAGGTGGTGCCTGTTATCATTACCGTTTACAAAGACAAATCCTTTGATTTCATCATCAAAACACCGCCGGTTGCAGTGCAAATTATGGAAGCTGCCAAACTGAAAAAAGGTTCGGCGGAACCAAACCGTGTTAAAGTTGCCAAAATTACCTGGGATCAGGTAAGGGAAATTGCCGAAGCCAAAATGAAAGACTTAAATGCTTTCACCGTTGAATCGGCAATGAAAATGGTAGCTGGCACTGCACGAAGTATGGGGGTGACGGTAACCGGTGAATTCCCCGGAAATAATTAATAATCTGTTAAAAGGAGGAGAATATGGCAAAATTGACAAAAAAACACAAAGAAGCATTAGCCAAATTCGACAAAAATCAAGAGTACTCCTTGGCAGAAGCTGTTGATATTGTAAAGAAAATTACTTATACAAAATTCGACGCTTCAGTGGACTTGAGCATACGCCTCGGCGTTGACCCTCGTAAAGCCAATCAAATGGTGAGAGGCTCCGTTACCCTTCCTCACGGAACAGGTAAGGAGATGAAAGTCCTTGTGCTGTGTACGCCTGATAAAGAAGAAGAAGCTAAAAATGCAGGTGCCGATTACGTTGGACTCGACGAATATATCCAAAAAATCAAAAACGGTTGGACGGATATTGACGTTGTTATTACAATGCCCAGCGTTATGCCTAAGGTAGGGCAGTTAGGTAGAATATTAGGACCTCGTGGTCTTATGCCTAACCCCAAAACCGGTACCGTAACCATGGAAGTCGGAAAAGCGGTGGCTGCCGCAAAAGCAGGTAAAATCGATTTTAAAGTCGATAAATACGGAATCATTCATTCGCCTGTGGGAAAGGTAAGTTTCGATAATAAAATGCTTGAGGAAAATATCCGCGAGCTTGTTACCACAATTATCAAACTTAAACCCTCGGCAGCCAAAGGTACTTATGTTAAGAGCCTTTACATTTCCAGCACCATGAGCCCCGGTATCAAGGTAGAGCTTAAATCTATAACCGCTTAACCTGCTAAAACATGTAATTGTTATGAGAAAAGAAGATAAAAAAGTACTCATCGATTCTTTAACACAACAACTTAAAGAAAACAACAATTTCTATCTGACCGATATTTCGGAACTTGATGCCGAAAATACCGGTAACCTGAGAAGAATGTGTTTTAAATACAATATTAAAATGCAGGTGGTAAAAAATACCCTTCTCAGAAAAGCAATGGAAAATGTTGATAAAGAGTTTGATGATTTGTACGGGATTTTGAAGGGAAATACCGCTCTTATGTTTTCGGAAAGCGGTAGTGCGCCGGCAAAACTTATTAAAGAGTTCAGGAAAAAATCGGACCGCCCCCAGTTAAAAGGTGCCTTTATCGAAGAGACCGTTTATCTTGGAGACGATATGCTCGATTTCCTTGCCGCAATAAAATCGAAAAACGAACTTATTGCAGATGTTATCGCACTCCTTCAATCGCCTGCTAAAAACGTTATTTCGTCGTTACAATCCGGTGGTAGCAAACTTTCCGGAATTCTTAAAACCTTATCCGAAAAAGCTGAATAAGGAAAAAAATCATTATAAAAAAACAGAATTAATTAACAATTTAAATACAATAAAAAATGGCAGATTTAAAAGCATTTGCAGAACAACTGGTTAATCTTACAGTTAAAGAAGTTAACGAACTTGCTGACATTCTTAAAGAAGAATATGGTATTGAGCCTGCTGCTGCAGCTGTTGCAGTTGCTGCTCCCGGCGCTGCCGAAGGTGGTGCCGCCGAAGAAGAAAAAACATCTTTCGATGTTATTTTGAAAGCAGCCGGCCAGTCGAAATTGAAAGTGGTTAAACTGGTTAAAGAACTTACCAGTTTGGGTCTTAAAGAATCGAAAGAACTCGTTGACGCTGCACCTAAAGCAATTAAAGAAGGCGTATCGAAAGATGAAGCCGAAGCCCTCAAAACCCAGCTCGAAGAAGTTGGTGCTGAAGTGGAAATAAAATAGTTTTCTATTTTCAAAATATGCTACAACCTCTACCCTTTTTGGGATAGAGGTTTGTGGCTATATGTTCTTTTTTTCTTACATTATTTTTTATCGGCTTGTATTCAGGCCGCATTTTTACAAATCTTAAAACTATTTTACCTTGGCTGAAATCAAAACCGAAAGAATCAGTTTCGCAACAACGAAAAACCTGATGTCCTACCCCGATTTCCTGGATATACAGTTGCAGTCGTTTAAAGACTTTTTTCAACTGGAAACCAATATGGAAAACCGTAAAAATGAAGGACTTTACAAGGTTTTCGCCGAAAATTTCCCCATTACAGATGCACGAAACAACTTCGTTTTGGAGTTTTTGGATTATTATGTGGATCCTCCTCGATATACCATTGAAGAGTGCATCGAAAGAGGCCTTACTTATAATGTGCCTCTTAAAGCCAAATTAAAACTCTATTGTACCGATCCGGAACACGAAGATTTTGAAACCATTGTCCAGGATGTTTATCTCGGGCAAATTCCATACATGACACCTAAAGGAACATTCATTATAAATGGTGCCGAACGTGTTATTGTTTCCCAGTTGCACCGTTCGCCGGGCGTGTTTTTCGGTCAGCACCGCCATGCTAACGGCACAATGCTCTTTTCGGCACGTATTATCCCGTTTAAAGGTTCGTGGATGGAATTCTCCACCGACATCAATAATGTGATGTATGCCTATATCGACAGGAAGAAAAAATTACCTGTTACAACCCTGCTTCGTGCCATTGGTTACGAAACCGATAAAGATATTCTTGAAATTTTCGACCTTGCACAAGAGGTTAAAGTTAGTAAAGCCGGATTGAAACGTGTTTTGGGACGTAAACTTGCCGCACGTGTTATTCGTTCCTGGTTCGAAGATTTTGTTGACGAAGATACCGGCGAAGTTGTTTCCATTGAACGAAACGACGTTATTATTGAGCGCGAAACGGTACTCGAAAGCGAACACATAAATCAAATAATCGATGCAGGAGTTAAAACCATACTTTTGCATCGCGAAGATGCCAACTTGGCCGACTATTCAATAGTTTTGAATACCCTCCAAAAAGATACCACCAACTCCGAAAAAGAGGCTGTTGAGTACATCTACTTCCAATTGCGTAACGCTCTGCCCCCCGATGTGGAAACCGCAAGAAGCATATTCGAAAAACTCTTTTTCTCGGATAAACGTTACGACCTTGGTGAAGTCGGAAGATACCGTATCAACAAAAAGTTGAACCTTAAAACTCCAATGGACGTCAGGGTTCTGACAAAAGAAGATATCATCCTTATCATAAAACACCTTATTAAACTTGTAAATCAGAAAACCATAGTTGACGATATCGACCACTTGAGTAACCGTAGAGTACGTACTGTCGGCGAACAACTGCATGCCCAATTCGGCGTGGGTTTGGCACGTATGGCACGTACAATACGCGAAAGAATGAACGTGCGTGATAATGAGGTGTTTACCCCTACCGACTTGATAAACGCAAAAACCCTGTCATCGGTTATTAACTCGTTTTTCGGTACAAATGCACTCTCGCAATTTATGGACCAAACCAACCCCTTGTCTGAAATTACTCACAAAAGAAGAATTTCGGCACTGGGTCCCGGAGGTCTCTCGCGTGAAAGAGCCGGATTTGAAGTTCGTGACGTACACTATACCCACTACGGACGTTTGTGTACCATCGAAACTCCCGAAGGTCCTAATATCGGTCTTATCTCCTCGTTGTGCGTTTTTGCAAAAATAAATCACCTCGGATTTATCGAAACCCCGTACCGTAAGGTGGAAAACGGTGTTATTAATTACAAAATCGAACCCATTTACCTTAGTGCCGAAGAGGAAGAAGACAAAATTATTGCACAGGCAAATACGGTGGTTGACGATGACGGCTCCTTTGTCAACGAAAAGGTTAAAGTGCGTTATCAAGCCGACTATCCCATAACACCACGCGAAGAGGTTGACCTTATCGACATAGCTCCTAATCAAATTGCTTCAATAGCAGCATCGTTGATACCTTTCTTGGAACACGACGACGCCAACCGTGCTTTGATGGGCTCAAACATGATGCGTCAGGCCGTGCCGCTTCTTAATGCCGAAGCTCCTATTGTGGGAACCGGTATAGAAGCCCGTGTGGCTCGAGACTCCCGTGTGTTGATTAATGCCGAAGGAGACGGAATTGTCGAGTATGTCGACTCAAAAAAGATAATAATAAGATATACCCGCGACGAAACCGAAAAACTTATCAGTTTCGACGACGACATAAAAGAGTATCATCTTACAAAATTCCGCCGTACCAACCAGAATACAACTATCAACCTGAGACCGATAGTGCGTACCGGCGATAAAGTTACAAAAGGACAGGTGCTTTGTGAAGGATACGGAACACAAGGCGGCGAACTTGCTCTCGGCCGTAATCTTAAAGTGGCATTCATGCCTTGGAAAGGTTACAACTACGAGGATGCTATCGTTATCTCGGAACGTATCGTTAAAGAAGACCTTTTTACTTCGGTTCATATCGAAGAATTTACCCTTGAAGTTAGAGATACAAAACGGGGTATCGAAGAACTTACCAACGATATCCCGAACGTAAGTGCCGATGCAACCAAAGATTTGGACGAAAACGGATTGATACGTATCGGTGCCGAAGTGAAAGAGGGCGATATCCTTATAGGTAAAATTACCCCGAAAGGAGAGAGTGACCCGACTCCCGAAGAGAAACTGCTCCGTGCAATTTTCGGCGACAAAGCCGGTGACGTTAAAAACGCTTCGCTAAAGGCACCTCCGTCGTTGCAAGGTGTGGTTCTCGATAAACGCTTGTTCTCGCGTACTATTAAAGACAAACGTCTCAGGGCAAAAGACAAAGAGATAATCGAAGAACTTGACAATGAGTATAACAAGGCTTTTGACGAATTAAGGACAAAACTTATTCATAAACTTACGGTTTTGGTAATGGGAAGAACCTCACAGGGCGTTACCAATACTTTCGGCGAGGTTGTTGTTCCTCCTAAAACCAAATTTACTCAAAAAATTCTCAATTCGCTTGATTATACTACAATTAACCCCGGACGTTGGACATCGGATAAAGAGAAAAACGAGCTTATTAAAACCCTGTTGAATAATTATATCATTAAATATAAAGAACTTCTCGGGGTTTACAACCGTAAAAAATATGTTGCTCAGGTAGGCGACGAGTTGCCCAACGGTATTGTTCAAATGGCTAAGGTTTACATTGCCAAAAAACGTAAATTAAAAGTTGGTGATAAAATGGCGGGACGCCATGGAAACAAGGGTATTGTTGCACGTATTGTCCGCGAAGAGGATATGCCGTTTATGGAAGACGGAACTCCCGTTGACATTGTTCTTAATCCCTTGGGCGTGCCCTCACGAATGAACCTCGGACAGATTTACGAAACCGTATTGGGTTGGGCAGGTAAAGAGTTGGGACTTAAATTTGCAACTCCCATTTTCGACGGTGCCACCGACGAACAGATAAACATGTATATGGAAAAGGCAGGTTTGCCTAAAAACGGAAGCGTATATCTTTACGACGGAGGTACCGGCGAAAGATTCGACCAGCCTGCTACCGTAGGATACATATACATGCTTAAACTCCATCACCTTATCGACGATAAGATGCACGCCCGTTCAATAGGACCTTATTCTCTCATTACACAGCAACCTCTCGGCGGTAAAGCACAGTTCGGAGGTCAACGTTTCGGTGAGATGGAGGTTTGGGCCCTCGAAGCTTTTGGCGCCGCAAATATTTTGCAAGAGATACTCACCGTAAAATCGGACGATGTTACCGGACGTGCCAAAGCGTATGAAGCAATTGTAAAAGGTGAAAATATGCCTGTGCCCAATATCCCCGAATCGTTTAATGTGCTTGTAAACGAACTTCGCGGTCTCGGATTGGAAATCCGCTTCGATCAATAATTTTATTTTTTAAATTTTTTTGAAAACAATAATATACTAAAATATGGCTTTCAGACAAGATGTCAAAATACCCAGCAGTTTTAATAAAATAACCATTAGCCTCGCTTCGCCCGAAACAATTTTGGAGCGTTCGTACGGCGAAGTGTTAAAACCTGAAACCATTAACTACAGAACATACAAGCCCGAACGCGACGGATTGTTTTGCGAACGCATTTTCGGACCTGTAAAAGATTACGAATGCCATTGCGGCAAGTATAAAAGAATTAGATACAAAGGTATTGTATGCGACCGTTGCGGAGTAGAAGTTACTGAAAAAAAAGTTCGTAGAGAACGTTCAGGGCATATATCTCTAGTTGTACCGGTAGCTCATATTTGGTATTTCAAATCACTACCAAACAAAATTGGTTATCTGTTAGGTTTACCTACAAAAAAACTAGATACAATAATATATTACGAACGATACGTTGTAATACAACCTGGTATTGCCACTAATGAAGAAGGTGAACCTCTTAAAGTAATG